>CALRGR010000017.1 GCA_943357985.1 Candidatus Levybacteria bacterium GW2011_GWA1_37_16 | reverse complement strand
TTCTCATATCTTTGCCTGCAACTTTTGTGGCGTTGATAAGGGCCGCAAGCAAAACTATTGCTGTGCCGTGTTGGTCATCATGGAAAACAGGAATTCCAATATCTTGCAAAGCTTCTTCTATTTCAAAACATCTGGGAGCAGAAATGTCTTCAAGATTTATTCCTGCAAAAACAGGAGAAATATTTTTGACTAAGTTTATTATTTCAAAAGAGTTCTGAGTGTGAACCGTAATAGGAAAAGCGTCAATTCCTGCATACTGTTTAAATAGTAAGGCTTTTCCTTCCATAACCGGAATTGCAGCATAAGGGCCAATATTTCCAAGTCCCAAAACTGCAGAGCCATCAGAAACTATGGCAACCGAGTTCCCTTTAATCGTAAGTTCATATGCAAGCTCTGGATTTTTTGCAATATCTTTTGAAACTTGCGCAACGCCTGGAGTGTAAACAAGTGAAAGATCGTGGCTGTTCTTAACCTCAAACTTTGCTTTTATTTCAAGCTTACCTTTTAGTTTTTTATGTAGTGCGACAGACTCCTCGTATATATCCATAATTTTGGCAACTAGCGGAGGGTACAGGATTCGAACCTGTGCGAACTTTCATTCACTGGTTTTCAAGACCAGCGCCATAAACCACTCGGCCAACCCTCCTTGTTAATAAATATTTTATTCTTTCTCTTCCTTTGCCTGATTTTAGAAATTTTTCTTCTCTTAAAGCATCGGTTTTATTTTCAAATGCTTCATAGTAAATCAATTTCCATGGTTTATTTAATTTTGTTGATTTTACTTTTCCGCTATTATGTCTGTCAACTCTCTTCTTCAAGTCTTTACAAGAGCCCTTATAAAGCTTTTCGGATTTCTGACTTTCTAATATGTATACGTAATACATGTTTTTCAGCCCAAGGCTGATCCGCCTTTGGCGGACAAAACCACTGCACTAGACCAACTATGCGACCTCTCCTCAAATAAAATGCGCTTGGGTGTGCCCGAGAGGATTCGAACCTCCAACCGCCTGGACCGCAACCAGGTGTTCTATCCATTGAACTACGAGCACTAGTCAGCCCTCATTTTAGCTTAAATAGTGCCCGTTTACAAATTAAAAATAACAACTTTAGAGGTTAATTTCAACTTGGGAGCCTTTTTTAATACTTCCGTCAAGAATTCCACTGGCGATCTTGTTTTCTACTTCCTCTTGGATTGTTCTTTGAAGATTTCTTGCTCCCAGTGTTGGGTCGTACCCTTTGTCAACTAGTTTTGCTATTGTCTGCTCATTTACAACAACGCTTATTCCCTGTTCTTCTCCTAGCTTTTTATTTAATCGAGTGAGTATTAATCGGGCAATTTGTTCAAGTTCCTCTTTGCTCAGTGGTTTATAGAAAATAACTGCGTCAAATCTATTTATTAGCTCGGGGCTAAATACTTTATTTGAAAGTAAATATTCGATAAGCTGTTTATCTAGCGTGGAGTAGTCATTGCTGTTTAGCTTTTCTCTTATAAATTCACTTCCCGCGTTGCTTGTTGCAATAATAATTGCGTTTTTGAAGCTCACTTTTTTACCTTTCCCGTCTGTTATGTATCCTTCATCAAAAACCGAGAGAAAGAGATTTAGTATCTTGGGATTTGCTTTTTCAAACTCATCTAAAAGAAGAACAGTAAAAGGATTTTGTCTAATGTTTGATGTTAAGATTCCGGGATTATCATTTCCTCCAATGAGCTTTTCTACGTCTGTTTCAGCTTGAAACTGAGACATATCAAGCCTTATCATTTTTGTTTCATTTCCAAAATAAGCTTCTGCTAATGCTTTTGCAGTTTCGGTCTTCCCAACTCCCGTTGAGCCTAAAAATAGAAAGGCTCCTATAGTAGAACTTTTAATTTCAACCCCGGTACGTTTCCTTCTTAGAGCCTGTGATACTTTAACAATTGCATTATCTTGGCCAATTACTCTTTTATGGAGAAATTCTTCAAGGTTTTTAAGAATTTCTTTTTCTTTTGTTTTTAACTGCCCTAATGGAAGCTTTGTTTTTTCAGATAAAATTTCATCTACATCTAATGTCGTGATCCTTTTTTGCCCTTTTGTCTTGACATATGCAAATGTTTCCTCAAGTATATCTATTGCTTTTTGAGGCAATGGAGAATCTGCGATTAAATCTTGCGCTTGTTTTACGATTTCTAATAAAGATTCATACGTTGCTATTATTTTATATTTCTTTTCCAACTGGGAAGATTTATTTTCAAGGATAGTTATGGTATTGTCTTTTGAAATCTCGGCAACATCAATTTTCTCAAAAAGATTGCCCAGTGTTTGGTTTGACAAAACATATTTCTGGTAAGAATAAGGATCCATAAGCCCAATTATTTGTATTTGATTGGTAGTTAGGTGTCCAGAGAATACTTCCGTTAAATTAATGTGCCCTGGGTCATTTGTGATGAACTGGTCAAAAGAAGGGATAACCAGAATAATGTTTCCTGCCGCCTTAGCTTCTTCTAAAACTGCGATTAAATTCTGCTGAGTTTCTGCTTGTGTTTTAGCTAGTAAAAGGTCTAAATCAAGCATCAATACCCGTTTGTAGAGCAGGGATTCTAAGGATTTTCCGCTTAAGATAAGCTTTGCAAGTCCAATTACTAACGATTTTTTTCCAACGCCCGGTTCTCCTGTTAGCAAAACATTGGGATTTTCTTCTTTACTAAGTATTCTTTGCAGAATATCTATTTCTTTTTCTCTGCCAATTAAGTCTTCTAGAGGAAAATTAGAGGTGGTAAGATCTGTTGTTAATTTAGTAAGTGTTAGAGTGTATCCATAAGCCCAATTTTTTCCAATTCCGGGAATGGATAGAAGATTTTCTCTGGTCCAAAAATCTCTTTTCTTTTTTTCTGCAAGCTTTTCTTTTTCATACCAATTGCCAGCCGCTACTGCATTTTTTTCTTCCGTTGCGTCTTCTAAGTGGGAAACTATGAATTTATTTCTTTTATTTTTGTCGTTTCTCTCTTGCGTTAAGAAAAATACAGGAAGAGAAAGAATTGGAACAAGGAACCAGTAAGCAAAAAACGTAGAGCCAAAAATAATCACTAGCAGAAAAAACAGCAATGCGGAAAGAAGGGTCCCAACACGCACGATAAATCCAATTGCTCGGGAGATTACATTAAACGAAATGACGCTTAAAATGTCTGTAGGGCTAAATCCCGGCTTCTCCTTTTTTGCTATTTCTCTTCTCCACGGAGAGAATAAGGTTTTAAGCAGAATTTTTACGGAAAATAAATGTCCTATAAAGTATATGTAGTTGTAGATGAGCTTTAGGATAAACTTTGGGGCTATATAAAAATGCCAGACTAGATAATTCATTTTTCCAGAGGAAAATTCCTGCCAAGCCAATCGCCTGACTTTTCCATAAAAGTTGGCTTTATAACTTCTCTGTAGGGAAGGTAAGGCAAAAGAACCGATTTTACATGTTCTTTATCCATATCTCCAAGTGTAATCGTAAGTTCGCCTGGAATAAAGGCGTGGGTTCTGATGTGTAGTACTTCCGAGTTTCCTCTTCTTTTAAAATAAAAATCGTAAAGCTCCTGCCAAAGATAGAAATGGTCTTCAATAGTTATTCCCTCTGTGCTTAGCCGGTAATGAAAATATCTTGGTGGTACAGATGCAAGCGCAAATGAGACAAAAATTAAAGACAAGACCACAAGCATAAGAAGATATTGGGAGAAAAGGAATAGGATTACTTCAACAAAAAGAGCAATTAGCATGCTTGTTAGGTAATATTCTTTACTTTTTTTATGAAAAGGTCTTCCGGGAGCGGACCAGGAAAGTAGAGTTCTTACTTGATGACTATAGCTTGCCTCTGGTTGAGGCTCTGTTGACCCGCCTTGGGTCGGCGAGGCAGGCAGGTCAAGTGGTTCTTTAGGTAAAAACTTTTCTTCTTCTGTGGGCATAATTTAACTTTATAGCAAACAAAATTCTTAGTCAACCCCGATTGAATCGGGTTCAAGAAGATGTGGGCGGTGATGTATTAGCCTTTGCGCGAACCCACTTCGCACGCGCGGAGCGCGTGGTG
>CALRGR010000016.1 GCA_943357985.1 Candidatus Levybacteria bacterium GW2011_GWA1_37_16 | reverse complement strand
TTACAAGCAGCGGATATACGGTAAATGCAGGATTCTTTCCTCTTTTTCCCATGTCCATACATTTCGTGTCGTCTCTTTTTGGCAATATCTCCTATTTTGCTCCACTTCAATTTTTTACAGGACTATTACTTTCTAATATTTATTTTGTTCTTGCTCTTTTTGTTTTTTACAAGATTCTTAAGCTCGATTACAAAGATAACATAGCAATGCAAAGCATTTTATTCTTGCTTCTTTTTCCAACGTCATTCTTCTTTGTATCAATTTATTCTGAGAGCTTATTTCTTCTCTTGACACTTCTTTCTTTTTATTTTGCCAGAAAACAAAATTGGCTTCTTGTAGGAATATTTGGCGGCTTACTTTCTGCAACAAGGATTGTCGGAATAGCTATTTTTCCGGTACTTATGTATGAATTCTATATTCAGAATAAACGTTCATTTGCGTTCAGTCGTAAAACAATACTGAATCTCTTGTCGATATTTATTTCTCCTGTTGGACTGCTTGCCTACATGATATATAACTATTCTAAATGGGGAAGTTACTTTTATTTTGTAGAGGCGCAGGGAAAACTTCTTAATGAGAGAGCCGTATCATCAATTGTCTTTTTCCCACAGACAATTTATAGATATATCAAAATATTTATTACGGTCTCGCCAATGCAATATGAATGGTGGATTGCTCTTTTGGAAATTGGCGCGTTTGTTTTCACTTTAACACTCTTGTACATTGCTATTAAGAAGAGGATCCGACCCTCTTATATATTGTTCGCCGTTTTATGCTTTATAGTTCCTGTTTCAACCGGAACTTTCACAGCCCTTCCAAGATATGTGGCGCCACTATTTCCAATATTTATAACTCTTGCTCTGGTTAAGAACAGAACAGTTAAAATCGTTTACGTAGTTGTCGGAAGTATTCTTTTATTTCTTTTGCTGATGTTATTCTCCCGAGGCTACTATATCTCTTAAAAATGTGACGCCAATGGGATTCGAACCCATGATTACAAGGATGAAAACCTTGTGTCCTAACCGCTAGACGATGGCGCCATTGTGCTTGCCCTGAGCGAGCCAAGCGAGTCGAATGGGTGAGCTGGGTGGGATTCGGACCCACGACCAAGAGCTTAAAAGGCTCCTGCTCTACCGCTGAGCTACCAGCCCGCAAGGCTTTATTATAGCAACAAGGCTGGCACTTGACAAGAATAGAGGAACTTCATACACTGTCTGTGAAATATGCTTTTCTCAGTCAGTATAAAACTGCTTGGAAAACATCCTCTTGTTGAAAATCCATATATCTTTCTATTGCAATTTTCGTCTCAGCAAGCTTTTTTAGAAAGGAGGTGAATTAAATGACAGATATAAGTAGCGCTCTCACCCTATCCTTAAGCAACGCGTTAGTTGCAGTTACGGTGTTTATTCCAAGATTTTTTGCAGGGGCAATTGTTCTTCTCATCGGTGTTTTAATTGCTTCCATATTAAAACAGGCGGTTCTGGAACTTTTCAAAGTTTTGAAAGTTGAATCACTTTTGAGAAAATATGGAGTTCCTGAAGCAAAAGAAGAATTTACTTGGACAAACATTTTGGCGGAAATCGTCAGATGGTTTGTAATAATAGTATTCTTGATTCCTACAGTTGACGTTTGGGGACTTTCAAGAGTAGTAACTGTTCTTAATGAGTTTTTGCTATATCTTCCAAACGTTTTTATTGCGGCAATCATTGCGATAGTAGGTTTTGTGTTTGCAAAACTTTCGCATGACGTAATTTTGGCATCTGCCAAAGGAGTTTCTTCTGAGGCATCCGCTGCAGTGGCAACGGTTGTTAAAATTGCTGTTCAAGTTTTTGTAGTATTGGCAGTTTTAAGTCAGCTTGGAGTAGCAACGGATCTTATTAGAATTCTTTTCACGGGATTTGTTGCCATGATGGCAGTAGCCGGAGGAATAGCTTTTGGTCTAGGAGGACAAGGACAAGCCAAAGATGCACTTGAAGCTTTAAGAAATAGGCTTAAGTAATTTTCTTTGAGTAGTCTTTCTGAACCCCGCCACTTGGCGGGGTTCTTTTGTTGCATTCGAGCTAGAAATAGCCTATAATATCTAAGTCCTACCGGAAACGGTAGGTTTTTTGTAATTATGGAAATACAACAACACTCACGGAGAGAATTTTTAACAGGCATAGCTGTATTTTCTACGGCCTTTGGGATGCGTGCTGTATTTGGAAGACTTTCCTTGTCGGAAGAAAAAAATCCGGAAATAGTTATCGGAGAGAAACAGCTACCAGAGTCTCAACTAATCGGTCAGACAAATCTTGAGTATAAAAAGCCGCAGGAAGCATTTCAAAACATTATTGAAAAAATTATAATAAACCCAAATATTGCTGCTAAGTTTGAAAGAGGATTATCTACGGAAAATTTAATAGAAGATTTAAATATTTATTATCCTATATATAAAACAGTCGCAGATGCTTATGGGCTTAATTGGGTAGACATCTGGGTTCATCACGTAGAGGAAACCATAGCATCCAGGAGCAAGTCAGATGAGAATCCAGGTCACTATGGCGCCATGCAAAGATCTTTAGAATTTTTTGGTGATGACTATGTTTTTTCGTCTTTTCACGGAAAAGGACTTAACCACCTTCAGAATATAAAAGGCATTAGATACTGGCATGACCCACAAGAAATAGCAACCGGGACTAGGATTTTTGCCGATTTGATAAACTCGAACGGGGGAGATTTGAGAAAAGCATATGGGAAATATGTCTCAGACTCTACGATTGGTAACTTCAGGTATAATCTTTCGCAAGAGCTTAAAGGAATTTTAAACTAGCTGTCTTTTTAATTACCCTCAAACGTGCTAAAATGGTAAGTTCTCCGCCTTCGCTAAAGCTACGGCGAGACAGGCACAAGGTTTTACATATGACAGATAAAATTATTATCAAAGGCGCACGGGAACACAATTTAAAAAATATTGACCTTGAAATTCCCAAAAACAAACTTGTTGTTTTCACTGGACTTTCGGGAAGCGGTAAAAGCTCGCTTGCATTTGATACGATATACGCAGAAGGTCAGAGACGCTACGTAGAAAGCCTTTCTTCTTACGCAAGGCAGTTCTTGGGCATTATGAGAAAGCCGGACGTTGATTTAATAGAAGGGCTGTCCCCTGCAATTTCAATAGATCAAAAATCGACCTCAAGAAATCCAAGAAGTACAGTTGGAACTGTTACTGAAATTTATGATTATATGAGGCTTTTATGGGCACGGCTTGGTCATCCACATTGCCCAAATTGTGGACGGGAGATTACAAGACAGACAAATGAGCAAATAGCCAAAACAGTTTTAGAAATGCTTCCGAACAACTCCTCAAGACTTAAACTTCTTATTCTTTCACCAGTTGTTAAAGATAGAAAAGGCGAATATTCTCAGCTTTTTGTAGATTTCAAAAAAAGAGGCTATTCAAAAGTGAGAATAGATGGGCAGATATATGAGTTGGACGAAAATTTTGTTCTCATAAAGACTAATAAGCACACAATTGAGGCTGTAATTGATCAGTTGATTCTTTCAAAAGATACAGACAAAAATAGAATTTCATCCGGGATTGAGCAAGCTCTAAGATTGGCAGATGGTGAGATGATAATCTCTGTCATTAAAGATACAGGCTTTGCTATTCCGGAAAAGCCAAAAAGAATGGAAGATAAGTTTTTTTCCGAAAAACTTGCCTGTCCTGTTTGTGGAATATCTATAAAAGAAGTTGAACCAAGGTTATTTTCTTTTAATACTCCCCATGGAGCGTGTCCTGAGTGTAATGGATTGGGAAATATTATGGATGTTGACAGAGAGTTAATTATAAATAAAAATTTAACAATTCTTGAAGGAGCAGTTCTTCCATTTTCAAATTTACTTTCTCATGACACATGGTTCACCAGGACTTTTAAGAAATTTTGCGGTGAAAATGATGTTCCATTAAATACAAGATTAACCGGGGTTTCCAAAGAAAAGCTGGATATCTTAATAGATGGTACAGGAGAAAAAGAATACAAAGTCAAAGGAGAAAATAGATGGGGAAGAGATACGGTTATTTACGAGCCGTTTAAAGGGCTTTTAGGAGAAATAAAGAGAAGATATGCTGAAAGCGAGTCTGTATTCCTTAAATCTCAGCTTGAGAAATTTATGAGGCTTGAAAAATGTCCTAAGTGTTATGGATCTAGACTTAAAAAAGAAGCATTGTCTGTAACGGTTGGCGGAAAATCAATCGTTGATGTATCAGACATGTCTATAAATGATTCGATAATCTTTATTGAAAACTTAAACTTAAAAATTTCTTCAAGAGAGCAAGAAATAGGAAGTATTATTCTTAAAGAAATAAAACAGAGATTAACATTTTTGATGGATGTTGGACTTAATTATTTGACAATTTCAAGAGGGGCAGGGACACTTTCCGGCGGAGAAGCTCAAAGAATTAGACTAGCATCACAAATTGGAAGCGGCTTAACAGGAGTTCTTTATGTTTTAGACGAACCTTCAATTGGACTTCATCAAAAGGATAATAAGAAATTAATAGACACGCTGCAAAAACTCAAAGAGCTGGGTAACACAGTCTTGGTTGTTGAGCATGACCAGGAAACAATGGAAGCAGCAGATATGATAGTTGATTTTGGACCTGCAGCCGGTGCTTATGGAGGAGAAATTGTTGCCAAGGGCACAATAGAAGAAATAAAAAATAACAAAAATTCACCAACTGGAGCATACTTATCAGGAACAAAGAAAATAAGAGTGGAAAAAGACGCAGTAATTAGACAGGGGAATGACAAATTAACAATAATTGGCGCTAGGCAGCACAATTTAAAAAATATTACAGTTTCTTTTCCCCTTAACAAATTGATAGTTGTAACAGGCGTGTCCGGAAGTGGGAAGTCCACTTTAATTAATGACATTTTGTACCATGCAATGATGCAGCTTAAAAATCCATATCACAGAGAAAAACCCGGAGAGTTTAAGAACATTGAAGGACATGAAAATATTAAAAATATCTTCTTGATAGATCAATCTCCAATAGGAAGAACGCCAAGAAGTAACGCTGTCACATATACCGGATGTTTTACCTATATTAGGGAGCTTTTTGCAAAAACTAAAGATGCAAAGTTAAAAGGATATAATGCCGGAAGATTTTCTTTCAATGTAAAAGGAGGGCGTTGTGAAGCATGCCAGGGAGAAGGACAAATTAAGATAGAGATGCAATTTTTGCCTGATGTTTATGTTACTTGCGAAGTCTGTCGTGGGCTGCAATACAATAGCGAAGCTTTGGAAGTTTTATACAATGGCAAGACTATTGCTGATGTTTTAAGTATGAGCGCTAAGGAAGCTTTAGATTTTTTTGTTTCCGTTCCCGGACTTTCTCACAAACTTCAAACACTGAATGATGTAGGTCTTTCTTATATAAAAATAGGACAACCGGCACCAACTCTCTCCGGCGGAGAAGCTCAAAGAGTAAAGCTCGCTACGGAACTTTCAAAAAGGGGCGCAAATGCCCTTTATCTTCTAGATGAACCAACAACCGGACTCCATTTTGCCGATTTAGAAAAACTTCTTCACGTTCTGAGAAAATTGGTAAATATAGGAAATACTGTTATTGTTATAGAGCATAACCTTGATGTTATTAAGAATGCAGACTATATTATAGATTTAGGGCCTGATGGTGGAGAAGAAGGCGGGGAGATAGTTGCAATGGGTACTCCTGAGGATATCGCAGCTAATAAAGCCTCCTACACCGGTCAGTTTCTCAAAAAAGTCCTATAAACAAAAACTTTAGCTAAGAAGTCAAATTATTTTTTATATAAAACGAAAAATGGCAAAGTGTCCAAGCCAATATAGTTAAACATCCAGTAATTTGCTCTTCTTGCAGTTTCGGGCAGCTTTCTTTTTTTAAGGCTTATCTTTGGTATGAAAGGATAAAATCGGATTTCTTGCTTCATTTCTCCTTTATCTTGCCATTTGTAATTTGTAATAAGT
>CALRGR010000015.1 GCA_943357985.1 Candidatus Levybacteria bacterium GW2011_GWA1_37_16 | reverse complement strand
TAACTTGCCTTAAGTATGCGGATGCGATCTCGCAGTAAAGTTGCGGTTTCAAAGTCTAAATCTTTTGCAGCGGCTCTCATTTCACCTGAAAGTTTTTTTATTACTGCTTCTTTTTCATCAGGAAGTAGTACATCTTTATTTCCCATTTCCAGCAGAAAATCTATGCTCAACTTTTCCTCTTTTTCCCGCTCAACCATTCTTGCGCGGATAGATTTTATAATTGTTTGGGGAGTTATTCCGTGTTTTTTGTTGTAGGCAATTTGGACTTTTCTTCTTCTGGTAACTTCTTCAATTGCAGCTTTCATTGAGCCGGTTTCAGAATCCGCGTACATAATTACTTCTCCGTCCATATTTCTTGCAGCTCTTCCCATTGTTTGAATAAGCGACGTCTTGCTCCTTAGGAAGCCTTCCTTATCCGCATCCAAAATTGCTACCAATGAAACCTCGGGAAGATCAAGACCTTCACGCAATAGGTTGATTCCAACAATAACATCGTGATCGCCCCGTCTTAACTGATCCAGAATGTCTTGTCTGTCTAGCGTTTGAATATCTGAATGCAAATAAACTACTTTTATCCCTTTTTCGGAAAGATACGTAGTTAAATCTTCGGACATTCTTTTTGTGAGAGTTGTAACAAGAGTTCTTTCTCCTTTTTTAGACCTCCTCTCAATCTCCTTAATTAAGTCATCTATTTGTCCTAGCGTAGGTTTTATAGTGACTTTAGGGTCAACTAGTCCTGTTGGCCTAATAAGCTGTTCTACGACCGCACCTTCTTTTTCACTTGCCAGAGAAAGTTCGTACTCATCAGGTGTTGCGCTTACATAGACGGTTTTATGAATTTTTTGCATAAATTCGTCGTATCTTAGAGGTCTGTTGTCATAAGCTGAGGGAAGCCTGAAGCCATAATCAATAAGAGTCTCTTTTCTTGCCCGGTCACCGTTGTACATTCCTCTTATTTGAGGCAATGTTATATGAGATTCGTCGATTACACAAAGCCAGTCTTTATCTGCATTTTCAAAATGATCAATAAGAGAAAAAGGCGGGTCTCCCGGTTTTCTTCCGTCAAAATATCTGGAATAATTTTCTATTCCGTTAACGTAACCTACTTCCCTAATCATATCTAAGTCATAATTAACTTTTTTATTAAGTCTCTGAGCTTCGATTAGTTTATTTGCTTTTCGGAGTTCTTCCTCACGAATAGTTAAATCCCTTCTTATTTGCCCAAATACACTTTCGTAGATTGCAGGATCTGTCATATAATGTTTTGTAGGGTAGATAACTGTACTATCTAGAGTTTTTAGTTTCTCGCCTGTCAATGGATCAAATTCATAAATGGAAGTTATCTCATTTCCACTAGTTTCTATTTTTATTCCTAAGTCCGAGTAAGAAGGAAGTAAATCGATATTGTTTCCCCGCAAACGAAAAGTTCCTCTTTGAAAAGCATAGTCATTTCTGGCATACTGCAAGTCTACAAGTTTAAGCTGTAGCTCTCTTAGCGTTGACTTGATTCCTCTTTTAAGTTCAAGGACAAATTTTCCATATTCGGTAGGTGAGCCCAAATTATAAATGCAAGAAACTGACGCAACAACAATTACATCTTTTCTAGTCATCAAATTCATAGTCGCCATAAGTCTGAGTTTGTCTATTTCTTCGTTTATTTCAACTTCTTTTTCTATGTATGTATCAGAGTGAACAATGTAGGCTTCCGGTTGGTAATAATCATAATAAGAAACAAAATAGGAAACAGCGTTGTTTGGAAAAAATTCTTTGAATTCCTGATAAAGCTGCCCTGCAAGGGTTTTGTTGTGAGAGATAACTAAAGTTGGTTTTTGGATTTGCGCAATCATATTTGCCATGGTAAAAGTTTTTCCACTTCCCGTAACGCCTAAAAGAACCTGATGCTTATAATTGTTATTGTAATTTTCAATTAATTTTGCTATTGCCTGTGGTTGGTCTCCTGTTGGTTTAAAAGGGGATACAAGTTCAAATTTCATGCACATATTTTACCACAAATTTAGCTACTAGCCACTAGCGACTAGTTGCTATCTTCTGATGTTGTTTGTCATCTTGACAAAGTTACCGAATTTTTCGTATAAATTTATTATGGCTGGAGTTTTATACAGGAAGGAAAGGGAAGTTTTAGAATACCTTTCACAATTCCAAAGACAATATGGTTATTCACCTATTCTTCAGGAAATCGCGGACGCTACGGGGCACAAAGCAAAGTCTACAATCCATGCTCTAATTAAATCTTTGGTTGATAAAGGCTATATTCAAAAAGTTGATGGAAATACCAGAGTTTTAAAAATTATTGAAGAAAAAACTTTTGCTCATTTAAATAGTAGACCATCCGTTGATCTTCCGCTTATGGGTTTTATTGCAGCAGGAAAGCCTTTAGAGCCTCACACAGATCCAAATGCATCCTTTCCAATATCTGCCTCAATGATTTCAGGTAAACACACTGCTTATGTTTTACAGGTAAAAGGCAGCTCTCTTATTGAGGACGCAATTTTAGATGGAGATTATGTGGTTATAGAAAAAGTTACAGAGGCAGTCAATGGAGATATTGTTGTAGCTATTGTAGATGACAATCTGGCCACTCTTAAGAAGTTTTATAATGAAAACGGCAGAGTAGTGCTAAAGCCCGCAAATTCCGCAATGGAGCCAATTTATCCGACTTCCCTTGCTATCCAGGGGAAGGTAGTAGGAGTAGTTAGGAAGTTTTTAATTTAGTTTTTAAATTCTCCTTGGTAAACTTTTCCCTTTCTGGCATCAACCGTCACAATCATGCCGTTTCTAAAAGATTTGTCATAAATTCCCATTACAACAGGAAAGCCCATTTGTGAAAGAACCATTTTAATATGCTGGTTTTCAATATCGCTATTTACAACAACAGCCTTGGCACGTTTTAAAGATTTTAACTGATCATAATCTTTTAAGCTTGAAATAATGACCACATCCCCGTTTTTAATACTTAAGATATCTTTTTTGTTGTCAATAATCTTTGCAACCCCAGTTGCTATTCCGCCAATTGATTTGTTTTCTTTGTGTTCGTCTTGAAGAGGGTCCGACCTTAGAATCGCTTCAGGCATAGCTACTTTCGATACGCCGTAATGCGAGGGGCCAATGTCGGTTACATATATCTTCCCATTTGCGATGATCCAATTTATTTTCTTTGAAAAGTAATGAAGGCTTGCAATTTTTTGTCCAATGTCTAAAAGTTGAAAGCTTTCTTTTTCATTAATTTTGTTTTTTGATACGATTTGAATACCCTTGTCTGCGGTAATGCTCCCAGTTTTGTCAGATTTTAAATCTTTCTGAATAAGAATTGCAATTCCGGTTCTAAAATGGCTCATATTCCTGCTTTGTCTGTGCAGAAAGTTTTCTTCATCGAAATAGCTTGCCCAAAATTCTTTTACAGATTGTAGAAGTACCGCCTCCCCTTTTATCTTAATGGGCGAGTACTTAAAGTAGTCATTTGTATCTGTTATGGAAGGGTTTAAGGTTACAAATTCGTCTTCAAATAATTTCCCTAAGCCCCTATATGCTTTAAAAATTTCATTAAACACGTTCTTCGGAATGACGGACTCCAAGATTAACTTTTTTGCTTTCTTTTCCGCCCCCGCGTTTATAAGGTGATTTAATTTTTGCCTTAAATTGTTTTGTTCTATGAATTCAAAATACGCTTCCGTTGTGATGATAAAACCTTGCGGAATATTTATTCCTAAAGAACTAATAGATGCAAGCTCAGCTCCTTTTTCCCCATGTAGCAATTTATCCTCATCTGCATTCTTAATATCTACAACCAATCTCTGCATTCTTAATCCATTATGGAATTCTTATCAATATTTATCAAGTGTTTAGCCCTAGGAGATGACAGGAAGATTTCCAAATTCAGCATTTCTAACATCTTTGTACATGACGTTTATTTTAAGCGCAGGTTTTCCTTCATGTTCTACGAGGTAAAACGCAAAACCACGCATTCGCTGTACTAGTTCATAATTTGCATGTCCCGGTAGACTTACAGGATCTCTTTCCTCAAAATCCACAGGGCTATCATCTGCAGTTGTAAAATATGTTGATCCGGTATTTATTATCAAATGCCCATAGCTTGCTGGGATGAATAGAGGCTCGTGTCCAGCTCCAACCTCAATGGCTTTGAATTCTTCAACCATATCAGGAATCATATTCCCTTTTTCATCACTTGCTAGTTTTTGTAAAAGAACTACTCCTTCTCCGGAGAGAAATTTATAAGTTTCGTCAAGTTGCCCAATATGATAATGGCCATATGTTTTTATATATTCTCCTCCTACGGTTCCTGGTTCCAAGACAGTGATATTTGTTTGGTCTTTTCCTCCTCTAATCATATAATAATGATTAGCTGGACCTTCAGCTTGAGGATCCATTAATACTTCCTGCATTTTAGAATTAGGTCTTAAAGCAAAATGCTGATCTACATGTTGAAATCTTTCGTTCATATAAATATAAGGATGGATTTTATCATAGGTATGCAATTAGCTCAAGTAGTTTATGAGGCGAGGATTTTTTTGAGGTCTTCAACCATGTCAACAGGAGTTGGGTCTTGCTTATATTCAAGCGCTAAATAATATGAGGCCCAGTCTGCAATTGCAATGCTTGCAAACATTTTATAAAAAACATCTCCGTCTTCCATGTCTATAATTTCTACATTTACGCCTTTTTGAGAAAGTAGCTTGGCCGTTGCTTCATAGCGTCTGATATTTCGGGGGTCATCGTCATTGTCCCTAAGCATTATTATAAAAAACTTGGCTTGTGGATTTGTAAATCCAACCATTTCATTGTGGTCCATCTCAGGTAAAAAGTTCCAGAAGGCAGGAGTTTTTGCGTTTTCATTAATTTTAATTTTCCATACCATAGCAACAGGCTTAAATTTGGGTGATGAATATATAACCATAGTTTTGCCTTTCATTTTTTTTGCAAGTACTTTGCCTTTTTCTTCAAAGGTACTCATGCTGGATTCTAATTTTGCAGCCAGAGACAAAAGCTCGGAAGTTGTGTCAGGCATTAGTTTATGATTAACCAGAAGCTGAAACATTGCTCCAAAAAAATATCCCGTTCCCATTCTTGGCTGGAAATCAGGGTGGGGAATAGGAAGTTTTATGTGGGGGGCGCCATATTGCTTGCATAATTCTTCTAGTTTGCCACCTGCCGAAAGGCCAATAAAAGGAAGATTCTTGCTGTGAGCTTCCTCAAGAGAGCTGAGGGTTTCTTCCGTATTTCCTGAATAGGATGCAATAAGATTTAAAGTGCTTGTGGCATAGCTCTCTGGAGGAAGTGAATAATATCTATTTACGTAAATTTCAAAATGCTTGTATTGAGGGTTTTTAGAAAAAAGACTATTACAGTAGACTCTCAATAGATTTGCAGGCAGAGCAGATCCTCCCATTCCGGAAACAGTCACGCTCGTAAAGCTTCCTTCTACTTTAACGCCCTTGGCAAGAGTCATTCCTATCTCAAAACCTTTTGGCACATCCAAAATAAATTGTCTAAAGCCTGACTTGTCTATCTTTTTTATATCCTCATTCATATTAGTGACCTGTTGAATCCCAATCTTTACTTACTTTATCAAATCTATTAAGTTTTTCTTTAAAGATTTTTTGAATTTTATCCAGTCCTTCTTGAGTTTTTGATTCAAAACGCAAAACCAATGTTGGAGTATTGGAAGAAGCTCTAACCAGTCCCCACCCATCATCAGTATAAACTCTCGCGCCATTAATATCGACAACTCTATATCCTTCGTCCTTAAATTCTTTTGTGAGACTATCTACTATATTATATTTATCCTCATCCGTCGTTGTTACTTGAATCGTGGGAGTAGAAACATAATATGGTGTAGTGGCAATTATTTCAGACAGTGGTTTGTCTTGAGTTGAAAGATATTCAAGTAGCTTAAGACCTGCAAAGAATGAATCGTCAAAACCATAGAAGTCATCCACAAAGAATATATGCCCGCTCATTTCTCCTGCCATCGCTGCTTTTTCTTCTGCTAGCTTTGACTTTATATATGAATGACCAGTCTTCCACATTATAGGAATGCCACCGTGAGCTTTTATGTCTTCGGGGAGAGCTTCAGAAACTTTAACGTCAAAAATAATCTTTGCTCCTGGATGTTTTGAAAGAACCAATCTTGAAAGTAGAATGATATATCTATCCGGCCAAATAGTGTTTCCTTTTTCATCAACAAGTCCAAGTCTGTCTCCATCGCCGTCAAAGGCAAATCCAAAGTCGCACTTATTGACAACAGTTTGCTTGCCTGTATCTTCCATCATTGCAGTTCCGTCAGGATTTGGAGTGTAATTAGGATAGAGAGGATCAACGTTTGTAAAGTGTTCAACAACTTCACATCCAGCACCTCTTAGAAGCTTCGGAGCATAAAGCCCAGCTGTTCCGTTGCCGGTATTTACCAGGATCTTAAATTTCTTAGTTATATTTGCTTTTGAAAGTAAATCTTTAATATATTCTTCGCTTATGTCCTGTTTTCTGACTGTTCCGTTACCGTCAACAAAATTTTCATCTTCAATAATCTTATATAGTTCCTGAAGCTCCGCTGTTAGAAGCGTGTATGAGAAATCAGTTCCAAATTTAACTCCATTCCATCCTACGGGGTTGTGGCTGGCGGTTACAACAACTAGTCCTTTGACCTTTAAGAAATATTGAGACCAGTAACCCATAGGGGTTGTAACAGTTCCAATATCTATAACATTAATACCTGACTGCGTTAGTCCTTTTATCATCTGCACATGAAAACTTTCGGAAGTTCCTCTCGCATCATGCCCAACAACAGCTTCCATAAGATTTCTTTTTTTGAGGAAAGCCCCAAAACCGCGGCCTAAATAATAAACAGAGGTGTCATTTAGCTCATCATTTGATTCCCGTCCGCGGAGGTCATATTCGCGGAACATAGTTTTTTTAAGAGCCGGCATAGACTTAATATCTTAAATATCCAGGAGGAAAATGTCAATGGTTTCTCTAAGTGGCATGGTAAGTCCACCGGTTTTTTGTGCCAAGTCAATGTCGTTTAGTTTTTTATAAATCTTTATTAACTGCTCGCCGGAAAATGATTTTGCTTGAGAAGCAAGTTTGCTTTTTTGCCATGGAGCAAGTCTTTTAACTTCGTCAATTGACGAATCAGATGAAACAGCAAGCAAAAGCCTAAATTGCCTAATCAGCATAAAGAACAGAAGTTCCTCACTTGAGCCGGAAAGTGCGTCATGAAAAAACTCGATATTCCTTTTTCCGCTTTCTGGCCTTAGACCATCAAGAAAACCAAAGGTATTCTTTGGAATTTTGAAAGTTTCAACCGTTACAGCGGGACCAAATTGGGAGAGTTGCTTCTTAGTTAGTTCTTTTCTTTCCCAAAAATATATATCGATTTCTTTAGAATTTTTCTTAAGGTAGAAAGCTATCTCATCTAAATTTTTGCCTGGTTTTGAATTTGTGATAAATCCTTCAACAAAAAGCGCTTCGGGTTTTTCAAAAAGCCCACCACTTGAACCTTGTTGCTTAATATCAAGGAGTGTTAATTTTTCATCGATTACAGGAGCAGAAGATTTGTCTTTTTTGTCTATAAAAAAATTTCTTGAAGCGCTTGTATCATCGCCATGAATTATAGTAATCATAATAAATCAGCTACTAGTTCCTAGCGACTAGTGGCTAGTTGCTTTCTTATATTCCTTGAATAAATCTTTAGCATTTTTTTCCAAATGTCTGTTTCTTCCTCTGTGGGAAAGAAGTGCCCCGGAAAAGTTTTTAGGGATATGTAGAAGCTCATGAATTAAGACTCTTTTTTTATCATCGTCATTTAATTTGTCAAAATACTTTGATAAAACTTCAATTACATATGCCGGTTCAATACTTAACGCCTCTTGAAAGATTTTTGGCATTGACCAAATTCTTGCATATGCTCTGCTTTTTGATCCTTGAGTCCTAAAATAGAAGAGCCTGGAAGCATTAACGTGGGGAAATTCCAAAACATCTAAGAGTTCTATAATTATGCTTTCTACATCTAATGCTTTCTCCCATTCAAGCTTGTTTGTTTTTTTCATGTGTGTTTATCTGCAACATAAGAAGCGCCATAGGATTCCGGTTTTGTCTTTGCTATGTAACCGTTTCCCGTTACCATTCCTACAACTTCTTTTATCATGTCCCTGGTATCTCCGTGTTCTCCAACGTCTATATGGATTTCCAAATCATAATTTGGAGATTTGCCATTGAGACTTTTTTTAAAAAGAGGCACAAAGGTTGATGCAAAATTTAAAGACATCATAGTTTCTGCGTATATTTTCTCTCTAAGCGTGTGAATGTTATTCATTTCTTTTCTTGTCCAAAAGTATCTTCCGCCAAAACCTTTTCTGTGAATAAGAATTGCGGTTACTAGATTTATATCCTTTCCTTCCTTTCCTCCTCCACCTACCTCATGTGAGTCGGTTCCAATAATTAAGCTGTAAGATGAGTCAGGCATCTCCTCAAGAAAAGCCTTAATATAATCTATTACGCTATCTATGTTTAAAACTCCAAATGTTAGACTTTGAAAAGAAATATCCTCCAAAGAGGCAAGTCCGCTGCTATCCATAATACAGCCACAATTATACCATACCAAGGTTAGTTCAAATTAAAACCTAGTATATACAAAGCAGCTCTAATCTCGGAAGAGCTTGTCTTTTCTTTAACGAGCTTGTCGATTTCGTCCAGCGCATTTTTCGTATTGAGGTCATCATTCAAATATTCGAAGAATTTATTTAGTTTTTTCATGTTAGGTTTTATGCCTGAATAGGGAAGAGAACGGATAGCAGAAAGAGCTTCTTGGGAATTATCTAGCTCTCTTTCACTAAATTTCCATGAGTCTCTATAGTGATGGGAAAGTATGCTCCATCGTATTTCATTTGCAGAATATTTCTTTAATAGGTCTTTTATAAGAATTAGGTTTCCAAGAGATTTTGACATTTTTTCTCCTTGGTAATAAACCATTGCGGCGTGCATCCAGTATTTTACAAAAGGCTTTTTGCCCGTATAAGATTCGCTTTGAGCAATTTCGCTTTCATGATGGGGGAATATCAAATCAAAACCGCCGCCATGAATATCTATTTGTTCTCCTAAGAATTTATGGATCATTGCCGAACATTCTATGTGCCATCCCGGACGGCCATCTCCGAACGGGCTTTTCCAAAAAGGTTCTCCTACTTTTTTTGCCTGCCATAGAATAAAGTCTAGAGGGTTTTCTTTATTTTCATCATTAGGATCTCCGCCTCTTTCCTTTAGAAACTCTTCCATTTCGGCAATACTATATTTTGAGAGTTTTCCATAATCTCTAAATTTCTTTACTCTAAAATAAACATTTCCGCCAGAATTGTAGGCATATTTCGAGTCTAGGAATACTCTAATGATACGTATCATCATAGCGATAGAGCTAGTTGCCTTGATATAATGGTTTGGAGGAAGAACATTTAGATCTTTCATATCTTTTAGAAACTGTTTTGTCCAAAAATCTCCAAGCTCTCTCCAGTCCTGTCCAACTTCTTTTGCTTTTCTTAAAATATCATCATCAATATCTGTTACGTTCTGAGTGTAGTTAACCTGATATCTCAAATATTTTAAGTAACGAACCAGAACATCGGAGTGCACGTAGGTAAATGAGTGTCCCAAATGCGTTGTGTCATAAGGAGTAATTCCACAAACATACATTGAGACTTGTTTTGCTTTAAGAGGTTTGAATAGTTCCTTTTTTCTTAATAGAGAATTGTAAAGTTTTAGCGCCACGTGCTATATTTTATAACATTGCTGCTTACTTTTGCTAATATCAATCTGATGCTTAAAAAAATAATATCAATATTTCTAGTTTGGCGGATACTACTATTTATTCCTCTCTTTTTTGGAAACTTTTTTCTTTCCTACAGAAACGGCTTTTATTATACTTCAGTAGCACATTATACACAGCCGTGGAATCCGACACTGCACTTTCTCCTATCTCCCTGGGCAAATTTTGATGGCGTATATTACTTACTAATTACAAGCAGCGGATATACGGTAAATGCAGGATTCTTTCCTCTTTTTCCCATGTCCATACATTTCGTGTCGTCTCTTTTTGGCAATATCTCCTATTTTGCTCCACTTCAATTTTTTACAGGACTATTACTTTCTAATATTTATTTTGTT
>CALRGR010000014.1 GCA_943357985.1 Candidatus Levybacteria bacterium GW2011_GWA1_37_16 | reverse complement strand
GTTTTTCCAACTATAATGAGCCAATCGGACAACACTATTCTAATAAAGGCGGGCATAAAGCGCGGCATGATTTTTGGAATGCAATGAGGAAGATGGATCCACAGCATGTTCCCACTGAAGCCCAATGGCTTATCAGAAGAAATATGTTTCGCGATCCCCGCTCCGGCCGCTAATCCCTTACAAACTTTCAAGCGGGAATAGTTTTAAGAACTGTGCGAGATTCCCATCTCTTTTGCATATTTAGCGTATCTAATTTGTTCATCTAATCCTGTATAGTTTTCAGGTAAAGGATGTTGCTTTGCCCAGTTAGACCATCTGGATGAAGTAGTTATAGATCCTGGTTTAAGAAGTGGTAGCTTGCTTAAATTCACTGCTAGTTGTGCAGCAACTCCAGTCAAATTCTCAGCATCTTCGGATTTTGGTAAAATGGTTCTTTTTGTTTGATAAGATTGGTCTGGGACCTCTCTCTGCCATATTTGGGTATCGCCGCTCAAAATGTTTATTAGCTTTCTGGATCTTGTGGGATGCCTCATTTTTCTAAGAGCTTTGGCTTCGATTTGACGTATTCTTTCTTTTGTAACATTCAACATAATTGCGACCTGCTCCAGAGTCTTTGGTGTATCTTCATTTAATCCGAATCTTTCTTTTAGGACAAATCTTTCTCTAGGAGTTAGGGTCGTTAGTATGTCGGTAATTACATCCTGCCGGTTAAGTTGGGAAGCAAAGGTAAATCCGTTTGCTTCCGTTGAATCATCTATTTCATCTGTGTTATCTCCTTTTCCAAAAGCATATTTAAAATATTCCATCAAATTTTTCGAGGATATTCCAGTTAGGTTTCTTAGATGGCTTATTCGTTCTTCCCATTCCCTGTTAGACTGAGGCCTATTGATGGAAAAATCTAACAGGGCAGAATTAATTATTGAATGGTTTTTGTCATCCAATATCCAAGTAGGTGGCATGTTTCTTTTTTGAGCAATATATTCAGCCGCTCCTCTTTCTGCTGCCGCATATATAGAACCGGAAGCTACTCTTTTTTGATTTTTGGTCAGTAGCCCCGATAGAACTCTTTCTACTGCTGCCTGACATATTTCATCATTTTCATCGGCATCCTTAGATAAAAATCTATCAATTCCTGACAATATTGTCCCTGCGTATAAAAATACAATAGCTTTTTTACCTAGAGCAGCTTTGTTAGAATCTATGCTAGCTATAGCTTGCAGTGCTAATTCCGCTGCTTCTTGTGGAATTCTGAATGGAATTGCAGTGTTTATTTTTTTAAGAAACTCGTGTGTTGAAAGGGGTACGTCCTCTTTATAAACTTCAGCAAGAATGCTGTCTACTGCAGTATTTATTTCTTCTATTGAAGATTTTTTGAATCTACTTCTTAGTATTTCAACGCTTTTTGCTCGATTAACTAGCGTATCTACTCTATATCCAGAAATTGTTATTGGAGAATCACTTTTTTGTTTTACATCGTATTTATCTGTTGATTTCTCTTTGCCCTGCTGAGTGCCTCTTAAAACATAGTATGGATCAAAAATGTCAGGAATTAAGATTGGAGATTGATGCAAGAGTCTATACTCGTCAACCATTTGAATTGCTATAGCTTCTTCTTTGCTAGGATCGGTTCTAAGAATTCTTCCTAATTGTTGTACCGCAACAATTCCTGATTGAGTTGGTGCAAGAAATATTCCAACAGCTGTTTTGGGTGAATCCCATCCTAAATTTAATAAATCAACCCCTAAAATTACTTGAGTGTCCCCACTTTCATATGAGTCAAAAATTTCCGCCTGTTTCTTAAATGGCAGGCTTCCGTATACAGCCTGTGCAGAGATTCCGTTCTTTCTTAATAGCTCTGCAAGATTCTTAATATGCTCTACGGAAAATCCAAATATGGCAGTTTTCTTTCCGTCAGCTCTCTGGTGTAGTTGGGTAATCTGCTCCATTTGCTCTGGATCAAAACTAACACCAGCTGGTAATGATTCTATTCCCTTTAGTATTGCAAGCGTCAAATCATTCCTGACTTGTTTATCAAGATATCTTTTTATATCCTGCTCATTATAATTTCCTTTTGAGTCTATTTGTACGCTTCCAACATCTACGCCAGTCTTTAGAAGGTTTATATCAAGTTTTGCAAGAAATCCTCTTTCCATCGCTTCTTCCAAAGACATTTCATGTATGAGATTTTCAAAAATACCAGTCCATTGCTCATTATCTTTAACAATTCCTCTTTCTTTGTATCCATCTAATTGGTTGAAGTATGGTGTAGCAGTGAGCCCGATTTTTAAGGCATTTGGAAAATTTCTAAAAAGAGAATATCTTTGCTCTCCAAGAGCTGTATGGACCTCGTCACAAATTATAAGATCTATTTCGTCTGGATTTATTTCTCCTCCTTCTATTAAGTTAGGGAGCGATTGATAGGTTGTATTTATAACCTGTCCTGTGGTGTTTTTGTCTTCAGAAAAATAATTGCCGACTTCTACGTCTGGAGAAAATTCCCCAAATGATTCCCTAGTTCTAGATAAAATTTTTCTTGTAGGAGATAGTACGATTGTTCTCATTCCTAATGCTTCAGTAAGTTGAGTAAAAATTGCAGTTTTTCCATATCCCGTTGGAAGAGACATGTATCCTGCTGATTTGTCTCCTGCAAAGAATTCCCTAAGCGAATGCATAGCGTCCATTTGGTCAGATCTAAGGGGTGATGTATCACGGCTAATATAGGCATCAAGCAAGGAAACTGCCGATTTTCTCCTGTTTTCTAGTTGTAAGTTAGGCAATTGTATGCCCATTTCAGCTGTAGTCATAAGTAGATATTGTATCAAAGTTTTGATGCAAAATCAAACTATAGGATACTTAGCTAATGATGACCCTTGGTAGTAGGGGGGAGAGGCGGGAGACGATTTCATAATTTATTGTTCCTAGTTTTTCTGCAATTTCTTCGGCCGTTATTTCTTCGCCTCCTTGCTTGCCGAGCAATACAACTTCATCTTCGGCTTTTATATTGCTAACTTTCGAAACATCAACGGTAAACATGTTCATTGCCACTCTTCCTAAAATTTTACATCTTCTGCCTTTTATTAAAACTTCGCCAATGTTGGATAGTCCCCTATCATATCCGTCACTATATCCCTGCGGAATAATCGCGATTTTAGTTGGCTTTTTTGTTTTGAAAGTTAGTCCATAACCAATAGGAAAACCTGCTGGAACTGTTTTAACTTGAGCAATGTGAGCTACCCAGCGCATTACGGGCTTAAGCTCGAATTTATTATGAAATTCTTTTTTCACTTCTTCCGATGGCCAAAGTCCATAAAGCCCAATTCCAATTCTTACAATATTATTTATTCCTTTATCTTTTTCATAAACCAAACTTGCGGCGGTTGAAGACATATGTGTTTTTATATTGGTAAATCCGTTCAGTTTAAAAATCTCGAGCGCTTTTTTATATTCGTTAATCTGTTTTTTAGCATGGGAAAAATCTTTTGTGTCTTCTATATTTGCAAAATGAGCATATATCCCTTCAACATCAATGTTATCGATCTTCTTAAGTTCGGCAGCAAACTTTTTAACATCACTTAACAAGATTCCTTGTCTTCCCAATGAAGCGTCAATTTTTATATGAATCTTTGGAATTTTATTTAATTTTTTGCCAATCTCCGAAAGCGTTCTTGTTCGCTGCAAATCATAAATAACAAGCGTTCCGTCCAGTTTTACAGCTTCCTCCAAGTCTTCGATAAGAACGTATCCCATGACAAGAGTTGGCTTATCTGAGAATTTCCTAAGGAGTCTAAGTTCGCCTACATCGTTAACTCCAAAATAATCCGTTTTGCTGTCAAGAATTGACACTACTTGCTCAAGTCCGTGTCCGTAAGCATTTGCTTTTACAACAGATAAAATTTTTGTTTTAGAATTTACAACAGATCTGAAGACTTGAAAGTTATGAAGTAAATTGGATTTTGAAATTTCAATTTGGCTTAAATTCATAATGAAAGAAATAAATTTTCCAGAGTTAAGCGCGGAGTTACGTTTGTTGATTTAATTATGCCGTAGGTTTTTTGAATTTCTTTTAGCATTTTTAGATTTGTTTGGTCCAGAGGATTTTCTATCAATTTCTTTCTTGCTGCCATGATTAAATTTTGTAGAAAAAGAAGTGTTTCTTCTTTTGTTTTTGAGAAGTCTTGTGCAAGTCTTAATTTCTCCCCTACCCCGCAAGATGCAAGCTGATTTAATGTATCTGAGGTATCTGAGAATTCTCCGCTTACATCTTCCTTTATTTCTATTACTTTGCAGCGGGATAAAACTGTTGGAAGGAGTGAGTTTTTGTTTGGGGTGACAAGCATTATGAATGTATTCTCAGGTGGCTCTTCAAGAATTTTCAAAAGAGAATTTTGGGCTTCTGTTGTTAATCCCTGTGGTGCGTCAATGATGACTGCCTTATTTTTGCTTTTTATAGGTTTCAAATATAGCCTCTCTTGAATAGCTCTTATGTCTGGAATGCCAACGGTTTTTTCAAAAGTGTATAGGTCTTGGTCAACGCTTTCTATGCTTTTTTTTTGGTAAATCTCGCTAAGAGCTGCAGATGTGTCTTCTCTGTTTTTTGAGACGATTATTATACTATTCATGTGTTGACTTTTTAAGCTAAAACTCTCTATGATAAATGTAATGCCCACAGACGACGTTAGTCCTACAAATACCCAAACTTTAAGCGATGTGCTTTTGGCCCAGCACGTGATTACGCAAGAGCAGTATAGCGAAATTAAGGTAAAAAGCGCAAGTCAAAGCATAGGTGAAGAGCAGCTTATTCAGCAGGCAAATTTAGTCCCGCCGGATAAAATTATAGAGGCAAAGGCAAAGCTCTTAGGTATTCCTTTTGTATCTTTAGATTCAGCATCTTTTTCTCCTCAGGCTTTAAGTTTTGTTCCCCGCGCAGTTGCTGAGAGATTTTCTCTGATTCCATTTCTCTACGATGAGCAAAGCAAAATTCTTTCTGTTGCAATGGCAAATCCAGTTGCTTTGGATGCTGTTGAATTTGTCAGGCAGAAAACCGGGCTCACTATAAAATCTTTTGCTGCAACAGCGCCTGAGGTAGCGCGAGCTATAAATCAACAATACAGACAGGAACTTGTAGGTGAAGTTGGAAAAGCGCTTAAAGAAACAGAAGATTTTGGTAAGACCCGCACTGTTGACAGTGCTCAAATTGCCCAAATTATTAAGGAGGCGCCAATTGCTAAGATAGTTGCAACAATTCTTGAGTACGCTGTAACAAGCAGGGCATCGGACGTACACATTGAGCCACAAGAGGACAGAATTAGGGTGCGTTATAGAATTGATGGAATTCTATATGACAAGTTGTCTTTGCCCAAAAATGTTAAGGAATCGGTTACATCCAGAATAAAAATTTTATCAGACATGAAAATAGATGAGCATAGAAGTCCTCAGGATGGCCGTTTTAATTTTAAAGTTAATAATAATGAGGTTGACCTTCGTGTATCTGTAATTCCAAATGTTTATGGAGAAAAAATTGTTATGAGGCTTCTTAGAAAATCAGGCGGAATACCGACACTTGAAGATCTGGGTCTTAATGGTCCATCACTTAAAAATCTTGAGACTTCAATGCTAAGGCCTCACGGAATTATTATTGTCTGTGGTCCAACGGGAAGTGGAAAAACTACAACTTTGTACGCGGTTTTGGCAAAGCTTAACACAACAAGGGTAAATATTATGACGCTTGAAGATCCCGTTGAGTACCAAATCCCCGGAATTAACCAGGTGCAAATAAATCCGGGAGTCGGGCTTACTTTTGCAACGGGACTTAGGGCATTTTTAAGACAAGATCCAAACATAATACTTGTTGGAGAAATAAGAGATCAGGAAACTACAGACTTGGCTATTCAGGCTGCATTAACAGGTCATTTGGTATTCTCAACGCTTCATACATCTGACGCTGCAGGTGCGCTTCCCCGTCTTACTGATTTGGGAGCCGAAAATTTTTTACTTTCCTCTACCATGAATGCAATTGTTGGACAAAGAATTGTTAGAAATGTTTGTACTCATTGTAAGGAAGCCTATTCTCCTCCACCGCAGCTTCTTGCTGAGATAAAAACGGTTTTAGGTAATTTTTTCCCGAGCAATCAACCGGATATAAAACTTTACAGAGGGAAAGGTTGCGATGAGTGTGGCAATTCAGGATACTTAGGAAGAATAGGTATTTTTGAAGTTCTGCCGGTGTCTGCCAAAATAGCAGCTCTTGTTCTTGAAAAACAGGATAGTCAGGCAATTGCCAAAGAAGCTGTGGCAGAAGGAATGATAACCATGATGCAGGATGGTTTTTTAAAAGTTTTACAAGGAATAACAACTCCAGAAGAAGTCCTAAGAGTCGCGAAGGAGTAGAAATATGGATATACAACAATTATTGCAGTTTACAGTACAAAATAACGCATCGGATTTACATCTTTTGCCGGGGATTCCTCCTGCAATTCGCATAGATGGTTCTTTGGTTTATGTTCCAAATTATCCTGCTCTAACCAAGGAGTCTTGCGAGCAAATGATTTTTTCTCTTTTGACTCCTTCTCAAAAACAATTATTTCTTGCAAATAAAGAACTTGATTTTTCTTTCGGGTTTGGCGGTGGGGTTTATGGAGATAAAGGAAGATTTAGGGTAAATGTTTACTACCAGAGAAATTTGCCAAGCGCTGCTCTTAGATTTTTGCCTCCAAATATTAAAACTATTGATGAGCTGGGGCTCCCAAAAATAGTTCATAGTTTTGCAAGTATGAGGCAGGGATTTGTTTTGGTAACAGGTCCTACGGGTCATGGAAAATCTACAACTCTTGCCGCAATTATAAATGAGATAAATATTAACCGGGCATGCAATATCTTAACTATTGAAGACCCAATAGAGTACGTCTACCCAAATGGTAAAAGTATAATCTCGCAACGGGAAATGGGAGGAGATACTCATTCATGGACGCTAGCTCTAAAATCCGCACTTCGTCAAGACCCGGATGTAGTGTTGGTCGGGGAAATGAGAGATCCGGAAACAATCTCCTCCGCGATTACAGTTGCAGAAACGGGTCATTTAGTATTTTCTACTCTGCATACTAATTCCGCATCTCAAACAATTGACAGAATGATAGATTCTTTTCCGGCGTATCAACAGCCTCAGATAAGAGCGCAGCTTGCTTCGACCCTTAAAGGTGTTATCTCTCAACGACTTCTTCCTAAAATAAACGGCGGAAGAGTTGCAGCAGTTGAAATTTTGGTTGGAACGACTGCTCTTGCGTCAAATATCCGCGAAGGTAAAACTCATCTTATTGATTCTATCATTCAAACTTCCCAAGCGGTTGGAATGGTTACTCTTGAGGCTTCTCTTGCTCAGCTTGTTTTGACTGGCGCCATAAGCCTTGATATTGCAAAAAGCTATGCAATTCACCAAGAGGAGTTGCAAAGGATGGTAGGATAATTTAATGAGGCTCTCTTATAAAGCAGTAGGGAAAGATGGGAAAATCGCTACCGGTATTATTGAGGCAAAGGATATAAACGAAGCTGTTGTCTATCTAAGAACGCGGGAGCTTGTTCCAATCACGATAGTAAAAAAAGAAAAAAATAAATTTGTAGAGGCTATTCCTTTTTTTAAACGATCCAAATTTACAGATCTTATTTTTTTTACCAGGCAGTTGTCTTCAATGCTTGTCTCGGGCTTAACACTTGTTCGTGCACTAGAAATTTTAAAACAGCAGGTTGTCGGTGTTTATATGCTTGAGATTATGGATGGAATTATAACCGATATTGTAAGTGGTTCTTCTTTTTCAGATGCAATTGCCAAATATCCAACTATGTTTTCCCCAATATACTGTTCTATTATCAAAACATCGGAGGAATCGGGGCTTTTAGATAGAGCTTTAATAAGACTTGCGGATAATCTTGAAAAACAGGATAAGCTGCAAAGTTCTGTTAAGTCTGCTCTTACATATCCAGTAATTGTTGTTATTCTTATGATTGTTGTTGTAATTATTATGATGATTTTTGTTATTCCGCAGCTTTCTATCCTTTATGAAAATTTGAACATTCCCCTTCCTCTACCCACACAAATTATTGTAGGACTTTCTAGATTTATAATATTTTTTTGGCCGTTGGTTATTATTATGGTGGTTGGAATTTTTGTGCTTTACCGCCGTTTTGCAAAATCACCTTCCGGAAAACTTATTATTGATAATATTGTTTTAAAGCTTCCTGTTTTTGGAAAACTTATAAAACAGACAATTCTTGCCGAGTTTGCAAGAACTTTTGGACTTTTGGTTGGTACGGGGACTTTAGTTGTTGATGCACTTTTGCAGACTGCGGGAAGCGCAGCTAATAGTTACTACAAGAATGCAATTATTGATGTGTCAAGAAAAGTTGAAAAAGGTTTGACAGTTGGAGATGCCATGTCTTCTTCCATTCTTTTCCCTCCACTCCTTGTACAGCTTGTAAGAATTGGTGAAGAAACAGGAAAGCTTGATGATTCTCTTATTAAAGCCTCTGAGTATTTTGAAAGAGAGGTTGATGAGCAAGTCAAAACTTTAACAACGGCTATGGAGCCTATTATTATGGTAGTTTTAGGTATTGGAGTTTCGTTTTTGATTATTTCCGTAATTACGCCAATTTATGGTTTAATCGGTTCAATACAATAGATTGGCTCGCTACCACTTGACAAGATGTTCTAGCATATGATTTACTAGATTATATAGATGAAAAAACTGCTCGCAAACCTAAAATCAGTTGCCGGATTTACCCTAATCGAACTTCTTGTAGTCATTGGTATTTTAGGAATTTTAGCCTCAGCTTTGATTGCAACAATTGACCCTTTTGAGCAGCTTAATAAAGCTCAGGATTCAAATCTTAAAAACACTACGGTAGAATTTTTGAACTCCAATATTAGATACTTTACAACGCATAATGGTATGCCTTGGGATACTGCGGTTAATGGCGGTGCCGATTGTTATGCTACGACAGATATCAGCGGCATTGCTTTATCCTCAATGACTGTTTGTTTGCAAACTTTAGTTGATGAAGGGGAAATTAAAAAAGGATTCATGACATTTAATGGTCTTTCTAAGATTTTTGTGAGTGAGCCAAATCCTCAAACATCAAGAAATAATGATTTAATCACTTGTTTTAAACCGGCATCTAAATCTCAGCAAAAAAACGTCGAAACAAAATATGCACAGAGTGGCACGAATGGCGCAAATTGCAAATCTACTGGTGGAAATCAAGATTGTTATTGGTGTGCTCAATAAAACCTCCTCATGCTGATTGAGTTGATTCTAATTTTCATTCTAGGACTTTGCGTTGGTTCCTTTATAAATGTATTAATTGATAGAATTCCTAACAATAAAGGGTTTATAAAAGGAAGATCGTATTGCGACCATTGCAAGAAAAAACTTGGAGTCTTTGATTTAGTTCCTCTTTTTTCGTTTCTGATATTGCAAGGCAAATGTAGATGCTGTAAAAAGAAAATCTCGCTATATTATCCAATCGTTGAGTGTGTAACTGCGGTTCTTTTTGTTGCTGCCTTCTACTTTCTATCTTCCACATCCTATCATCTATCATCTATCATCTATCATCTATTCATTGTCTCTTCTCTTCTAGCTATATTTTTTATTGATCTAAAATATGGAATAATCCCCGACAAAATAGTTTATCCCGCAATTGCTCTCTCACTTGGCTACTTGCTTCTGACATCGCAGGATATAGTTCCTTATTTACTTTCTGCTCTGGGAGCTTTTGTATTTTTCCTGATGCTTCTTATTTTGACTTCCGGAAAGGGTATGGGATGGGGGGATGTCAAGTTTGTAATCTTAATGGGTCTACTCCTCGGTTTTCCCGGAATTGTTGTAGGGCTTTATTTGGCGTTCTTGACAGGAGCTGTGGTCGGGGTCATACTTATTTTATGGAGAAAAAAGAAGCTGAAAGGAAGTACGATTCCTTTTGGTCCATTTTTGGTTTTAGGAACTATTCTAAGTCTCTTTTATTCGGATTTCTTTCTAAAGATTCTAATGTTGAAATTTTTTTAGCTCCTCAGGACTCAGGAAGAATGAAAGGATTTACACTTATAGAGCTTATTCTTGTTATTGGCATATTGTCGGTCTTGTCAATTGGAGCCTTAGCAATTCTTAATCCTACTGCTCAATTTCAAAAAGCCAACGATGTCAGAAGAAAATCAGATCTTTATCAAGTTCAACGTGCTCTTGAGGGTTATTATGATGATAACGGAAGATATCCTGCTCCATACTCTAGCTCCGACTATAGAATAAAAGGACTAGACGGAAATGTAGTCGGTTGGGGTTCGTCGTGGCAACCATATATTGATGTTTTGCCCAAGGATCCTAAGGCTTCCAAAAAATATGTCTATTTTTCAGATATCGATGGACAGTCTTACTTTCTTTATGCTAGCCTAGATATAGGGACTGATCCAAGCGCATGTAATGGTGGCGCCGCCTGTAGCAGTATAGGTTCCAATGTAATCCCCGATACGGCTTGCGGAGTAGGAGTCACTTGCAATTTTGGCTTAACCAGTCCAAATGTAAGCCCATGATAGAAAAATCAAAAATCAAAAATCAAAAATCAAATGTTAAGAGTGGATTTACCCTTGTAGAGCTACTTATTGTAATTTCAATTATTGGAGTTTTAACAACACTTCTTATGGCCAATTTTATTGGCGTTAGGCAAAGAGCAAGAGATGCTCAGAGAAAATCAGATCTTAGGCAAGTTCAATCTGCTTTCGAGCTTTTCCGAGCCGATCAAGGAAGCTATCCTCAGCTATTGCCTAATTGTAGCACTTCTATAAAAAGTCCTGACTGTTCAACCTCAACTTATATGAAGTCTGTTCCAAAAGATCCTCGAGGTTCTAGTTATTACAATAGTGGCAATTACTATTTTTTAAGTAATGGTACAACATACACAATAGGCGCGTGTCTTGAGAACCCCAGCGACTCTCAGGGTTGCACTATTTCTGTGGGGAGTGCCCAGTGTAACCCTCTCCCTGTAGTTACAGATTGTACGTCAGGAGTATACTACGTCTTAAACAATCCATAAAATGGTCAATAGTCGCAAAGGATTTACTCTCATTGAGATTTCTATTGTTATCTCAATTCTTGTAGTTCTTACAACGGGCGGACTTGCCGCTTTTGTAAATTACAGCAGGACACAATCACTTCAATCCGCGGCCTATGATTTAAGAACGACTCTAAATCTTGCAAAGTCGCGTTCATTCTCCCAAGTAAAGCCAGAGCAGTGTTTAAGTCAAGCTATTGATGGATACAAGGTTGTTATTTTTCAGACAAGCAATGCTTATGAGCTGGATGCTGTATGCGCAGGTAATGTCTATAAGCTTTCCGTTGTAACTTTTCCTGCCAATGTAGCAGTTGGCTCAGGCAGTACTTCCCTTTCCTTTTTCTTTCCTGTCATATCGGGCGGTGTTATAGGGAGCGGCTCTGTTGTACTTTCGGGATTTGGGCAGAGTAGAACTATAACAGTTGATTCTATAGGTATAATTAAATGATGAGAGAAAAAGGTCAGACGCTAGTTGAAGCATTAATAGCATTGGGCGTTGCGATAATAATAATTTCGGCAATTGTTGTTGCGGTTATTTCCTCTTTGAGCAATACGCAGTTTACTAGAAATCAAAATCAGGCAAACCACTTTGCGCAGGAAGGAATGGAGATAACAAGAGGAATAAGGAATTTAAGCTGGCTTTCTTTTTTGGCTTTGTCCAGTACTTATTATTGCTTGCCTTCAAGCCCAAAAAACCTTGCTGTTAGAGGCATAAATGGATGTACTCAAAATGTGGGGATTTTTGTAAGAGAAGTGACAATTGAGCACACATCGGCTACGTGCGTTGGAACTTCAAGGGTTACTGTAGATGTTTCATGGTCGGACAGCAAGTGTACTGACAGCTCTAATACTTTTTGTCATGAGGTTTCACTTGTGTCGTGTTTTGGCAATAACAATGCCGTCCCTACACCATAGCATGAGAATTTTAAATTTCAAATTTCAAATTTTAAATTTAGAAAAGGGCTTCACTCTTGTTGAGCTTCTTGCTGTAATAATGGTCATAGGAGTCATCGGGGGTGTTGCCGGCGCGATTTTGATCTCAACGTTAGTTGGAACAAATAAAACCAATGCGTTGGATAATGTAAGGCAAAACGGAAATTACGCCCTTCTGCAAATTTCAAAACAGGTTGAATTTTCCCGCAATTTTTATGGCGTTAGTACGAACGGTACAAGCTACGTAACAGACTGTACAATGCCTGTTATTTCCCCTACTCCAACACCTACTCAATATAATTTTATAAAGATTATGTCTGGTGACGGACAAGCTATTACTTTTTCTTGCGGTTCATCCACAATTTCTTCAAATAGCGCATCGCTTATAGACGCGTCAAATGTAAAAACAACCTCCTGTTTTTTTACTTGTAGTCAGGACAATTTGGTTTTGCCACCCACAATTGGAATAAACTTTACTTTGTCTCAATCAAAGTCAGGAAATTTCACAGAGAATAATACATCGGTAACTTTTAATACTTCGGTGACGCTTAGAAACACCAATAGATAATAAGATAAGTGATTTGATGTAGCTTTATTCTCACATTTCTTTGCGGGGGTTTAACCCTTAAGAGGGTTGAACCCCGCAAAGCAGGTGGCTTGACCCCGATTTAATCGGGGTTGACATTACTTACTAGAGTTCCCTACTATGAATCTATGTCAAAGATCCTGAATGAAATTGAAGGAGAGAATACTTCGCAAAGATATATTAGGTTCCGTTTAACATCTGTGGTGTCTCAAATCCTAGCCCTTTTAATAATTGTGCTTGTTTTCCTAGGAGCTCTGAATTACTTTAGTCTCCTACCAACATCCTCAAAACTCCCCTTCCTCTCCTTCCTCCCTACAGCTAAAGGCACTCCCGGCCTCTGTAAAGTAGTTGAATCCAAATTTTGCTCTCAGGGAGAATTGTTAAGCTGGACTGACGCTAATGGCGTAAAATGGGATTGGATCGGCTTTAACTTACCAAAAAATACACCGGTATTTGCACCTATTAAGGGTTCCTTCTCAAAAAGAGAAGGTGGCATTCTTAATGGAATATCCATTGGATTAAAAGATATAGAAAATCCTGACTCAGTCACTTTCACTTTCGTAGGTGACCTTGCATTTGATAATATGCTGGCTGTCAATAATATTAAGCCAGGAGATGAAATAACTCGCATCGGAGACAAAGGAACTACAAACTTTGGAGGATATAACTTCGCAGTTACTTCAAACCAAAAAATCGGTGTTGCCTCTGATATATTTAAACAATTATTCCCGGAGACTTTTAAGAAGCCGGCAAAACAGGTAGTTTATACCGCACCAGTAAATCAGAATATAACAAAGGGAACTCCTATCTATTCAGATAATCCTCCTAGATAAGCTAATCTTTTTTTGTTCTTTAGCCTTCTTATCCTTGACAACCTTTAAAAAGGGCTCAATAATATAGTTAGAGTTTCTTAAAATGTTAAAAAAGTGTCTTGCAGTATTTATTTTTTCTTTCTTTTGCGTATTTCTTCTAAAATCGCAAGCTTTAGCCGCAGGAAATGGAACTCCTATCTATTCAAATAATCCTCCTCCGGCGAATTATCAACCGTGCGGGAATAATCAATGCCTAAATGCGGTGTGCTGGAATAGTGAGGCAATTGGAGTTTCAAGTTGTGGAACAGCATGCCAGCCAGGGGAAGGAGGCAGCACATGGACAAAATATAGCTGTTCCGGTACTTACACCGATACGGTTGACCCCTTAGATAATTGTCATAATTGGTTCTCAAGAAGCGACGATGTTTGTTCAACCGGAGACAAATATAATTCTAGTAATCCTCCGGTAATGAATGCAGGATTTTGTAGTTGCGCTGTTGGTGGACCATATAAAACTTGCTGCAATGGGACAACTCAAGTAGGTGCCAGAGCTTTTCCAGTAGATCCTTATTACCCGAATGAGGCAGACTGCAATATTGGCGGCGCAACAGAAGTCAGGTGTGGTGGTGTTGGAGAACCTACTTGTGGACAGGCTGCTTGTGATAGCTTGATAACCCCAACTACTCCCACCCCAACCCCGTGTCCGAATGGGAGTTGCAGTCCTGGCTCAACTCAGTGTTTGGGCACCGGAAAACAAACTTGTGAGTCTACTATAAACGGCTGGTGTTGGTCTGCTCCATTTTGCCCTGTAGGACAAACTTGCAATCCTACTAACAAAGAGTGCATACCAAACACATGCCCAAACGATAAAGCTCCATGCACACAAGAAGGCTCGGTAATGTGTGTACCAATATTAGGAGGAGAAGCTTATGCAATCTGTAAATTACAACCTAGTGCCAATGACCCCAATATTAATGTTCTTTGCTATGACATCACAAAAACATTAAACATACGTTCTTGTCCCTCAGGTAAAGTTTGCAGCCGTTCTACTATCCCCAATGAGTGCATTCCATCCGGTGGCGGCGGATGTAATCCTCCTTGCACAAGTAATCAAACCTGTTCCAATGGTATCTGCGTTGACAACGCTCCCCCTCCAATTGTCACTTTTCCTCCTGGATGTTTCATCTGGCAATCATGCAACGTGCCGGGGGGTTGGCAAACTATTCTTATATGGCCCATAATATTAGTACAACAAAATTGGTGTCCTTTGGGATCTGACTGTATCCAGCAGCCCGGCTCGGGAACAAGCTGCACAAATCAGCAATGCGTTGACCGCGGCCCTGTCACAATTTCGGGAAACATATTCACGGATTACAATGCAAATAGAATAAAGGACCCAGCCGAACCTACTTCTTCCTGC
>CALRGR010000013.1 GCA_943357985.1 Candidatus Levybacteria bacterium GW2011_GWA1_37_16 | reverse complement strand
CTCCCAATTGATCTTTTTTATTAGAATGTCCTAAAGATAAAGCATGTCCTATGTCTTGTTTTCCCATGCCAGTGCCATTGTCTTCAACCTTTATGTAATCACTCTGAACCACTATATTTATGAGCAATTCTTCATTTGAAACGCGTGCATCTATAGAATTGTCTACAAGTTCAGCAACTGCTTGAGTTAATGTATATCCGACTTTGCCTGATTTTGGTAACATGGAGCGATCCGGAGTCATATCTATTGCCTCTGTTTTTAATTCGTAGTGCTTTAAAATGCTTGCCGTATCAACCATATTTTATAGTTTAAATTCCTTTTTCTTCGTAAAGTGGAATTTTGCTTTTGCTAATCTTATTTGATTTTCAAGTGCGGAAAAAATTTTAATGATGTCATCATCGGAATAATCATAAGAGGATTTATTAGATAAGTTACCTAAAAGTCTCATTTGGTGTAGGATATTATTTGTGCGCCTAGTTGCAATTCTTTTAAACCTATTTTCTCTGCTTTCGTTTATATTCATATTCTTGAATAGATATGTATCATAGCACACTATTTACATCCTGTCAATAGGGGGTTTAGGATCTTGTGTACGCTTTGCACGTAAACGAAACAAACAATATGTTAAAATTACACGTAGATTACAAATTAGGAGGAAACCCCGCTATTATTTAGCAGAAGAGGGAGCAAATTATATGATAATACCCGCCGAAATAAAGAAATGTGTAGCTTTTTTAGCTTATAACTCAGTCAATGGTGAACACTTGGCGGGAACCGTATTTTTCGTAGGTGTTCCTATGGAATCCCAAGAGGAAAGATTGTTTGTTTATCTTATTACAGCAAAGCATGTGATAGATAAAATAGATAAAGCATTTGCGGGGCACTAATTTTCTTATCGGGGGCGGTAATGGAGAGCTCCAGCCTTTGGGCTTCTGATATAATTGCCTCATGTTAAAAGATCTTCCTAAAAATCCAGTTTCGTTTGGAATTCTTATAAGTAAGTTGCATAAAAAATGGGTAATTGGTGCATTATTTTTTGTATCCGTTGCAACTTTTTTAGACAGACTTAGCGTAATTGTTCTTAAAAACCTTACAGATGCTATATCTACAAGTCCTATAGTAATTAACTCAGTATGGATATGGGCAATTTGGTTTCCTGTAATTTATTTTATTGCAATGAGCTGCTGGCGGGGAAGCGGATTTACCGGAATGCAGTGGTTTATGAATTTTCGTTTATCCGCATATCAAAAGCTTTATGAATATTTGACTCTTCATAGCAAAGATTACTTCAATAGCCGATTTGCCGGTTCTTTAACTAATAAAATATCCAATGCTGTTGATGGCATAGAATACCTGTTTGAGAAAGCTTTGTGGCAATTTATCCCGGTTTTCACTGGGTTAGTCGTATATATTATTTTTGCATGGCTTAGTGATTTTAGGCTCGGACTAATTCTTGCTTTATGGTCCCTGATGTTTCTTGGTATAAATTTTTACTTTGCCAGAAAATTACAGTCATATTCATATAAATCCGCAGAATCAGAGTCAACTCTAAAGGGAACCATAGTTGATTCTATTTCTAATATTTCTCTTGTTCATGAATACGCGTACATATCGGGGGAACGGGAATATATTGAAAAGTTTGTAAAGAAAATGAGAGACGCAGGTCTTAAGTCATGGTTGGTTTCTGAGTGGACGCTTGTATTAAACGGAACACTTATCTTTATTTTTATGCTTCTTATGATTGCTACATCAATATATCTTTTCCAAAATCACATTATAAGTGTTGGAGTTGTTGTTATGGTAGTTGCAATTGTTGGAGATATTTCTAGCCAATTTGTTTTTATAGGACAGCAAATAAGAGACACCGTAGGATATTATGGACAGGCAAAAGAGGGACTTGAGGAAATTCTAAGCGAACACATTATCGCGGATGTTTCAGATGCAAAAAATTTAGTTGTCTCAAAAGGAACAATAGAAATTGATTCAATAGATTTTAGCTATGAAAAAACAGGAGTTTTCAAGGATTTTTCGCTTTCTATTCCGGCAGGACAGAAAATTGGACTTGTAGGACGAAGCGGGGCCGGCAAGACTACGTTTGCGTCGTTACTCTTAAGGCATTTTGATGTTCAGAAAGGATCAGTTCAAATTGACGGACAGGACATTTCTCAAATTACTCTTGAAAGTTTGCGTCAAGCAATTGCATTTGTTCCTCAAGATACAAGTCTTTTTCATAGGACTATTCATGAAAATATAGGATATAGCAATCCAAAAGCAACAGAGTTGGAAATAAAAAAAGCGGCAAAGCTAGCCCAAGCAGATGAATTTATTCAAAAACTTCCCAATGGATATGACACTTTGGTTGGGGAACGAGGAGTAAAGCTTTCAGGGGGACAGCGTCAGCGTATTGCTATAGCCAGGGCTTTTCTTAAAAATGCTCCAATTCTTGTTTTGGATGAAGCAACCAGCAGCTTGGACAGTGAAAGCGAAAATGCAATTCAGGTTTCTCTTGAGGAACTTATGAAAGATAGGACGGTTATTGCAATTGCACATAGATTATCAACCTTGAAAAAAATGGATAGATTGGTAATTATAGAAGATGGAAAAATTGTTGAGGATGGAACCACAGACGAGTTACTTAAAAAAACCAATGGTATCTTTAAAAATATGTGGGACCATCAAGTAAAAGGTTTTATTATTGACGAAGTAGAATAGTTCTTTAGGTTTCTGTTCTTGGTCTGTATTGAAGAGCCTCGGCGATGTGGGAGACTTAATTACTTTAATCCCAGGTGGAAGATATTTTGGAAAAATGGCGTTGTTGTGATTATAAATTGAAGCAGTAAAGTTAAAAAAACCCCAAAAAACAGAATTTTATTAATCTTTAGAATAGATTTTCCCCGAATCAAAAAAGCCAGAATTAGATGTGAACTTATCAGCAGGTTGAAAATTATTGTTCTTGAGAAGGTCTGACTGTTACTTACTAAAAGTTGTGAGAATATAAGTACTAAAATTGTTGAAATGGAAAACCCCACGGTTGCTATAAACAAAAGCCTTTTTCCCGTAAGAATCTGTTGTTTTGGGTCTCTTGGTTTTTCTTTAAGAACAGAGCTGTTTCTGTTATCGCTTGCAAGAGCCAGCGCAGGAAGGCCGTCTGTGACAAGATTTATCCAAAGAATTTGAGTGGGAAGAAGGGGGTCCGGCATTTTTAGGACTGCCGCAATTACTATTAATGATATTTCTGACAAATTGCTGGATAGAAGATAGGTAATTGATTTTAGAATATTGTTGTATATTGTTCTTCCTTCCAGAACTGCTCTTATAAGGGTGGAATAATTATCATCCGACAAAACTATGTCTGATGCCTCCCTTGCTACATCTGTGCCTGTTTGCCCCATGGCAATTCCTACATCAGCCTTTTTTAGGGCAAGAGTATCATTTACTCCGTCTCCGGTTACACCAACAACGTAGCCCATTTTTTTATAAATAGTTACTAGACGAAGCTTGTCTTCCGGTTTGGTTCTTGCAAAAACACTGGTATTTAATATTATTTTCCCTAGTTCTTCATCTGACATTTTATCCAGTTCGTCTCCTGTTACAACGTTTTCTTCTTTTTCTATTAGGCCTATTTCTTTTGCTATTGTTAAGGCAGTTAGAGGATTATCTCCTGTTACCATAACTGTTCTAATTCCAGCTTCTCTTGCATTTTTTATGGCTAGCGCGGCTTCTTCTCTTGGGGGATCATATATTCCAACAAATCCTAAAAATTCAACATTTTCTTCAAGTTTCCTTCTATTTTGAGTTTTGTCTTCATGATTTTTATATCCAAATGCAATTACTCTATATCCTTTTCTAGCGTAAGCCTCAAATGCTTGTTCTATTTTTTGTTTCTCAGATTTTGTTAAAGTGCTGTTTTCAAGTATTTTTTCAGGTGCTCCTCTTACAAAGACATACCTCTTATCTTTTTCTTCCCAAATAGTCGTGATTAACTTAGTTTCCGGGTCAAAAACGAATTCATCTATTACTTTGCCTCCATCTGTTAATGAGGCTAGATTGTCTACTTTTTCTTTTGCCCAAACCAAAAGAGAAGCGTCTGTCTTGTCTCCTATTGCCTCAAATTTCCCTGATTCTCCTTTTTGTACTAGAGAAGCGGTATTTCCAACAACGCAACTTTTTAAAAGAAAATTTAAGTGAATATCTTTGTTAAGAAAGAATTCTTTAACTGTCATTTCATTTTTTGTGAGAGTTCCTGTTTTGTCGGACAAAATTATTTGGACTGCGCCTAATGTTTCAATTGCAGACATTTTTCTGGCAATTGCATTTTTTTTAGCCATTCTGTTTGTTCCAATTGCAAGGGCAATTGTAATTACTGCGGGTAGTCCTTCTGGAATTGCCGCAACTGCCGCACTTATTGACAAAAGTATTAAGTGAAATAAATCTCTATTCTGGCTTAGTCCGATTGGAATAAGTAAAGCGGCAATTGTTACTGCTACTACGGAAATTATCTTTCCCAGGCTTGATAGATTTTTTTGAAGAGGTGTTTTGTCGGAATTAACGCCTGCAAGAGTTTTGGCTATCTGTCCAAAGCGTGTATCCATTCCTGTTTTTGTGACAAGCAGCCGTCCTTTTCCTTTTGATACAAGAGTTCCTGAAAAAGCTTCATCCTTATCATTTTTTGCAACAGGAATAGATTCCCCGGTTAATACGGATTCATCTATTTCAATATGATGGGAGATTGTTATTTTTCCATCTGCAGGAATATATTCCCCTTCGTTTAGTAAAACTATGTCTCCCGGAACAAGCTCTGAGCTTGGGATTTCTTCTTCCTTGCCGTTTCTTATAACTCTTGAAAGGGGCTTAATATAATTTTTGAGTTTCTCAAGAGATTTTTCCGCTTTGTATTCCTGAACAAATCCAAAAATAGCACTAAGAATAATTATGGAGAAAATAAAAGAAGAATCTATAAAATTGCCGATTAAAGCTGAAAATATTGCACCTAGCAAAAGTATTGCGTTTATGAAAGTTGGGAATTGAGACAGAAAAACCGATAAAGCGCTAAAGCTATTTTTAGTTTCTATTTCGTTTCTTCCAACTGTTGCCAATTTTTCTTTGGCTTGATCTGAGGTTAATCCGTGATCCATTAACTTATTCTACAGGAATTAGTATAAGCTGTCAGTTCTTGGTCTATATTGTAGAGCTTCCGCGATGTGGGAGACTTTGATGGCTTCCGAATTTTCTAAGTCTGCAATGGTTCGGGCTAATTTTATAGTTCTGTTATAAGACCTGGCCGAAAGGTTCATTTTGGCAACCGCAAGCCTTAGTAAGTTTATGCACTCATCTGAAAGATCACAAAACTCTTTTAAATGTTTATTGCTCATTTCTGCATTTGAAGCTATTTTTATCTTGGAGAATCTTTTTGTCTGGATGTCGCGAGCTTTTTGAACTCTTTTTCTTATGTCCAAAGATTTTTCGCTCTGAATTTTATTATCTGTAAGTTTTTCTATTTTTACAGCAGGAACATCTAAATGAATGTCAATTCTGTCAAGCATTGGGCCTGAAATTCTCTTTTGGTATCTTAGGACTTGGGCGCTCCCGCAACTGCATTGTCGAGTATTGTCTCCAAGAAATCCGCACGGACATGGATTAGCAGCTGCCACCAGCATAAACTTTGAAGGAAAATTAATTCTGCCTGAAGACCGGGAAATTGTTATTTGACCATCTTCCATAGGTTGGCGAAGAGCTTCAAGTGTATGTCTTTGAAATTCGGGAAATTCATCCATAAATAAAACTCCTCTATGCGCCAAAGATATATCTCCGGGCTTTGGATTTGTGCCTCCGCCAATAAGCCCTATGTGGGAAGTTGTATGGTGGGGAGAGCGGAATGGTCTTTTTGTAACCAGAGACTGATTCTCCAAAAGTCCTGAAATGCTATAGATTTTTGTAACCTCAATTGCTTCATCTAGTGAAAGTTTTGGAAGTATTGATGGCAGAGTTTTAGCCAGAAGCGTTTTCCCTGCACCCGGCGGACCTTTAAGAAAAATATTGTGCGACCCTGCAGCTGCTATTTCCATTGCTCTTTTTGCTTTTTCTTGTCCTTTAACATCCGCCATGTCAAGCTCAAACTGCGCATTTTCAAAATAATCTTTGGTCTTTGCGGGTTTTGCCGGTGTTAAAAGTTGTGTTCCTGATAAATGATTGAAAAGTTGCACAAGGCTTGAAACGGGATAAATTTCTAAGCCTTTTATAATTGTTGCTTCCTGGGAATTTACTTCCGGTAAGAAAATCCTTCTAAGCTTTTTCCCTGCCTTGCCGGCAGGCAGGTCTTTTGCAAGCAAGGCTATGGGCAAAACTCCATTTGTATGTCGCAGTTTCCCGTCAAGCGCCAACTCTCCCATAAAAAGTGCATCGGAGATATCGGCCTTCAGTTGTTCAGACGCAAGTAAAATACCTACGGCAATTGGTAAATCGTAACTGGGACCTTCTTTTGGTAAATCCGCGGGGGCAAGATTAACTGTTATTCTTTTAGCTGGAAAATCGGCCCCGTTATTTTTAATTGCAGACCTAACTCTTTCTCTTGCTTCTTCAACTGCTTTATCCGGAAGCCCGACTATTGTAAAACTCGGAAGTCCCTGACTTGCAATATCCACCTCTACCTCAATTGGCACTGCATCAAGCCCAACCACTGCCGCAGAGATTACTTTAGCAAGCATACCTAGTATATTAGCACACAGGTTGACAGAATAGGCCGGTTGATATATATTAAGTTATGGAGCCTCGGAAATCTTCTTTGAAATTAGGAATCACCTTTGACGATGTTTTGCTACTTCCCGGCTACTCTGACTTCTCCCGCTCGGACATAAATCTTTCAACAAATTTAACCCGCAACATCAAACTTAAAATTCCCCTTGTCTCCTCTCCTATGGATACTGTCACTGAGTCAAAACTTGCCATAGAACTTGCAAGGTTTGGAGGTATTGGAATAATCCATAGAAACCTTTCTATAAAAGCTCAAGTTGCAGAAGTCGCAAAGGTTAAAAAAATCCGTTCGGCAGGCTCAGGACAAGCGCTATTGGTTGGCGCTGCTATTGGAGCAGGGCCGGGACTAGAAGAAAGAGTAAAAGCCTTAGTTAGTCAGGGAGTTGATGTATTGGTTATTGATAGTGCTCACGGATTTGCAAAACCTATAATTTCTGCAATAAAGTTTATTAAGGATAGATATAGCAAAACAGAGGTTATTGCAGGAAATATTGCAACAGGAGAGGCAGCGCGAGTTTTAATCAAATCAGGAGCTGACGGGTTAAGAGTCGGCATGGGACCGGGGGCAATTTGTACTACAAGAATAATATCCGGCATGGGAGTCCCGCAAATAACTGCAATTATGGAAGTTTCAAGAGTGGCAAGAGCCGCAGGAGTGCCGATTATTGCAGATGGTGGAATAAGATATTCTGGAGATATGGTCAAGGCTCTTGCCGCCGGTGCATCAACAGTCATGATGGGAAGTCTTTTTGCGCAGGCAGAAGAGTCACCGGGAAAAATATTAATTTTCGCAAAAGATAAAGTTCCAAATAGGTTCCAAGATGCCCGCCGAGGAAGTTATAAATTCAAGCAATACAGAGGTATGGGTTCTACAAGCTCCATGGAAAAAGGAGCAAAAATAAAACTTGAAGATGAGTTTCACGGCAAAGATTATAAGGATAAAGTTTTAGTAGCTGAGGGAGTTGAAGGTATGGTTTCTGTAAAAGGAAAATTAAAAGAAATTGTTGATCAGGCAGTCGGGGGGATAAAATCAGGAATGTATTACGTGGGGGCAAAAAATATAAGACAGCTTTGGAGAGCGGAGTTTATTCAAATTACCCAAGCTTCAATTATAGAAAGCCATCCTCATGGAATTTTTATTACAAACCCAGGCGCAAGCTACAGTAAATAGTGGTACAATGAAGCCTCTATGGATGAGGTTTCAAGAGTTAGGGAGAAAATAGACATAGTCTCCTTTATTTCGGAGTATATTCCACTAAAAAAAGCAGGCAGAAATTTTAAATGTCCTTGTCCTTTTCATAATGAAAAATCTCCTTCTTTTGTTGTTTCCCCAGAGAGGCAAATATGGCATTGTTTTGGCTGCGGTAAGGGTGGAGACGTTTTTACTTTTCTTATGGAGTATGAAAATATGGAATTTGTTGAGGCCCTTAGAACTCTTGCTAAAAAAGCCGGAATTCAGCTTTCCGAGAAAGGGTTTGACCCGGGGATTGCTTCAAAGAAAGATAAAATTTATATTCTTAACAGACTTGCTTTGGAGTTTTATCACTATCTCTTAACAAAGCATAATGTTGGTAAAATAGCTCTGGATTATTTAATCCGAGAGAGAAAACTATCACTTGCAGTTATAGATACTTTTTATCTTGGTTTTTCTCCAAACGTAGGAAATGCATTATGTAACTTTCTTATTAACAAAAAAAAATACACAAGGGAAGATCTGATTGACGCAGGTCTTGCAATGTATCAAAACGGCCGGCTTGTGGATTTTTTTAGAGGTAGAATTATGTTTCCTCTTTTTGATCACAGAGATAATGTTGTAGGTTTTGCAGCCAGAGTTCTTAAAAGCCAAGATATTGAAGGTTCAAAATATATAAATAGCAGGGAAACTTTGGTTTATCACAAAGGCGAATTATTTTTTGGACTAAATATTGCAAAGGGGGAAATAAAAAAAATTGAGCAAGCAATTGTAGTTGAAGGGGAGCTTGATGTTATTTCTTGTTTTATGCAAGGAATAACAAATGTTGTAGCAATAAAAGGAACAGCTTTAACAGAAAAACAAGCTACTCTCATAGGTAGATTTGCTCCAAAAGTAAGCCTTTGTCTGGATATGGACAATGCCGGCTTTGAGGCGACAAAAAGAAGTCTCCCGATTCTTGAAAAAGCAGGGCTGACAACAACTGTAATAGTTCTTCCAAATGGAAAAGATCCGGACGATGCAGCAAAAGAAGACCCAATAGTATTTAAAAAAGCAGTGAGGGATGATATCGGCATTTATGATTTTATGCTTTCTAATTTTTTAGAAAAATTTGATAAAGGTAGTGTTGACGGGAAAAAGAATATTACAGACCAAATGCTTCCTTTAATTTTAAATATTCAAAATGAAATAGTAAAAGAGCATTACATAAAAAAATTGAGTCGTGAGATAGATACATCTTCTGAGTCTCTTTTTAGACAAATGGATAAAGTTGGAAAAGGTAATAAAAGCTTGACGTTTGCTGCAGCCAAGAAAGATAAAAGAGGAAGAAAGGAAACAATTGAGGAATACTTAATGGCGCTTATTATGCAATCAGGAGACACAAAAAAATATTTTGATAAAATGGCTCAGGTTTTAGAAGAATATGAATTTGAGGAACCTTCATATAAGAAAATAATAGATAAAATCAAGGATTATTTTATTAAAAATGAAACTGCAAATATTGAGAATTTGGCTTTAGCTCTGCCTTCTGAACTTACAAAAACCTTTGATATCTGGATGCTTCTTCCGTTACCAAAGTTTGAAAACAGCGATGAATACGAAGAAGAAATAGACAAAATGATTGAGCAGCTAAAAAATATTCAAGACAAAAAAAGTGTGTCAGAGCACTGGAAAAACTTGCCATAGGTTTATTTAAGTTAAAATTCGTGCTAAAATAGAACCTCATGAAGAAAAAATCTCCAGAGATCGTCTCGGGAATTATTAAATCAGCCAAAGAAAGAGGATATATTACTCAAGATGAGATACTGACAATTTTCCCGCGGCCCGAAGAGCACATTGTAGAGTTAGATACTTTATATGACAAGCTATTGAAGCTAAGCGTTGATGTTTTTGAGTCTGTTTCAGCGGAACAGACAACGGAAAAATCTCTTGTGGATTTGGAAAAAGAACTTGAAGCATTAACGGTTTTAACAGAGGGAACGACTTCGGATCCCGTTAGGATGTACCTTAAGGAAATTGGTAGGATCCCTCTTTTGACATTTGATCAGGAGATAGATCTGGCAAAAAAAGTTGAAAAGGCAGACAAAGCAGCAAAACAAAAATTAATAAATTCAAATCTGCGTCTTGTTGTCTCAATTGCTAAAAAATATGTTGGCCGAGGATTAACTCTTCTTGATTTGATACAGGAAGGAAATCAGGGACTTATAAGGGCCGTTGAAAAATATGATTGGAGGAGAGGTTATAAATTTTCAACATACGCAACTTGGTGGATTAGACAGTCAATCACCCGTGCAATTGCAGACCAGGCAAGAACAATCAGAATTCCCGTCCATATGGTTGAAAATATAAACCGTTTTATGAGAACACAAAGAAAACTTATGCAGGAATTGGGACGTGAACCAACGCCTGAAGAGGTTGCAAAAGTATTGGGAATTGAGCCTGAAAAGGCAATGGAGATTATTAAAATTTCTCAGGAGCCGGCAAGTCTTGAGTCTCCCGTTGGAGATGAAGAAGACAGCCGTTTGGGAGACTTTATTCATGATACAAACGCCCCAACTCTTTTTGATACAGCCAGCAGAGAACTCTTAAAAGAACAAGTTGATCAAGTACTGGCAACACTTTCGGACAGAGAAAGAAGAGTTTTGGAGGAAAGATTCGGATTAAAAGATGGGAAGCCAAAAACTCTTGAAGAAGTTGGAAAGATGTTTGCAGTAACTAGAGAGAGAATAAGACAAATTGAAGCCAAGGCGCTTAGAAAGCTTCGCCATCCCTCACGTGGAAATAAATTAAGGGATTATTTAGGATAATCTTCTAAAAGGTAACTCCTAAAAGCTTTGCTAGTATTAGAATAACAGCAATAACTAGAAGTATAACTAAAACTTCGATAATTCCCATTTTTTCCTCCTTTAGTCTACTTTAAGGTAATAACTTACAATTACTAGATGGAATTTATTCTTTCCAGAGAGCAACTATTTTTAATACGATATCTATGATTACAAGTGGAAGCACAAGGGGAAATTGCCATAATAAATAGTGTTGTATGTACCATACATTACCTTCCATCAGGTAATAATGATATATTATTGTCTAGTGAAAAAAGTCATAAGGCATTTTAAAAAAGCAGACCCCAAAATTTATGAACAAATGGTTAGTGTAATTTCCATAGAAGGTTCTGATGGACTCGTCATAAAAATAAATGAGGAAGGATTGTTTGTTAGCCTTTGCTCATCAATAATAAATCAGCAACTTTCAAATAAAGCAGCTGCGACTATTTTTAGCCGTTTTAAAACTCTATTTCCAAAAAGAAAAATTACTTCTGAAAAATTAACAAAAATCTCTATGGAAAAGTTAAGAAGCGTTGGCATCTCCAGTCAAAAAAGTAATTATTTAAAAGATCTAGCTGCCAAAATAAATTCAAAAGAAGTAGAGCTTGAAAAATTTGCAAAGCTCAAAGACGCTCTCGTAATAGAGCAGCTTATTTCTATAAAAGGAATTGGGAGGTGGACAGCAGAAATGTTTTTGATGTTTGCATTGGGGCGTGAAGATGTTTTCTCTTATGGAGATCTAATTCTTAGAAAATCTGTTCAAAAATTATACGGATTTAAAAATGAACCTACTCTGGAAGAAGTTGAAAAAATTATAGTCAAATGGAGTCCTTATAAAACGTATGCTTCCCGCGTCCTCTGGAGAAGTTATAGGCTAAGTTAGTCTACAAAAGTTAAGGCTATTCCTTTTTTTCCTGCTCTTCCTGTTCTGCCAATTCTATGTATGTAGTCGTCATAAGATGCAGGTTGGTCATAGTTAATAACGTGTGTTACATCTTCAATATCAAGTCCTCTTGATGCAATATCCGTTGCGAGTAAAACTTGGATTTCATTACTTTGAAATTGTTTAATTGCACGTAATCTTTGATTCTGATTTTTATTACCGTGGATTGCTGCAGCTTTAAAGCCACGCCTAAGAAGTTCTTTATATAGTTTCTCCATTCCCCATTTTGTGCGTCCAAAAACCAAAACTTTCCCAAATTCATCTTTTACTAAAAGGTCATGTAGAATGTCAATTTTATTTCTTCCGGCAACTTTTATAATTTCCTGCTCAATACCGCTGGCTGTTTCTTGTGATTTAACAGAAACCACCGCCGGATTTTTAAGAAAAGCCTTCATAACTTCCGCAGCTTGAGGTGGAATTGTTGCCGAGAAGAAAAGTGATTGTCTATTTTCCGAAAGTCTGCTTATGATAAATTTTACATCCTGCATAAATCCTATATCCAGCATTCTATCTACTTCATCAAGAACTATATTATTGTAAAGATGTAGTCTTAATTTTCCTTGTTTTTCTAAATCTTTAATTCTCCCAGGAGTCCCTACAACAAAGTTATGTGGTTTTTGAAGTCTTGAAGATTGTCCAAATGTATCCATTCCTCCAATGCAAAGTACGCAGTACATTGCCATGCCTTTTGCAAATTCCCTTAATTCTTCCTCAATTTGCACTGCGAGTTCACGTGTTGGTGTCACTATTAACGTTCTTTCCGATCTATTGAAAAAAGCCTTGTTAATTAGAGGGATTAGAAAAGCTCCTGTTTTGCCTGTGCCGGTATTTGCAATTCCAACAATATCACGTCTTTCTAAAATAAGAGGGATTATTCTATCTTGTATTGGAGTAGGCTTAAGATACCCCTTATCTGCAATATTAGTTTTTAGTTGGTCGCTTATTAGGAAATCTGCAAACGCGTGTTTTATTGGTTCTTCTTGAATTGGTGTTTGCACAACTGCTTTATTTACAAAACGGGAAACGTCGATGCTTTTAAATCTACCTCGTAAACTGCCAAATCTTGGCCTTTGACCATTGTTTCTACCTCTATACATAAATTTCCTTAACGGAATAAATCAAAAGAGCCGAACTGAAGTGAATAGAAGATAAATGACAACAAAAATTAAAACGTGAGGTATCTTTATCTTAAAATATCCAAAGACAAACAAGCTAAAAGCTTTATTCCAATACTTAGTATAGCAGATGCCGTTTCAATAAGCAAACTATAGGGTAGAGGTTTACGCAGAAGGCTGTTTTTGAGGAAGAAATCTAGAAAGTAGACTCTTCATTCTTGTTTCAGCGTACAAGTTATCTTCATGGTATATAAGAGTTGTTCCATGATGAGCCCAACCGAGACTTTCTTTACCGTTTGAATCTACAGCTGCCGTTGCATTCTCTGTTCCTGCGAAGACTGCCAATCTATTAACTCCTGGCCTTTTCTTTTCCTTATCTTCCCCAATTTCTTCATATATTACTCTCACTCCATTATTTGTTATGTCAAACTTATTAGTATTTGGAAATCCAATATTAGAGAGGAATTGATTAATCATGTCTTTTGCTGCGGATTGTGGGAGAGGCCCTTCCAGTGGGTGTTCTGCGTGCCAAGCTTGTTCGGCTTTTATTACTTCACCTAACTCAGCTACGGTTATAAGTTCTGGTCTTGCTTCTGTTGTCATAAATAGGTTTATAGAGTGGGCAGAACTTATAGAATATACACAAAGGGAGAAATAAAATCAATAGTCACTTTTTGTGTTCTCCCAATCTTGTAACTTGCGATGGCGTGTGGAATGGAGTTAAGAAAAGCTATAGCAAGCGTCTGGTGGTATTTGCCGATATCGCGCGTTAACAAATTAACTCTGGGGATAGTTTTATTTGCGGCGTTTACTAGCTTTTTTTGCAGCTAGCATTGCGTGTTTTACCGCTAGCCTTTTTTTTGTTTTGTGTGGGGGAGTTTTTTTACCTTTTCCAACTCCCGTATTTCTTTTTGCCATGTCTGCATTATACACTATTTTTCTCTGTGCGCAGGAGCACAAAAAAACCTTGCGTGAAGCAAGGCTTTTTTTAGTGTACTAATAGCTTTATTAGACAACTTCTGCAAGCTTTACATTTTTTGCGCTTGGGCCTTTTTCGCCATCTACAACGTCAAATGTAACGGATGCTCCTACTTGAAGAGCATCAAAAGTAACACCGCTTAAATCTGTTGAGTGAAAGAAAAGATCCTTTACTTCTCCCTCACGAGAAATAAATCCAAATCCTCTATCTGTTTTTGTCTTAATTGTTCCATTCATAATATTTTATACCTCCTTTCATTCTTTATATTATACTATTTCAGACAATAATTATCTAATTGTGACAAATTATGGCTCCGGGGTTATAGTTCTGAGCAAGGCTGAAGGAGAGGGCGCTAGAGCCTCTTATATATTGACTTCTAAAGTTTTTCTGTGTTAGCCTGATGTAATCTATGAATCAATTGAGGTATAAAATTTTTATATTAGTTTTTACTCTTCTAACTTCAATATTTTTTTCCCAAGTTGTTCATAAATCTTATGCTTCAGCAAGAGCCGCTATTCCAATTCTTATGTATCACTATATCCGGGACTATAATAATCCGAATGATAAATCAGGCATAATGCTCTCCGTTTCTACTTCAAATTTTGATCAGCAAATGAACTATCTTTCAACACATGGATATACGCCAATAACACTTGATACATTGGCAGCAATTTATGCCAATCAGGCAGCGGCACCTGCAAAGCCGGTTGTTATTACCTTTGATGATGGTTACATTGACTTCTATACTAATGCATTTCCAATTCTGAGAAAATACAACTTTCATTCTGTTGCCTTTATACCTACCGGATTGATTGGAAGCGGCGGACAGATGAATTGGGATCAGATTAAAGAATTGCAGAGGTCGGGACTTGTTTCTTTTGAGGCTCATACAATTTTTCATGCCTATTTGCCACAGATTTCTTATCAACAAATGATAAAAGAATTACAAGAAAGTAAGAATACTTTACAAAGCCAGACAGGAATTGTAGCAAACTTTGTTGCATATCCTTACGGGGCGTCTAACGGGACAGTTATAAAAGCAGCGCAAACACTTGGGTATATTGGCGGTATAGGAACTTGGTTTGGAAAAGCAAATGGAATTACTATGAATATGCCACGAGTCCGGGTAAATGGGGGTTTTCCTTTAAGTCTATTTGCTTCCCGTCTTTAATATTGCTCCACATCTTGAACGAAATCAGAAACTTTTTGCAAAAATTGCTCTAAATTATCTACTTGGAATGATACTTGTTTTCGTCCTCCGATATATTTTTCTGCCCAATCTTTTACTCTATAATCTGCATTTTCTTCGATATTAAATTCAATGTCGTTAAGTTTTGCTGAAGCGAATGGTGGACGAAACTCATCAAAAGTCAT
>CALRGR010000012.1 GCA_943357985.1 Candidatus Levybacteria bacterium GW2011_GWA1_37_16 | reverse complement strand
TAAATCTATTCCAAGCTTGCTTTCCGATTTTCTTTTGATTTCTTCCAAGTCTTTATCCCAAAAAATAGAAACATCATGGTTATTAGCCAAACATTTAGCAATTGTTAACATGTACTTTTCCCCACCGCTTAGAGTGTCTAGATAAGGATCGTAAATTCCAACCTTCACAAGCTTATTCTATCAACTTTTATCCCCGCCCGCCATCAGCTGGCGGGCTCAGGCATTGCGGGCAGGCCTATTGCAAAGCTCAAAAAGATATGATACCGTTAATTCAATGAACCCTTTTACATCAATGCCGGACGCATTTCCACCCTTAACCTATTTTGTGATATTGATGTGGTCACTTTTTTGGAAGGGATTAGCCCTTTGGAAAGCTTCAAAATATGACCAAAAGAATTGGTTTATAGTAATCTTAATTGTAAATCTCGTAGGAATTCTAGAAATTGTATATCTCTTTGGATTTGCAAAAACTAAGTTGAAGTTTTCCGAACTCCAATTTTGGGCAACAAAGAAATAATAATTATCCCCAATCCACCCAGCGCTGCAATCCATACTCCCAACATAAAACTTAAAGGCTGATAAGTAAATCTTACTAAATGCTTTCCTGAAGTAACAGGAATTGCTCTAAAACTGTAATCGGCTCTATAAATTTTTACTGGACTTCCATCTACCGTTGCTTTCCACCCTCTATAATAATTATCGGACAGGAATAGGAAGCCATGTTGTGTAGCCGATACTTCAATGTTAATTTCATTAGAAGCATATTTATAAATCTCCGCCGTTCCAATATTTCCTTTTACTTGAACAGACTTCGGATCTTCTTCTAGAATAATCTCTTTTCTCAAATCGAAATCTTTTGAAATTAGCCTATCAATTATTTTTTGAGAATCTTTTTCAATTTGGTAGTCTCCAACTAAAAATGCGCGAGGGAAAGTTCTCTTATTTTCATAGAGTTTATACTCTCTGTCCTTGTATATTTCTTCGAATTGTCCCATGGGATAATCCCATACGGGAAATGTCCAGCCTTTTTTATAGTCCTTATTTTTGTGCAGAACATATTTTGTGCCCAATAGATTCATCATCGCAGGAGTATTTTTGCTATTCTTTGGAAACATCACAACTGAACGGTATGATTGCTTAAGCTCTCCATCTGTAATTGATGCAGCAAATTCCCCATATCTTTGTATGTAAAGTGCGTCATATCCCTCAAGAGAAAGTAGATTGTAATAATCCGCAATGCCTGCTTCCAAGTTACTCATTGTTCTATGCATTCCTGAGACTTTAGAAAATGCGCTGGTTGTTGGCGTTTCTACGAAAACTAAATTTTTTGGATCAAATGGCTGCCACTTCGTTGAAAACCGCAACATGTCAAAAGAAACTAAAACTAGAATAACAAGGCTTCCAACAAAAAGAAGTTTCTTGTTAAGAGCAGCTAGAATTAGTACTACACTGCCTGCCGTAAAAATTAGAGTTGATAATTTTAGATTATTCTTTGCAATTGCAATTTTATCCGGCGGGATAGAAATCTTAAAAAGGACAGCTATCCATAACAGTACAAATATTGCTAAAATTATTGAGATAAAGATATAAACCTTCCTAAAATTTCTTGTTTTAATGTCTTGCATCAATGCATCAAATCCAAATGCAGATAAAACGGCGAACATAAAACTATAAACAACAATCACCCGACTTGCCGCGCTTGTTGAAAGGACAGGAACCTTAAGGGCTATTAGAAAATCTATTAATTTTGTATCTAAGGCAAAAAGTATCGCAATAACTCCTGCGATAGAAAAAAATATAATCTCTTTTTTCTTTTTAACTGTAAATGCATAGAGTGCAAGCATTAAGGGTATAACTCCGATAAATCCGTTCCATTCGGCATAGTGCCCAAACCAATCATTTCTTGTAACGGGGTTACCAAAAAAGTCAGGGACAAATAGAGTTGGGAGATAAAACAGTGGTATTACCTCTCCTTTTTGGAAATTATCACTCCTAAATGATTGTGTATAAAACTCTATTGAAGGCAAAAGCTGAGGCATTGAAAGCAAAAGCCCGAAAAATGTAAACATTACAAGTCTAAGAAAACTCTTTGTATCCTCTGTTGATATTAACTTAAAAGCAATATATAAAGCAGTGAAAAGTAGGAAGTAAATGCTTATCTGAAAGTGACCGCTAAAAAATGACAAAGGAATAGAGAGTGATAATAATATCAGAAATTTTATTTTTTTCGTGAGATGATATTTTTCTATTGCATAGAGAGCAAGCGGAAGTGGAAGAATTGCGTATCCCAGCGTTGCATAACTCATCCAGGAGGTCATGAAACCACAAAACATAAATGAAACAGCAGAAATTAAGCTTGCGACCTCGCTCCTTCTTAAGGCTCTTACAAACGCGTAGGTAAAAAGTCCTGCAAGAAACGGCTGCAAGAGCACTAATAGACTCCATCCATCAACAAAGGGAAAAATAAAAAACAATATATTGAAAGGGGATAAAACTGCGGACTGATAATTGGCAAGAAGAGGTGTCCCGGCAAAACTATAAGGATTCCAGAGTGGAATTTGCCCGCTTTTCCATATCTGAATCGCCAAATGTTTCCATGGATAAATTTGAGTAGTTACATCTGGCATTGCTCCATTTTTGACTGGCCCCCAAAACTGGGGATACGCACTCCAAGGAGCAAAATTGTTTACTTGATAATCGGAGGCATATGGTGCCTTATCTTTCAAAAAATAAGGATGGGCAAAAATAAACCAAACTACAAAGATAAACAATAAGGGCCAGAATTTTCTAAAAACTTGTTTCATTTTTACTCTTTTCAGCCAAAGGTTGATGGCCCTTTGGGCCAGAATTTTGAAGTTCCCAGAGCCTGGCGTATGTGACAAAGATGCTAAATGATTGGTACACGCTTTCTATTAAGCCAACAGTGCCAACCTTGTAGCCTCCTTGAATAATGTAATAGTCAAGAAAGGTCGATACCATGACTCTTGGAAATCTCCACCAAGACATTTTTGGGTGTCCAGAGTTATACCGCAACTCTGCTTCAACTTTAGACCACTCAATTGTTTTCTTAAGCATCTCTGTTAAATTTCTATGCGTATAGTGAAGTAAAAATCCATTGAGCTCTCCAACTTCTCCTAAAACCTTAGGACTTTCATGCAACTTTCCTTTCCAACCCTTAAGCTTATCTGTCTGAAACAATCTCTCCATTTTTTCTGTCCTAGGCCATTCATTGTTGCCCAAATAGAAATTTTTCCTTACTATTTTATAAGCAGAAAGTCTACCCTTCATACTTGATACTTCATACTTGATACTGTCCCGCAAAGCGGTACTTACCCTTTCATCTGCATCAACATACAAGACTAAATCTCCGCTCGCCTTTTTTAAGCCCAAGCTTCTAAGTTCCGAGAAGTCTGAAGAGTCTGTTCTAACAACTTTAGCTCCCATTCTTTCTGCAATCTGAGAAGTTTTATCCTCTGAAGCATTATCGACAACTACTGCCTCGTCACAAAATGAAACACTGTCCAGGCAGTCCGCAATTCTCTCTTCCTCATTTTTTGCAATAATAACCGCAGATATTTTATTCATTTTTAAAACTTCCCTTTCCAAATCTTCTCAAATAAAAATCTGCGATTCCTTTTCTTTGCCATTTTCTTCCTGCCAACAATAGTCTTAGGCTTTCCCTCAGCAATGCAATTTTGGAACGAAGAGGAGACCAGTGCATTCCAAAAAGCATTCTGTTGCGCGTTATGTAATAGTCCTGAAGAGTAGAACCGGATCCTCCCGCTGACACAGCGTTCTTATGCCAAATTATAGACTTTGGTGAATATAATATTTTAAAGCCTTTCTTTTTTGCACGCTGAGACAAATCATTGTCCTCATAATATAGGAAATATTTTTTATCAAACCCTTCTACTTTTTCTAGAAGTTTTTTTGTCAAAAGCATGCAGCATCCACTGACATACCCGGTCTCCTGTGTTTCATCGTATTGACCATTATCCACCTCATCAACACCTCTGTGACGCCCAATAATGTTCTCCCAGTCCATTTCTCCACCCGCGTACCAAAGAACCTTTCCCAGATCTTTATCACTATACCTGTCTTTATGGTATTCAAATCCTTTCTCAAAATAGATTTTTGGACCAATAATACCAATACTTGAATCTTTTTCCGCTGTCTTAACGAGTTCTTTAATAAAATCTTTATCAAGAAGCGTATCATTATTTAGAATTACTATATAATCAGCACCGGCAGATAACGCGTACCTGATGCCCACATTATGCCCTTCTGCAAAACCTAAGTTTTTGTCATTACGAATAAAAATCAAAGGCATATTTTTCAAAAAGCTTTTGTCGATATCAAACTTTTCTGAAGAATCGTTATCTATAACAACAACTGTAACTTCAAAACCTTTTACTATAATTTTGTCTAACTGAGAAAGACATGTAAGGGTATTTTCTTTTCCGTTGAAATTAATTATTGAAACAAAAACGCTTTTCATTATTTACGGATAAATGCCTTATAGAGGATTTTCTTTACGGGATTTTTAGTGTTTTTGATTTTCTCGTTTCTTAACCAAAAACTTATTTCCTTGCCGGCACTTTTCATTTCCTTGCTAGATTTGTCCAAAATATTACCCTTCTCAATCTCAGGAAACCCCTGCTCTTCCCACACATACGCAAAAACACAAAAATGATAAAACGCCATAAGGAATGAGAGCATTAATCCATGGAATCCATCTTTATATCCTTCTTGTGCAAAGTATCGTGTCAAAAACTCCCTAAGAGGAAACTTTATAGCATCTGCAAAATTTGCTTTGTAACCTTGACTAACGAGAACCTCTGCCTCATTTGGAACATAAATATTACTCATTTTATGCAGGAATTGAGAAACGGTTTGATAGTTGTAATGAAGCATAGGCTCCTTAAGATGAGCCACCTCTCCATTGACTTTTACCATCTCATGCACATGCTTTTCCTCAAATTTACCCTTTGTACGCCTAAAGAGGCGCAGTTGTGGATCAGGATACCAACCCGTGTGTTCTATCCACTTGCCAAAAATAATATTTTTTCTTGGAATAGAATAACCATCGACGGCATCTTTATTTTCTATTACTCCTTTTATTTCTAAGGCCAGCTCGTTTGTTATCCTTTCATCATCATCAAGACATAATATCCACTCTCCTACGGCTTTGGAAAATCCAAAGTTCTTATTTACGTTAAGCATTGGATTATTGGGCCGTGTAAATATTTTTGAGGTATATTTTTTTACTATTTCGACTGTTTTATCAGTTGAGGAATTATTAACTAAAATAATTTCATCGGCAAACTGGACCGACCTAAGGGCATCTTCAATTTTATCCTGCGAATTATAGGTAGAAATAACTACGGAAAGCTTGGTCATTTATTTTTGCAAAGTAGCTCTGACCAATTTCAAATCTTCTATTATTTGATCCCGGGCCAAAGCAAGCATCGTAAGAAAGTATATCACAATGCCTAATATAATTATAAGAATTAGAGTTGGAAAATCTCTTACAATATGAGGACTCAAAAAGTAAATAACCGTGCCCATAAACAGTGCGCCAAAAGCAGGAAAGCCCGTGACTTTCAAAACACTAAAATCAATATACTTCTTTACTAAATAGATGACTACAACCACTGAAAAGGAAACTATAGCAGATGCTATGGAAACTCCATTAAATCCGTATTTGGCAATAGCAAGGGGTGTCAAAATCCAAGTTGCCCCGGTCCAAAAAATCATAAGATAAAGAGTTATTTTTATTTTCCCTATTGCGTTTAGAGCATTAGTTAAGGGGGTTGATACACATGAAAGCGCTGCGTTTATAGAAAAAAATGCAAGAGAAAAAAGTGCAGGCTCCCATTTGGTATACTTTGGAATCAGCTGTACGAAATAGGGGGACAAGACAACAAGTCCTGCAAGGGCCGGAAAAATAACAAGACAAGAAGCAAATATAGATTTTTCTATACCGAGGGCCAGCATCCCTTTTTCATGCTGAAGTCTTGAAAAAGAAGGAAAAGTGATCCTAATAACATTATCCATAACAAGTCTAAGAGGCATAAGAGCCCATTTTTGCGCAAAACCAATATAACCAACTTGAGAAAGAGGTAATACTTTCCCAATATATGCAATCAGCAAATCATCTTTGAGTAAGGCAAGAAAGCTATTCGTCTGAAAGGGAACACCGAATGATAATAGTCTCTTTGCTGCCGGTTTTGAAAACGCAAATCCGACCTTCCATGGGTTAATTGCATACATTACAACAACTCCTGAAATTCCCCTAAGAAGCACAGCGATAGTAAAACTAAATATCCCAAATCCAGCCGTAGCAAGAATTACTGCGGTAATATTGAAAAAAAGCGTTTCTACAATTTGCGGAATTACGAGTTTCTCGAATCTTAATTCTCTTTCCAAGATTATAGATGGTATTGTTTTAAAGGACGAGAGAAAAAAAGCAGCAATTAGCGCTCTAAACAACCAAAGGCCTTCATTTTCCAAATTGTAAAATGAGCTAATTGGACCAGATAGGATTAGTGCAACAACACAAACGCTAACTACCAAAATTTGTTGTATTGTAAAGGTCGTTTTAAGTTCATCTTCTGTTACCGGCTCCTTTTTTTGTATAAGGGCTGCGGCAAGTCCTATATCGGAGAAGTACGAGAGAAATGCAATTGCTGCAGACACTACGAAGAAAACTCCAAAAACAGAGGGAGATAAAAAGATTGTTAGAAGAAGATTGGACGCAAAACCGACAACTTGCACAAAAAAAGTTCTGGAAGTTAGAGCAAAAACTCCCCTTATTGACCTTTTTGTTATGAGCGCAATATCAACCTCTTCCATAATTTAGATCTTTCCATAGAACCAAACTCTCTCTAATAGCACGAACAATTACTCTTAAATTCCCTCCGCTTTGATCCCCATACTTTCTTGAATAATGGGTCACTTGAACTTGGGCTATTTTGAGATTTTTCCTCTTGGCCTTTGCTAAAATCTCAGTCGTTATTATTGCTCCCTGCGATTTTAACGGCTTTATTAAATCTATTGCTGTTTTCCTAAAAAGCTTGAAACCACAATCTATATCCCTAAAATACATACCAAATAAAATAAGGTTCCATATTCTTAGAAGGTTCATTAAAAAATGTCTAAATGGATTGTCTATACGTTTTTTTCTAAAACCTATCACAATATCTGATCCGTCAATCTTAGACAGCAATCTTGAAGCTTCGGAAAAATCAAACTGCCCATCACCATCAGTAAAAATAACAAGGTCATAGCGGGCATGAGAGAAGCCATTTTTAAGAGCCGATCCATATCCTCTATTTACAGCGTCGCTCACAACAACCAAATTAGGATCTTCCAAGGCAAGTTTTTTTGCAATTTTTACCGTGTCGTCTGTTGAACCGTCATCAACCATTATGATTTCCCATTTCAAAGCAAGCTGCTTTGCAACAGGAACTGCTTTTTTGACAACATTTTCTATATTTTTTTCTTCGTTCCAAAAAGGAAAGAAGATTGAAAGCTGCGGAACTTTATCCATAAGCTATTTTTTCTTAAATCGGATTATATCAGTAATCACTAATATCTTATAGAAGAAAGGCACAAGAAGCACCGAAAAAGCTATTAGCGAGACATAATTCCCTAATTTTCTATAAAATGTATCGGTAAATACAGAATGGATAACATGGTCGCCCTTTGGAACATTAAAAGTGATAAGCCTCAATTTATTATTATAGATAAAAGATATTTCCTTATTATCAACAAAAACTTTCCATCCTGGATAATAATAAGTATTTATCCGAAAAACTGAAGGAACACTTGCCTTTACTTTAAATTCCTTTTTCTGTGGATCATTACGAACAATTTCAACTGACATACTTCCATCTACGACTTCATAAGCGGTTCTGGCAATATGATCTCTATCAATATCTACTTGCGTTGTACCAATATCTGATTTTTTTGTAGCTATTCCTTTAGGAACATATTCAAATGCAATTCTACTAGTATCCCAGCGCAATGTTTCCATATTTACATAGTCCCGATCTGTTGCGTGAGTAAGATATTTTGACGGCCTAAAAAAATCTTTATTTAGAATAATAACTAAACATATAGCTATGCCTGCTATAAATAGTTTCTCTCTGTTTAACTTAACAAACGATGAAATCCCACCACAGATAAATGATATTGTAAATGCGGAAAATATAAGAAATCTCCACGGAAATTGTATATACCAGAAAGGTTGGACTAAGTCCCATATTGCTTTAGAATGAAAGGAAGCGAAAAAAAGTGAAAGTAAAAACATTCCAAAAAATAATAGCAATAAATTACGAATATTTTTTTTATCTTTCAAAAAAACTGAACCAATTACTACTAAAGAACCAAAAATAAGATATATCTTTCCTATCTCAAATGAAATCCCATCATATAGTCCATATATTGATCCTCCGTAACCCCATGGAGAATTTAAAAATTGTCGAAGAAACACAAAATGTAAGCTATAATTTGCTAATTCTTTTGTGAGTATATCTACCAAAGTAAAATTTTTCTCAAAGAAAGACGGAATCCAAAAATAAGAAGACAGTGAAAGACCAAATAAAATGCTTATTAGTGAGTAGAAGAAAAACCTTTTTTTATCTTGCGATTTCATTAACAGAAAAAATACATACGGTCCTAGGAAAATTCCACTCATCATTGCAACGAGATTGTGTGAGAGTATAAATAAAGCAATTCCAACCGACAACCAAATTACATTAAGCATTGATAGTCTTTTGTAAAGCAGGCTAAATAACCAGAAGACAAGTGGCAAAGATACAATTCCCCAAAATTCGGCGTATGCTCCCCGCACATAAAGATCAAGCGCATGATATGGGGCATAGGTATAAAAAATTGCAGCAATAAGCGAACCGAACTCATCAAAGTATTCTCTGGCAAATTTATACATGAAAATAGCAGAAAAAATTATAGAAGCAGCAATCATTAGTTTTGTAGAAATAATATATCCAAAACCAAGTAAGATGAATATCTCTGCAACATAATATGCAAATGGCGGATAATAATTATAAAAAAGATATCCGTATCCAAATCCTAAATTAGGAACTAATCTTGGAGGAATATGTCCAGCCATTACATCCTGATGCAATTCATAAACCCTGGCTACTTGTTCATCATCATGCATAGGAAAGAATCCTGGTATAAACAGAGGCTTAATTGCCCAATAAGACAAGAGAATAACTACTATAAAAGGGATAACTGCTTTTAAAAATCTCATTTCTTTTTATACTTTCTTATAAATAAAATTACTATCAAAAATAATCCGCTAAGCGAAATAGCGTCTGCAATAAGCCTAACTTGAGTTTCCCCAAACCTAGACACAATGCTATGACTACCGGAGGGGACATTAAATCTTATTAGACCATTACTATTATAGTCAATTGGGACAATCTTTCCATCAACCCTTACTTCCCATCCGGGAAAATAAACCGTATTAATTTGTAATGTTCTTTGCATTGGGAAATATGCCTGAATAGATATCCCGTTGGGATTTACCGCTAAGATATTTAGCTTCTCCTCCCCACTTATTACCTCTACTTTTGAGTTTGGTGAATTAGTAGGAAGGCTTTTAACCCACTTGGGCATATATTCATTTTTAACCGTTGTTGAATCCTGATTTGTTGAGTAAAAACTGTCTTGATGATATTGATAGTCGCGAGGTATTAAAAATGGCCAAGCAGATAAAAATATTAAAAATAAAATTACAAAAGCAATTACAACTTTCGTTCTATTTCTCAGTACCGATACAACACAAGCAGCTAAAAATGAAGTGCAAAATATTGTTAGAGATAAAAATCTAAACGGAAATTGAATAAAGGATACTGGCAATATGTTCCAAAGACTAGAACTTATTGGCGTTGATAAAAATATTGATACAACACAAATAATAAACAATAAAACCGTAAGTCTGTGTTTTTTAATCTCCATTTTCCCCATGAATATCAATGCTAAAGTTAAGCCAATTATAAAAGTGGTCGATAATCCTACAAGATTAAAATCTGAGAAATACTTGCCCCAATTGGAGACTTGAGTTTTTGAAAAAACAGTATATTGAAGATCATAAATCGCTGGTACCCAAAAAAATGCAGAAAGCGATAATCCCAAAATAACTTCAGTGGTATTTTGATATAAAAGATTGATTTTATCCTTTGCAATTAAAATATCCAATGCCATATATAAAATAACTACAGGCAAAAATATCACTGCGATTGTATTGTGTGCGGGTATCAAAAGGGCAATTCCAATAGAAGACCATATAAGACTTTTTCTTTCAAGCTGCCAAAAAATGAAAGGGACAATTGCAAGTGCTAAAACTTCCCCAACAGATCCCCTTTTATAGATATCCCACAGGTGATATGGGAAAAAAGTGTATGCTAGTGATCCAACTAGAGAAGATAAATTATCAAAAAAGCGGCGGAAATATAAAAATGAGAAAACTGAAGAAAGTACTAGGCTTGCCGCAAAAATTATTTTTATTGTACTTACAAAACTAAAGCCAATAGCGTGAATTGGCACTCCAATGTACATAAAAAGTGGATACAAAAAGTCTGCGACAGGATAACCATATCCATAATTAAGTCTTCCTAAGAAACGCACGGGGAATTGCCCGTTCCTAAGCTCTTCGTAAAAAGCAGAAAATCTTATAACCATCCAGTTTCCGTCATCAGAAAGAAAGAAGCCTGGGTGCAAGATTCCCCATAATGCCGGAAGCGTGAGCAAGACTGCAAGAGTTAAGAATATAAGGTTACTTCTTTTTTTCATATTTTCTGAGCACTAAGTACGATACTATTAGAACTAAAAAGCTGATAAGAGAAATCTTGAGACCATTATAAAATGATTCTCCCCAGTAATAAAACTCCACACTATGATTTCCTGTTGGAACAGATACTGCCCTAAAAGCGTAATCTGCCCGGTATAACTCTGCCTCTTTCCCGTCAACTCTTGCCTTCCATTCAGACGAGTGAGTGTCGGATAGAAACAAAAGCATATTTGTTTTTGAAGATGTAGACATTAAAACATTATTATTGGCGTACCTATCAATTTTGACGGAGGAATCCTTATCCTGGGCAAACTTCATCTTTGGGTCTTCTTCCAAAATTAAAGTTTTTTTAAGATCGAAGCTGGAGTCAAAAATTTTATCAACTATTTTTTGCATATCGGTTAAAACAATATATTCTGAAGCTAAAAAGGCTCGAGGCAAGACTTCCTTATTCTCATATATCTGATAACTCCCATCATGATAAATAAGTTTGTAAATATTATCAGGAAATGTACCATAGTCAGCGACCTCACTTTCGCTCTTGTTTAAAATAAATTTTACTCCCAGAAGATCCAAAAGCTTCTGGCGATATTTATTTTGTCTTAAATCAGTGGAACCATAACCCGGAGCCAAATTTGCATCTGGCCTTGGAAGCTCTTCTACTATTTTTCCATTCTTGCCTGCTTCTATAAGCCTTGTATATCTTTTTATATGGATTGGGTCTACCCCCTCCGGAGAATAAGTCTTGTCGTATGTCTGGAAATTGCTTTCAACATAACCACTTCCATATCCCCAAAATCTATTTATGGAAGCGTTCTTTTGTAAAAAACTTATTATTGGAGTTTGGGGGTAAACAAATTCTTTAGGAGAAAATGGAGTAATTCTATGAAAGAAGTAAAATAATTCAAAAAGCGTTAAGGCGAAAATCAAAATTAATACAAGTTTAAATTTCTTAAAATATAAATAACTTAGGATTGAAAATGATGAAATCAGCGCTGTAGGAATAACTAGATTTCTTTTGACTGTAGAAAGATTTCCGGAATCTATATTAAGCAAAGTTAATCCAAAATATGCAAATACCCACGAAGCAACAAGAAGTACGCCTACGAAAGCGCAAGAAATTATTAAAGCCCTTTTGTTATACCTTTCTTTTAGCTGATCCAATCCTATTGCAGACAAAACTACTGCACAAAATTGATAAATACTGAGTATTCTGGTTGGTACAGTCGTTGAGATAACAGGAATTGGAATGGTAAAGAAATGCTTCGTGATAAAAAGATCAATAGAAACAAAGAAAGTTACCAAACCTACCACTCCAAAAATCAGAGATTCTTTCCTTTTTCTAAAGTTTAAAAGTGCATACACAAAAAGAGTGAAAGGAATAAGTCCTATGTATGAAACTCTTTCTATATATGTTCCGTAAAACCAGTGATTGTTGCTTGCCGGGTTTCCAAAGAAATTAGGAACAACAACTGTTACCCCGTACCACCAAGGATTCAGAAGATTTTTAATTTGCTCAAGAGTGTAATTGGATCTTGTCGAGCCTTTAAATAATTCGAGCATTGGCAAGACTTGAAAGAAAGAAAGGAGAATTGGGAAAACTAGTGTTACTGAAAAAATTATCAATCTTTTAAGAGAAAGCGATTTACTTAAAAAACTTTTTGCCACAAAATAAATAAAAATAACTGAAACAACGTAAAAAGATCCTTGTATATATCCTGCAAGAATTGACATGAGCAGAACAAGAATTAAGTAAACATTGTTTCTAAGACTTCCTCCTTTAATTATTTTTTCAGTAAAGAAAAGTCCTAAGGGAAGCCATAGAAAGGCGTGGCCAATATTACCGTATTCCATCCAGACAACCGAGTAGGAGGAAAAGGCAAAAACTAGACCTCCGAACAAACTTGCTAAGCTGCTTAATTTTATTTCCCGAAGGAAGAAAAACATAAAAAAAGCAGCAAGAATTGGGGCAATAATAATATAAAGTGTCCAAGCAGATAAAAAAGGCATGATAAAAAAGACAATATTTAGCGGATAGAAAACTGCGGATTGGAAATTAGCCATTAAAGGATTTCCGGAAAAGTTGTGAGGATTCCAGAAGGGAATTTCCCCTGCCTTGAGAGAGTTGACCGTGAAATTCTTCCATGGAAACATATGCCTTACAACATCTGCTCCTTGATTTTTAGTGGGCACAGAACCTGGAACATAACCTAAAACAGAATATGCTTTATATGGTTCGTAAAAATTGACAAGAAGGTCTCCAGGAAAAGGAATCTGCCCTTTAAAAATTGAATAAAAGAAAATTAGAACCGAGACAAGAATCAGAAATAAATATTTGTCTGGAGTAATGCGCTTCAGCTTTTGAAGGAACATAGATTATTTTGGATTTACTCGATAAAGCCTTGAATACGCAAACCCGGTTCCTTTTTGATATTCAACTATTTTTGTCATTGGCCAATCCGCAGAGTATGCTTCAAATTCTTTTTGGTTTGATACAAATACATATACCGGCATTTCCTTTGCCATCTCTTGTAAATCTTTGGGGATTTCTGTTGGCACCGGATATATACCTCCTTTTTCAACATTCTTATTGTCACCCAGGTAAATTTCAACAGCATAAGTGGGCAAGGAGCCAAAGGTACCAAGGGATGCTACGTATATTTTCCCCTTCTTAGATTCTTCGCCTAAATAAAAGATGATTTCTTTAGTTCCACCGCCTGCTGGCCAATCGCTAATGTACTGCTCCAAGTCTGAGTGTGGGATTGGCGCCTTTGCAAAATTTGTGATAAGTAGATAATCCGAGTACAACGCGCTGGCTAAAATAAGTATCAAAAGCACCACGAATAGTATTTTATTTTTTATAAATCTATAGAGCTCATAAATAAAAAGTGCTGCAAGAGGAAGAAGCGGAAGTAGCATGAAAAATATAAATCTTGGGTAAAGGACACGGCCAAAGAGGGCAAGCGCAGCAAAAGGAGCTGCAAACCAAATGACTAGCATAAGTTTTTCTCTATATTTACCTGCCTTAATAAAAAATCCTCCAATGATTGAAAAAACCAAAGGGAGAGTAAGGTATTTTTTTAACCAGTCCATTTCTCCTGCTAAATTTCCTACCAAAAACCTAAAGGGATGTGTAACCCAATCGTGAAGTGGGTAAACAAATATTGAGTTTTTTTCTCCTACTATGTTAAAGAATGGGGAAAGCCTGAGTATTGAGTAATATCCGTACGCAAGAACTACAGATACTCCCATAAGTGCAATAAGTTTGATCAATCTCTCTTTCCATTTTTTATTTTTGAAATCAAATAAAAGAAGAGAGAATGGCAGAAGATAAATGCTAAAAAATGCCGAGGTCTTAGTAAGAATTCCGCCGCCAATTATCATTCCAAGAATTAGGGCAATATCCAAGCGCACATGGCGGACCAAAAGAACTATAAAATATAAACTCCAGACAGTAAATGATCCAACAAGTGAATCATACAGCGCCATTCTATCGTAAACCAAGGCCATAGGGAAAATCAAATACAAAAATGCGGATAGTATCCCTACCCATCGGTTTTTGAAAAATTCTTTTCCCAAGAAATAGAAACCAAGCATTGTAAAAAATCCCGCGCCAACAGAAACAAGTCTTGCAGCAAGAAGCGGATCTTCTATAAATTTCATTACTATCACTGATGCCCAGACAAATGAAGGTTGTTTTCCGTCCGTCAAAGATATAAACCTCCAGCTTGCGTCAAAACGGGCAATTTGCGCCCATCTGACATATATTGCCTCATCCGTAAAAAGAGGAAGAGACATAATTTTATAGAGCCGGAGGAATAGATAGGAAGAAGCTAAAAGTATCGCTGCAATAAATTCAATTTTGTATTTTCGTAGCTTTTCAAGTTTTAGCATAATCTTTATTTTAGCAGATTCTTAAACCTAATAGATAAAACCGAGATTATTGAAACAATTACCCCAGCTACCGTGATCCAAAATAATTGACTAGGAATTGGAGGATCCCAATTTCCCGTGTAAAGATAGGGAAAATACATTAGAAGAGAGGCAAATGACATGACAACCAGAGGAACTGAAATGAAGTACTTATTTGGAATAAGCGCAGCAAAAGGCAAAACGTATAAAAGATACCACGGCTGAAAATTAGTTCTAATAGAAGCTACAACAATTGCAGCTGTCATGAATATACAGATACCAGCTGCAAAAGTCTCCCATGAAGTATTCTTGAATTTCTTAGTAAGAAGTCCATAAATAAGTACCGGTAGTATAAAAATTGTTGCAAATTTAACTCCCACGGAGAGAGCGAGTAATATTAATGCTCGAATATATTTATTATCCAAACATAAGTAAAACGCCCATACCGCAAAGAATAACATTGCAATATCATTGTGGGAAGATATCAAGCTCTCTATTATTACCAAGGGATTTAGTGCAAAAAACGCAACGCCAAGAAACTCCCTCTTTGGTGACATTTTTCTCAAAATCTTACCAATTAAATACGCAGTGCCCACATAGCTTGCCGCCATAAGAGCCTTAAAAATAAAAAATGTTAGAAGAAAAACATCAAAACCAATAAGAGACAAGGGAATTGTTAGTCCTAGCCACGTAGGGCCGTAGGGGTAAGTTCTATGAGTCCAGTGCATAAATGCTAACATGGGTTCACCTGCGTAGTCTAAAGCCTTATGAAGATATGGGTTTTGATTATAATAAGTCACAATCTTGGCATCAAATATGTAATTGAAAAGGTCGTGAGAAAAAGCATTGTAAGAGAAGGTCAGTAGTGTTGCCGTAGCAATTATTACTGTCCACAATTGTTTTTTTGATATAAGATTCTTTTTAACAAAGGACAAAAAGAAAAAGTAAAATACAAAAAGCAAAGTGAGGATTCCTATATAAAGCTCCGCCGAAAGCGGACGCTGGAAATACCCAATGTGCTGAAAAAACCTTTGAGCTTCCTGCCAAATTGACAATCGTGTTAGAGTTAGACCCAGATCAACTTGAGTAAATGAGTATAAAAATAAAGAAATAATTACTAAAAAATACCCATAAAGAACAAGTTTAACTTTCATTTGTATTTGCCGGAGAGGCTGTTTTTCTTTATTCTGGCTAGATCCATAAGCGCATCCAAAGAATCTTTTATGGGATTTACTCTTCTTGTTTCTACATATAGCCATTCAACAGGAACTTCTTTTATCTTGTAGTCTAATTTCTTGGCAAGATACAAAACCTCAACATCAAATCCTGCACTTACGGATGAGCCATGAATTTTTTTGAACCCATTATGAAGTTTTAATATCTTTGAAAAAAGTTCCCTTGAAGCTTCTTGAGTAAATAGCTTAAATCCGCACTGAGTATCTGATATTCCATTTAGCCCAACTACAATAGTTCTTATAAGCATCATTCCCCTTGCCATAAGAAGCCTGGTCCATGGAGCGCCTTTTCTGTTTGCATTTCTTGAACCTATTACAATATCAAATCCTTTTTCTGCATGCGGAAGGAGTTTGATAAGCTCTTCAATGGGAGTAGCCTGATCCATATCCGTAAACAAAACATACTTCCCTTGGCCAGCAAGCATTCCCGTAGTTAAAGCCCCAGCTTTCCCCATATGGGGATTTTTAATAAGCTTGAAGTCACTGTTTCCTTTTATGAAATCTTCTACAAACTCAATGCTTCCATCTGTTGATCCATCATCAACAATGACTACTTCGTATTCATACTTTTGACCCTTAAGGAACTTTTCAACTCTATCCAGGACGCCTTTTCTAAGATTTGCCATTTCATTATATGAAGGGATTACAACGGAAAGATAAAGTTTACTCACAGAAAGATTATACAAGAAAAGCAAAGCTGTAACAATTGCTTATTAGTGCATTCTCTTTTGGACTATCAATCCACTTGGAAGTTCTACCGTCGATAGTATTTTTCCGCTCTTGATAACAGTTTCAAGCCAGCCTTCATAACTCCATGGCTTTTCATGATCCGGCTCTATAAGCAAATAGAATGTTCCGCTTTTTTCTTTACCTGGAACAAAATGATATTTCTTTTTACCCTCAGTTAAAAGATAAAAGAAAAAAATATAAATTGTCAAAAGGAGCCACATTGGGTGAGGATTCCATGCGTAAGTTGCAGCCGCAATTGCTTCAGGACATATAGCAAGTAAAAACATGGTTATAAAAGCCACTCGCAGTCCAAAGATTTTTTTAGCGAATAAAAAGGCAACTACAATAGTTGCCAAACTTATGATGAGAGATAAGACGACTCCTCCCCATGGATCTCCACCAGTCAAAGCAGTTGCTCCTGCAAGAATGTAGTACCAAAGCGGACCTTGAAAAAACTCCCTGTAGGCTTATGGCCCAATAAGCGTCAAATGATGACCGTCAACAATGCTTTTAACCGCCATCATGTCCCTGCCCTGATCTAAGAGGAATAGAAAGTTTTTCGATAAAGTTTCCTGCACCCGCAATAAAAACCCCAAAAGAAGAATAATTAAAAATAAAATCCGCTTCACTTCCCTAGTATAAACTTTTAAGAACCTCAACTCAATTTGTGGTAAAATAGGAGCAATTGGCCCCATCGTCTAGTGGTCTAGGACATCAGATTCTCATTCTGAGAACCGGGATTCGAATTCCCGTGGGGTCACAATTGAAAACAAGGGAGCAACACATCGCTAGGGGGAACTTTTTGTATGTTTTTATCTTATAAAAAAGAATTACTTAAAAAAATTTCTTCGGTAAGACAAGTTATCGTCAAAAAAGGTAGATTTATCTATCCGGTACTCGTGGTAGTAGCAATAGTCTTATTCTTTGGATTAAAAACAGCTGTAGAAAAAGGCTCATTTTTCTACATTGCTCCTTCAAAAATTAAGGTTTCCACAACTCTTGTTCCAACAGTTACATTAACTTCTACGTTTACTGA
>CALRGR010000011.1 GCA_943357985.1 Candidatus Levybacteria bacterium GW2011_GWA1_37_16 | reverse complement strand
TCTCTTGAAAATGCAAATGAGGTAGTCTTGGGAAAATCAGGAGCAGGAAAATCATACCTAATAAAACTTGAGGCGATGCGTCAGTTTATGTTTGGCACCGAGGTAATAATAATTGACCCCGAGGGCGAATATGGAGAGCTTGCAAAAGCTATGGGAGGAGAAGAAGTTGCATTCTCCCCAACATCACCTATTAAAATAAATCCATTTGATTTGTCCGGAATTTATGAAGAAGGGGAAAACGAACTAGGACTTAAAATATTATCCCTACACGCTCTTCTAAAAATTGTCCTGGGAGCATTTGATCCATCACATGACGCAATTTTAGATAGAGCCCTTGTTGAAACATACAGGCAAAAAGGGATAACACCAGATCCTGCAACTCAAACAAAAGAACCACCTCTTATGGAAGATTTGTACAAGATTCTTATGGCGACACAAGGCCCACAGGCACAAGAGCTAGCGCTAAGACTTGAAAAATTCATAAAGGGGTCTCTTTCCGGAATTCTTAATCAGCAGAGCAATTTTGATATCAAAAATCCTTTTACTGTTTTCTCTATAAGAGGGCTGGAAGAAGAACTAAGACCAATTGCAATGCACATAATTTTAGATTTTGTCTGGACAAAAATGAGGAAAAATCTTAAAAAAAGACTTCTAATTATGGACGAGGCATGGTATATGATGAAGCATGAAGATTCCGCCTCTTATGTTTATGGGATTGCAAAAAGAGCCAGAAAGTATTACTTGGCATTAACAACCGCAACGCAGGATGTACAAGATTTCCTAGTTACGGAATACGGGAAAGCCGTCTTGTCCAATTCTTCAATTCAAGTTCTTATGAAGCAAAGCCCAACAGAAGTTGATTTGGTTGCCAAAACCTTCTATCTGTCTGAGAGAGAAAGAGAGTTTCTTTTAGGAGCAGGGATCGGAGAGGGACTTTTCTTTGCCGGACAAAATCACGTTGGAATGAAAGTAATTGCAGCGCCCTTTGAACACAACATTATAACTTCTAATCCGGAAGAGATTTTAAAAATGCAGAAAGAAAAAGAGGCAAGCGTCCAGCCGGTTGGCTCAGCTGAGCAACCCACTGCCACAATAGAGCAATCTAATCAAACGCTCCAGACAAATGCATGATATTATTTTAATATGGAGAACGACCAAGAATCTAGACAGCCCTCCAGAGGCCCTCTGAGCCGGGGCTTTGATGCTTTTAGGACCGGCAGGACACTTGGTAAGCTGGCCAAAACCGCAAGGCTTGCGCGCACTGCAGGGACTGCAACAGAAGCTGCTGCTGGAGCAGCAGCAACGTCTGAGATATGGATCCCTGTCTTAATTGTTGTTCTTTTTCTTGTTGTCTTCCTGGGAGTATTAACGGGAGGAGGCACCGGCGAAGCCGCGGGAATTCCTCTGGGAACAGACCAAAGCTCAAATGGAAACATCCAAACAGGACCGACAGTAGCTTCTGATTGCCCTATTGCTAGCAAGGTAGTTACTTGCGGAAGCAAAGACCACTCCGTAAATGGCCCCGTTGGTCCTTGCGGGCATTGCGATGCAGCATATTACAGAGACAATAAGGCCACTTGCGATCTTTACTATAACAGAGGAAGCCATGCGATTGACTACGCAATGGACATAGATGGAATCGACAATGAAGTTATTCAATTGCCCAAAATAGATGGTCATACAATAAGCTGGACATACAGTGCGCCTGAGGGCCAAGGCACAATAGGATTCATACAAACATACACAGGGGTCGACCCAACAAATAAAGCTCAGTATATCATCGGATTCCATCATACTACACATGGAAGTGGGAACCTGGGAACACACATCTCAGGGGAGATGGCTGGGAGAATCTATCCCTACTCAAAAAGCCATGTACATGTAGAATTAAGTAGTGGAGATAGAAACAATAAGACTCCATACCTAGACGCAACTCAGTACTTTTGTAAAAAATGATAAACAAAAAAACACTTATTCCGACAATCCTCTTCCTTCTTGTTGCCACTTCTTATCTTGCCATACTTTTACTTTCTTCAAACAAAACCCCCGGGCCCGTTCAGAATGCCCCAATCTTAACAGTGACTCCTACCCAAAGTGTTTTACAAAATGAACCACTAAAAATTACGACATCCTTACCGGACCAATCGAGTGGACAGAAATATCCACCAATACAACAGGTGGGCTTTGTGTTTAACCATCCAGTCATACCAGATGATTTCATCTACAATGTTGTCCCTTATGTTAAAACATCGATAAGACAGGAGGATAATACCAACGAGATAATCTTATCTACCGATGCTGTTTGGACAGACGGAATAACAACAATAACAGTAACTACACAAACCAAAGACATCAACGGAAAAAACTTGCCATATAGCTACATCTACAATCTGAATGCTGGTTTTCCAGCTTTTAGGGGAGAATGATGAGGATTTCCGATCTACTCCTGAACCCTGATAGGCATTATGAGGTGAAGAAAACTATTATCTCCTGCAATTTTAAATACTCCAGCGTTTAACGGGCCGTTCATTTCAAAAACTATATCCTCTTCATCTAGGTTAGATAAAAGCTCCAGAAGATATCTTCCGTTAAATGCTATCTCGTTCTCTTCCCCTTCTATTTTTGCCTCTACCTCAACGCTTCCATGACCAATAGAAGGAGTGCTTGATGAGACAGTTATTTTATTTTTACCAATAGCCAATTTTATAATTCCACTTGTTTCTCTGGCAAAAACCCAACATGTTTTAGCGGCGCTATTCATTTCTGCCCTATTAAAAGTTGCCCGTATTGAAAAATCTGTGGGAATTATCTTGCCATACTCAGGAAATTTTGCCTCAATTAGCCTTCCTACTATCTCTGTGTCTCCCTGGGAAAAGATAACCTGATTGCTTTCCGGCGAAACAAACACGCCAACACTTCCCTCCTCTTTTAAAGACAGCAGCTCTTTTAAGATTCTAGCTGGCACAATAATGGGATTATCCGAGCTTTCTTTTTTTTTCTTTATTTTTCCTGTAAGAGTTTTAAGAGAAAGCCTATACCCGTCCGTTGCAACAATTACATTATTTTCCCCATCCTCCCCAATTAATACCCCTGACAAAGCAGGGCGGCTTGCGTCCTGGCTTGCCGAAAAGACAATTTTTTTAAGTTCTTTCTCAAGCCACTCTTTTTCTAGCCTCATTAATTCTTCTCCTTTTTTCTCATACAACACAGGGAAGTCTTTTGTTGTTTGTGTTTGAAGCTGCATTTTGGTTTTTGGGGTTTCTATAAACAGGGTTTCTTTATCTGTGTATATTTCTATTTTTTCTGATGGTATATTTCCTAGAAGTTCCAAGAATGTTCTTGCTGGAACAGTTACCTCCCCTTCTTCTTCAATGCTGGCCGGTATCTTCCCCACTATCCCTATTTCTAAATCCGTGGCGCTTATGTATAGTTCCTTCTCTTTTGCAACTATCAAGAAATTTAATAATGAAGTTAGTTGGCTTCTGCTTGATACAGCATGTGAGATAAAAGGAAGCTTTTTATTTATGTTTTCTGCAAGGAGAGTTATCTTCACTTTTTATTTATATATTCTATTTGTAGTTGTAGTAGTGTATCTGGAAAAGTGGAAAAAGGCAATATCTGAGAGAGAATTTTATGTGGATAACCAGTGGACAAAAATGGGAATAAAATGTTTAAAACAGTACGGGTTGCATTATTCCACATTTTTACCCCCCAAATATCCTCTTACCTTTAACACCTCAGATGCAAATGAGCTATTAGAAAGCATAGCCTCTATCTTGTCAACGCCATGAATGATGGTTGTGTGGTCCCTTCCACCAAGCATGTTGCCAATGTCAACAAAAGTAAGGCCCAGGTCTCTTTTAAGAAGGTACATAGAAATTTGTCTTATTCTTACAAGAGATGCGTTTCTTTTGGAACTTTTTATAAGAGTGGGCTTGGTTTTATAAAAAGCGCAAATGTTTCTTAGTATGTCGTCTGGATGTTGATTTATAAATTCTTCATCTTTTTCTCCAAATGCCTCCTCTATCATGTCTGTTGTTATTTCATTGTCTCCTGCTTGAGCAATCGTTATGATTTTTAACAACGCCCCCTCCAGGCTTCTGGCATCTTGTGTTTTTTCAGCTATTTTTTTTGCTACATCAATTGATATGGGGTGGTTATATTTTTTTGCTTTAATAAGAAGAATGGCGGTTCTAAGTTCAAAATCAGCTGCAGAAATATCTACCGCCAACCCTCCCGCAAACCTAGATGAAAGTCTTTTTTCAAGGTTCTTTATTTCAGATGGTGGTCTGTCTGAGGAAAGAACTATCTGAGCCCCTTTATCCACAAGAGCGTTGAAAGTGTGGAAAAGCTCTTCTTGAACTCTTTCCTTGCCGGCTATAAATTGTATGTCATCTATTATTAAAAGTTCGACGTTTCTAAATCTCTTTTTCATTCTTGCCGTGTCGTTTGACAATATTGCTTCAACAACTTCATTTGTGAATTCCTCGCTTGTTATATAGGAGATTTTTTTATTCGGATCTTCCAAATATACTTCATTTGCTATTGCCTGCATAAGATGAGTTTTTCCGACTCCAACCGGCCCGTAGATAAAAAGAGGGTTGTACGTTTCCCCTATTCTTTTTGCTACGGTAGTTGCGCTCACAAACGCCAGCTGGTTGCTTGAAGAAACTGCAAAGTTTTGGAAAGTGAAGTCCTTTCGTACTCTAGGTAAGTGTCCTATCGTGGCAACTAACTTTTCTTCTTGGACAAAGAGCGGACCACTAATCTCTTTTTTATCTAGGGACATATCCATAGCTCTGGGGATAAATATTATTTTTGTGTCGGTATCTGTGTGTTTATCTACGGTTTTTTTAATAACATCATAAAAACGTTTTTGAAGAAGGTCGATTATCATGGTTGATGGAGCAGCAATTGTTGCAACGTTGCCTTCAAATGAAATAAGGGAAGTTCTCTTGAATAAGGTTAGGAATTGTCCCTTGGATACTTCTGTTTCAATTTCTCCAAGAATTTTTTTCCACAATGTAGACTGTTCTTCCATAATTTTTTTAAAGGCCTTGGGCAGAATCCAATAAACAACAGATTTTAGGTAAAAGTAGTGTAGCGATGTGGATAACTTTTTGTCAAGAGAAAGAAATATATAGAAGTGTGTCGTTTTCCCCACTATTAAAAAAACATGGCTTTTGGTATACTTCTAGCATGGAAAAGTCTAGACTAAAGATTAAGAAAGTAAAAAGAAAGAGAAAGCATGGTTTCTTGAAAAGAAACGAAAGCCACGGAGGAAAAAAGGTTCTTAAAAGAAGAAAAGCAAAAGGAAGAAAGAAATTAACAGTTTAGGCTAAATCCTGAAAGGGTGCTTTCAGCATGCTCAAGAAAAAATATAGGCTTCCATCAAGCATTAGACTTGAGAAAGCAAAAACAATTTCTACAAAGTATTTTGTTTTAAAAACAGCAGATAGCAATCTTTCTTTTCCAAGATTTGCTTTTGTTATTTCAAAAAAGGTAGACAGAAGAGCGGTTGTAAGAAATAAGATAAAAAGAGAGATTACTAGTGCTATTTCGCAAGATGTTGACAAATTTACATCTGGCAGAGATATGATTTTTATCTTAAAAAGAACTGCGACAGAAGATATCACGCGCCTTGGGGAAAGTATAAAGGAAGTTTTTGTTAGGCAGAATTTACTAAAATGAAACACATTTTAATTTTTATGATAAAGGCGTACGAGAAAATTATAGCGCCTGCTGTTAGAGGTATTCTGTCGGGCGGAGGGTCATGTAGGTTTGAACAAACATGCTCTCAGTATTCTGTTAAGGCAATTTCAAAATATGGTGCATTAAGAGGCGGCTATTTGTCTGTCAAAAGGATTTTGGCGTGCCAGCCTTTTTCCTCCCAAAATTTAAAATATGAATCCATTTGATATTTTTCTGCCGCTTTTGGTTTATCCAATAATTAATGTTCTTGTTGTGATTTATCACCTTTTAGTGCTTGCTCATATTCCCTACGCGCTGGGGTTTGCAATTATTGGATTAACAGTAGTTATTCGTGGTATCTTGTACCCTTTTACAGCAGCCCAGTTAAAAGCCGCAAGTAAAATGCAGTCTGTTGCCCATCATATTTCGGCTCTTAAAGAAAAACATAAAGGAGATTCAAAGCGCATAAATGCAGAAACAATGAAGCTTTATAAAGTGCATGGAATAAACCCTGCGGCCGGATGCCTGCCTGTGCTTATTCAGATGCCTATAATTTTTGGGCTTTATACTGTTCTTAATGAGATAGCAAAAACTTCCTCTTCTAGCGTTGTTTCTTTTATAAATAACATTGTCTATAATCCAGCTCTTAATCTTTCAAAGCCTTGGGATACTAATTTCTTTGGTTTGGGCTTGGGTCAAGCGCCTTCTAGCGTACTCTCAAATGTAGGCTTTCTAATTTTTTTAGTTCCTGTTGTTACAGCAGCTTTGCAATTTGTCCAGTCAAAAATGATGTTGCCTCAAAATTCCGGTGAAATTAAGAAAACTGAGAAAAAGAGTGAAGATTTTGCAACCGCATTTCAAGCCCAATCTACTTACATATTTCCAGTAATGATAGGATTTTTCTCATTCAGTTCTCCTCTAGGACTTTCTCTCTATTGGAATACGTTCACGATTTTTGGTATCATACAGCAATACAAAATTTCCGGTTGGGGCGGCCTTATTAAAAAAAAGTAAATTATGACTAAAAAAGATTTAGCAACAATAAAGAAAACTACCGAAAAACTCTTCGGCCTTTTAAAGATTGAAGGAGATATTTCAATTGAAGAAGCAGAGGATGGCGTCAACGTTGTTCTTGCCACCGACGATAGCGGAATAGTTATTGGACATCACGGAGAAACACTTGAGGCCTTACAGCTTGTGCTTTCTCTTGTGTGCGCAAAAGAACTTGGGGAATTTGTTAGAATTGCGCTTGAAGTTGGAGACTATAGAAAAAGCAGAGAAGAATATCTTAAGAATTTGGCAGCTTCCTCAAAAGAGCAGGCATTGTCAGAAGAAGGAGAAGTGCCTCTTCCAATGCTTAAGGCATGGGAAAGACGCGTAATTCATCTAATGTTTCAAGATGATAAAGAAGTTATGTCGGAGTCTGTTGGAGAAGGTAGGGAAAGAGTCTTGGTTATTAAGCCCCGCTGATATTCTTTACTTTCTTATTCTTCTTTTTCTCCCAACTCAGTTTGGGCGTCATTTTTGGCCAGATTTTTCTTATGTTTCAGGTTTTAGAATAGATTACCTCTCCCCCACCTTGTACGTAACCGATATTTTGATAATTCTTCTTTTTATCTTCTGGTTTCTGTTGGAATTAAAATCTTTAAAGAAGGTAAAGCTTAATTTAAATCTTTCGATGACTGCTCTTTTTATATTTTTAGTTCTTGGAATTTTCCTGTCCCGTTCCCCTCTTGCCGGATTGTATGGACTTTTAAAACTTGCCGAATTTTCTTTTTTTGGATTTTACACAATGAAAAATATAAGAAATATGAAGCTAGTTGTTATTGTATTGTATGTTGGTCTTTTCTTCGAATCCCTGCTTTCTATCGCCCAATATTTTAATCAAGGATCTCTTGGTTCGTTTTTTTACTTTCTCGGGGAAAGAACTTTTACTTCTCAGACCCCGGGAATTGCTAATGCCTCAATAAACGGATCTTTAATTCTTAGGCCATACGCAACTTTTTCCCACCCAAATGTTCTGGCGGCATATTTGGTTTTGTCTATGACCTTTTTGCTTTTCACTGTTAAAACTTCGATATCTAAAAAAATGCAAGCTATTTATGTTGCTCTTTTCTTGCTTGGTACATCTGCTCTGTTTTTAACTCTATCGAGAACAGCAATTATTACTTGGATTGCGATCTTGTGTTTATATCTGTTTCGAAAAAGATGGAAGCTTGCTCTTGGATTCTGTGTCTTCATTGGAGCTCTAATTTATATCTCCCCTTTTGGAGCTAGATTTCTAAGCTTCAGCCCAGCGGACGAAGCTTTTACCCAAAGAATTTCTCTTTCAAAAGCAGCTGTTGAAATGTTTATTAAAAATCCTATTTTTGGAGTCGGGATTAATAATTTTCTACCGAATCTTCCCTTTTATATTAAGCAGGTAGGTAATACTTTTTTTCTTCAGCCAGTACATAATATATTTCTTCTTGTACTTTCGGAAACAGGAATAATTGGCTTTGGATTTTTCACGTGGTTCTTGGTTAAGACCTACAAAAGAGTTTTAAAAAGAAAATCTATTCTCGGATTAGTTTTAATCTCCGAAGTTATTTTCTTGGGATTCTTTGATCACTATTTTTTAACACTCCAGCAAGGCCAACTTCTGCTCGCCTTAGTCCTGGGCCTTTGCTGGTCCAGCCTGCAGGCAGCCAAGTCTGATACAATAAATTAGATGCAATATCTTAGCGTTTTCAAAAATGCCTCCTATCAAACATTTGCGCGGATCTTGACCTCTGGCTCCGGTTTTGTAATCGCAATACTTATTGCAAGAAATTTTGGCACGGCAGGATATGGAGATTTCATTAAGATTACTTCTTTTGTAACTCTTTTCTATTTGTTTTGTGATTTTGGAATAAATGCAATTTTTCTTCAAAGAAAGCAGTCTCAAGAGTCATTTAGACATCTTTTATATCTAAGGCTTGCCGTTGCTGCTGTCCTTTTTATTATTGCAAATATTATTGCTTTAGCTCTGCCTTACAGTAGTGAGTTTGGAACAGGATTCTCTCCTTTTGTTAAGCTTGGGATATTAATTTTCTCTCTGGAGCTATTTATTCAATCAATTCTTTTTTGCGCAAATGCAATTTTTCAAAAAAAGCTAAGGTATGATCTTTGGACAAAATCTTTGGGAATTGGCTCTTTAGTTTCTCTATCTCTTGTTGGACTTACAATTTATACAAGACAGCCATTGCATACTGTTCTTTTTGCTATTGTCTTTTCAGGATTAGTTACCGCAGGAATAGCCCTCTTTTATGTAAAAGAAAAAATTCTTCCTATTAGGTTTGATGTAAAAATTTCAAAGGATTTGATTGTTAGTTCTCTTCCTTTGGGAATGATGCTTATCTTTAATCTTATTTATTTTAGGATAGATAGTTTAATTCTCGCAGTTTTTAAAAGTTCGGCGGATGTTGGAATTTATGGACTTTCCTATTTGTTCTTTGATTTTTTGCTTGCAATCCCTCTATTTATTTCAAATTCAATTTATCCAATTCTTTTAAAAGAAAAAGAAAATAAAATTACATTTTTAAAACTAACCCGCAACTATTTTTTAATGTATCTTGGCCTATCTTTTGTTATTGCGATTCCTTTTTGGTTTGCCACTCCTCTATTTACTCTTATAAAGCCTGATTTTTCCTTAGCAATAGTTCCTTTTAGAATTTTGCTTGTAAGTCTTCCATTTTTCTTTTTGACAAGTCTTCTCCAATGGATTCTCATTACTTATAGAAAAACAGGATATCTTGCGAGGACCTATTTTTTATTCATGTGTGTTAATATTGTTTTTAACTTTATTTTTATTCCACAATATTCATATATAGCAGCAGCTGTAATTACGGGGATATGTGAGACAGCGATATTTTTTGCGCTTCTATATAAAGTTATTAATTTAAAACATGGATAACGAAATTCACATATTTACAGATGGTGGTTCAAGGGGAAACCCCGGGCCAGCGGCAATTGGTGTTTACATAGAAAATCAAGAAGGGCGTAAGCATACTGGAATTGGGAAAAAAATAGGAGAAGCAACAAATAATGTAGCCGAGTATAAGGCAGTTATAGAAGCTTTTAGTTGGACTTTGGATCATAAGGAAGATTTTCCGCAAGGAACAAAAATTTTATTTTTTCTTGATTCCCTTTTAGTTTGTTCTCAAATGAAAGGGGCCTGGAAAATAAAAGATGAAAATCTAAGGTCTCTTTATTTTACTGCAAAGAAAAAAGAAGAAGTGCTCGGTTTTCAAGTTTCATATACTCACATCCCGCGCGAAAAAAACAAAAAAGCGGATGAACTGGTTAATGCCGCGCTAGACAATATGTTGTAATTTCCTCTAAAATAGGCTTAGTGAAAACTCCAACACATCTTACTACAGAAGAAATTACATCAGTAATAAAAAATCCCATCCTAATTGTAGATAAGGAAGGTGTTATTGGAAGAGAGCTTATTTTAAAACTTGGAAAAGATGTGCAGATAGTATTTGTTGCTCGCAGTAAGGCTTTTTTGCCAAGCGAATATGCCCGTAATGTTATACATATTCCCTTTCTCAAGAAATTTCCAATAATACCAGACGGAAAATATTCTTACTTATTTATAATAGATAATCGTTTAAGCCAAATAAAAGAATTACTTCCCTCTTTTGTAGAAAAAGCTGAAAAGGACAAAATACCCGCTCTTTTTGTAACAGGAATAGAAGATGCAAAAGAAGATTTTCTAGCTCTAGCCCGCGATAAATATTCAAAGCTTAAGATTTTAGTTTGTGGAGACATTTTTGATAGAAATTTGTCTCTTGATCAAGAAGCGACAATAAATAAGTTTTTGTATGAAACATTTGCCTATGGAAAAATTGAAGTACCAGGAAGCGGTCTTTCAAAAACATATCCTGTATATCTTGAAGATGTAGTATCTTCCATTTTTGAAGTAATGTTTGGAAGTAGCCTTAGCAACCAAGTTTTTCTAGTTTTCCCTAAGCACTCCCCTACCGCTTTGGGTGTTGCACGCGCAATTCAAAAAGCAAAACCCGAGGTAAAGGTAGACTTTTCAGCCTCTCAAGAAGAAAGCGTAAAAACCTTACCGGCTTCAGGACGGTATCTTCTAGAAGATAATTATCCTCTGGATGGGCGAATTAGAAAAGTAGTTATAGAAGGGCCAAGTCAAAATCTTGATAAAGATGATTTAGCAAACTACATAAAACAAAAGGTAGAAAAAAGTTCTAGAAGTAGGTTTCAGGTTTGGCCGGTAATTTTTTCTCTAATTTTCTTGTTTCTTTTGCCGTTTGTTACTACATTTGCCTTCTCATTTATGGGGGTTGCTGCTCTTTTTCAAGCTCAATCTAATTTGACAAAAGGCAATATTAGCGCAGCAATAAAATGGGTACGTCCTTCATATACTTTATTTTCTGTTGCCAGTGCCGCTTTTCAACCGCTTTATTTTCAGGCAAATCTAATAGGGCTTGCCGGTAAGACTTACTCTATTGGTCAAAATATAGAAGCTGGAAAAGATCTTTCAAAAGCAGCTTTGTCTTTTGCGGATGTATATTCAAAAATGTCAGATGTTTTGTCAGGAGCAAGCAAGAATCCCGCAAGGGATTTTGCAAGTGCTAATCTGGAGCTTTCTAATGGTTTAGTTTTGATTAGAAAGATAGAAGGAAACAAAGATTTAGATAAAAGACTGGTTGAAAAAATAAAGGAAAATGATAGTCTTTTAAATTTTGCCGCAAATTTTCAAACCGTCTTACCGCAAATTATAGGAGTAAGCGGCAGACGGACTTATCTTGTTCTATTCCAAAATAATATGGAGCTTCGTCCTGCCGGTGGATTTATAGGTTCATATGGACTTTTAAGTCTTAGCTCCGGTAAGTTGCTAAGTTTTAATGTACATGATGTCTATGACGCAGACGGGCAATTAAAAGGGCATGTAGAGCCTCCTTTTGCCATCAGGCGTTATCTTCCGTCGCAGCATTGGTATTTAAGAGACAGCAATTTTGATTTGAGTTTTCCTAAGGCCGCATCTGCTTCAGCTTTTTTCTTAAAAATCGAGAAAGACATAAATGTTGACGGAGTTGTGGCAATAGACGTTTCTTTTGTTCAGCAAATCTTAAAATCCACAGGGCCTGTTCATATTGCTCAGTACAATCAGGATGTTAACGCAGATAATTTTCTTAAGCTTGCTCAGGAGCATTCTGAAAAAAATTTCTTCCCCGGCTCAACCCAGAAAAAAGATTTCCTAGGAGCTGTATTTAAATCCTTGCAGAATAAATTAGCTGAAAAGATTTCATACTTATCATTAGTTAGAGCCGTAGAGAAAGGGATTGAAAGTAAGGATGTACTTCTTTCTTCGGCTGATTCCTCTGTACAGGGACTTTTTACTGTTAACAATTGGTCTTCCTCTCTTTATGACAATAGAATTGTGGATGAAAATACTGTTAACGATTTTTTAGGTATTAATGAAGCAAATCTTGGGGTAAATAAGGTTAACTATTTTATTGATAGGCAGATTACACAAAACTCAATTATTAACGGTGAGGGTAAGATATCATCCGAGCTTAGCATTACTTATACAAACAAAAGTGATGGTTCCTGGCCTGGTGGAGAGTATAAAAATTATCTTAGGATTGTTGTTCCAATCGGAGGGACTTTAGCCTCAATAAAAATAGATGGAGAGGAGCAAAAAATAACAGATGCAATTACGGATCCGCTAATTTATGAGAAAAAGGGATTTGCGCCCCCGACGGGTTTTGAGGTAGGGAAGACCCAGCAGGATGGGAAGCAGATTTGGGGACTATTGCTTATTGTGCCTACAAAATCTAAAAGAACAATTGTTATTGACTATACTCTTTTGTCAGAATTGAATGTGAAGGCTCCTTCCTCATCTTATAATTTAAAACTATTAAAACAGCCCGGAGTAGATTCATTTCCTTTTGAGTTTACCTTGTCTTATCCTCAGTCACAAACAGCAGTATCCGTTTCTCCCGGTCTGAATAAACAAAATGGCTCGGTGGTTTACAAAAATAGTGTCATAAAGGATGAAAACTTTGTTGTGAACTTTGCTAAAAATTAGTAACTTTTTTTCTGTCCGATAGTATAATATTATCCGAAATACTAAAGCTGATTCAACTAAATTTCGAAGAGTAAAAATCAAAAACTGCGAAACAGTTCAACATTTTTTTTACTACCCATAACAAAAGGGGAGAGCTGGTGAATGTGTTTTGGCATTATATCCAAAGGATTTATTCCTTTAGCGCCAAGCGCTTTTCCTCCTGCTTGCTCGGTTAGGAATGCAAAGGGATTTACCTCAATCATTAGTCTAAGTTTTCCTTCCGGCTGTTTTTTATCCGCAACATAGAGGAATATTCCGCCCTTAATAAATGTTCTGTGGGCATCTGCAACAAGAGAGCCGACAAACCTTAGTTTTGATTTTGCTTCTGTTCTTAAATGTTCTAAATATTTTTTTGTCGATTCATCAAAAAGTGCTTCATATGCTTGGTTTATAGAATAATAAACTCCATCTTCGGGAATCTTAATGTCCGGGTGGGAAAGCAGAAAGCTTCCTATTGCAGGATCAAGTGTAAATCCATTTACTCCATGGCCAAATGTATAAACAAACATTACGCTTGAACCATAAATTATATATCCCGCTGCAACCTGTTTATTGCCAGGCTGAAGCAGTCCTCCGTCTTTATGATAAATAGAAAAAATTGTGCCAATGGGACAGTTAGTGTCAATATTTGACGAGCCGTCCAAAGGATCAAAATAAACAATATATTCGCCCTTGCTTTCCTTTGGAGCAAAAACCGGATCGGGAATCTCTTCCGACACAACAGCATATACTTCACCGCTTGAAATTAAAGTATCAACAAGTAATTTATTCGAAAATTCATCCAACTTCTGTACTTCTTCTCCAAATGTATTAGTATTTCCAGTTTTGCCTATAATATCTACAAGTCCGGAGGCTTTCACGTGCGAGGCAATAATTTTTGCTGAGTTTTCAATTTGTGTCATAAGCATGGTAAATCTTCCTGTAGCGCGGGGAAAGTTTTCTTGTTCCCGTAGAATATAGTCGGTGAGCGTTGGGACGTACTTATACATAGGCTTCAACAGTCCCTCTCGTATTAAAAACATTTAGTTTCTCAAAGAGAAATTCCAATTGTTTTTCCAGAGCATTGACTATTGGTTTTTTGTCTTCATCTGATAGTTCCCAAAGCTTTTGTTTGAACACGCCAATGGCTTTTTTCCTGCATTTATAGATGAATTGTTCTCTGTTCCAATCTTTCTCCCATTCTTCTTTGCAGTTTTCTTCAACCCATTGATAGATCTCTTGCCTTATTGCTTCTGGTATGTTGCCGTAGACAATATTTTGAAACCCTGTTGCTAGATGAATTTCAACTGTCTTGTTCTTTGGAAACTGCCCAAATAGCTCATTGGGAAGAGTTGAGGCTCCATGCTGGACAACCCCGCCAATGTGGTATGTTTCACGCGCAAGATTTCCCACATTTTTAAGAACAGAAAAATCAAGCTTTACGTTTGCAATTTTGCCGTCGGGTAGGGGAATGCCTCCATGACTTGTACCGGTTTGGACGCTTACTTTGCTTATTCCTTTCACTTTGCTATCAAGCTCTTTTAAATAGCCCTGCATAAATGCGTCTAAATCTTCTGTTGTGCTGTTTGTTTCTCCTATATGTCCAATCTCGGCTCCAATTGAAACTGTGCCTTTTTTTTCAATAGAGCGGATGTAGTTAGTCAAATCAATAGTTACTTTATAATTTTCTTTCTGCTGCTCATCAATGCTAGTCTTGGAATGGTCAACAAGTGTAGATGCATCAATATCGATATTCAAGAATCCAGCTTCGATGGACTCCTTAATAAGAGCTTTGATTTTGTCGGTTTCTGCTTTTGGATCTTCTTTGTATTTTTTGGCGCTGAATTGAAAATGATCACCCTGAACAAAAACCGGTCCTTTGTAGTCTTCTTTTATGGCTGCAGCTAGTACTACTACTGCGTATTCATCCGGTCTTTGATGTGTGTATTCAATTTCTGTGCGTGCTATCTCAAATATAACAGCTCCAATATTGTGCTTAAGCATCAATCTAAAGATTACACGCGCTGTGTCGTAGGTCATCATGCGTACATTAATTGCAGGAGCTGTAGAAGTTGGTGGAATTTTGTCGGCACCAATAGCCATATAGTAGTCATAAATTGAGGATAAATTTATTCCAAGATTTTTGGCTTCTTTACGGATTTGAGAACGTGAATTTTTCTTAAAAATAGGGTCGTCAGAGAAAACTGCAGCGTGAATAAGGCTGTCTATGTTAGACATATTTAATTTTTAAAGTATATCATATTGTTGTAGGACTTAACCCTATGTTAGAATTGCAGCATGGACAAAACCTATAATCATAAAGATATTGAGGATAAAATCTACAAAAATTGGGAAGAAAAAGGATATTTTAAGCCCGAGATTAATCCAGACGGGAAGCCGTATTCGATAATCCTTCCTCCTCCAAACGCAAACGCACCTCTTCATTTTGGACACGCAATGTATGTAATTGAAGATATTTTGGCGCGCTACCACAGAATGAAAGGGGATAAGACTCTTTGGCTTTTCGGCGCAGACCATGCAGGATTTGAAACACAGTTTGTTTTTGAGAAAAAATTACAAAGTGAAGGAAAAAGCCGTTTTGATTTTTCACGTGAAACGCTGCACAAGATGATTTGGGATTTTGTAGCAGAGAATAGGCCAGTTATGGAAGATCAGCTTAGGAAATTAGGTTTTTCTCTTGATTGGTCCAGAAAAAAGTTCACTCTTGATCCCGATATCATCGCAATTGTCTATAAGACATTTAAAAAACTTTATGATGACGGCTTGGTTTACCGCGCAAACAGGCTTGTTAACTATTGTACGTTTGATGGCACAAGTTTTTCAGACCTTGAAGTTGTTTGGGAAGAAAGAAAAGACCCATTGTATTACATAAAGTACGGACCACTTGTTTTGGCAACCACCAGACCGGAGACTAAATTTGGTGATACAGCCGTAGCAGTTCATCCTGATGACAAGAGATACAAGGAATACATTGGCAAAGAAATTGAAATAGAAACTGTTCTTGGCAAAGCAAAGATTAAAGTTATTGCAGATGATTACGTAGACCCTAAGTTTGGAACGGGAGTTGTAAAAATAACGCCGGCGCATGATTTTAACGACTATGAGGTAGGAAAAAGGCATAATTTGCCGATGAAGCAAGTTATTGGACTTGACGGGAAAATGAATGAGTATGCCGGTAAATTTGCCGATCTTTATGTAAAGCAAGCAAGAAAAGCAGTTGTTGAAGAAATGCAGGAGAAAGGATTAATTGAAAAAATTGATGAGAATTATACTCATAGAATTGGCCTTTGTTATAAGTGCAAAAATGTTTTGGAGCCTTTGCCACTAGAGCAATGGTTTATAAAAATGGAGCCTCTGGCTAAGCCTGCAATAGAAGCTGTTCGAACAGGAGAAATCAAGATTTTCCCAAAGAATTTTGAAAAACTTTATTTCCAGTTTCTCGAAAACATCAGGGATTGGAATATTTCACGCCAAGTTGTCTGGGGAATCAGAATTCCTGCATGGAAAAATAAAAAAACAGGGGAATGGACAGTAACAGATGGCGATGTCCCCGAAGGAGACTTCGAGCAGGATGAGGACACATTTGATACGTGGTTTTCTTCATCGCAGTGGCCTTTTGCCACCCTTCAGGCTCTTGGAGAATTTGAGACATTTTATCCCACAACTGTTATGGAAACCGGATATGATATTTTGCGCTGGTGGGTGGCAAGAATGGTAATGATGGGAATTTATGCCACCAAAGAAAAACCCTTTGAACATATAGTTCTGCATGGTTTAGTAAACGATCCATTGGGAAAGAAAATGAGTAAGAGTAAGGGAAATGTTGTTAATCCTCTGGAATTGGTTGATAAATATGGAGCCGATGCTGTCAGATTCGCTCTCGTTTACGGAACAGCTTTGGGAAATGATCAAGCGCTATCATTTGAAAAACTAGAAGCAATGCGTAATTTCAGTAATAAGCTTTGGAATATTGCACGTTTTATTGAAATGAAAAAGGAAAGTGTCTCGGAAAAAGGCTCAGAAAATCAGATCGACAATGAGTGGATAGCTAAAGTGGATGAATTAGGCAAGGAAGTAACAAAAAACTTAGATAATTACCAATTTAATTATGCGGCAGAGAAGCTTTACGAATTTGTATGGCATCAGTTTGCTGATAAATATATAGAGGATGTTAAAAATCGAATTGATAAAAATTCCTATCTAGTTCTCTCTGATTTATTCTTAGTTCAGCTTAAGCTTTTACATCCTTTTATGCCGTTTATTACTGAAGAAATTTATCAAAGACTTGGTTTTGGCGAGTCCATTATGATAGAGAAATGGTAAAAAGTATGGCTAAAAAGAAAGAAAAACTACAGCTAGTCTTACAATTCCCGAAGATTTACCGATTTATTACCGAAGAAATTAAAAAAAGCAAAAAAAGTCTTAAAGGTTTAACTACGGCTTACATACTGGGCATAGCTACGGTTTTAGTTGTATTATCTGTGCTTGATTTAGCTTCAAATATAAAAAGTTTTAACCAGATCAAAGGCCACAGACAGACGCTTGTATCTCAAGTTGGCTATTGGCAGAAAGTTGTTGAGCAGCAAAAGGGATATAGGGATGGTTATTTTATGCTTGCGGTTTTGGAGTATCAGCTTAAGAATTTTAATAAATCGGAAGATTATCTAAGTAAAGTTCTATCTATTGATCCAAATTTTGAGCCTGCGCAAGATTTTCAGAAGATACTAAATAAAGGGGAGTAAAAGAAATTATTCTTCGGGTTTTGTCTCTGGTTTTGCTTCTTCTGTTTGCGCAGCTTCTGCGCCCTCGGCTGGTGTTTCTCCTTCAATCGGTGCTTCTGCTTCAGCAGTTTCCGCTGCGGCTGTGGCAGCTGCTGCTTCGTCTGCGGCTGCTTGTTCTTCTGCCTCTTTGCTTATGAGCGCTCCAATTTTTACAACAACCTGGCCTGGATCTGTAAGAATTTCAACTCCCTCTTGCGCTTTAAGGTCTGCAACTGTGATTTGATCATCAACAAGGGCTAAATTTTCAACATTCACTTGAATATTTTCCGGAAGCTCTTCTGGAAGGGCCTCAACTTCTACAACAGACATAATAGGCATCAAAAGCCCTATTTTGTCTGCAACTGCCTTTGGTTCTCCCACAAACTCAAGAGGAACATCAGTTTTAATCTTTTCTTTAAGATTGACTTTGTAAAAGTCTGCATGAAGAATATTATTGTGGTAGTCGGCCTGAAGATTGTGAATTAGAACTGGAATTACGTCTGAGCCCAAATGAATATCAACAAGTCCTGTTTCTCCGGCTTCTTTGAAAACCTTTTCAAAATCCTTTTGATTCACCTGAACAGATTGGGATTTTATATCTTTTCCGTAAATGTTTGCAGGAACAAATCCTTCTTTTCGAAGTTTCTTAACTTTTTTACCCAAAACGGTTCTTTTTTCAACTTTTAATATCTCTCTCTTCATAAGGTTTTATTTTACAGGATAGGAAGCCAAAAAGCAAAGACTTTGCATGCTATAATCTGCATAATGAGAATATTGGGGATTGATCCGGGAATTGGCCGTTGCGGATGGGCAGTAGTTGACAGCAACAAAGGGAAAGTAATAGCTATAGATTATGGTTGTTTTGAAACAGATTCAAAAACCAATGTTGAAAAAAGACTGGAAGAGATTCATGGGGGAGTGGAAAAAATAATTAAAAAATATTCTGTAAATTGTTTAGGCATTGAAGAATTATTTTTTAACACAAATGCAAAAACTGCTTTTGTGGTAGGGCAGGCTAGAGGAGTGATACTTCTCGCGGCTTCCCAGAATAAGTTACCAATTCATATTTATACTCCTCTTCAAGTTAAAATTGCAGTAACGGGTTATGGAAGAGCGGAAAAAGACCAGATAGGAAAGATGGTTAAAACAATTCTGAAGCTTGATTCTATTCCAAAACCGGATGATACAGCAGATGCTTTGGCAATTGCCTTATGTCACGCCTTTTCCGCCAAAATGCGTGTGCTATAATCGACTAAATTATGATTGGGTTCCTCAAAGGTACAGTTGAACTTCTTGATAGGCCTTTTGTTCTTTTAGATGTAAATGGAGTTGGTTATAGGGTTTTAGTTTCAGACAGCGTTTTATCTAAGCTTTCAAAGGGAGAAAAAATAAGGCTTTTTACATATACATACGTTAGGGAGGACGCTTTGGAGCTTTTTGGATTTTTAGAGCTTGAAGATTTAAAACTTTTTGAAAGTTTAATCTCGGTTTCCGGAATTGGACCCAAAACTGCGCTTAATGTTTTCTCAATCGGCACTCGTGCTGAAATAATGGGAGCAATAGTAGGAGCGGATGCTTCATTCTTCACATCCGTTCCACGGCTTGGAACAAAAAATGCGCAAAGAATAATAATTGATCTTAAAAATAAAATGGGGGATTCGGATAGCCTTGATTTGTCAGGAAAAGACTTGCTGGAAAACGCGGAAGTTGTCCAAGCACTTAAGAACTTTGGATTTTCAGCAGGTGAAGCTCAAAAAGCAATTAGAGAAATTAAAACTCCAGGGCTAACTTTGGACGAAAAGATTAAAGTTGCGCTCAAGAA
>CALRGR010000010.1 GCA_943357985.1 Candidatus Levybacteria bacterium GW2011_GWA1_37_16 | reverse complement strand
AACAAAAGTAAAATTCACAAAAAACATCTTTAGTTCAGAAACTAAATTCTTAGAAAGATATTTGGCTTCAAGAAACTTCGATCTTATTGTCTACTTGAGTGATGGCAGCATTCCAGTTGTTGCATCAAAACTAGTTGTTCATTTCCAGTTCCCCGTAGAATGGATTCAAAATTCTATAAAAACAAAATTAAAACTATTGAGAGTAAAAAAGATTATATGTAATTCGGAGTTTACAAAAAGCCTCATTGATAAAAAATTTTCTGTGCAAAGTGATGTTGTCTATCCTCCTGTTTCCGTTCAGAGCCCGGCAAGTAAGGAAAATGTAATATTTCATGTCGGAAGATTTGGCCTAACTAAAGAAGGAGTGAATTATAAGAAGCAGGATGTGATGATTGAAGCATTTAAAAAACTGGTGGACGACGGACTAAAAGGCTGGGAATTTGTTTTAGTTATAGGTGTTAAAAGAGGAGATGAGGAAAAAGTAGAATATCTTAAAAAGCAGATTAGTAAATACCCAATTAAAATTGTAGAAAATCCAACAAGAGAAATTTTGAAGAAATATTACTCAGCGTCAAAAATTTATTGGCATGCGTCTGGATTTGGTGAAGACTTAGAAAAGCATCCCGAATACGCCGAGCATTTTGGAATTTCTACTGTTGAGGCAATGGGAGCTGGAGCAGTTCCTGTTGTAATAAATGCGGGTGGACAGCCCGAAATTGTAATTGGAGGAAGTGGCTTTTTATGGAATAGATTAGATGAGCTAAAAGCTAGAACGCTAGAACTTATAAATAATAATGAACTTTGGAAAAAAATGTCTAAGGCAGCAGTAAAGAGAGCGGAATTTTTTAGCGGAGAGAGATTTTGTAAACAGCTTGTCGAAATCATTAAATGAAGAAATTATTTCCATTTATTTTTATTGCCATTGTCGTTATAATTTTTTTCTCTCAGCTATTTCTGAGAGGACTCTTGCCAATTCCATCAGATACTATTATTGGACTCTACCACCCATTCAGAGACTTATATGCAAAAGATTATCCAAGAGGAATCCCCTTCAAGAACTCTTTAATTACAGATCCCGTTAGGCAACAGTATCCCTGGAAACAACTTGTTATAGAAGCGGAAAAAAAACTTAGCTTACCTCTTTGGAATCCATACAACTCTGCAGGAACGCCGCTACTTGCAAATTTTCAATCGGCTGCCTTTTACCCTTTGAATATTTTGTTTTTTATTTTACCTTTCAATATCGTCTGGAGTTTCTTAATTTTTTTAGAGCCGCTTCTTGCGGGGATATTCCTATATTTCTATCTTTCTCACTTAAAGATATCTAGGCCTGCAAGCATTTTAGGTGCAATTATCTTTTCATTTTGCGGATTTTCTGTATCTTGGCTAGAATGGGGAACAGTCATTCATACAGCACTATGGTTACCGCTAGTACTTTTGTCTATCGACGAAATAGTACTAAGTATAAAAAACAGAAGCATCTTGTTTTGGAGCCTGGTTTATACCTTTTCATTAACTTTTTCTTTCTTTGCTGGCCATTTACAAACGTTCTTTTATTTATTTATCTTTTCCCTTATATATTTTTTTGCTCGCTGGTTCCAATCCGGTAAGAATAAAAGGGTTTTATTCACGTGCTTAATGCTTAATACAATATTCATAATACTGACCGCCGCGCAATGGATTCCAACTCTTCAATTTATTCTCCTTTCATCAAGAGGCATCGATTTAAATTGGCAAGGAAATGGATGGTTTATTCCGTGGGAACACCTTATTCAATTTATCGCCCCGGATTTTTTTGGTAATCCTGTAACTCTTAATTACTTTGGAGTTTGGAACTGGGCAGAGTTTGCGGGTTACGTTGGTGTTTTGCCTCTAATATTTGCGTTTTTTGCACTCTTTTTCAGACGGGACAGAAAAGCACTTTTTTTTGGAGCAGCATTCTTTTTGTCTTTAATTTTTGCCCTTCCCACATTTTTTTCTAAACTCCCGTTTATATTACAAATTCCATTTGTTGATACATCACAACCAACAAGATTGCTATTTATAGCCGATTTTTCTCTCGCAGTTCTCGCGGCATTAGGTTTTGACCGTTTTATAAAATCTGCAAAAGGGATATTTTATTCTGCGGGTTTTATTGGTTTAATATTCGCAACCTTATGGGGATTTGTGACTTTTGGCAATAAGTATCTGCCCGCTGAGCATCTATCTGTTGCCAGGCAAAATCTAATTTTTCCAACGGCAATGTTTTTATCAGCAGTTGGTATTATAGTTTTTTACCTTTTATTTCGGCGCTACGTAAAGAGAGAAGTCTTCATTCAAGGAATCTTATATTTATTTATTGTGATTGTGGTCTTTGATTTATTGCGTTTTAGTTTGAAATTCAACTCTTTTACAAAAAAAGAATATCTTTTTCCCCCAACTCCTGTTATTTCATTTTTGCAAAAAAACGTTGGCAATTTTAGAATCATGACAACAGATTCAAGAATCCTCCCGCCTAATTTTTCCGCTATTTATAAACTTCAAAGTGTGGATGGATATGATCCATTGTACCTTCGCCGATATGGAGAGCTTATTGCAGCGTCAGAGAGAGGAAAAGCAAATATTAATCCTCCATTTGGTTTTAATAGAATTATTAAACCTCATAATTATTCATCAGAAATTATAAATTTGTTAGGAGTGAAATATGTTTTAAGTCTCACAGATTTGAACGATGTAAACTTGACAAAAGTATTTCAAGAAGGTCAAACAAGAGTTTACGAAAATAAAAAAGTATTGCCAAGGGCGTTTTTTGTAAGTGAAGTAATAAAGAGAGCCGATAAACAAAGTGAGATGAATATGTTATTTGAAAAACAAAAATCGCTATTAGATACTGCAATCGTTTCGGGTTTTAGTTCAAGTAGCAACTTTGAAGTAGGGACGGCAAGAATTATAAAATATGAAGAAAATAAAGTATTGATCGAAACTGAAAATAAAGGCGAGGGCTTTCTGGTTTTAACTGATAGTTTTTATCCAACATGGTATGCAAAAATTGACGGGAAAGAAACAAAGATCTATTTGGTAGATTTTAATTTTAGAGGAGTAATTGTTCCTGCGGGTAAGCATTCGATAGAATTTTCAGCTAAAATGTTTTGATATGAATATTAGCGTTGTTATTCCAAATTATAACGGGGAAGAACTTCTTAAAAAAAATCTCCCAAAGGTTTTGGACGAGCTTGAAAGTTACAAAAACGGGAAATTCGAAATTATAGTGGTTGACGATGCATCGACCGATTCTAGCGAATCGGTAATTTCCAATTTCCAATCTCCAATCTCAAAACTCAAATTTATTAAAAACAAAAGTAATCTGGGATTTTCTTCAACTGTAAATAAAGGGGTAAGTCATGCAAGCGGAGATATAGTTATTCTTCTCAATACGGATGTATACCCGGAAAAGGGCTTTTTGGATCCGTTAATAAATAATTTCAGAGATGAAGCCGTTTTTGCTGTTGGTTGTATGGATAAAAGCATTGAAGGAGATAGTATAGTCCTTAGGGGTAGAGGCATAGGTAGTTGGAAAAGAGGATTCCTGGTGCATAGAAAAGGCGAAGTTAATAAAAAAAGTAATCTTTGGGCAAGCGGAGGAAGCTCAGCATTCAGAAAAACGCTATGGGTAAAGCTGGGGGGGCTTTCCGAGTTTTATAACCCCTTTTACTGGGAAGATATAGACATATCTTATAGAGCACAAAAGGCTGGATATAAAGTTTTGTTTGAACCTAACAGCGTTGTTTACCATGAACATCACAAGGGAGCAATTAGGAAAACTTACTCACCTTATAATATAAAAACTATATCTTATAGAAATCAATTCCTTTTTGTATGGAGCAATGCAACAGATTTTAATTTGAGGATTGCACATATTGTTTTTCTTCCATATCATTTTGCAAAAGCTCTTCTAAGATTGGACATTTCTTTTTTCTTGGCATTTATCCAGGCTTTATTTTTACTTCCGAAAGTTATAGAATTTAATTCTAAATCAAAAAAGTTATTGATAATAAAAGACAGAGAAGTTATTAAAAGAATCTAAGAATGAAATTATCTATCATAATCCCAGTCTTTAATGAAGAGAAGACGATTGACAAAGTGATTCGGAGAGTCTCAGATCTCCAAATCCCTTCTGTTACTAAAGAAGTAATAATTGTTGATGATGGCTCCTCAGACGCTACTGCGTCTGAAATTCAAAATTCAATCCGCCAGTTGGGCGGAAAAAATTTCAAATTTTATCAACACAAAAAAAATATGGGGAAAGGCGCAGCGGTAAGAACGGGAATTGAAAATTCTACGGGAGATTATATAGTTATTCAAGATGCGGATTTGGAATACAATCCGCAAGACATAGGCAGGCTTACTGCAGAGGTTCTGAATGGACATGCAGATGTTGTATATGGAACAAGATTGAAACGCCTTCCAAACTTTTCAAGAGATGAGAGAAGACCTTTATTTCTAATACACTACCTAGGCAATAGATTCCTAAGTCTTTTGACGAGCGCTTTGTATGGGCAGTGGCTAACGGATATGGAAACTTGCTACAAGCTATTTCCAAAAAAGGCGGTAATCGGCATGAAGCTTAAATCAAAGCGGTTTGATTTTGAACCGGAGATAACAGCAAAGCTTTTAAGAAGGGGTTATCGAATTTTGGAAATTCCAATCATAACTACTCCCCGCGGTTACGAAGAAGGAAAGAAATTGCATGCAATCAAAGATGGAACAATTGCCTTGTGGACATTAATAAAATATAAATTTGTCGAATAATCTTAAATGAAAAACATAAAATTAGATTCTATCCTACTTTTTGCTCTCCTTATTCCTTTTGTGATGACTTACAGAATAAGTCCCGGAACTACACCTTTTTGGCTTTTTGGTCTAATTTTTGCAGGGCTTCTTTCCTATGTCCTTCTGGATATTTTCTCTTTAAAAGAGAAAAGTAAATTTGCTTTTAAAAGCATTCTTCTCACAGCTCTTATTGTAGGTAGCATTGGAGCAACTTCTTATTCCGAAATTACAGTTAGACATCAAAGTTCACCAATCTACAATATTCATGACATCATTTTGCAGCATGAATCGGCTATAAGATTTTTATTGCACGGTCAAAATCCCTATGCGAGTACTTATTTTGGCACACCTCTTGAGCAATGGAAGTATTCAGATACAGAAGTAAACCCTGCTCTCTATCACTTTGTAATGCAGCCATTTTTTTTGATTTTTGCGATACCATTTTATATTGTTTCAACTAGAACTATTGGTTTTTTTGACGGCCGGATTCCACTTGATTTTTTATTCGTCTCGCTTTTGATTATGGCGTGGTTTTTTGTCAAAGAAAAGCAGAAAAAACTTGAGTTTGTTATTCTGCTTGCATTCAATCCAGCTACTCTTGGATATTTTATTGAAGGACGTGATGATATTTTTATGTTTCCCTTTCTTTTTGCATCTCTCATCTTGCTCCATAAAAAGAGGATGTCTTGGGCAGGTGTACTGATGGCCCTTGCTTTTGCAGTCAAACAATCTGTCTGGCCAATTTTTCCGTTTTATTTTTCCTATCTTTACTTTAAAAACAAAGATATCAAAAAAACTATTAAGCAGCTCTTGCCTTTTACGGCTATATTTTCAGCAATAGTATTGCCATTTGCATTCTGGAATTTGCAAGCGTTTTTAGACAGTACAATACTTTATCTTTCCGGAAACGTTACACATAGTTACCCCATTTCTGGATACGGGTTTGGGATGATTCTAAGTGACATGGGTGTTATTAAAGATGTGAATTCACCGTTTCCATTCTGGATTTTTCAAGTGCCCGTAGGAATTGTGGCCGGGGTAGTGCTTATCCTTTGGCAAAAGAGAAAAAATACTGTTTTACGGCTTATTCTTTCCTATTCTATTTTTCTTTTTATATTTTGGTACTTTTCAAGATACTTCAATAATAGTCACCTAGGATATATTTCTATGGTTTTAATTACTGCTTATTTTTGGCCTGAAGATGATGTTAAAGAGGTCTAATTGAAGCTTTTATCTCAGAAATGGTACCATTATTGCAGATCCTATGCACCGATTTGCAATCAATGTTCATATAATTTTGTCCCAGATTTTTAATATAAAGGTCATATCCATCGCCTTCTAAAATTATTGTTCCATCGTTACTTTCTGAAAGCATCCAGTGCTCGGGGTAGAAGAAATTAAAATTTAAAGAAGAATACTCTTTCTTGAAATATTTACCCATATAGTTGCGAAGTACTTGTTCGTATATGGGATGATATTGAGGTATTTGCTTTCTTTTTTCTCGTAGTAGGTAAATTGTTTGTATTGTTTCTGGATTTTGTGTATAAAAAGAAAGTAGCTTGAATTGAGTCTGTTTATCCTGAGGATTTTCCAAAAGCTCCTTTTCAATAATCGGAATATCATTCACCGATATATTTCCATAAAGCATTTTACCTAAAGGCAGATATCCATACATATATTCAAGAGGGATATATGTCATAAGCATTCTTTTTTGAAAATCTGAGCCAGCTCTATATTTGCTTAGCATTGCATCCTTCTCCTTCTTAGAAGCAATATATACTGATCCGTAGTCTCCCTTTGTTCCTCCGTTTTCTCTTAGAAGGTCAAAGAAGGCTTTGTTAAAAGCTACGGAGATTAAAATTATAAGGAGGAATAGTAATAGCGATCCCCATCTTAGCACTAGATTTTTGCTCTTTATAAAAAAAGAAAAAGCAGTTGCCAGAAAGAGGAACAGTAAAGGCAGAAGAATTATATAGTAGTGCATGAAGGGTTCAATTTTAAGAAAAAAATAAGAAGCTATTGTTAGTAGGGTTGCATATCCAAGAAAGGAAAACTTTTTACTTTTAATCACAAATAATGCAAATCCAAGAGGAAGAAGTAAGTACTCTAGATATAGTATCTCCCTCGCCTTGTATATCAATGGGAATTTATGAGCAAAAGTTAAAGTATCATCTCCTAAAATGAAACGAAAATCACCTACGCCCAGTATCTGAAACGGTCTCATAAGCATCTGTATGGAAAAGTTGGGATTTAGTCTGTTTCTGCTCTCTAAAAAAGAGGAGCAATCAGGGCATCCATTTTGTATTTGATAAATAACGTAAGGTATGAAAGGTAAGATTCCAATCAATATTCCGTAAACTATATATTTTAAACTCTTTTTTGTTCTACTAAACATAAAAATGCTGGTTATTGAAATAAACACGATACTTATTGGATGGAGTTGAATTAATATCAAGGACGAAGCTGTATATAATATCCAATATTTTTCGTTTTTTTCTATAATTAGTTTGTGAATACTCAAAAGCAATAAAACTGTAAAAGGCATTAGTAAGTCTTGCATCCAGATTTTTCTGGAATATAAAATTGACCATGGAGAAAAGCTTATTAATAGGGATGCTATGGTGGCGGTTGTCAAAGAATAGTAACGTTTTACTAAGAAGTAGAAGCCTAAAATCGCAGCAACGTTTATAAGCGCTATGGTTAAGGAAGCAATTTGAGGATCAAGAGATATGAGCGCTATTGGAAAAAGAATATAATTAAAAATTGGCGGGTTTAAGACACCTAAACTTGAGACCGTACCTCCGCTAACAAATTCATGCCCAAATAGTGGTCTTGCCGCAAGTAATAAGTTTATTGCCTCATCGGCTTTAAACTCTATAAGATCTAGCTGGGTTATTCTAAAAGATAGAGCAGAAAGTAAGACAACGAAAAAAGATATGAGGCTATGTTTTTGTCTTATTTGTGAGAGCAACATGTGTAAGTTCTACAGGTGTTTATTATATATGAAATTGAGTATAATATCATTATAGCTAAATGCAGATGAAAAAGCTTTTTGATTTTAAGGTAGGGTCAAAAATTTGGTTGATAGCAATTCTTCTAATTGCTGCATTTTTAAGATTCTATCAACTGGGGGTAAATCCTCCGTCCCTAACTTGGGATGAAGCCGCGTGGGGATATAATGCTTATTCTCTTGGCATTGACGGTAGGGATGAATTTGGAAGATTCTTGCCTCATGATTACCTTGAGTCTTTTGGTGATTTTAAGCCTCCAATGTACGCATACTTAGATGTTTTCCCTGTTAAATTTTTTGGTTTAAATGAATTTGCCGTAAGATTTCCGTCTGCATTCTTTGGGTTATTAACAGTTCTACTAACCTATTTTTTGACAAAAAGAATATTTCCTAAATCTGAAAATAAAGAAAAGTACGCTTTGCTTGCAAGCTTTCTTTTAGCAATTTCACCATGGCATATAATGCTTTCCCGTGCTGCTTTTGAGGCAAATGTAGCAACATTTTTCTTAACGTTTGGAGTTTTTTCTTTTCTCGCCGGCGTGAAGGATAAAAAACAGTATCTTTTTCTTTCTGCTGTCTCCTTTGCCCTTTCTTTATATACTTTTAATACTTCAAGGGTTGTTGCGCCATTGCTCGTTTTAATTTTAGCGGTAGGTTTTAGAAAAGAATTATTGGAAAGAAAAAAAGAAACACTATTAGCAATTATACTTGGAGTTTTATTTATACTGCCAACGGCTAAGTTTTTATTATCAGCTCAGGCAAGTTTGCGCTTTAAGGAAGTAAATATTTTTTCAGATATAGGTGTCATTAATACAACAAATAAGGAAATTGAAAATGACAATAACAGTCTTTTTTCAAAATTTATACATAACAGGCGTTTTGCTTATGGAGTTGAGTATCTCAATCATTACTTTGACAATTTAAGTCCCAGCTTTCTTTTTATAAAGGGTGATGGAAATCCAAAATTCTCAACGCAGGATGTGGGATTGATGTATCTTTTGGAATTGCCGTTCTTTATTGGAGGTATTATATTCCTGTTTAGAAAAAGGGAAAGCTCTTGGTGGATTATTCCATTGTGGCTTCTTGTTGGAATAATGCCTGCGGCTACGGCAAGAGAAACTCCGCATGCTTTGCGTATTGAAGCGGCACTTCCCATATTCCAGATATTGACCGCAATCGGTATTGGGATATTTTTGAACTGGACTAACAAAGCCAGATATAAGGGATTAATTTTGAGTGCCACATTCATACTGCTTGCGGCTAATTTTGTTTATTTTTATCATGGATTGTTTAGTTCTTACCCAAGAGAATTTTCCGGAGAGTGGCAATATGGGTACAAAGATTCTGTAAATTATGTTCTGGAAAGTCAAAATAAATATGATCAAATAAATGTAACCACAGAGCTTGGGAGGCCGTACATTTATTATCTTTTTTATTCAAAAACGAACCCGACAGATTTTATAAAAACAGCTCAAATCTCAAGAGATGCTTTTGGTTTTGTTTCAGTTGATGGTTTCTCTAAGTTTAGATTTGCAAAGGATTTGTCGAAGATTGAAGACAAAAAAGAGAAGACGCTCTACATAGACGTTCCTAAAGCTGTTCCTTCGGAGGGAAGTGTTGTTGAAAGTTTCAATCTATTGAATGGAAAAGCAGCTTTAAAAGCGTACACTTTATAAAATGAAAAAAAAGACTTTTATTCTTTTATCGGCACTTTTGTTTATCGGGGCATTCCTGCGTTTTTGGCAACTTGGTAGTGTTCCAATTTCCCCAGATTGGGATGAAGTCACGCTTGGCTATAACGCCTATTCAATAATTCAAACAGGAAGAGATGAATACGGAGAGTATCTCCCAATAGTTATGCGTTCCTTTGATGATTATAAGCCCGCGTTGTACTCTTATCTTTCAATCCCAGCAGTCATGGTTTTTGGTCTAAATGTTTTTGCCGTAAGATTTGTTTCTGCTTTTTTTGGAGTACTTACAATTCTTGGCGTTTACTTTTTACTTAAAGAACTATTTGGGGAAAAGAATATAAAATTTGAAATAAAAAAATTTAGCCTGGATATTCCGCTTTTATCATCATTTCTTTTATCAATCTCTCCTTGGCATATTCAATTTTCAAGGATAGCTTTTGAGTCAAACGTCGGACTGGCCTTTAACGTTTTTACTGCGTTATTTTTTCTTAAGGGACTAAAAAAACCTTCCTATTTGAGCTTATCCGCCGTTTGTGCTGCGCTGTCTATATATGTATATCAAAGTGAAAAAGTCTTTACACCGCTTCTTGTATTTGCTATGGCTATTATATTCAGAAAAGCATTATTTTCTTTGCAAAAAAGGCATATTGCTAGTGCTGCTTTGGTTGGGCTCATTCTAATTCTTCCTATGTTGTTCTACACTCTTGGCAATGAAAATGCGTTGGGGCGGGCAAAGGGGGTCAGTATCTTTTCAAATAGTGAGCGTTTTTTACAAGAGAATGTAAAGAGGCTTCTAGTAGACAGAGAAAACAACGACATAATTGGGCTAGTTGTTGATAATCGGAGAATACTTTTTGCTAGGGAGGTGGTCTCCGGATACCTTTCTCATTTTGACTTGAACTTCCTTTTTATAAGAGGAGATATTAGCCGCCACCACGCTCCCAATATGGGACTTATGTATATTTTTGAGCTCCCCTTTCTACTTATTGGAATTTATATGCTTTTATTTGGTCCATTTAGCATAAGGGCTAAACTTTTTATTTTTTCCTGGTTTCTCCTTGCTCCCATCCCCGCATCTATTACAAGCGGAGTTCCCCATGCTGTTAGAACTTTAAACTTTCTTCCCACTTTTCAAATTTTTACTGCAATCGGTATATTAGCTTCACTAAGTTTTGTATCAAGTATAAGAATTGTTAAGCTATTTGCTATTTGCTATTTGCTATTTGCTACGTTTAATTTTGTTTATTACCTAAATCAATACTTTGTCCAGCAAAATTACTTCAATGCCATAGATTGGCAGTATGGGTATGAGAAGACAGTTCCACTAGTTCAAAAATATGCTAAAAATTATAAAAAAGTTGTCATATCAAATCAACCTCTCATGGACCAGTCTTATATGTTTTTTCTTTTTTATCTAAATTATCCTCCGCAAGAGTATCAAAAAGAAAGCGCTGGTGCTTCTGGAGGATTTAGAGAAAATCATCAATTTAATAAGTTTGATTTTAGGCCAATAAATTGGCAGGAAGACAGTAAGATGGCAAATACTTTGTTTGTCGGCAGGCCGTCTGACTTTCCTGATAATTATCCTTATATTTTTAAAGTTGATTATCCTAACGGCAATACTGCTGTGAAAATAGTAAAGCCATGAAATTAAATAAAACTTCTCTTATCTTATCTGGAATAGTAGTTCTTGCTTTATTTTTTAGAATTCATCATCTTTCAAGTGTGCCGCCAAGCGTATCTTTAGATGAAGCAAGCATTGGTTGGAATGCATACTCGGTACTTACTACCGGAGGGGACGAATATGGTTATAAATCTCCTATTTTACTTAGAGCTTATGATGATTGGAGGCCTGCGTTATATGTATATCTTGTTATGCCTTTTGTTAAGCTTTTAGGACTTAATATTTTAGCTGTAAGGCTTCCGTCTATAATTCTTGGAACACTTGCAATCTTGACGACATATTTTTTAGTTAAAGAACTATTTCCCAAGTATAGATATAAAGAGTATTTAGGACTATTATCAACTTTTTTTCTTGCTATTTCTCCATGGAGCATTTATATTTCAAGACTTGGTCATGAAGCTAATGCAGGTTTTGCTTTTGGAATAATTGCTATATTTTGCTTCTTAAAGTTTGTAAAAACGCTTAAAAATGTTTATTTATATTTTGCGGCAATTTTTTTCTCATTGTCTTTTTATTCGTACCAAGCAGAGAAGCTTTTTATTCCTCTTATTGTTGCTCTTCTTGTAATTATTTTCAGAGAAAAGATCTTACGAAGAAAAAAAAGCATCATCGTGGCCGCCATAATTATCATAGCCATGCTACTTCCGATATTGCGTGAAACATTGTCTGAGAACGGGCTGGCCAGATTCAGAGGTACTAATACATTTGATGTTGACCAGCGGGAATATGTTAACGCCTCAAGAGAAAGACTTATAGCTCAGCAAGATGGAGATTTGATAAGAGAAGTTATTAACAACAACAGAATAATTTCAATACAAATTGTTTTTATAAACTACATATCACATTTTAATCCATGGTGGCTTTTTACTAATTCAGGAGCTGATCATTTCAAATCGCCAGGAATGGGACTACTATATTTATTTGAGTTTCCTTTAATCCTAGCCGGGTTGATTTATCTTTTTAGAGGTAGTTTTGACAAGAAAACAAAATTGTTTTTGCTTGGGTGGGTTATTGCTTCTCCTGTTGCAGCATCATTTACAACGGAAACACCACATGCTATGAGATCTTATAATTTTTTGCCGACTTTCCAAATTTTATCTTCTCTTGGATTACTTTATCTAACATTAATTATTAAGAATAATATAATAAGAAAATTATTCATGTTTCTGTTTGCCTTTATTATTGTTGCAAATCTTTTTTATTTTTGTAGACAATATTTTATTGTATTTCCAAAAGAACAATCGTCCTCTTTCCAATACGCCATGTCAAAGGCGACGTTTTTTGTTCTGGAAAATGATAAAGATTATAACAAGATTGTTTTTTCAAACACAGACAATCTCCACCAATCTTACATGTTATTCCTTTTTTACAGCAAATATGATCCTCTTTTATATCATAAGCAAGGTGGTACAAAGTCAGGAGGATATTCCCAGGGTCATTTGTTTGGAAAATACGAATTCAGGCCAGTTGATCCCAAGAGGATGGAAGAGGATACTCTCTATATAGAAAACGCATATAAATTTCCAAATGAATCAGGAAGAATTGCCGAGTTTAAAGACCTTGATGGTGCCATCTCTGTTGTAGCTGTTCACAAAAAATGAAAAGGATATTTTTTTTCTTAATCCCCATAGTGGGAGTTATTGCAGTTTTAGATCTTTTTAATGCCGGATTTCCATTAACACATGATGGGCAAGATCATATTGCTCGAATTGCAAACTTTTATCAAAACCTAGCTGAGGGAAATATAATTCCAAGGTGGGCACCAAACCTTAACTGGGGATATGGCCATCCTATTCTAATGTTTCTTTATCCTCTCCCTTCTTATCTTGCATCTTTGTTTCATTTTTTAGGGAGTTCATTCGTTGATTCAACAAAAATAGTCTTTGGTCTGGGAATTGTGTTGTCTGGAATTTTTATGTACTTGTGGCTTGCAGAGTTTTTAACTCTTGGAGCGGCATTTGTGGGAGCGGTTTTATATATGTATGCTCCTTATAGATTTATTGATTTATATGTAAGAGGGGACATTGGCGAAAACCTCGCCTTTGCATTTATGCCACTGTCTCTCTATTTTATTTTAAAGTTAAGTAAAAGAATAAAACCTAAATATGTAGTGCTAGGTAGTATCTCCATTGCGCTTTTGGTTCTGTCTCACAACGCAATAAGTTTAATATATATGCCCTTTATATTATTCTATGGTATATCCCTGGGGTTTTATAAAAGAGAGAAGAATGAATACTGCGCGCATTTTCTAACCACTTTAATACTGGGACTTTCTCTGTCTGCTTTTTTCTGGATTCCAGGACTCCTTGAAGCAAAATATACATTAAGAAATATAGTAACCAAAGGGGAATATCTAGTAAGATTTGCCGAGCTTGAAAGTCTTTTTTTTGGACCATGGAGTTATGGAGGTTCGGGTCAGTTTACTTTACAGCTTGGGATACTACATTGGGTTTTTCTTATATTTTCTCCGGTTTTTATTTTTTGGAACAAAAAAAAGAAGGAAGGCGTTCTCGTTTTATCCTTGGTTGTGTATTCTGTTTTAGCAATTTTCATAATGCTGCCCGCGTCTGATTTTATTTGGAGCAGATTTATAATTCTTCAGAATTTTCAATTTCCGTGGAGATTTTTAGCAATTACTGTTTTTTCAACATCAACTCTTGCTGCTTTAGCATTTTCTAAAATTCCTGAAAAGCTTGAAAAAATTAGCTTAGTAACTTTTATTGTTTTAATACTGTTTCTAAGTAAAGATTATTGGCACGCGCAAGCATATATTCAAAAGCCGGAGCATTTTTTTACTGGAATATATAATTCGACCACGGATACAGGAGAAAGTGCTCCAATCTGGTCGGTCAGATTTATGGAAAAAAGAGCAGAGAAGCCAATTGAAGTAATAAGCGGAGAAGCATCCGTTGTGGTTAATGAAAGGAAAGCTACTAAGCATTCATATGAGATTATTGCAGTAAGCGATGTGAGACTTAGGGAAAATACTCTATATTTTCCTGGTTGGAAGGTGCTGGTTGATGGAAAACCGGTCTATATTGAGTTTCAAGACGAAAATAATAGGGGAGTTATGACTTTTGGAGTCCCTGCGGGAGGGCACAGGGTGGATATTGTTTTTGAAGAAACAAAACTTAGGATGCTTTCTAATTTGATAAGCCTTGCCTCGCTTCTTGTACTTTTGGGATATAATTTATGGGGTATCAAATTATGGCGAAAATTTCTGTAGTTCTAGCAACGTATAACGAGGAAAAAAATTTACCAGATTGCCTTGATTCTGTAAAAAATCTTGCCGATGAAATTGTAATAGTAGATGGAGCATCAAGTGATTCAACCATAGAGATCGCCAAAAGATACGGTGCTAAGATAAAGGTTGTAAAAAACCTCCAAAATTTCCACATTAACAAACAAAAGGCAATTGATATGGCTACAAGAGATTGGATTTTGCAGCTTGATGCGGACGAAAGAATCTCGGGAGCACTTGTGGAGGAGATAAAGCTTGTTGTATCAGATCCCAAAAATAACGGTTATTGGATACCTAGAAAGAACTGGTTTCTGGGAAGATTTCTTATGAAGGGCGGGCAGTACCCTGATTATACGCTAAGACTCTACAGAAGAGGCAAAGGTAGACTTCCCCAGAAGGATGTGCATGAGCAGGCAGTGGTAGATGGAGAGGTCGGTTATCTTAATAATCCTCTTATCCATCTGGCGGATCCCGAGTTTTCCCGCTACTTTATGAGGTGGCAAAGGTATACTGCACTAGCAGCCACACAGATGAAAGCAGCAAATATAAAGTGCTACAATCCAACTATAGCAATCAAATATTTGCTGATACTGCCAATATGGTGGTTTATTTTGACCTATGTAAGACATAAGGGTTTCATGGATAGCTGGCAGGGATTCGTTTTCTCTCTTTTCTCAGCGCTTAGATTTCCCGTCTCTTACATCAAGTATCTTAGAAACTAATGATATTAATATTTTCAATCTCATTTTGGTTATATTTTCTCCTTTTCTTTATTGCCACTTTTATTGCTTTCTTTATTCCAGGAGATCTCGCATTAAGAAAATTAAAGCTTCCAGCTTTTCAAAGATTGGTTTTGGGGACAGTTATTGGTATGGTTATTTGGGGATTGCAGGGGGTTTTATTCGGATATCTAGGATTGAGATGGTTAACGTATGTGTACCTTTTAATAGCTTTTGTATTTTGGGCTAATCTTTTTCTCAGACACAAGCCTAGTATATTTAAAGAAATCAGAAGCAAAAAGCCAGATATGCTGCTACTTGTGCTCATTGTAGTTGGCAGTTTAATACAGCTTACGATTGTTTGGTTTAATGGAGTGCTTTATTCCAATGAGCTTTATTTTTGCTGTGGAAATACAAGTGATAATCTTTTTCATATAGCATTAACTAATCAAATCGTAAAACATTTTCCTCCTTTTCAGCCAGGTATGTCTGAAGTTATAGTTAAAAACTATCATTATTGGAGTAATCTTGTTATTGCAGAGCTCATAAGAGTTTTTCATTTGCCTTTAATAGCTACTCAATATCAGTATTCAACCTTATTTATATCAATATTTTTAGGCCTTTCAGCTCTGGTATTCAGTCAATTAGTTAAGTTAGGTAAATTTTTTGCTTTATGGCTTATATTTTTTCTGTATTTTGGTGGTGACTTAATCTATCTTCTGTTTTTCGCACTTGGTAAAGGGTTAAACTTTAACATTAGCTCGTTAGAGGATGGGGCAAAGTTCTTGGTTAATCCTCCCAGGGCTTTTTCTATTGTAGTATTTTTTGTCGGGATTAGCCTCCTGGTTTTGTGGATTAGAAAAAGAGATTTACACACTGGTCTTTTAATGGCTTTAGTATTGGGTAGTGTGATTGGATTCAAAGTATATAGTGGTATATTTGCACTCATTGGCTTAGGAGCTTTAGGTTTGTATTTCCTAGCTAAAAGAAATTTTCGTATGCTGGTGCCATTAATAGTAGCTCTTGTCATAAGTCTTGCTGTATATCTACCCGTTAATAGTAATGCTGGAGGATTATATTTCACAAGATTCTGGCTTTTTGAAAATTTCATAGTCCAGAAAGCATTGGGGCTTAAGCGGCTTGAATTAGCGAGGGTAATCTTTGAGGAACACCATAACTGGATAAGATTTTTCCAGTATGAGTTAATTTTCTTTTCTTTATATGTGTTTTCAGTATTCGGCCCAAAACTTCTTGGGTTAGTTCAATCTAGAAAATCATTATCTTTATTGCCTCGTGAGATAAATATATTTTTAATTTCAGGAATTATTGTAAGTGCAGCTGCTGGATTCTTCTTTCAGCAAACATCAGGTGGAGCAAACACATTTAACTTTTTAGTTTCAATCTTTATAATCGGTTCCATATACACTGCCCTTGCTTGTTATTATTGGATAGGAAAAATTGATAAAAGATTTGCCTGGATTGCTGTTGTTATAATTATATTGTTAACTGCCCCAAGAGTATTGTACGAATGGCAAACTAGTACTACTCGTCTATTAAAGCACGAAGGATTTGTGATAAGTAATTTGGAGCTGCAAAGTTTAAATTATTTAAGAGAAAAAACAGATAAAACTGCATTGGTATTGGTTGACTATAGGGGATTCGACAAGGATTTTTATTCGCCTTATGTTAGTTTCCTTGCAGATCGTCCCATGTTTCTCTCAGGCAAGGGTATACTTGAAAGTCATGGAATTGAAACTTCAGAGAGAGAGAGAGTAGTTGATGACATACTTACCAATAAAGATGCCGTTGCTGCTAACAATACTTTATTGAGCAATAATATTAAATATATCTATATGTCTGACGAAGATACTTTATTAATTGAAAAATATCCCCGTTTTGTAAAAATTGTATTTCGTAACAAAGATGTTAAAATATTGAAAGTCGTAAGTTATTGATTTTATGAAAATATTAGTAACTGGAGGAGCGGGGTATATTGGAAGTTTTATGGTAAAAGCTCTTTTGGATAAAGGGGATAGCGTTGTAGTGTTTGATAACCTAAAAAGAGGGGATAGAAAAGCAGTTGATAGCAATGCCTTATTTATTGAAGGTGATATCTTAAACAAAGAAGATCTTGTAGCTTTATTCTCAAATAATGATTTCGATGCTGTTATGCATTTTGCGGGACTAATTTCTGTAGAGGAATCGTCAAAAAACCCGCAATTGTATTTCGAGAATAATGTAAACGGTTCAAAGTATTTATTTGATGCTGCTTATTCAATTGGTAAAGTCAAAAATTTTATTTTTTCTTCAACTGCCGCCGTGTATGGAAATCCTATGCAAATACCTATTCCTGAAGACCACGCCACAAATCCTACAAGTCCATATGGAGAAACGAAGCTAATGACAGAACAAAATCTAAAGAATATGAGAGAAAAAGATAACTCTGTAAATTTTTCAATACTTAGATACTTCAATGCCTGCGGCGCAGCTTTAGATGGAAGCTTGGGAGAAAATCATGATCCCGAAACTCACATTATTCCCCTTGCTATTAAAGCCGCTGGGAGCAATAGTGAATTTAAATTATACGGGATTGACTATGATACCAGTGACGGCACATGCGTTAGGGATTATATCCATGTAATAGATTTGGTGGAATCCCACGTTCTTGCTCTGAATAAAATATTAAGCGAGGGTGGGGAATCTTGTTACAACGTTGGTACCGGAGAAGGTTTTACAAATAGACAAGTTATTGAAATGGTTAAAAGAGTAAGCGGGGTAGATTTCCCGGTTCTTGAAGTTGAGAGAAGAGAGGGCGACTCCACAGAGCTTGTTGCCGATGTCAGAAAAATAAAAAATGAATTAGGTTTTGCGCCAAAATATTCCGAACTCCAAACTATAGTGGAAAGTGCATGGAAATGGCATTCAAAATGAGAAAAAGATTATGCGCATTACTCTCTGTATTTATTTTTTTCTTAATCTTTACGACACCCATACTAGCTAAGTCTTCCTATGTACTTCCGTATCCGTCTTATATGCCAGGAAGTTCTCTGTATAAACCACATCTTTTATTGGCAGAGTTGTCTAAGTTTTGGTATTTTGGAAACTTTGGTAAATTCACATACAATCTTAAACAGGCAGATAAATATTTAGTGGAAGCAAAAACTCTTTTTGAGTATGGTCAGTACCTGCTTGGGTACAGAGCTCTAAAGAAGTCCGATGAGTATTTCATAAAAACTCTGCCAAGTCTTAAAAATGCAAAATCTGAAGGAAAAGATATAAGCCAAAATATGGGAATACTTACATCAGCTGCGCAAAAACATGCCGAGGTATTGACTGAAATTAAGAAAGCTGTTCCGGATAAATTCAATTGGCAGCCTGAAAAATCAGCAAGCACTATGTTAGATTTGAAATCCACAATTGAGTCCTCAATAGTTCTTCGTAGGAAGTATTTATGAAAAAAATACTAATTTCCGCCTATGCTCTATTTTTATTATTCTTTTCCTTCTTTTCTTACTTATTTATCGACCGGAACTTATCTTACTTAAGCCGATTTTATACAGGTTTTGCTACCAACAATAGAGAGATAACGGCTGTTATATATATAAATTTTGTTGTTGTCCTGTTTGCTTTCTATTTTGTCTTCCTCAAAATGTATTTGAAAAATAAGTTAAACCGAAAAGATATTGTATGGATTATTATTCTGTCGTGTTTGACTCTTATGTTTTTCTATCCGGCTATGCTTTCTTTTGATATTTTTAATTATGTCTTAACAGCTAAGGTTGCATTTTTCTATCATGAAAATCCTTATATTATTATGCCGATACAATTTTTAGGCGATCCACTTCTTGCATTTACCCACGCAGCAAATAAAATTGCACTTTATGGACCATTCTGGATTGGTATCACCGGACTACCGTATATTTTGGGGTTTGGAAATTTTCTTATTACGATTTTTAATTTCAAACTACTCGCTACGCTTTTTTATCTTGCTACTTCCTGGATGATTTATAAAATCTCCAAAGATTTTTTATCAGTTACCATTTTTTCTCTAAATCCGTTAGTTATTATTGAGACATTGGTAAGCGGGCATAACGATATAGTCATGATCTTCTTTGTGCTTTGTGGGGTATTTTTTCTTTCCAGAAATAAAATGTTTCCCTCGTTTCTTTTTCTACTACTTTCAATTTTAATAAAGTACTCAACTTTACTTTTGCTTCCTGTTTTTTTATATGTTTCATTTTTGCAAAGAAATAAAAAAAATGTAAATTGGGATAAGATTTATTCACTTTGCGCAATTTTAATGATGATCGCATTTTTGCTCTCGCCGCTTAGGGAAGAAATTTATCC
>CALRGR010000009.1 GCA_943357985.1 Candidatus Levybacteria bacterium GW2011_GWA1_37_16 | reverse complement strand
ATGTATATAATTTAGTTATTATGGCAGAGACAGCAGGTGGAGTTGGAAGGACAGGCATAAATCCATACGATTTTTCTAGGGTTGAATCCACTGATGCTCGCATTGAACGCTTCCATAAAGTTTTTGCTGAAAGAAGAGGGCCAGGAAGGGCTTTTCCAGTAGAGTCTACTCCCAAGTCTATAGCTCTGCAGCATAAGCTAGTCAGGTTACTTGGATATGCAGAATTAGATTCGGCAACGGTTGCAAATACAGTTGATATCGATCCTGTGTACGTAAGGTTACTATTTGCACATAGCTTAGGGGATGATGAACTTGATCCACGAATCGTTGTTAAAATGTGTCAGATTGCGGATATAGATCCTCACGAATTGCCTTTACTTAAATCCTGGAATAAAGAAAGCTGGGAACAGGTTATTGAAGAATTTTCTGATAAATAATTCATTCTGGAAGTATTCCTAGCTCTTTAATGCGTTTCTCCAAATATTCCTTATTGTTTCTTTCTAAGTCCTCATCAACTTCCTCAAAAAGCTTTTGTAAAATTTCCCCAATAATCTTTCCTGGTTTGATATTTATTAGCTTCATTATGTCATTTCCGTCAATTACTAAATCATTAATGGAAAATGGAGCAGGCTGTAGTTGTTCTTCTACTTTTTTCTTAAATAGTTTAAGTCTCCAACTTTCCGCAGTTTGGGTACCTCCGCCGAGTCTGTCACCAACGCGCAGATCCATCATGTCTTTAACATTTTCAACGCCAATCTTTCTTATAAAGCGTCTTACTGCTGAATCTGTTAAGTGTTCATTAACGCTAAACATATGCCAGCGGATAAGTGTGTAAATTTTTTCTCTATCTTTTTTAGAAAATTTTAATCTTTCGCATATCTCCCTTGTTATTTTGGCACCTGCTATTTCATGATTGTGGAAGATTACAAAACCTTGTTCATCTTTTTTTGCAACTTTCGGTTTTCCAACGTCATGTAAGAGCGTGGCAAATCTTACAATAGGATCATCAGACGGTGTAAATTTTAAAGATAAAATGTTGTGGGTAAAAACGTCTGTTGTGTGATGTCTACCAGGTCTTACTTGAGAAACATCAATTCCCTCAACTAATTCGGGAAGAATATATTGCAGGAGTCCACAGTCATTAAGCATCATTATTCCCTCATATGGATGTTCGCTTGCTAAGATTCTTAAAAGTTCCGTTCTTATTCTTTCGGAAGAAACGTCTTTAATAATAGCTGAGTCCGTAATAATTTCTTTCCATGTTGATTCCTCAATGGTAAAGGAAAGTTCTGTTGCAATTCTTACAGCTCTAAGAAGTCTTAGCGCATCTTCTTTAAATCTTTGTTTTGGGTCTCCAACAGCGCGGAGTATTTTATTTTCCAAATCTTCTTGTCCGCCAAAAGGATCGATAGGGTCAGATGATATGCTTAGTGCAGGTTTATTGCCCAAATCAGAAACTTTTAGTGCAATAGCATTAATAGTAAAGTCCCGTCTCTTAAGATCTTCTTCAATAGTTTTTCCCCATGTGACGCTTTCCGGATGCCTTCTGTCTTTGTATTCAGATTCGCTTCTAAATGTTGTTATTTCTACAACTTGATCATCAAAAGGAACACCAACTGTTCCAAATTGGTTGTCGTAAAAAGCATCAGGGAAAAGTTTTAACATCTCCTGCGGCGTTGCATCTGTTGCAAAATCCCAGTCATGAACGTTTTGGTCTAGAAGAAGATTTCTTACAGATCCGCCCACGAGGTAAAGCTGATAATCTGCATCGAGAAATTTTTTATAAATAGTCTCCAAGTATTTAGGGAGCCCTCTTGATAAGTTCATATGGTAAAATTATAGCATGCAAACGGACAGAAAATGGAAAGTGCTTCAAAAAGGTGCGGTTAAAAACCAAAAAGAACTTCTTAAAATTCTTCTTGAAAATAGAAACATTAAAACAAAAAAGGAAATTGATTATTTTTTAAATCCAAAACTTTCCGATGTGACTGCGGTAAGCGTCGGTATAGATAGGAAACAATTAAAGTTAGCCTTCTACAGAATAAAAAAGGCAATTAAGGAAAAAGAGCAGATTGTTGTTTTTGGCGACTATGATGTTGATGGAATTTGTGGAACAGCAATTCTTTGGGAAACTTTAAACTCAATGGGTGCAAAAGTAACTCCATATATTCCTCACAGAATTGATGAAGGATATGGCCTGTCAGAGATGGGAATCTCAAATCTAAAATCTAAAATCTTAAATGTCAAATTGATTATTACCGTTGACAATGGAATAGTTGCTTTTTCTGCGGTTGATTATGCAAATAAGAATGGCATAGATGTAATAATTACAGACCATCATACTCTTAGCACAAAATTACCAGAAGCATTAGCAATAGTTCATACAACAAAACTTTGCGGAGCAGGAGTTGCATGGATTCTTTCGGATGTCATTCTGAGCGAAGCGAAGAAGCTAGATCCTTCGGCTGCGCCTCAGGATTACAAGAAACATCTCGAATTGGTAGCTCTTGCGACAGTGGCGGACTTGGTGCCTCTTGTTGGTGTAAATAGAACTCTTTTAAAGCTTGGACTCAAAGAGCTTAGGAAAACAAAAAGGCCGGGACTTTTGGCGCTTTTTCAAGAAGCAGGAATTGACGGTTCTCTTGTTGACTCTTATGAAATAGGACATATTATTTCTCCAAGATTAAATGCTATGGGTAGGCTTGATAGCTCAATGGACAGTTTGCGTCTCATCTGTACAACGGATAAAAAAAGAGCACAGATGCTTGCTCTTTTACTTTCCTCCACAAATATAGACAGACAGCTTATAACAGAAGAAGCAAGGCTTCATGCCAGCTCTTATGTAAAGGAAAATAAATTACATAATAGGAAATTACTTTTTGTTGCGCATGAGAGTTATAAGCCTGGAGTTATTGGTCTTGTAGCAGGTAGGTTGGTTGATGAATTTTACAGGCCTGCGATTGTTTTATCAAAGGGAGAAAAATATTCCAAAGCATCTGCCCGTTCCGTATCCGATTTTAATATCGTGGAGTTTATAAGAGAAGCTTCGGAGTTTTTAGTGGATGTTGGAGGACATCCTATGGCAGCAGGATTTACAGTTGAAACGGAAAATCTTGAAAAGCTGCAAAGAAAACTTGAGGAGATTGCGGAAAAGTTATTAAACAAAGACAGTTTTATTAGGAATTTAAGAATTGACGCAAAAATCTCATTTTCTTTTATTGACTTTGAACTCTCTGAGTTAATAAAAAAGCTTTCTCCATTTGGAATGAAAAATCCGCAGCCGGTTTTTGTAAGTGAAAAAGTAATAATTGAAGAAATAAAACTGGTTGGAGCGGAGGGAAAACACATTAAGTTTTTCTTATCTGATGGAGAAGATAAATTTCCTGCAATCGCGTTTGGAATGGGAGGAATCGCCTCGAATTTACACATAGGAGATAAAGTAAATATTGTTTATTCGATTGAGGATGATACCTGGAACGGAAATAGAAGATTGCAGCTTAAAGTAAAGGATATTAAGTCATTAGTTTGACCTTATCGTTTTTCTGACATTTTCCAAGGAGGAATTCTTCATTTTATTCACATCATATTCATAGATAGAGGGCGGAAAAAGTAATTCCATAACACCACTATCAAATAATCGTTTTGCTTCGTACTCTTCATGAGCAACCCCGTCTTTATAAAGGTAGTCGAGATATGTTTGGTTTGTATGGATTATCATTTCGATTCGGGCCCCATCCTTTCTAATAAAACATTTGAACATACGAACTTCAGTCGAACTTCCTATGCTGTTTGGTTTATGCTCTCCCCCATTGAGAGTGTCTTCGATTTCTTCAAACGCGAGCATAGACCCTGCATTTATTGCACTTTTTCTCAAATGTTTTTTGAAAGCTTCTGCATCCTCTATGGAATCGAGCACTCCCATAAGACCTATCTCATCGTCTACAGCTAGTGCAGGGTTTTCCTGGCCTTTTCTCAGAAGTTTTAAGATTTTTGACTCAGGAGATTTTTCTCTAGGAGTTACATAAATAGAAACTTCCCGTTCATTAAACCTGAATTTTCTTCGTCTCAAAAGAGTTAATTTTTGACCTTCTTGAAGAGTAATGCCTTCTCCCTCGTTTCTGCTTATAGGGTTTACAGACATGCATGCATTTGTATCTAAATCGTGAGTGCTATGAAGATAGGCATATTCAGCTTCTCCTCTTTTTATGGTCGAAAACCATACGTATTCATCTAGGAAGTCTGTAAAACTACCATAGTGCTCCTTAATTTTTGTTTGGCGTTCTCTGTGATCAATTTTTGCGGCAAGATCCATTAGCTCTAATTTTCTTTTTGCCTCAAAACGTACGCGAGAGTCGTATCTATCATCAAGAGTCAAAATTGCTAAATCAAATAGGTTATTTTCTGCTTGTACTTCATTGGACATTTCAAAATAAACTTGATAATTCGTCATTTTTTCTTGCTTAATCACTTCGCTTATCGCGCTGTTTGCTTGTTCTGCATACTCTCTAAATTTAGAAGCTACTACTTCATTTCCTCCTTCAATTTCATACATTTTTCCGAAGCGTTCATAGCTAGATATGGTTGCTTTATCTCTTGCTTCTTTGTTGTTAATAAGAAGAGAGATTTGCTTTTTGTTAAGTGATTCAACTTCAAGAAGCTGTTTGACATCATTCCATCGCGATTTTGCTTTCTCTCTATCAGAGGGTAAAGTAATTCTCCAATCAGACGGAGAAATTCCAACACCATCTTTTATTCCCATAAGACCATCCTGTTTCAAAATATAGAAATTACCTACTGGTTGTCTGTTTTGTTCTTGTTCTGATGTAATAGTCATGCTTTATTTACCAATAAAAAAACCTCCCTTGGCAAGTATTTGGAGGTAATAACAGGACCTCCCCTCTTTAATTAATAAAGAAGGAAACTGCCTTAAATTTCACAAGATTTTTCACAACCACGACAGAATCATAGTGCTACAAAAAGACCTTGTCAATAGGGTAAAAGAAATGTATTATCTATGTATGGAGAATCAACATCAGAGAACACTAATAGGACATACTCCAGCCTTGGTTGGACAGGAAGTAACAATTAAGGGATGGGTAAAAACCAGAAGAGATCATGGAAAACTTATTTTCATGGATGTAATAGACGGAAGCGGTGTAATCCAGGTTGTAGTAAGTCCTAAGGCCTCAGAGCCGGCATATAATGCGGTGCTTGAAGTAAAGCCTGAGTATGTGGTTGAAATATCAGGAGTTGTCAATAAAAGGCCGGAAAATACTGTAAATAAAGATTTAAAGACAGGGGAAGTTGAAATATCTGCAATCAACCTTAAAGTTCTGCAAAAAGCCGAAGTCTTACCTTTTGAAATTGATTCTCCAGAGCTTAATCTAGAGCTGCCAACTCTTTTGGATAACCGTTCCCTAACTCTTAGAAATCCAAAAATTGCAGCTATTTTTAGAATTCAGGCAGCTATTTTAGAGGGGTTTAGAAAAGAAGCTAAAGATTTAGGTTGTACAGAAATTGTAGTTCCAACCATAGTATCTGGTGCAACGGAAGGAGGAGCTGAGCTTTTTCCAATAGATTATTACGGAAATAAAGCTTATCTTTCTCAAAGTCCGCAGCTTTATAAACAAATTATGGTTTCTGTTTTGGAGCGCGTTTATACAATTTCTCACGCCTACAGAGCGGAGCCGTCTGTTACCACAAGGCATTTGTCCGAAACTACACAAATAGATTTGGAGCTGGGATTTGTAGAATTTGAAGATTTGCTTGGTATCTTTGAAAAAGTAGCCACGGGAATAGTGGTATATGCACAAGAGAATTGTAAAGATTTATTTAAGCAATATGGTTTTGAGGAAGTTTCTTTGGGTAAAATTCCTAGACTTACATTAAGGGAAGCTCAGGAAATAATTTTTAAAGAATTCGGGCGTGATAATAGGACAGAAAAGGATTTGGCACCCCAAGATGAATTAGATATTTGTAAATGGGCAAAAGAAAAACATGGAAGTGACTTTGTGACTATAACCCATTTTCCAACTGCGGCTAAGCCTTTTTATATAATGCCGGATCCGGAAAATCCGGAATATAGCTTAAGTTATGACCTTCTTTTCAAAGGAACAGAAATATTAAGCGGCTCACAGCGTATAAATGATTATGAACAGCTTGTCAAAAGTATTAAAGATAGGGGCATGAAAGAAGCTGATTTTGGAATGTATCTTATGGCTTTTAAATACGGAATGCCGTCCGAGGGTGGATTTTCCTTTGGTCTTGAAAGGATTACAATGAAATTGTTGGGACTTTCAAATATTAGAGAGGCAAGTCTTTTTCCCCGTGATATGGAGCGAATTGATGAAAGATTTTCTAAAAAAGCTGAAGACTTACATAAATAGAGATTTTCTCCTGATTCTTCTTAGCGTATTATTTGCTATTTTTTCTTTCGTGGGCGTAGCGGATATGTATCTTAGGTTTTGGATTTGGCAAAATATCACGCTAGCATCTCCTGTTAAAGATATATCCCTGTCTTCTTATCCGCAGCTTGCAAGCAAGCTAAGTCCGGACATTACAGCCCAAGCAGCAGTTGCAATAGATGATGGATCAAAGACTGTTCTTTATGGAAAGAATGAAAATCTACGGTTTTCCATGGCGTCTACCGTAAAAATTATGACAGCCCTTGTTGCCTTGGATTATTTCAATAAAAATGATGAACTGACAGTTTTTACGGATAATGTTGAGCCTATTGTTGTAGGATTTAATGTTGGAGAAAAAATTTATCTGATAGACGCTTTGTATGCAATGCTCCTGCCGTCAGGAAATGATGCTGCGCTTATGATTGCACAAAATTATCCAGGAGGAGAATTGGCTTTTATACAAAAAATGAATGAAAAGGCCAAAAGCTTTAATCTTATAAATACTCACTTTGAAGACTCAATTGGATTTGATGACAATAATTATTCAACACCGCTTGAGATGGCAAGACTTACGTCGATGGCGCTTAAAAATAAAACTTTTGCTAAAATTGTTTCAACGCAAAAAAAAACAATAACAAATATATCCGGCACAAATGTCTATAAACTAACAAATATTGATCAGCTTTTGGGGAAAGATGGAATTACTGGTGTTAAGACGGGATTTACAAATGAAGCAGGTGGAGTTTTGATTACATCAAGAGAAGAAAATGGGAAACGTTTTATTTTAGTTGTTATGAAAAGCCTAGATAGGTTTACGGATATTGAGAAAATTCTTTCTCAAATAGAAGGTAGGGTTACTTTTGTACCCACACATCTTTAATTGCTGATACATAAGCCGTAAAGCCTTTGTTGCCTTTAAAGATCACCACGGGCATTACATATGACTGTGGTTTATCTGAAATAAAGTATGCAAGTGTAACTTTATTTATTGAAATTTTTTCTCCAGACCTGTCGAAAGATGCTATGTATGCGTCTCCATCTTTTAATTTAGCAAAAGCATCACTGGCAGAAATTATTGGATAAGTTGCGCTTTGACTTGCGATATTTTGATGGAAGAAATCTATTTTGGCAATCTGCGGGGAATTAGAGCCCCCTCCAACAAAAACATTCATTGTAGAAGAACTAGGTTCTGGATAAACTACCGGAAAATCGCCTAGATCTTTTTGGGAGAAGGAAATTCTTACAACTTGCGTGCTTGATAAGCTTAGGGCTGGCACTAAATCACCATTCTTTATTGAATAAAGCGCTGCTTGGGTTTTTTCAAGATTTATGTCTTCTGGTATGGATGACATATTTGAAAGAAAACTTTGCGCGGAATTTATACCTGCTGTTTCATTTGGAAGGTTGTTTCCCGATAACACATTTGAATCTTCTAAGAAATTTGAAGAAAGGTTAAAGTCTCCTGAAAAAATATCATAAACAATTTTTTTCTGAAGATTAGAGTCTGTCTTTTTTGAAACCCATTGATAAAGATTTTCAGATATTGGGGTGCCTTGTCCTTCAAACCCATTGTTGCTTACTTTTGTTGATGCGTTATCTAAGGCAAGGAGATCAGGTATAAAGGGGATGGTTTTATAAACATTAGCGCGGTCGGAAAAAGTGGGGAGCGCACCAGTGACTGTGTCAATTGAGTAGGATAGGTTTTTTGCCGTTTGTCCTTGTGGGAATTCAATAGCAGGAAGTTCCCCAAAAGAAACAGTTGGTGAGGGAGGTGGAGTTATTTGTTCTTTTATAAATATTGCAATTTTATAAAGCAATAAGACTATCAATAATGCTCCAAGTCCTATTCCCGCCCATTTAATAAAGTTTCTTGTAAGGGAGGTTACCTTGCTAAGTGTGGCCATGTATTGAGTATAATTAATACTTGCGCTACAATGCAAATGGATATGCTTCGACAAAGTTCAGCACAAGTGGTTATTGTAAGATTTGCTCCAAGCCCAACGGGGATTCCTCATATTGGAAATATAAGAACCGCACTTTTTAACTATTTTTTTGCCAAAAAGACAGGCGGAAAATTTATTCTAAGAATTGAAGATACGGATCAGGCAAGGAAAGTTAAGGGCGCAGAAGAAGCAATTGAGGAGTCTTTGAAATGGCTTGGAATTTCCTGGGATGAGAAAATTATTCAATCTGAGTTTCTTGAAACTTATAAAAAAGCAGCTCTTGAACTTGTTTCGAAAAATCTTGCAAAAGAAGAAGACGGTGGCGCGATTCGGTTCATTGCTCCAAAGATAGGAAAAACTTCCTGGACAGATAAGGTTGGGAATAAACTTATTGAGTTTGAAAACAGTGATATAGAGGATTTTATAATTTTAAAAAGTGACGGTTTTCCAACGTATCATTTGGCAAATGTAATAGATGATAGCAGGCAGAATGTAACACATGTAATCCGCGGAGAGGATTGGATTTCTTCTACTCCAAAACACATTATGCTCTATAAAGCTTTTGGATGGAAAACGCCTGAGTTTGTTCATGTCCCAAATATTTTAGGAGCTGATAAATCAAAACTTTCCAAAAGGCGTGGCGCAAAATCGGTGCTGGATTTAAAGAAAGAAGGAATTTTACCCGAATCACTTTTAAATTATTTAATGCTTCTTGGTTGGTCGCCAAAAGATGATCGCGAAATTTTATCAAAAGAAGATTTAATAAAAGAATTTTCTCTTGAAAATATAAATGTTTCCCCTGCAATATTTGATGAAAGAAAACTTGAGTGGATGAATGGAGAATACATAAGAAAATCTCAAATCTCCCCTTCGGCCTCGCTCAGGGCGGGCAATCTAAAATCTAAGATATTAGAATTATCTGGAGATAAATTGAAAGATATCGAAAGTTTGGTATTCGATAAGTTTTTGGAACTCGCTCAGACAAGAATGAAAACACTCTTGGATTTTGAGGCATTGGTAACACCTTTTTTAGGGGTTCAACCCCTAAAGCTTGATAGTGAGGAAAAAGAAATCGCACAAAAACTCGCCGAGAAATTATCAGCAATTGAACAATGGAACAATGAAGCAATTCTGTTTGTTTTTAAAGAAATAACACAGGAAGAAAATATAAAAATGGGAATAATTTATAAAGTATTTACAGGAAGAGAAGCAGGACTTCCTCTTCCAGAGTCTTTAGAAATTTTAGGAAAAGAAAAAACCTTAGAACTTCTTAAATAATATTATGCTTTTTGCACAAATTATTTCTATTCTTGAAAGCCCTCCTATAATTTTGCTAATGACTCCTTTTTTACTAGTTGATAGTACAGTTAATAATGATATATATGCTCTTAAGTGGACTGCATTTTCTTTTGTTTTTATATGTATTGTTTTGCTTTTTATTTTGCTGGGTATATTTTTTGGAATATTTTCAAATATGGCAGTTTCCAATAGAAAACAAAGACCAATATTGTTTTTATTTTCAATAATATTGCTTATTCTTTATGCCATTTGCGTAGTAGTCCTTAATGGTCCAAAAATTTTACTTTTTGCTTCTCTTTTTATGGCTTTTAGTTTTGTAATCCTGGATTTTATAAATATGAAAATAAAAGCAAGCGTACATGTTGCCGCAGTTTCTTCTTTTATTCTTCTCTTTAGCTTAATGTATGGAACTATATTTCTTTTTTTATCTATTCCTTTAGTCTTTTTGATAGGATGGTCAAGAATAAAGATGGGAAGGCATACGAAGGAAGAAGTATTATTAGGTGGATTTTTAGGTGCGGTAATGACTATAATTTTTTATATAGCTTCTAAATATTTCTTGGGATAAATATGCATAAAACTTTGGCGCTCTCTTTTAAACATGCTTTTGCTGGGCTTTTTTATGCTTTTAAGCATAATCAGAATTTATGGATAGATTTAGTCATTGGCATAATTGTTTCCATTGCTGCAGTAATCTTAGGGGTTAGTCATTTTGAAATGGGAATTTTGGGACTTATGATACTTCTTGTTATGGCGTCTGAAATGATAAATACTTCAATTGAAGAAATGGTGGATTTGATAACAACGGAACACAGACAAGAAGCAAAAGCTGCAAAAGATGTAGCAGCGGGAATGGTTCTTTTAACAGCTCTTGGTTCAATAATCGTTGGCATCCTAATTTTTACCCCGTATCTTTTACGCTTCTTTAAGTAGATTTCCACTTAAGCTCTTTTTCTGGTAAAATAAGCCTACTTTGGGAGTTCGTCTAACGGTAGGACAACAGATTCTGGATCTGTTTATTGGGGTTCGAATCCCTGACTCCCAGCAATGTTTGGAATGGTAGTCGTCTCATCGGCGAACTGCCGAAGAGGCAGGGACAACGGACTTTGGATCCGTTCATCTACGTTCAAATCGTAGTCTCGCAGCAAATGAAAAAGGTTATTTTTATTCATGGATATACATCTTCGCCTCAAAATACAAAATATCGGCTTATTGCTAAGGAACTCGACAATTTGAGGATCGAGCACTCTATACCCGCATTGCCTGGAGGAGAGCATCCACATAGTAAAGAGTGGTTAGAGATTATCGACAAAGAAGTTAAGAGTACCGATAAGCCGATTGTTCTGGTAGGTCACAGCTTGGGAACCCGCGCCGTGCTTTTATACCTTGATCAATTTAATCAAAAAGTAGATGCGGTAATTTTAATTGCCGCCTTTGATAATGATTATAAGAAAAATGGTGGAAGACGTGATGAGAGTTATTCTGATTTCTTTGAATATGCTCTTGATATAGAAAAAGTTAAGAAGCTTGCTAATAAATTTATTGTTATTCACTCTAAAGATGATGATTCAATTCCCTATGAACAAGGAGTTAGAATAAGTAGAGAGCTCGGAGCGCAGTTGATAACATACGAAGACAGAAGTCATTTTAGCGGGGAAGAAAATTCAGATAAAAACGCCAAGGTTTTTATTGAAGCAGTTAAAGCCATGTTGTAATCCGTTAGACTACTGCAGTTTGGATTAAGTAGAATCTATTTGCATGTTAATGCGTTCTTGATTATCTCGAACTTTGAGACTAACTTCCATGGGGCCTCGCTCTCTGAGCACCATCACCGCAAAGCAGGAGAATTGTACGGTAGTTCTGAGCATGTCGGTGTATATGACATCTCGGATCGTTGCTCTGGTAATTATTTATTTGTATAATAGATTTATCTAAGTGTTTATTGAAAACTTTCTTTTATATATAGTAGCTTTTGTTTTCATCTGGATTGGTGCGGGGTTGATAGTTTCTTCCGCAAGTAAATTCTCTAAAAAATTAAAACTTTCTCCATTTGCTTTTTCCTTTGTTTTTTTGGGACTTCTTACTTCCACGCCGGAATTTTCCGTAGGACTTCAAGCAGTAGCAAATAATGATGCTTCTATATTTATTGGTAATTTATTAGGTGGAATAGTGGTGCTTTTCTTGGTTATTATTCCCCTTCTTTCAATTTTTGGAAACGGAATACATTTGAAGAATGAACTTGAAGGAAAGACGCTCATAGCTACATTACTGGTTATTTTAGCACCTTCAGTAGTGATTTTGGATAAAAAAGTTACCAATCTGGAGGGTTCAGTACTTGTTGTTTTATATATAATTTTGCTTTTCTTTATAGAAATAAAGAATGGAATTTTTGATAGAAATAATAACCAGCTTCTAAATATTAAAGCTTATTCGTATAAAGATATGTTTCTAATTTTAATAGGAATTGGCATTCTGCTTACTGCCAGCAACGTTATTGTTGATAAGACTTTATACTTTTCCAGCATATTTAATATTTCGGCTTTCTATATTAGTTTAATTGTGGTATCTATTGGAACAAATATACCGGAACTCTCTCTTGCTATCCGTTCTGCGATTTTAGGAAAAAAAGACGTTGCAATGGGTGATTATCTTGGCTCGGCAGCGGTAAATACATTTTTATTCGGAGTGCTTACGCTTTTAAGCGGCGGAGAAGTTATACTGGTTAGTAATTTTATTATAACCTTTATTTTTATCTTTGCAGCTCTTCTTATTTTTTATATCCTAACTACTACGAAGAATTTTATTTCAAGAGCTAACGGATTCTTTATGTTGGTAATTTACGCCCTCTTTGTATTTATGGAATTGATTTAAGCCACAATTTTAACCTTATTTGTGCTATAATTACATAGCAACCGCGAAGGAGCGGTTTTTTTATGATAAACATTAGAAACGTTGCTATTATTGCTCACGTTGACCATGGAAAAACAACTTTGGTTGATGCGCTTTTGAAGCAATCAAAAACAAAGTTACATAAAGACAGTACTGCAACTCTAATCATGGATAGTAATGAGCTTGAAAGGGAGCGCGGAATTACTATTTTTTCCAAAAATGCATCTGTTGTTTGGAATCCTTCAGCAGGCTCAGAACAAGTTAAGATAAACATTATAGATACTCCGGGGCACGCTGACTTTGGTGGAGAAGTTGAGAGAGTTCTTAAAATGGCGGACGGATGTTTGCTTTTAATTGACGCAAAAGAAGGACCTATGCCACAGACCCGCTTTGTGCTTAAAAAGGCTTTGGAAATGAAGCACAAAGTAATCGTCGTAATTAATAAAATTGATAAGTCTGATGCGCGTATTCCTTACGTTTTAGATAAAACCCTCGACTTATTCTTAGATTTAGGAGCAGATGATAATGCTGCATATTTTCCGGTTGTTTATGCATCTGCCAAAAACGGAAAAGCAGGACTAGCTCCTAATTTGGAAGAGATGACAGACATCACTCCGATTTTTGAGGCTATTATTAAGGAAATCCCTGCGCCTGCAGGAGAAGAAGATAAGCCGCTTCAAATTTTAACAACTACACTTTCAACAGATACGCACAAAGGAAGAATTGCTATTGGAAGAATATATAACGGAAAAATTACAAGTGGTCAGGAAGCAGCCCAAATTACCAGAGACGGAGAAATTAAGAAATTCAAAGTAACATTCCTTATGACTTTTGAGGGACTTGATAAGGCTGAGGTAGATGAGGCTTCTGTAGGAGATATAGTTTCTATTGCAGGTATTTTAAATCCTGTAATTGGAGAAACTATTGCAGATCCTATAACTCCAATCGCTTTGCCGCTTTTGCATATTGAGGAACCGACAATTAGAGTTTCTTTTATGGTAAATAATTCTCCATTTGCGGGACGCGAAGGAGAATTTAAAACTTCACGTCAAATTGAAGAGCGCCTTTTTAAGGAGCTTGAAACAGATATGGCTTTGCGTGTTGAAAATGATTTGACAAACGGAGGATGGACAGTATCCGGACGTGGAGAGCTTCATTTGGCAATTCTAATGGAGAGAATGAGAAGAGAGGGATATGAGTTTCAAGTTGCCCGTCCACAAGTAATTGATAAAGTAATAGATGGAAAAAAACTTACCCCATATGAAAAAGTTTTTATAGAAGTGCCGGAAGATTTCAGCGGAGTTGTAATCCAGAAAATGGGAATAAGACGCGGAGATCTTTTAGATATGCGCTCTGATAACGGAATTGCTTCTATGGAATTTGTCATCTCAACAAAGGGACTTTTTGGTTACAGAAATGAATTGGTAACAGATACAAGAGGTTTGGGAATTATAAATACATTGTTTTTTGAATATGGCCCTGATAATGGTTATTCATTTGAAAGAGAGCATGGCTCAATTGTTGCATATGAGAGTGGTATAGCTAACGGTTATGGATTAACATCAGCGCAGGACAGGGGGCAACTTTTTATAGAGCCTGCAGTTAGTGTATATAAAGGTCAAGTAATTGGAGAAAATTCAAGATCAGAAGATATGAGAGTTAATGTTTGTAAGACCAAGCATTTGACCAATATGAGATCAAAAGGAGAGGGAGTTAATGTTCACGTTAAAGCGCCAAAGGAAATGGATCTAGAGGATGCACTTGAATATATTGCAGATGATGAATTTGTAGAAATTACTCCAAAGAACATAAGAATTAGAAAAATAATTCTTGATGAATCAGATGCCCGCCGCATCAAATCCCAAGGAAAGTAAGCTCTCTCCATTGACTTTTTTGATGAATATCTTAAATAATAGATAAATGTCTCATCATTTTCCTAATTCCCATAAAAAAAATAAGAGTTCAAAGCAAAATCATATGTTGGATATTCTAATTTATCCCGTAGCCCTTATGTCTCCTATTATGACAATACCCCAACTTATGGAGATCTGGGTTCATAAAAACGTAGCAGGAATATCTCTTATGACATGGGGTGCTTACGCAATAGTTTCAGGATTTTGGCTTATATATGGAATTCATCATAAAGAGAAGCCGATTATTACAGCTAGTGCGTTTCTGTTTATTCTTCAATCTTCATTAGTCTTAGGAGTTATTATCAATAGGTAGTTTTTCTGCACGAAAAAAATTCACCTTCATTCATCCTTGCCATTTTCCATTTGCTATACTATGGATATGCCGGAGGAGAATACGCAAGAAATAACTGTTAGAAAAGTTTCTGATACTAGCAAGGAATATAGAGCTGATCAAGAAGTGAGAAGAGATCTTTCCAATCCTATGGATTATGCATTCGGAAAAGAAATTATTTCGGCCAGAGAGAGTGTTTCATTCTTTTCGCATCTTCCAGGGATGGCTAGTCGAGGAGAGGAAAGAGTAAAAAAATTAGTGGAAGAAGCGAGAGGAAGACTCAAGGCGATGGATGTAAAAAACAACAATTTTTACAATTTACTTAGGTCAGGTAAATATATGAGAATGTTTATGGACGAAGGTTTTGGTGAATTTTTAAGAGATTCTAAGAGGGACGTCTCGCTTCTAGATTATAGATTGGAAAATGTGTCAGACGAAATTTTAGAGAGTATGATTGTTGCCCACGTAGAAAATTTCAAAAAAAGTTTGGAAAATTTTGAGAGTGATCTTCCGAATTGGCAGGTTTCTTTTAAAGCTAGAATAGCAGAAAAAATTCGTAGTGGAGAATATCACTTATCAATGGAGACTCTGGAAAGAAGAATCGCAAATACTCGCGTTGTCCTGGGAGATGCATTAAGAGATGATTTGACTTCTGATAAAGGCGGAATGTTTATTTCTGATAAGGAAGACGCTATGATTTCCCAGCAAGAGTTTGTAGATGGTAGAGGAGAGAAGGTTTATGTGCATGAAATGTTCCATGCGCTTTCAGGAAGGACAATTATTGGCAAAGAAATAAAAGATTCAGACTCCAATGAGTATGAAGGAATTGATTTTGCCACTAGCCGTGTTGGATTGCGAATCGGAAGGCGCTTTGGTTGGCTTAATGAAGCTGTGACAGAATCCTTAACTCAAGATTTATCGGAACAACCCGATCCTACTTACCAAGGAGAGAGAGTTATTCGACTTGCTCAAGCAAAATGGTAAAACACAAATTTCTAGAACGTTTTTCCTGGGAGCTTATTTTGAGAATTACAATCCCGACCTTCCCTATGGGGAAAGAATTCCTTCTTGGAAAAGAATGTGCAGGGAGATTAACGATGCTTATGAGCCAGGTTTTCTCGTGAAATTAGATAATTATGTGAAGGCTAATGGCGTAAACAAAGCCGTAGTTGCAATGCAAGAAGCTTGGCATCAGATAGCTACTTATAAGCAATAGTTTCTCACGAAAAAATTCACCTTCATTTGCACCAATTAATTGATTTAATACTTGAGTGAATTTTATTTCGCTTAAACCAAAGATTACCTTCGGTTATCTCGTCTGTCGCTTCCACCTCGGGAGAAATCTCTTCCTCCGCCTCTGTTGTCATCACCACCTTGGTATCCGCCTCCGCCTCCCATTGGGCGCTCTTCTCTTGGTCTTGCGACTGAGACTACTAAAGATCTTCCACCATTTTGCGAACCGTTAAGTTCTGCAATAGCTTTATCTGCAGCTGCATCATCTTCGATTTCTACAAATCCGAATCCCTTGCTTCGGCCTGAGTATTTGTCGTTAATTATGATTGCTGATAAAACTGTTCCATACGGAGCAAAAATAGCCGTAAGGTCTTGGTCTGTTGCTGTGTATTGTAAATTACCTACAAAAAGTTTTTTCAATTTATTTCACCACCTTTCCATAAAAAAATATTAATTGGGTTATTTGCACTCATCTGGGGTAATTCTAATAGTAATAGTAGAGGCCCTCATTCAACTTAAACAAAATCTTCCTAAGTGGAGAATACACTAAGCTATATCAAAATGCAAGAGGCAATAGGGTCTTGAAATTGAGCTCGTGTGATAGAATTATGAACGCAGATGAGAAATAAGCGGATTCCCTCTCTTCTTATTGCGGCGTTTTTTATTTTAGGCGTTTTAGTATTAGGACAGCATTTTACTCCAAGCGTTCCTTCTCAAAAGATCTTTCCGAGCTCGCCTACGCCCTCGGTGTCTGTCTCGACACCGACCCAAGCCGTTAATAACCTAAGCAGCGCTAGGATTATAAAAGTTATTGATGGAGATACACTTCAAGTTTTTGTGAATGGCCAAAAAGAAACAATTAGGTTAATCGGAATGGATACTCCGGAAACCGTTGATCCAAGAAAACCGATTCAGTGCTTTGGAAAAGAAGCATCTGATAAGGCAAAAGAAATCTTAACAGGGAAAACTATTTTTCTTGAGTTAGATTCTACCCAGGGTGATAAGGATAAATACAACAGGCTTTTAAGATATGTCTTTCTTGAAGACGGTACCAGCTTTAATAAAATGATGATAGCCGAGGGCTACGCGCACGAATATACTTATGCCGCTCCTTATAAATACCAGGCGGAGTACAAGCAGGCAGAAGTTGAGGCTCGTAATAATGACTTAGGTCTTTGGTCTCCTTCTGCGTGTAGTCAAACCTTGGTTAGTCTGAGTCCCACAAAGGCCGTTAATACTGTTCCGACAGCGGCAGTCGAGAACGGTAAATATGCTTGTGATTGCAGCAAATTATGCTCGCAGATTAAAACTTGTGATGAGGCTTATTACCAGCTTAATAACTGTGGTTGTACCGCAAGAGATGCAGATAGTGACGGCATTCCCTGCGAGAGTCTTTGTAAGTAGTGATATAATATGGGTATGAATTTAAATAAGAAACATTGTGTGCCGTGTGAGGGCGGTACTCCGCCTTTCTCGGAAGATCAGGAAGATGAGAATATTGATAAGGTTAAAAACTGGAGTCTAATCCGCGACACCGAGCACAAAATCAGAAAGCAATTCACTTTTAAGGATTTTAAGGAGGCAATGGAGTTCGTTAATAAGGTTGCAGATATAGCAGAAACGGAGCAGCACCATCCTGATATTAAGATTGTCTATAGCAAAGTCCAGATAGAACTTTTTACTCATGCGGTTGGGGGTTTGTCCGAAAATGATTTTATAATGGCCGCCAAAATAGATAAGTTGAAGTAAAGCTATTTTTGCTCCGCCCCGTTGCCATTCCCACTTTCCATTGCGCCTTTTGCCTTCTCAACGCTTTGAACTTTTTGGTTTATAAATGAAATTGCATTTTTAATATCATCCAAATCTTTTTGGATATCTTCAAATTCTTCTTCCAGCTCTTCCTTCTGTGCTTCTTCCTCTTCTTGTTCTTGTTCGTCTTCAAGTTCGCGGTAGGTGTCAACTAGCGCCTGTCTGTTTTGAGAGATCATGATAAAAGTTGCCAAAAATATTGCCTCTATTGATAAGGCAATATTAAAAATTTGATCCTCGAAAGGCTTATAAGTAAAGAAAACAAAAATAACAATTATATGCAAATAAACAAACATCATGCTACCGGAGAAGTAGGTTATGAATCCCGCAAGTCTTCCTTCAAATGAGTGTAGCTTCTTTAGAAGTTGCTCTGGTTTTACCTCTTTAGCAAGTCTTAAAGGGTTGATAATAATTGTGTCTTTATTCTCTTTTTTCATGGCTACTTAACTATTGTAGACCTCGATATATATTTGTCAACCCCAAAAATGTTATTTTGGCTGTTGACAGAGGCCCAAATATTATTTAATATGGGAGAGTATAAGACGCATCTTCTTTTTATCGTGTTTTCCTCAAATTTATTCAAAGCCTTATCGTGAAGTTCAATAAGGTATTGACAGTTAGCACATGGTATGATAGAGTGCTAATAGAAACAGTTATGGAAAAAATTGTACCGATTATACCAATAAGAGACGGAATTATATTTCCTAATACAGATTCTGTTCTTACCTTTGGAAGGCCAAAGAGTTTATCCGCTTTGGAATCCTCATTTGCCCACGCGCGAGTTGTAGCATTCGTACTTCAAAAAAACGCAAGACTAAATGAACCCACGCAGGAAGATCTTCATGACATAGGAACGCTTTCTCATATTGAAAGAATGATCCGCTCAGACGGAGAAATAAACGCACAGGTCAAGGGATTATCCAGAGTTAAAATTCTTTCCTTTGAGCCGCACGATTCATTTCTTCTTGCAAAAGTTATTGAGCTTGCCGATGAAATAAAAGATACAGAGGAAGTGAAAGCTCTTTGTAACCATTTAACAAATCAATTTAGGAAAGCAATTAACTTTGGAAAGTCTGTAGACTTTCTAACCTTTATGAATATCATGTCGGAGAATTCACCGTCCGAACTTTCAGACCTGGTTGCCTCAGTTTTAGATATAAAACCAACAGAAAAACAGGCACTTCTAGAAATGACAGATGTAAAGCTTAGACTTGAAAAAATAACAGAAATTCTAACAAAAGAATTAAAGGTGTTGGATCTTGAGAGAAAAATAGCTTCAAAAACTCAGGAAAGATTTGAAAAGGGAGCACGCGAAGTAATGCTTAGAGAGAGACTTAAAACTATTGAAAAAGAATTGGGTGAAGGAGATGAGGGTGGAGAAATAAGGGAACTTCTTGAGAAGGTTAAAAAAGCCAAGATGCCTGAAGATGTTGAGATAAAAGCCAAAAAAGAAGTTTCAAAGCTTGCTCAAATGAACCAATTTAATCCTGAATCAGGATATATTAGAAATTATGTTGATTGGCTTGTATCTTTGCCATGGAGCACAGAGAGCAAAAATGACGTTGACGTAAAAAATGCGGAGAAAATTTTGGATGATGACCATTTTGGGCTTAAAAAGGTAAAAGAAAGAATTGTTGAGTATTTGGCGGTACATAAACTGGCAGGTAAAAAAATGAAGAGTCCAATTCTTTGTTTTGTGGGGCCACCCGGAGTTGGGAAAACATCACTTGGTAAGTCTATTGCAAAAGCGCTTGGCCGCAAGTTTGTCCGTGTATCTCTTGGTGGTATCCGTGATGAAGCAGAAATAAGAGGACACAGAAGAACTTATGTTGGAGCACTTCCCGGAAGAATTATTCAGGGAATAAAAGACGCGGGAACAAAAAATCCTGTATTCATGCTTGATGAAATTGATAAAATCGGAGCAGACTTTAGGGGTGACCCATCCTCGGCATTACTCGAAGCATTAGATCCGGAGCAAAACAATGCATTTTCGGATCATTATCTCGAAGTTCCTTTTGATCTTTCCAATGTAATGTTTGTCACTACAGCCAATATGTTGGACACAATTCCACCAGCTCTTCGTGACCGCTTGGAAATAATTTCTTTCTCAGGATACATACAGAATGAAAAGTTTAAAATCGCTAAGGACTTCTTAATTAAAAAACAAATGGAAGCACACGGATTAACATCGTTTATAATTGAAGTAAAAGATGACGCGCTAAAGTTTTTAATAGATCACTATACAAGAGAGGCAGGAGTAAGAAGTCTTGAGAGGCAAATTGCAACAATTTTTAGAAAAGTTGCCAGAATGATTGCCGAAGGAGAAAAGAAAAAAGTAATTGTTGACAGCAAAAAAGTAGAAAAGTTTTTGGGTCCAATTAAATTCCGTTCAACAATTGCGGAGAAAAAAGATGAAGTTGGAATGTTTACGGGTCTTGCATGGACAGAAGCAGGCGGAGATATATTATTCATCGAGGTTGCATTAATGCCTGGAAAGGGACAGTTGATTTTGACAGGTCAGCTCGGTGACGTAATGAAAGAGAGTTGCCAGGCAGCAATGTCATATATTAGAGCTCGGGCAAAACAGCTTGGACTTGCGGAAAGCTTTTACCAAAAAATAGATGTTCATGTTCATGTTCCTGAAGGCGCAGTTCCAAAAGACGGCCCTTCTGCTGGCGGAGCGATAACAACAGCAATAGTATCAGCTCTTACAAAAATCCCGGTTAATAGAAAAGTTGCTATGACAGGAGAAGTAACTCTTAGAGGAAGAATCTTGGAAATCGGTGGAGTTAAAGAGAAAGTTACGGCAGCGCATAGGGCAGGCGTAAAAATTGTAATTTTGCCAAAAGAAAATAAAAGAGATTTGGAAGATGTTCCAAAGGAAGTAATAAGAGACTTAAAATTCCACTTTGTAAATCATATGGATGAGGTATTAGGTATTGCTCTTACAAAAAACCTCAAGAAGAAAAATCTTGCTCAGGCTATGGAATCCGAACACGCATTTTTGCACGCCCCATCTCCCACCCAAGCCGACTAACCTACATTTTCCTGTTTAAATAATGTAATAGTAGGACTTGTAATAGTCGATTAATAGATTTAATATATATTTATGGATGAAACGTCAGGAGAAGAAATTTTAAGAAGAGCCAAGCAAATGCATTTAGGGGCAGAAAATGCAATGAGAAGAGAGCTCGAAACTCCGATGACTCAAGTTCTTTCGCCTGAAGCACGAGAAGATGCTCAGAAAGTTTGCTAGAGAAGTCTGGGTTGAATCAATGAGATTATTGGGTGACAAACAGGAGGTGGTTAGAGTAGACCCAAACGGCGTTAATGGAAATCTAATAATTTCAGGAAAAGAAAAAGTTGGTAAGACAATATTTGAAGGAGCCGACATTGGTCTAAGCATATATACATTTGACTACCATCCTGAAGAGCAATCTCGGGATACTACAGCAGAATTATGGCACTTTTATCCAGACCATGTAATGAAAACGATACGACATAGTTCATCAACTTTTTCAGATGAGCCACTTCAGCCCAAGGGACTTGCAACTGAGAAAATTGAAGCAGACAGAGACGATTTGCAAGCTTTATTAGTTGATATTCGCGCAAGTGTTCCTTTTGTTCCCAAAGTTTATAAATAACTATTATTGATAGATTTTTAGTGTGCCCCTGGGGGATTTGCGCGGGGTTTGAGACCTTGTCATGTCAACTAATTGCCTCTTGACGTAAGTCAGTTTTTATTTTACTATATCCCCATGGAGGGGATATCCTTCGGTTTCGCTCAGGATTAAATATGGCTTATAGACCAAAAAATACACGGGAAAGAATACTTCATAGGTTCAAAATTGCGCACGGTCACCTATATAAAGTCATCAACATGGTGGAAGAAGATGCGTATTGTATTGACGTGCTTCACCAGTCTCAGGCAATCCAAAAAGCCTTAAAAGAAGTGGACCACCTTATGCTTGAGAATCATTTACAGAAATGTGCAGCTGATGCTATTGGCAAAGGTAGAAAAGATGAAGCTATTGCTGAAGTTATGAAAGTATTTAAAAAACAATAAATACTAATATACTAGTATATTAGTAAATAAGGTCTATGGCAATCGATAAGATAATCGTTACAATTTTTAGCCTCGCTTGTATTGCATTTACCTATTGGTTTTTCTTAATGAAAAAAGAGGAGGTGGTTGCGGTGCTTGACCCAGTAGATTCGGCAGGCTTACTACAAGTAGATATTACAGTTGAGGGTGGATATACACCAAATACTATTTCTATTCCACAAGGGAAAACAACGAAGATAAATTTTACACGCCGCGATCCAAGTTCTTGTTTAGAAGAAGTTGTGCTTGGAGATTTTAAAATAAGAAAATATTTACCTTTGAATCAGAAAGTAACTGTTGAAGTTACTCCTCAAAAGAAAGGAGAATTTAGTTTTGCCTGCGGCATGAATATGTTTCATGGCAAGGTCATTGTTACCTAATATGACCGAAGTAAAAAAATCATTTCCAATTAAAGGTATGCATTGCGCTTCTTGCGTAAGAGTAACCGAGCGTGCTTTGAAAAAGACTCCTGGTGTTAAAGACGCTGTAGTCAATTTAGCAACCGCTAAAGCATCTGTTACTTATGATTCAGATACTTGCACACCGCAGCATTTGGCACAGTCAATCGCAAAGACTGGTTATGCACTTGAGCTTGAAGAAAAAACTGAGGAAGTAATTCAGCTGGAAAAGAAAAAAGAACTACAGACGCTTAGAAATAAAGTTATTGTTAGTCTTGGACTTGGAGCAATTATTCTTTGGGGAAGTTTTCCAGGTCTCATAAATACTTCTCCGGCATTTTTGCATAGTTTTTGGTTGCAGTTACTACTTGCAACGCCTGTTCAGTTTTGGGCAGGCTCAGAATTCTACCGAGCAACTATTCCAGCTTTAAAGCATAGGACTGCAAATATGGATACGCTAGTCGCGCTTGGTACTACTGTAGCTTATATATACTCCGCATTTGTTACATTCTTTCCCAGTGTTATAACGAATTTAGGGATTGAAGCGATGCCTTATTTTGATGTTGCAGCAATTGTTATTGGACTTATTCTCCTTGGACGGTATTTTGAGGCAAAAGCAAAAGGTCAAACCAGCGAAGCAATTAAGAAACTTATTGGACTTCAAGCCAAAACAGCAAGAGTAGTAAGAAATGGAAAAGAAACAGATATATTAATTGATCAGGTTGTGATTGGAGATGTCATTAGGGTGAGACCGGGTGAAAAAATTCCTATTGATGGGGAAATTCTGGAAGGCGAATCTTCAATTGATGAATCAATGATTACTGGTGAGAGTATACCCGTTGATAAAGCAAAGGGAGATATTGTCATTGGGGCAACAATGAATAAGACAGGAACATTTACCTATAAAGCAACAAAAGTTGGTAGCGATACCATGCTTGCTCAGATTATAAAACTTGTTGAGGAAGCCCAAGGCTCTAAAGCACCAATTCAACGACTAGCTGATGTTGTATCCTCTTATTTCGTGCCAATTGTTATTATGATTGCTTTCTTAACATTTGGAGTATGGTACATTTTTGGTCAACAGCCGGCATTTTTATTCGCCATGCTTAATACTATTGCAGTTTTAATTATTGCCTGTCCTTGCGCAATGGGTTTGGCAACTCCTACAGCAATCATGGTTGGAACAGGTATTGGAGCAGAACATGGAATTTTAATTAAAGATGCAGAAAGCTTGGAGATTGCGGGTAAAGTTAAAACTGTTGTTTTTGATAAAACAGGAACGCTTACAAAAGGGAAGCCTGAAGTAACAGACGTAATTAGAATCATGAATCACGAATCACGAATTAAGGATGATAAGGACATTTTGCGTCTGGCTGGTTCTATCGAAAAGGGTTCGGAACATTCATTGGCTGAAGCGATTGTAAAGTATGCCGATGAACAAGAGGTAAAGTTAGATTCTGTCACTAAATTTCAAGCAATAGCAGGTCATGGGGTTGAGGGAATGGTTGGTAATAAAAAAGTGTTCTTTGGAAACAGACGTTTAATGGATCGGGGAAACATTAATTATGGTTCAATGGTTCAAACTATTGAACTGTTGGAGAGAGAAGGAAAAACCGTAATGATGCTGGCCCTTCGGCAGGCTCAGGGTAAACAGTCTCAGTTAGCTGGACTTGTCGCAGTTGCTGATACGATCAAAGATAGCGCAAGAGAAGGCGTTGCAGCGCTCCAGAAAAAAGGAATTGAAGTTGTGATGATTACCGGAGACAACCAGAGAACCGCAAATGCAATTGCTAAGAAGCTAGGAATTGATCGGGTGCTTGCTGAAGTTCTTCCGGAGCAGAAAGAAGCGGAAGTCAGAAAGCTTCAAGCGGAAGGCAAAAAGGTTGCGATGGTTGGGGATGGTATTAACGACGCGCCGGCACTTGCTGCAGCAGATATAGGAATTGCCATGGGTACAGGAACAGATGTCGCCATTGAAGCCGCAGACATAACGCTCATTAATAAAGATTTAAGAAGCGTTTCATCGGCTATCGAGCTTTCTAAAAAGACTATGAGGACAATCAAGCTCAACCTTTTCTGGGCTTTTTGTTATAATATTATTTTAATTCCTGTTGCGATGGGAGTTTTATATCCATTCTTTGGTATTTTACTAAGTCCAATTTTTGCATCTGCAGCAATGGCAATGAGTTCAATTTCTGTTGTTTCAAATTCTTTATTGCTTAAAAGGTATAAAATTTAAACATGAGCAATCAATCATCAACAAAATTATTATTGATAGCGTTAGGTGGCATGCTTTTTTTAATTTTGTTCTTTCTGCTGAAGATTTCCTCCCTGGAGGGTAATTTAGATACTAATTCTCTTGTGCAAACATCTGGATCAATAAATCTTTGGGTAATACTCTTGACTGGATTAACCGTTGGGGGGCTTACTTGTATTGCGGTTCAGGGTGGGCTTTTAGCGTCAGTTATTGCTGCCAAAGAAGAAGAAGAGGTAGAAAAAGGTATCAATAGTAAAAGTACGGCCTTTCCTACATTAGCCTTTCTAGTTACAAAGCTAATTGCCTACACAATTTTAGGTTTTATTTTAGGAGCTTTTGGAGGAGTAATCAGCATAAGTCAATCTACTCAAACAATAATGCAATTTGTAGCAGGACTTTATATGGTTGTTATTGCATTAAATTTATTAAATGTTCATCCAATATTTAGATATGCTGTTATTCAACCACCAAAATTTTTAATGAGGAAAGTAAGGAATCAGTCAAAGAGCAAGGATTTATTTGCCCCTGCATTTCTGGGTGGAATGACAATTTTTATTCCCTGTGGAACAACGCTTGCAATGGAGACACTTGCTATAAGCAGCGCTAATGCGTTCTTGGGAGCTGCAATTATGGCAACATTTGTGCTTGGTACAACACCATTATTCTTTGGAGTGGGATGGATAACAAGCGTATTGGGAGATAATTTTAGAGAAAGATTTTTAAAGATAGCCGCAATTGGCGTATTTTATTTAGGTATAGTTTCAATAAATGGTGCATTGGTAGCTTCGGGATCGCCAATTAGTTTCCCAGCTATTAAATTAGATTTAAACGGTGGTACTCAAAATGAGTTGCCTATAACGCAAAATCCGGAAATAAACATAACGTCTGCTGGTTACGCCCCTAATTACATTAGAGTTAAAAAAGGGGAAACAGTAAACTTAACGCTTAAAAGCCTTGATGCTTTTAGTTGTGCATCTGCTTTTAGGATTCCCTCCCTTGGTATTTCTAAAAACCTTGCTCCTAATGATACCCAATTAATCACATTTGTTCCTACACAGCAGGGAAAAATTCAATTCAATTGTTCAATGGGAATGTATCGTGGAGTGATTGAAGTTTTATGACCCGTTCGGCAAGCTCAGGGTCATAGTGAGGAATTCGAATCTATGAGTAAAATAGTGAAGAAAAAGTTCAAGATAGAAGGCATGCATTGTACGGGTTGTGCTATGAGTATTGATGGGGATTTGGAAGACAATGTGCAAGGAGTTAAGAGCGCCAATACAAGTTATGCAAAGCAGGAAACAGAAGTAGAATTTGATGAAAAAGAAGTAAAAGTAGTAGAAATAATTCAAACAATAGAAAAGACAGGATACAAAGCTACTTTAGCTTAATGTGCTTGTACTGAGCTTGCCGAAGTGACCCACGCCGTTGTTCTTTCGAACACCGACATAGATGAATTTATAGGTGATTTGCAGGACTGGAAAGTGATTTTCCAGCAGTATCCATTACAAAGCTTTACACAAGCTTAATTTAACTTTATTAAACCTATGCAGGCATC
>CALRGR010000008.1 GCA_943357985.1 Candidatus Levybacteria bacterium GW2011_GWA1_37_16 | reverse complement strand
TATATACATATATATATGAGAGTTTGTCAAATAACTCTTGACAACAATCCAATCCCACGAATATACTACTAAAATGGCTGATCCTGAAAGACATCAATACTTAACCACTCGAGATGTAGAAATGCAAGACATTGAAACCGGTAATTATGGTCTTCGTGTCTATACTTTACCTGATGATACTCGAATCTCCCTAGCTAAATTACGAGAAGAACCACCCTTAGCATGGATTTCCAAACCAAGAGAAGATGGCTCAAGGGAAATTATAGATGTTTCTTATCCAGACGCGACCGTTATCACAGACAGACTAATTCAACTTATTCCTGAGATTGGAACAAGGACTTAAAAGCAATATTTAATGAGGAAGTTTTTCACATCTGAATCTGTTACCGAGGGTCATCCGGATAAAATCTGTGATCAAATTGCAGATGCAGTTTTAGATGCAGTTTTAAAAGATGATCCTAATGGAGCATGCTGCTGTGAAGTATTCACAACAACCGGACTTGTAGTAGTCGGGGGTGAAATAACTACTAAAACTTACGTTGATATTCAAAAAATAGTCCGTGGCGTTTTAAAAGATATTGGGTACATCAACGCCGATTACGGAATAGATTATAAAAGCTGCGCGATAGTAAATGTTATTCATGAACAAAGCGGAGATATTGCTCAAGGGGAAGATCCTAAAAAGGCAGTTCACAAAGCTCAAGGCGCGGGAGATCAGGGAATGATGGTAGGATTTGCATGCCGTGAAACTCCGGAACTTATGCCTCTTCCTATAATGCTAGCTCACAAAATGGCAAGACGGCTTGCTGATGTTAGAAAGAAAAAAATAATTCAATATCTGAGGCCGGATGGAAAAACTCAAGTTACTGTTGAATATGTTGATGATAAGCCTGTTGGAATTGAAACAGTAGTAATTGCCGCACAACACGATGACAATATTCCATACAAAAAAATCCGCGCAGATATTATTAAGCATGTAATAAAACCTATTTGCGGAAAACTACTAAGCAGTAAAGCAAAGATTTACATAAATGAGACAGGAAAATTTGTAACTGGCGGTCCTCAAGGAGACACAGGAGTAACTGGAAGAAAGATTATCGTAGATACTTATGGCGGCATGGCAAGACACGGCGGAGGAGCATTTAGTGGAAAGGTTCCAAACAAGCAGGACAGAAGCGGTGCTTACATGGCGCGCTACATTGCTAAGAATGTTGTTGCATCAGGACTTTCAGATAAATGCGAACTACAATTGGCATACGCAATTGGATATCCAGAACCAATATCTGTACACGTAGAAACCTTTGGCACAGGAAAAGTTGACGATGAAATAATTGAAATGGCAATAAGAAGTGTATTTGATATGTCACCTGCAGGAATTATAAAAACACTCGATTTGAAACGTCCAATCTACAGAGCAACTGCAGCTTACGGACATTTTGGGAGAAACGAGTTTCCTTGGGAAAAAACAGATAAAGTAGCAGCCCTCAAAAAATTTGCAAGGAAATAAAACTAGCGTATAGGTTATAGCGTTTAGCGTATAGCTATAATTCTTGCAATTCAAACAAAAGTTTTAATTCGTCACTTTTTGCGTAATTCTTGAGAATTGAATAAGAGAAACAGGGGGAGGTCCGAGGCAAAACGAAGTTTTGAACATGGAGGGGGAAGACTTTCCCCCGTTGAGCGAGTGAGATTCAAACTAATGAAGCAAAATCGTGACGAGAGCTTTTGTTTCTTTTCGCGGAGAAAAGAAAGAAAAAAAGTGTTAAAATAATATCTATAATGAAAGACAAGCTTCAAGAAGAACTTAAGCAGAGCATGCTTGCAAAGAATGCAGAGAAAACTTCTGTTCTCCGCCTTCTTCTTTCCGCAATTAATTACTATGAAACTAATAAAGGCGGTGCAGGATATAGTGCAACTGATGAAGATGTACTTTCTGTAATTGGAGCTCAAGCGAAGCAACGTAAGGACTCGATTGAACAATATACAACCGCGGGTAGAACGGAGTTAGCAGACAAAGAAAAGGCAGAGCTTGCAATATTAGAAAATTACATGCCTGAACAGATGAGCGAGGATGAGGTATCAAAGTTAGTTGATGAAGCAGTTGCCCAAACAGGAGCAACATCCATGAGTGATATTGGAAAAGTTATGGGAGCTTTAATGCCAAAAGTAAAAGGCCGCGCCGACGGCGGAGTGGTATCCAATTTAGTCAAATCCAAACTCTCCTAGTTTTTCTTTTTCGAACTTAATTGTTGCCAGAGGACTAGAAGTGGGGCAGCGTTGAATATCGAGGAGTAAGTTCCTGAAATTATTCCTACGAGTAAAGCCACAACAAACCACCTTATTGAATCTCCGCCGAACAAAAGCATTGCTGTGAGTACTAGAATGACCGTGAGCGATGTGTTTAAAGACCTATCAAGAGTTTGAAGGATTGATTCATTAACAACTTTATCAAAAGGCGTCCCAGGGGATCTTTTTAGATTTTCCCTAATTCTGTCAAAAACAACAATTGTATCATGGACAGAAAATCCAATTACAGTTAAGAGTGCTGTGACAAACATAGAATCGACTTCAACATTAAAAAAATGTCCAAGTATTGCAAAAATACCGACTACAACCAACACATCATGAATTAAAGCGGCAATCGCACAAACTCCAAAACGGAAGCTACTTGCTGGCTGTGGAACACTCCTAAATGCCCATGTTATATAAAAAATAATTAAAATTGAGGCAAAAATTATTGCTTTAAAAGCATTGCTCGTAATTTCTTTCCCAATTGTTGGACCTATTGTTTCAAATTCTTCCTGCTTTGCTTCTTTTATTTGAGATAATAATTTTTCATCCTGACTTTGAGTCATTGGGCTTGTACGTACGGTTAAAACACTTCCGGAAAGCTGCGTGCTTATAATTTTGATTTTCTGACTTTCTAAATTCTTTCTTACTGCAATAACTTGAGAGCTACCGACTTTAGAAGAATACGAAAGAGAAACTCTAGATCCTCCCGTAAATTCAATTGAAAGTTTTAGGCCAAATAGCAAAAGCGCTATTAATCCCGGAAGTAGGATAAAAAGCGAAATTGCAAAATAAATATATTTTTTACTTATTATATCCATATAAAAACCTCAAGAAAGTTCTGGTTACTACGACTGCGGAAAACATTGAGACCAAAACTCCAATTGCCAAAATTAAAGCAAATCCCCTGATAACTCCTGTACCAAATTGATACAGTATGAAACTTGTTATAAGAGTCGAGATATTTGAATCCCTAATTGATGACCATGCTCTTGAAAATCCAATCTCAACAACAGCATCTTTGCTTTTTCCAAGACGTCTCTCCTCTTTCATTCTCTCAAATATTAAAATATTTGCATCAACTGCCATTCCAACAGATAGAACAAATCCTGAAATTCCAGAAAGCGTCAGCGTTATTCCATACGGAGTTAGGTTTGATAACTTAAATATAGCAAGAACAAAAATTATATAAAGAAAAAGCGCAACACTTGCTACAATGCCCAGGCTCCCATACAAAACGCACATAAAAATTACAATTATTATAAATCCCAAAATTCCCGCAAAAAGACTCTTCTGCAAAGACGCCCTACCCAAAGTTGGACCCACAGAGTGCTGTTCAAGTTGTACAAGCGGAACAGGCAATGCTCCTGCATTAAGCTGCGTGCTTAAAGCGGCAGCTGTCTGAGTTGTAAAATTTCCTGTAATGACAGCATTTCCGCCAACGATCTGCTGGTTAACCGTTGGAGACTCTATGAGCTGATTATCCAAAACTATTGCCAAAGTTTTGTTTATATTACGCCCTGTAATATCTGCAAATTTTTTGGATCCCTCATTTGTAAAGATTAATTGAACTTGTGGTTTTCCTGAATTCGGATCAAAAACAACACTCGTGCTCTTTAAATCCTTACCCGTTAAATTGGTTTTCTTTGGAATTAAGGCAGCAGAGGGAGAAGCCGTTTTAGCAGACGGACTGGCAACCGTTTCCCAAAATGAGAGTTCGGCAGTGGTTCCCACTAGTTTTTTTGCTTCATTTATACCAACACCCGGAAGCTCAAGAACAATTCTATGGTCACCATTTACCACAGATGTATTTATAATTGGCTCTGAAACTCCAAATAAATTTATCCTCTTTTCAATAACCGTCTTTGCACTGTTTAGCGCATTCTCTTTTTGATCTGACGAGATGCTACTCATGTCAGCTCTAAAAGTCATGCTAGAACCGCCTTGCAAGTCCAATCCTTCTCTGAAAAACAAGGTTTTATTTATATGAAGAAATTTAAAAACCTTATCCTGACCAATGGGGAAATTAACCCAAACAGAAAAAAGAGTCAAAACAACAATAAGCCAGAAAAGTAACCTTGAAGACTTCATTATGCAAGCATGCTTTCCTCGTCACCAATAACCATGACTTTGGAACCCAAAAGAATGGATAGAATAAAGGGGTCTCGTCTTTTCTTTCTGAAATCAAACTCTTCCTCTGCCATAACTGTGTAATTTATTTCTGAATTTATTCTTTTTTCTTCTTCCCTTATAAGAAGTGCAAGCTCTGGAAGAACTACTGTGCCAACAACCAAAACATCTATGTCTTCCGGATTTTTTGGCATTCTTCTTACAAATTTTCCGGACAATGCCGCATATTTAATTTTCCCCATCCTTGCTCTGTTTTTAAGTATTGCCGCTCCAAGTCCTAAAGATTTTGCACCAAGCTTTAATAAATCAAAGTAAAAAGAATAATTCTTGGAAAGTGAGTAGTAGACCCTGTTTGCTCTTGGTTCCCTATTTAATATTCCCTTTTTCTCAAGAAATGAAAGCTCTCGCCTTACTGCATTTATCTCATCACTGGTTCTTCTAACCAACTCCCTAACGTGATACATCTCCGTTGGGTTCTCCAAGAAGACACGTAGCACTTTTACTCTAGCTTTTGATGTTATTAAATCTTCAAACATAACCCTGCCCTTTCAAAAAACAATCCCACCCGGGACCTCTTAATTAACTGTTACTACCGAATCCGTGGGCAGGATTTCAAACCATATTGTTCCTCTGTCAAATTTTATAGGCGCGCCGGTTGAATCAAAGAGTAATGTTCTTTCTGTTCTTAAATCTTTTCTCCAAGTTCCGGTTATTTTTACGCCATCCATAAATATCTGCGCTTTTCCTGTTCCCTTGGTTTTATATAAAAGATGGGCATTGTCTTCGTATCCGTCATTTGCGCTAGTCTCTACCATAGATAATAGCACAATATTTTTACTCGTCAATTGTTTCTTTGTGTTTTGGTCGATCTGAGCAGCCCCTCCATTATTTCTTTTGTATAAATTTATTACTCTGTCATATATCCAATCAACTGCATATTGCTTATAGCCCTTCCATGGCTCTACGTGAATAGATTGAGAAACAGGTCTTTTGCTAAGCACAGTATCATCTTTGAAGGAATAAGGGACAAAATTTGTATCCCATTTTTTACCTGTTTCATCATCTACATTTGTAATTCCGCGCTTTGATGCAAACTGAAGTAATTTGGCTGTTGTTGAATACATAGTATGCTCTGTTTGGGCGGTATGGCCAAGTCTGTCATAGTCTCTCCAAAAAGTTGGAAATCCTATTGAAAACTGGTTCATGTCATTGTATGCAGACCATCCATAGTTATCAATCTGCGAAAGAGCATCAGCCGGACCTGCCTGATTTGCACCACCCACGTGTGCATAAAGCGGATAATTGCCGTATTCCGAAATGAAATCCAGGAAGTACGTTCTTGCAGAGCGGATTGGACCGACCTCCCCTGCATCCTGACAATAAAATACCGCCAAAAATCTCGTTATTCCGCCTTCTGCTATAACCTCATACATAACATCCGCGGAAGACAATCCTGACTGTGGTCTTGCGTCTTCATGGTTTTCTATCATAACTCCCAAGGGCGCATGTTTTTCCCACCAGTCTTTTTGCTGTTTAGAATATAATGTTCCATTTAGAGGACATTCTTCAGTTCTGGGAAGTGTCGCGTCAAAAGCAACTTTATCTCCTATAACTTTTACCTGGGGAGATAATGGAGATGTGAGACCTCCTCCAATGCTCGATTTTGAGAAAAATAAATAAGACAATCCAGTTACTGCAAAAAAAACAACTAGCACAGATATAATTATTGATAATTTCTTTTTATCCATTTTAACTTCTAGACTTAGCTTCTCTTAGAGCTACCTTTTCTTCTTCTGAAAGCTCATGCTCAACGCCTTTTCCGGCAGTTACTTTCTTTGCGTACCAACGCGTTCCTGACCTTGAATAAAGACCTGAAATTATTACTCCCGTATCGGCTGAATCAACTAAGGAAAGTATAAAACTCTGATCTCCGCCGGTATCCTTGAAAGGGTTAAATCGTAATAGGCCAACCTTCTGTATGTGAATCTTACCATCTTTTTCGATTCTTTCACAATAGGCCTTAAGGAAATCAATATCTTTTTTGGCTGTATACGCATCTTTTAGGAGGTTTTCTAAAACCGTCTTCATACTTTTCTCGCTTACTCCACGGGTAAGCTTATTGTAATGGTCTTGGAGTTTCCAAAAAAAAACTGTAAGCGCTAAAATCCAAATTGCTAAAATAAAAACACCTACAGCGAGAAAATTTGCGGGCATAGATAATGACTATATTAGCCTCTTGACACGGCCAAGTCAATAGTGTAATCTGTGCCTACTAGCCATGGCTAAAAGAAAAAAGACTCGAGAACAAAAAATGATTGCAGACATGCGTCATCAAGTCTATTCTTTAGATAATATCTCCTCTAGTCTTTTAGTCAAAAAAAAGCCTACAGTCATAAATTTAAATACGCAAATCTCTACAGTTTCTTATTTAAAACACGATATTCTAAAAACATTCTACCTAACAGGGGCTATTCTTTTTTCCCAAATCTTACTTCTTATTTTACTTAAAAATCACATACTTAAAATACCGTTTGTTTCATACTAAATAGCAATCGTTTTGTTGTGAGGCGATGAAAGGGGGTGAATTATTATATGGCATCAATGTATTGTGTAAAATGCAGAGCAAAGAGAGAAGATGCAAACGCAGAAGCAGTAACCATGAAGAATGGCAAACCTGCAATGAAAGGAAAGTGCCCAGTTTGTGGTACAGGAATGTATAGAATTGGAGCAGCTAAATAATTTTCTTGAAGCTTTTTGAAAGAATTAATTCTTTTCAAGAAAATACAATTGAAAATCCCGCTTCCGCGGGATTTTCTTTTGGGGACTAAGATTGTTGAACTTGTGGCGTCTGGGGACGGATTTTCCCCAAAATAACACTTAAGGCTTTTCCTGCAAGCTCAAAATCAGAAGGCGTCATTTCTCCTTCCACCGACTTAATCATTACCCCCGGGATTAGGCCTCGATGTAAAAGAGGCCTAGAATCGGGCATGTTTACAGGAAGCCCTAAGGCTTTAGCAAAATTACCATCTTCATCAAAGTAATATCTTGTATAGGCATTACCAGCTAAAATTGGTTCTCTTTTTGCATATTCATTGTAGGCCTCTTGGGATTGCTCATCACTATGAACTCCTACAACTAATTCAAAATTTCCCCTAGTTCCGAGCTTTTTTCCATAGTCTGTTTTAGCATTCGGGCTATATGTAAAACTAATGTAAGCATTTTTGCCATCAGGTTTTTTTATATCTTCCGTAAGATAAGAATTTACTGAAATTCTTCCTGTATCATAAGATGATTCACTAATCTCAACAAAGAAATTATCCTTGCTGTCTGATTTAATTCCACCTGCTTCAATGATATCTTTGATTTCGTTTGCCATACTCGCTAATTTCTGAGCTGAGTATTTAGCTAATTCTTCTTGTTGAGTTAGTTGCCGAGACGCAGCAGGTTCTTCACTACCTACTATCCTGGGGGGGGGTCTTAGCGCTTCTCTCATTCATCCGCGCCCACATGTCTGACATTGATGGTTTTGGAGTTGGATTATCCTTATTTGTCCCCGATTGATCTTCTGCCATATAAACAATTATACTACTTTCCTTTAAAATGGGAGAGTTTGGCGACTTGAACTACAGATATGTCCCAGATGGCATCTATTTCCGCTCTGCCGAATCCTGCCACTTCCCATGCTGGCCATCCAAGGGGATGGCATGGTAGGGCTTCACAGACTACTAAAAGCTGGTCTGTGATAGATTTTCTCCCTGGGTCTTCTTCTTCTGTTTTTATAGTCACCGGCTCCTTGCCCCAGACAGTAAAGAAATAGCGATAGCCGTGGTCTGAATTAGCGTTTGTTACAAGTCCAAAATTATAAGGCTTGCCTTCAGCCTTATCTACTACAAACTTTGCAATTGACTCAACCTGCTTAAGTTGTCTATTTGGCTCATAGCGAAAAGGGATTCCTTTTAAATTTAAAGCAATAAGTATTAAAAGCGCTCCTATTGATGCATATCGATACCAACTTTTCTTGTTGATCAAAAACGAAAGAGCATTTCCAACCAAAAGAAATGGCAAGGGGAATAAAAATCCAAAGTAATAATCATAAATAGGTTTTCTGTAGAAACCAAAAAGGACTATCCCTACTACAAGCCAAACAGAAAGCAGTAGATATTTATTAAAAGCCTCTTTTTTTTCTTTGAATAGCTGATAGGTTTTGCGAAGCAGTAAAAAGGAGCTTAAAACTGCTAGAGCCAGAATCCCCACTTGCCATAAGTGAAGTAAAGATTTTAGATGAAAGTCTATTTGATCTGGAGCTGGAAAATTTGCCGTAAGCCTTGCAAAAATTCTGAAAAACACATCATCAATTGTGGGAAAGAATCCAAGACTTTCACTTATTGCATCTTTTCCTTGCGGATTAAAAACAAAAGATATAATACCTCTTACATTTTGAAATCCATGCCTTACCTCAAATGCTATAAAAGGAGACCAGCCAACCAAAAATCCAACAAAAACGTAAACATATCTTTTTATTATTTCTCTGTACTTCGGTAGTCCCAATAGGAGAACACAAACAGCCACTATAACTCCCAGGAATATAGTCAGATAATGAAGCTGCATAGCTATTCCGAGAAAAAAACCAACCAATAAAAATTGGTAGTCTTTCTTTTTCTCGGATGCTTTATAAAGTGTATATAAGGTAAGTAGGGAAAAAAATGGCATAAGATTTGGATTCCAGGAAGAGCGGGAATAAGAGATAACCAAAGGAGAAATAGAATACAAAAGTGCGGCAATAAAACCTGCAGTCCTGCTAAAAAACTCACTGCCTACCTTATAAATTAGAAGCACCGTTGCAAGTGAAAAAAGCGCTACCATAACTGCAGGACCTACGGGGTTGTAATTGAAAAGAAGCAAAAAAGGAGTCATAAAGTAGTAGTAAATAGGACCCAGGAAAAATCCACCAACAGAAGCTGTAGGACCTAGTAGCGTTGGGTTTCCGTGCAATATTTCGTAAACTTTCAAAACATCCCTACCCTCATCTCCCAAAAAAGTCATGTAGTCCTGAATTCTGTAAAGTCTTAGAAATGCGGCAAGCATAATAACTCCCAGGAGAAGAATAGAATCTGAAAACTTTAGTTTTAAAATCTTAAATCTCATTTACCTTGAGGTGGTTTTTGTTTCCAGATAAAACGATTGTAAATTGTAAAGTTCCAAATAAGTAGAAAGAATGTGCCTATTAGAAAATATATAAAGTAATGTTGTTTTCCTAATAAGTAATTTAGTATAAAAATTGTTCCTGTCTGAATAAAAATAACACCAAGAGAAGAGGTAGCATAGAAATGAGTCAACTTCCACAAATATATACCAAAGCTATGAATTTTCTCATGCCTAAAGGTCCATAAATTATTAAAGTTAAAGTTTGAAAAAATGGCAAAAGCAGCTCCTACTAAATTCGCGGGAGCAGGATTCCATCTAAAATACTCCACCAAAACTCTAAGAATTACCGCATTAATTACAAAACCAAATCCTCCAACAACTAAAAACTTACCAAATTTGCCAAAGATCACTTCCTTTATTCTTGCCGTTATTACGTACGTTAATAAATCTACGATATATTCCCTTGGGACAATTTTACTTCTACCTAAAGTTCTATCTGTAAAATTTATTGGTACTTCTCCAATTCTAAATCCGTCCCTTGCAGCTTTATGCAAAAATGATACCTGAAATGTATATCCCTTGAAATTAGTAAGTTCTTCTTTTTCCTTTAAAAATACTTCTTTTTTAAGGACTCTAAACCCCCCCGTCCAATCATGTATTCCGAAACGCATGAGAATAGTTCTGACAGTCAAATTACCTAAAATAGAAAATAACTTTCTTTGTAGTGGCCAATTTGAGGGGATTGAACCTCCCTCGCTATATCTTGTTCCTACCACCATATCAAAACCTTCCTCAATCTTTTTAAGAAATGCCGGGACTTTTTTGGGATCGTGGGATAGGTCAGCATCCATTTCAAACATTGCATCAGCATTAAGCTTTTCAATTGCATAGTCCATTGCTCTAACATAAGCTGCTCCCAAACCTTTTCTTTCACCTTGATTAAGAGATATATTCTTCCATTTTTTCATCAATTTCTTAACCTCATCTGCGGTTCCATCGGGAGAATTATCGTCTGCAATAAGTATGCTCATATCATGGTTTTTGATTTGAGGAAAAATTTCCTCTTCAAGAACTGTGACAAGTTTCTCAATATTATCTTTCTCGTTATATGTAGGAATTATAATTACGACATTCATACGCTTCTAAAATATTCTATAGTTTTTTTAAGACCCTCCTCTAAGTTTACCTGTGGAGTCCAAGAAAGTAAACTTTTTGCTTTTCTTATATCCGGATTTCTTTTCTTAGGATCATCCTGCGGAAGCTCCTCAAAGGTAATTTCAGAATTGCTATCAATCATTTTTTTTATGATCTGAGCAACTTCCAATATTGTCTTTTCATTTGGATTACCTAAATTCATAACTTCTCCGGATGTCTTCTGAACAAACATTGCCTTTATGATGCCTTCAACAAGATCCGAAACAAAACATAAACTTCTTGTTTGACTGCCATCTCCATAAACTGTTATTGGCTTACCCTCAAGAGCTTGATTTATAAAATTTGACACTACTCTTCCATCGTCTTTTTGCATATTTGGCCCATAGGTATTAAAAATGCGGATAATACGCCCGTCAACATCATGCTTTCTAACAAAAGCCATAGTAATTGCTTCTCCAAACCTTTTTGCCTCATCGTAAACAGAACGGACTCCGTTTGGATTTACATTTCCAAAATAATCTTCACTCTGTGGGGTTACATTTGGATCTCCATAAACTTCAGAAGATGATGCAAATAAAAATTTAGCATTTAAATTGTGGGTAATATTTAAAAGATTGTATGTTCCAACCGAATTTACAAGAAGTGTTTCAATTGGAAAATTTATATAACTTTTAAGACTCTTTTTGTTGGGAGAAGCAGGAGATGCCATATGAAAAATGAATTTTACCTCTGAAAACTTCTCCTTTAAATCCGCAAGGTCTTTGGTGATATCTTTTTCTATAAACTCAAATGAGGAATTGCCATTCAGCTTTTCAAGATTTCCCTTATCACCAGTTATGAGATTATCTAAAGCAAAAACTTTGTAACCTTCAACGAGTAATTTTTCACAAAGATGCGAACCGATAAATCCAGCTCCGCCAGCAACTAGAACTGTTGCCATATAAAATTACTTCTTCTCCTTCTCAAGATCTGAATTCACCATCATCTCAACAAGCTCCTTAAAGCTTGTTTTAGGAGTCCAACCCAATATTTTCTTTGCCTTACTTGCGTCTCCTATTAGATAGTCAACTTCTGCCGGACGCATATGCTCAGAAACATTTGACTGTATATATTGTTCCCAATCAGAAATTCCAACCGTTTCAAATGCAATTTTTACAAACTCCTCAACTGAATGATTCTCTCCCGTAGCTATTACAAAATCGTCAGGCTTTTCTTGTTGAAGCATAAGCCACATTGCCTCAACATAATCTCCGGAAAAACCCCAATCTCTTTTGGGACTTAGATCTCCAAGCTCAAGTTTTTTCTGCTTTCCAAGTTTTATTCTAGCAACGGCATGAGTAATTTTTCTGGTTACAAATTCTATTCCTCTTCTTGGCGACTCATGATTAAAAAGAATTCCGGAACATGCAAACATTTCATAGCTTTCCCTGTAATTTACAGTTATGTAGTGACCATAAACTTTCGCAACTCCATAGGGACTTCTGGGATAAAATCTTGTGGTTTCTTTTTGCGGAGTCTCTGTAACTTTTCCAAACATCTCAGATGAAGAAGCCTGGTAAAATTTTATTTTTTTATCAATATTCCTAATTGCTTCAAGCATGCGGGTTACACCAAGCGCGGTAAATTCTCCTGTTAAGACTGGCTGATCCCAAGACGCTCTTACAAATGATTGTGCGGCAAGATTGTAGATTTCTTGAGGTTCGGATTTATAAATCGCATCTGCAAGAGAACCCTGATCTAAAAGATCTCCCGAGAGAAGAGTAATTTTATCCGATATTTCTTTTATATTTTCAAAATTAGGAGTAGAGAGCCTTCTAACAAGACCAAAAACTTTATATCCTTTGGAAAGTAAGAATTCTGCAAGATATGGACCATCTTGTCCTGTTATTCCTGTAATAAGTGCGCTTTTTGCCATAAATAATATTATCTATTCTAAACAATATTTCTCCAATAGTCTATGGTATCTTTTAAAGTTTTCTCAATATCAATTTTTGGCTCCCAGCCTGTTTGCCCTGCAAATTTGTTTATATCACAGACCAGTTCAGGATCGTCTTTTGGCCTAATAAGACTTTTGTCTACCTCTACCTTTATCTCTATCTTTTTATTTGAAAGCGATAGAAGCATGTCTAGCATTTCTGAAATCTCATAAGATACTCCCCTTCCGATGTTATAAACGTCCCCTAACTCTCCTTTTTCTAAGGAAAGTAAATATGCGGAAACCATGTCTCGGACATCCGTAAAGTCTCTTTTTGAAGAAAGATTTCCTACGTGAATAACACTATCCTTTTTACCTTTTTCGATTTCCGCGATTTGCTTGGCAAATGATGGAATAACAAAACGGGAAGACTGCCTTGGGCCAATATGATTAAAGGGCCTTACTCTTATAATTTTAAGTCCATATGAAAGAAAATATTGAAGTCCTAGAAAGTCCTGAGCTAATTTGGAAACCGCGTACGGATTAGTTGGCCTAAGAGGAGTATTTTCATCAATTGGCAAATCTTTCTTATTTACCAGCCCGTATATATCCGCTGAAGAGATTATCAAAGTTTTCGCATTTAAATTAATGCTCCTTATTCCTTCAAGAAGGTTAACTTGAGCCGAAATATTGTTTGTAATGGTCCCTGAGGGGTTTTCAAAGCTCTCCGATGGAGAGGTTAGAGCAGCTAAATGAAATATATAGTCTGGCTTTGAATCTTTTAATAATTGAGCTGTAACACTAGCATCTAATAAGTCTAATTTCTTAAATTCTACCGCATCTTTACGGATAGCAAATTCAAGCTGATATTCTGAAAGATAAGTTCCAGTAACATTAAAGTTTCCCTTGGAAAGGAGGTGTTCTATTAAAAAACCTCCTGCAAAACCTGCGGCTCCTGTTATCAAGGCTTTTTTCATAGTAGATTATCTTCCCACGCCCATATAGTCAAAACCCAAAGACTTTACGTGTCCGGCGTCATAAACATTTCTTGCATCTATCATACAGGGTGCTTTCATAAGGCTTTTAAGCTTATCAAGATCAAGTTCTTTAAATTCATTCCATTCTGTCATAATTACAACTGCATCCGCATCTTTCACCGCGTCGTAAGCATTTTTTTCATATTCTACGTTTTTAAGAACTTTTTTTGCATTTTCCGTTGCCTGCGGGTCATAAGCTTTTATTACTGCTCCATCTTTTTGTAAAAGCTCAATAATATCAATAGCAGGAGCATCTCTCATGTCATCCGTATCGGGCTTAAATGCGAGCCCCAATATGCTGACAGTCTTTCCCCTCAGATCAGGAAGAGATCTTCTTAATTTTCTCACAATGTCACGTTTTGCTTGGGAATTAACCTGTTCGGTTTCTGTCAACATTCCAAAATCATAGTCATAGTCTTTTGCAATAGAAATAAGTGCTTTTACGTCTTTTGGGAAACAACTTCCTCCATACCCTGGGCCGGGAGAAAGAAACTTATCCCCAATTCTTTTATCCATTCCTATTCCTTCTAAAACCTTGAGTCCATCCGCTCCAGCAAGCTCCGAAAGCTTGGCAATTGCGTTAGCGTAAGATATTTTGAGTGCCAGAAAAGAATTTGCAGCATATTTAATAAGCTCTGCGGTATCAAAATCAGTTAAAATAAATGGAGCACCAATGACCTTGTGCAGCTCCACTAGTAAATCCTGTGCTTTCTTACTTTCTGTGCCAATAACAATTCTGTCCGGATGAAGAGTGTCGGAAAGTCCCTGACCTTCGCGCAAAAATTCCGGAACCGAAGCATAATCAAATTCAATATTTTTAGGTTTTACTTCTTCAATAATTTTTCTAATTTTTACATTGGTGCCGGCAGGAACAGTGCTTTTTGTTGCAACAACCGTATAGCTTTTAAGATTTTTGCCTATTTCACCTGCAACATCTAAAACCGCTCTAAGATCTGCGTCTCCAGTCTTAGTGGAAGGCGTACCTACTGCAATAAAAACTATATCCGACTCGGCAACCGCAGGCTCATATTCAAGAGTAAAATTTAATCTTCCTGCCACTACATTCCTCTTAACTATCTCTTCAAGGCCTGGTTCATATATGGGTATTATTCCCTTTTTGAGGTTTTCTATTTTTTCCGGCGTATGGCCAATAACCCAAACTTTATTTCCTAAATCCGCAAAAACAGAGGCGGTAACAAGTCCTACGTATCCATGTCCTACAAAAGTTATTGTCATAGTTGCTTTCTCATTTCAATTAAACCTTCGTCAAAACCTTTCATTTTTACACCTAGCTTCTCTATTTTATCATTTTTAAGTGCTAAACTGAAAGGCCTTTCGGCTCTGTCTTTAAAAAACTCTTCCCGGGTGGTCTTACCAACTAAGGATTCGTCTAGATTAAATTTTTTAGCAATGCGAATAGCAGCTTCATAAGGCGTAAGACACTGACTCCCGACAACATGATAAATTCCTCTTAGATCATTTTTGAGTAATGCGTCTAAAGCAAATACAATATCATCAATAAAAGTAGGCGTAAAAATATGGTCGACAATTGCAGATACCTCTTGATTTTTCGCAAGCCTCCCAATAATTGCTCTTACAAAGTCATTCTTTTCAAAACTTGCTCTATATGGATAAGCAAGGCGCGCAATAATCCAATTATCTCCTCTTTGGACAACTTTTTCTCCTTCATATTTGGTCTTTGCATAAAAATTAACAGGATTAGGTAGGTCTTCTTCCGTATAAAAATCTTCCGAGGCAATATTTCCATCAAATACAAAGTCCGTTGAAAAATAAATCATCTTTTTTGAATATTGAGAACAAGCTTCAGAAACATTTTTTGTACCTTCAACATTTATTTTCCATGCATCAGAATTTTCTGCTAATTCTTTCTCGCTTTCACATCCATCTACATCTGTTTTTGCCGCCAAATGAAGAACAATCTTGGCGCCTGAGTTTTTAATTAATTGCGTTACTTTTTTTTTGTCTGTTATGTCAACACCCGAGGACCTATCTATAGTTTCAAATTCGTATATATCCCCTAATAGTTCCTGCATCCGCGAGCCTATAAGACCACGCATTCCTGTCCCCAAAATCTTCATTCTTCATCTCCACCCCAGAGCTTATTTAAATCCGTCTCAACTTGAGACTTAAGAGGCTTCCACCAGCTTTCATTGCTTTTATACCAAGCAACAGTTTCTTCAAGCCATTCATCAAAGCTGTGCTGTGGTTCCCATGAAAGTTCATTTTTGATTTTTGACCAATCAAGCGCGTATCTTCTATCATGTCCTGGTCTATCTTTTACAAACTCTATAGAACTTTCATTCTTGCCCATAATTTTAAGTATCTTTTTTATAACATCAACGTTACTAATAGCTTCAGTTACTCCTCCCACGCAGTAAGTCTCGCCGACTTTTCCATTCCTAAGAACAGCTTCTATAGCTTTAACATGATCTTCCGTATATAACCAATCTCTCACGTATAATCCGTCACCATAAACTGGAACTTTTTTGCCTTCAATAATGTTTGTAATTGCAAGGGGAATAAACTTTTCCGGAAATTGATAGGGACCAAAATTATTTGAAGCGTTTGTAATAGTTATTGGTAAGCCGTAAGTCGTAAAGTAAGCACGAACTAAATGATCAGATGCAGCCTTACTAGCAGAATATGGACTTCTGGGATTATAATTTGTTCGTTCACTAAATTTGTTCGAATCATCTAATGAAAGAGTTCCAAAGACTTCGTCTGTAGAAATATGATGAAATCTTTTAACATTGTTTTTAATAGCAGCGTTGAGAAGAACTTGAGTTCCCACTACATTTGTTATAACAAAGTCTGACGGGTGACTGATTGACCGGTCAACATGACTTTCTGCTGCAAAATGAACAACCGTATCAACGCCTTCCATGACTTTATTTACCAACTCCGAATCTGTAATGTCGCCTTTTACAAATTTATAGTTGGGATTTACCTCGATACTTTTTAAGTTCTCGAGGTTACCCGCGTATGTTAATTTATCGAGGTTTACTATTTGATCTTCCGAATGGTTTTTGATCCAATAGAGAATAAAATTGGAGCCAATAAATCCTGCTCCACCTGTTACAAGTATTTTCATTAGAGCTTGCCGCTTCTCACCTTCTCAGCAACCAAATTGTTTACTCTAAGAAGACTATCAAACGTTCCTGCGTCTTCCCACATGCCTTCAATAATATTTACATCTAGCTCCCCCCTTGAAAGATATTTGTTATGTAGATCAACTATTTCTAATTCATTTCTTTCGGAAAGCTTTAAGCTTTTTGCATATTCAACAACCTTGTTGTCATAAATGTAAAATCCAACGACTGCATAATTGCTTCTTGGATGCTTGGGCTTTTCAACGATTGAAATTACTTTATGATTTTCATCAAATTCTACTACTCCATATCTTTCGGGATCAGATACTTCCTTAGCGAAAACTCTTGCTCCTGATTTAAAAGAAGAAACGCTTTCAGCAAAATTGTGATCAAAAATATTATCACCCAAAATCAAAGCAACGTTGTCGTCTGCTATAAAATTTTGACCTATGATGAACGCCTCGGAGAGACCATTCGGCTGATCTTGAACTTCATAGGACAAATTAACTCCCATTTCATTACCTGAACCTAATAAATTTAGAAATTGTCCTGAAGATTCTGGTGCAACGATTATTAATATATTCTTAATTCCTGCCTTAGCAAGTGTTTCGATAGGATAATAAATCATCGGCCTGTTATATATTGGAAGCAACTGCTTAGAGGTAATCTTCGTAAGAGGTCTAAGTCTTGTTGCTCTTCCGCCTGCTAATATTATTCCTTTCATAGATTCAATCTACTCACTATGACACTGAGCAAAAGCCGAATGTGTCATAGTCCAATTGCTCCCGTAATGAAAAACAGCAATACTGCTATTCCTAAGGCTGCAATAAGAATATATTCTATCACAATCTTAGAGTTTAGGCTATGATTTTGGTGATGATGCGTCAGTCCCCAAAGCACATAAAAAATGGCAGTTAAAATAAGAATTTCTGCTTGGAGTTTTTTATTTGCATATGCAAGCTGAAGGCTTAATAAGCCTAACAATAATATAAGTATAAGAGTAATACGGTGGCCTATGTGTTTTGTTTTTTTAGACATTAAATAACCACTCCTTTCATAATAATTACTCCGGCTAAAAGTATTGTTAGAAAAAACAAAATATGATCAATATTGTGTCCGGCAATCCTAACAATTTTATTCTTCTCTACAATAATCATGTCCAGAGTTAGAACTATTATAAACAGTCCAATTAGAACTAAATAAATATTTGAAGAAAAAAGTACGCTATCTATAAGAGGCTTAAAAGAAGATGCTGATTTAACAACAGGCGAAGATGATGGCAGAAAAGATATAGCTTGAAGACTTGAAGACTGCGGAATTTGCGCTAAAGTCCTACCGCCAAATTCTTCAACAATTAAAATCGTGTCCTCCCCATTAATTTTCCCCGTTTTTACTGCAAAACCAACATCTTGGTAGTTTGGCGAAAGCTCATTTTCTCTATGAGTGGGACTTGCCATCCATGCATCAACTGCTTCTTGAGCATTATTGAATCCTTTTGCTAAATTTTCTCCTGCGTAAACATAATTATAACCGGATTCTTTAATAAAAATCCATGGAGTAGTTCCTGTTGGTGAAATATGGGCCCAATAGTTTTTAGCAAACATATCTTCTGCTTTTTTTTCTGCCGCAGTGTTTAAGGCCGGATTAATATTTAACGGGGAGAGATTATTTTGCTGTCTTTTTTCATTTGTAATGGAAAGAAGCTGCTCATTGGTAATATTTATTTTAATTCCCAAAACTTGAGGATAATTCCTTTTTATTTGAAGCATTAAAAAACTTCCAGCAAAAAGTAAAGTTATGAAAAATAGTAAAATATGATGATGAAGAAGTTTAGAACGGTAATTATTCGTACGCCGTGGCAAAAAAAGATGGACAAGAATGTTCATAGAACCATAATATCATTTGTACGAGGCTTCAGCAAAATCCCCAACTCTTTTACCGTTTACAGGAATTTTTAGAGCAAAAGATAATACATTTGCTATAGAAAGCCCCACCCTTATACCCGTAAAAGAACCCGGTCCGGTACTTACATCAATTGAATCTAAGTCTTGTAGAGTTAAGTCTTGGTCATTAAGAATTTTTTCTATCATTGGAAGCGCTACTTGCGCTTTGCTTGTATCTACCTTTTGAGACTTAATATATTCTTTACCATCGATTCTAATTCCAACTGATATCTGCTTATTATCCGTTGTATTGATTATTAATGTTTTCATAAATCTATTTTGACAGCTCCTTCCCTCACAATCTTCCAAGGCTTTACAGTACAATCAATAACCGTTGACACTTTTTCTTCAGAGCTGGTCTCTCCTTTTATAACAAAGTCTACTAATTTAGTTAACTCTATATCCAAATCTTCTAAATCATAGGCTGTTTTATTACCATGAAAATTAGCAGATGGTCCCAAGATTGGAACTCCTACTTTTCTAATTATCGACAGCATCGTTTCGTTCTTGGGCATTCTAATTCCAATGGTATTTCCCCCTCCACGAACAAATACTGGTACCTTTTCGGTTTTTGCCGGAAGCACTATAGTTACGGCACCCGGCCAATATTTTTTTATTAATTTTTCCTCTACTTCTTGTGGAATTTCCAATACATAATCCCTTGCCATCTCAATTGATGATACAAGAACAGGGGTAGCTTTCTCATGTGGCCTTCTGCGGATTTTAAATAATCTTTCAACTGCTTTTTCATCATTAATCCTACAGCCGATTCCAAAAGCCGTATCTGTTGGAAAAATTATAATTCCTCCATTATTTAAAACTTCAACCGCTTTGTCTATTTCCATATTATTTGCCTTTCATTGTCATCAATATTCTCAAAATAAATATCAATTCTTTCCTTTGGTAATTTTGCACCAAGTTTTTCCGCCCATTCAATAACAACTACAGATTTTTTATCGTCTAATATTTCGTCAAAGCCTAAACTTTTAAGATCAGCTTCAGACTCAAGGCGATACAAATCTATGTGATAAAAATTATCAACCGAACCTTTGTTTATCCTATACGTCCTAATAATAATAAAGCTGGGAGAAATAATTCTATTTTTTATTCCAAGTCCCAAAGCCACGCCTTGTGTAAAAGTAGTTTTTCCGGCACCCAAATCTCCATAGAGACATACTACCGAACCATCCTTAAGTGTTTTGGCAAATTCCTTACCAATTTCCTGTGTTTCCAAACTACTGCTCGAGATTTTTGATTTCATTTTTATCTTTTCTGTAGGCTCGAAAAGCAAGTATACCACAAGCTATTGAAAAAATAATTCCAATACTTATCATAAACTTTGCAAAATTATTTTCCCCCAAAACTTTTGTCTCTTTTGAAAGTTCGACTCTTTCCGAAACCGGAGTAGCTGTTCCTAGTAAAACATTTGCACTTTCTGTACTTTCTCCCAAAACATCATTCAGAATTGCTGAAATTGTTACAGCTTTTGCAGCAACTGTTGCCGCAGGATTTTTTGTGGGAGTTGGAGTTTTTGTTGGAGTAGGGGTTGGCGTAGCTGTTTGCGTTGGCGTTGTGGTAGGTTGGCTAGGTGCCTCAACTTGATAAAAGTTAATATCATCAAAAAGTACAGGATTATTTGGATTTTGCGATACAATATTTGCTACAAGTTCAATTCTTGCTTTTATTGCTTGGCTTGGTGGTTTAACTGAGTCTATTTTTATTTCTTGAAAATTTGAAGAGTCTACTATAAATTGAGCGGAATCCGTTTTACTTATTTCTGAATTGGCATCTCGCCAGCTTATTCTTAAAATTATCCAACTAAATTTGGGGTCATTCTTAATTGCGTAGCCAGACAAAGAATAAAAAGAATTTGTGTCTATATCTACATCTTGATACGCATAAATTAAGCCCGTCGAGCTATTAGTTTTGTTAATCGACGCTGAAGCTGTTCCTGTTTTTGCAGTAGCAGATATTCCTAGAGTCGCCGTGCTTACATTCTTGGTCCATGATGATGGAGTAGCATTAACTATCTCTTCAAAAGAAGGGTTTAACAAAAGATTGGCGAAGGCTTGCTTAGGAAATATTAAGAAAAATAAAAAAGCAACAAGGACAGCTATTGCCTTCATTTAATTTAGTTAACCATAATTTCTAAATATTTAAAATTAATTAACTATTGTGTGCAAATACCAAGTAATTAATCCATCATCATGCACGACCTTTGCATAATTTAGAGGTCCATAGCTACACCCACCGTAGCTACCTTGATAGAGCTTGCCTGAACGAACTGCCTTTACATTCATACTTCCTCCCTCCATGTCTATTCCGTCATGGATACCTCCAGGATACCGAGAAGCGTAACCATGAGGACCATACCCTTGATTGATTACAATAGGATCATCAAGTGGCCAAGGATAATTTCCGTGAGGATTTATTGTTCCGTAATAATCATAAAGAGACGACTCGTAAGAATATGAAAATGATTTTGAAGAAAGATAATCATTCGGATCTCTAGCGGAGATACCCTGATAAGTACTAAAATGAAGATGAGTACCCGTTGAACAACCTGATGTTCCTGAAATTATGGCCGCTATTGAATCGCCTACGTTAACATTTCTCAAAAATATCTCTTTACCTCCGCCCAAAACAATTGCCCTTTCTGCCTGAGCTTGAGCTAACAATCTTTGATATCTTGCTTCATCATTTTTTGTTATCCTAAGAAGTTCCTGTTTTGTCGCTTTTTGCTGGACAAGTTGCACACTGTAAGCTTCTTGTTGTTTTTTAAGAGCTTCGATTTGTTTTTTCTTATCCTCAAGAATGTTTTTTTGATTTGAATAGTCGTTTTTTGCCGCTGTTGTTTCAAGGATAAGTTTTCTATCATGCTGTTGCGCAATTTTTAAATAATTAAGTCTTGAAAGAAAATTTGACGCATCGTTTGAAGACAATAAAATTTGGAACGGCTCAATTGTCCCTACCTGATAAGTAGCTTTAATTCTATTAATAAGCAGCTTTGAAAGATTATTGAGAGATTCCTGAAGGCCGTCTATCTTTTTATTTGTTGTATCTATATCAAGAGTCAAACTTGTTATCTGTTGCTGATTTGCAGCAATCCTCGATTCTGTGAGCTTTACCTGATTATCCAAAACGGCGACTTGCGACGAAAGAGTATTTGCTTGACCTTGTAATTCATTTACTTTTTTTGCGTAACAATCAACTTTCTGTTGGCCAGACATACCTTGACATTCATCTGTAGTTTGAGCGGAAGAAGAACTTCTAGATAAAAAGAGTAAGATTCCAAGAAGAAAAAATGACAATAATATTTTTCTTATCATACATATATTATTTCAAATATCTAAGGACCGCCAAAAAGCTTGAGATAAATCCAAGAAATATCGCCAAGAGAAATTCCACTCCCAAAAGTCCAAAGAAAAAAACAAGAGGAATCGGAAAAATTGGAATTCCTTTAAGAAACGCTGAAAGAGTTGGAGTTGCATACACAAGCGCACTACTTGCTACAAGCCAGGCAATAAACGCACCTACCACTGCATAAAATATTCCTTCAATAAGAAACGGCCATCTAACATACCAGCTTGATGCTCCGATGAGTCTCATAATTTCTATATCATCTCTTTTTTGAGATATTTTTATTCCAATAATAGTGACTATTATAAATACTGATACCAAAGAAAGAACTGCGATAATCCCTAGTCCAATTCTTCTTGCCGCTGTTGTCCAATTAACAAGCGTTGAAACAATATCTTTCTGAAATACGACTTCCTGAACAACAGAGGATTGTTTTAACATATCAGATATACTTGCCATATCGTTTATTTTTGTGGTCGTTATCTCCAAAGATGCCGGAAGAATATCTGCGGTTACTAAATCCAACAACAAGGGATCATTTTTATTTTGCTGCCTATAAATAGAAAGAGCTTCTTCTTTTGAAACAAATTTCATGCTGGCTACTTTTCCTGTCGAGTTAAGGCTATCTTCCAGCGCGTTAATGTTTTCTTGCTTTGCTTCGTCCTTAAAAAATGCTGTTACCTGAGGCTTGCTTTCAAAAAAAGTTATTACCCTTGATGAGCCAACTATTAAAAATGAGAAAAAAGAAACAACTAAAAAAGTAAGTGTCATTACAAGAATCGCAGCTAAGGCCTGATAGGGAGAACGTCTTATGTTGTGCCAAGCAGTTGTAAAAAATTTCATTTTTTATGTTTTTCGTCTTTAACCATACGGCCTTTATCCAAACCTATGATTCTTTTTCCGAGTTTTTTTACGATATCTGTGTCATGAGTAGCCATTAAAATGGTTGTACCTTTTTCATTGATAGCTGACAGAAGTTTTACAATTTCCCAAGAAGTATCGTCATCTAAGTTTCCAGTTGGCTCATCTGCCAGAAGAATATCAGGTGATAATATTAAAGCTCTGGCAATTGCCACTCTTTGAAGCTCTCCGCCGGACAACTGAACGGGGAATTTATCTCTATGCTCTAGTATTCCAACGCTTTCTAAGACTTCTTCTACTCTTTGCTTTGCTTCAACGGGCTTTATGTTTATTACCTCAAGAGGGAGTACAACATTTTCAAATATAGTCCTATCTTTCAGAAGTTTTAAATCCTGAAATACTACTCCAATTTTTTTTCTAAGATGCGGGATTTTTTGTTTTGGAAGATTAATTATATCCCACTCGTCAATAATAATACTTCCTTCTGTGGGTAATAGTTCGCGGATTATGAGCCTAAATATTGTAGTTTTGCCACTTCCTGTCGGACCAACTAAAAAAACAAATTCTCCTTTTTCAATTGAGAGATTTATGTCAAAAAGTGCATTATAACCTATTCCAAATTTTTTTGAGACTTTTTCAAGTTTTATCATCAGAATTGCCTACAGGATTTCTACTTTTCCTACATCCATGAGCCATCCTGCGACACGGGCTTTTTGGGTTTGCCCCCAGACTTTGATTTTTTTATCTACAAATTGTGACAAATCAACAATTGATGAAGTCAAATAAACATTTTGATCATCTCCCCCAGGCCTTATCAAATGAAATTGACCCTCATCTTCTATCCCTCCGTTTTTAAGAACTCCTTCCGTTGTATCATTGAATGTTTTCATGTCAGCTGAACCAAAAGTTGCGCCTTTAGAAAGCGAGGAAGAATTACCTCCTACTGAAGTATTAGACACTGAGCCGTTATTTGCGTTTTTAGACAAGAGATATCCACTACCGACTCCTAATAAAATAACTGCAATAAAAACAACTAATAATTTAGGCGTCAGGAATGAAGATTTAGTACCTGAAAAATCATGCACTAAATTATCATTTTCGGTATTTTCGCTGCTTTCTATATTTTCTGTGGAATTTTTTACCTGTTCCTCCATATCAAAATTATCTTACCTACTGATACTTCCAGTAAAGCATATTTTTAAGGCTTTGGCAAGCAAAGAAATTATTATAAGCTGCGGAGTTCGGCGTCTATGAAGCCGTCGATATCTCCATCCAAAACTGCTTCCGTATTTGAGGTTTCAAAGCTAGTTCTTAGATCCTTAACCATTCTATAAGGATGCAAAACATAGGAGCGGATTTGGTTTCCCCAACCCGGCGTTTTATAACCGCCTTTCATTTTTTCTTCTTCTTTCCTGCGCTGCTCATCTTTAATTGCCCAAAGCTTCGCTTTGAGTATTTTAAGAGCAAACTCTCTATTTTGTGCTTGATAACGCTGTGTTTGCGCAGTCACCACTATCCCAGATGGCTTATGCTTTAAACGCACTGCTGTTGAAACTTTATTTACATTTTGCCCACCATGACCACCAGCTCTATAAAAATCCCATTCTAAATCGTCATCTTTAATATCTGTGTTTTCGTCTTCTCCAACTTCTGGAATAATCTCAACCATTGCAAAAGAAGTTTGTCTTAAATTATTTGCATTAAAAGGGGACAAACGGACTAAACGATGAACCCCTGCTTCTCCTTTAAGAAGACCATAGGCGTATTCACCATTTACAGCAATGGTTACGCTTTTTATTCCCGCCTCTTCTCCTAGTGTCTCATCCAAAACCTCAGCATTCCAACCCTTTCTCTCAAAATACCTTTGATACATGCGCAGTAGCATGGCTGCCCAATCCATTGCCTCAACTCCACCCTGACCCGAATGAATAGAAAGAATTGCCGATGCCTTATCATACGGACCCGAGAGATAAAGCAATATCTCCAGTTCGTCTAAAAGCTTTTTTATTTCTTCTTCTTTTCCTGTCTTCAATAAATCCGCGAGCCTACCTGCATCTTCAACTTCTTTTTGAAGACTTGCCATCTCCTTCATTTTGGAAGTTGCCAAATTATGGTCATTCCAAAAAACAGGACTAACGCTCTCTTTCTCAATTTGGACAATTTTTTCTTGTCTTCCGGCTACATTTAGTTTGGCAAGAAAGTTTTCAACTCTTGTTTTTAACTCATCCATAGGCAAAATTGTATCAGAGGGAGGCTTTTAGTACAAACCAAGAAAGGATAGAAGTAGCACAATTGAAGCCAAGCTCATAATAATCGTGATAGTCCAACCAAGAATATTTGAAAATTTAGAATTGGTATGCTCTTGCATAATTTTTTTATTATTACCAATAAACATAATAAGAACTAGAAGCGGCGGTGCACAAATCCCATTCAAAACTGCTGTATAGTACAAAAGCGTAAACGGCTTAATAGGAGTAAGGTTTACTATGAGACCGATAAGAGTAGCAACAATAATTACACCATAAAAACCATGTGCTTTGGAAAATCTACGATACAATCCCTCTTTCCACCCAAACGCCTCAGATAAAGCGTACGACGCTGATCCAGCAAGCACAGGCACAGCAAGAAAGCCAGTACCAATAATACCTAAAGCAAATAGAAGGAATGCAAAGTCACCAGCAAATGGCCGAAGCGCTTCTGCCGCCTGTGGTGCCGTTTCAATATTAGTAATACCGTTGGCATGTAATGTAGACGCGGCTGTGGCAATAATAAAAAACATAACAAGATTTGAGAAAAACATACCAAAGATCGTATCAAGTCGCATTTGCGAGATATCACCTCTTACAATTTTTGGCACACCCTTTCCCATCATTCTAAGCTTATGATGTGCCACTTCTTCTTCTACCTCTTCTCCAGCCTGCCAAAAAAACAAATATGGAGAAATGGTTGTCCCAAGAATTGCGACAATATTGAGTAAATAAATTTTACTGAAAGAAAAGCTAGGGATAAGTGTTGAAAAAACAACTTTTGTCCAATCCTGTTTAACAATAAAAACAGTCACTACATACGCAAACAAAGAAAAAGTAAGATATCTTAGGAATTTTGCATAGACCTTATACGATACTAGGATTTCGAGAACAAGAGTAACTGCTGTAATTATAAGAAGAAGTATTGGAAATGTAATATTGAAAACAAGCTGTCCTGATGCAGCCATTGCCCCCAAATTAGCGCCTATATTGATGGTATTTGCCAAAATCAGAAGAGCTACTGCAAAGTATAGAACAGGTGCCGCGTAGTGCTTTCGCAAAACTCCCGCAAGACCTTTTCCAGTTACCATTCCTATTCTTCCACACATTTCCTGAACTACTGTCATAAACGGCAAGGAAAAGGGAGCGGTCCACAGCTGACTATAACCAAACTGCGCGCCAGTCTGAGAATATGTGCCAATTCCTGATGGGTCATCATCGGCAGCTCCCGTGATAAAACCTGGACCTAAAATTCTAAGTATTTTTTTGATTTTTTTCATGGTTCGATAAACTCACCATGACCCTGAGCGAACAGTCGAATAGGTCATAGACCATTACAAAAATTAAGACAAACTTCTCTTGCCTGTGAAGCCGGATAATTAGGCAATGATTTTATATCATCCAGAATTTTTTTGACTTGCGGAGAAGAGGTCGCTAAATCTTGAACATTTATATTATTTATTTCTTCTTTAATATTATTAATGTTTCCTAAAGCTTCTTCCCCAATGCTTTGCGCCGAAGGAAACGCTATAATTGTAGAAGGAAAAACTCTTGATCCCTTAACATCACTTTGAAAATTTGAATTTAAATCCTTTGAACCAAGAACGTAAGTTTTAAGCTCAAAACCACCAATAATTAAACCTAGAAGAATAAAAATTGCCATAATAATTTTCTTTTTATCCCATCTCTCCGGCGGAAATTCTGTCTTTACCATGAAGTTATTGTAGCATTATCAATCTAACTTATTAAAGCGCTTTAAAATTATGTAATAAAGAAGGACAGTAACAGCACTTATAAGAAAACTTCCAAATATATCTACGGGGTAATGAATACCAGCGTATACCCTACTTGTTCCTATAATGATTCCTATTATAAAAAGAGCGATTCCCCATTTTCTGTTAAAAGAAAAAACTATACAAGTCAAAGCAAAGCTTAAGAGTCCGTGATCAGATGGAAATCCATTATCAGCCGCATGTGAAATTAAAGGAACAAAATTCTCCGCTACAAATGGGCGTGCCTCAAAATAAAAATGGCTTAATATCTTTGCCATTGCAAAAACCGTCGGAAGAGTAAAAACCGCAAGCCATATTATCTTCTTTTTTAAAGTTTTATTCTGAAGGAAAAAATAAATTAGGAAAAAAGAAACTAAAAAATAAATCAAATATTTAGCAGAAAATATTATAAAAACCTCGGACATTTATGCTAAGATAGTAACATGAATTTAAAAACTCTTCAAGAAAAAGTAAACCTACAAGGCAAGCATACTACAAGGTACCATTTATACACACAGCAGGAAAAAGAGATTCTAACAATGACGGTAAAGCTTAATGAAGAAGTTGGAGAACTTTGTAACGACATCTTGTCAATTCTAAGGGTTCAAAGAAAAGCAAAGCTTGAAAAATTTGATAAAAGAAATGTTTATGAAGAATTTGCAGATGTTATATTAACAACGCTTCAGCTTGCATCTTCTGCAAAAGTAGATATAGAAAGAGCAGTAGAAGATAAGATTAAAAAAATTGAAAAAAGAAAATCCACAAAAGGTGAATAGTTAATAAGGCCTGAAAGAATTTTGTTCTAAATAGCGTAACAATTCATCTCCCATTCTATTGCCCGGTCTAATCCTATACAAAAAATATCTATTTTTGCCGCTCACTTCAATTCCCGGAACTGTTGATACCGCAGTTACAAAGCCTGCCTTTTTTACAAGCTCTTCAGCTTGTATATCAAACGCACCGGATGGATAAGCAAATGATACAACGGGGCGGCCTATGAGGGTTTCAAGATCTTTCTTACTTTGTTTTATCTCATAATCTGCAGTAGATCTGGAAACTCCCTTAAGATAAACATGATTAACGGTATGTGCTCCTATCTCTACTAATCCGCTTTTCTCCAACTCTTTAACTTGCCAGGAATACATGAAGTTTGGCTTATCTAAAAACCCGGAAATTACATAAGCCACAGCTTTTACATTGTATTTCTGCAAAATGGGGAAAACATTATCATAAAAATCCTGATACCCATCGTCAAAAGATAATATTATTGGTTTTGAAGGTAGAATTTCCGTATCGTCTATTACGCTTGCAAGTCTTGAAGGAGTAATAAACGTATATCCCTCTTCCCTGAGCGTCTTTATTTGATTTTCAAAAACAAAAGGTACAATGTTCAAAGACTTTCTTATTGTATCTCCGGAATCTTTGACATATTCCACATAATGATACATAAGAATTGGAACTCTGAATGTTTCATAAGGAGTAGCGCTTTCCAACTGCTTCTTTACTTCAGGAGGAAGTTTTGTAACATCTTTATTAATCTCCAAATTATTTTCCCCACCGGTTTTTGGCAGATGTGAAATTAAAACAAATACAAAAACAAGCATAAAAAGCGCAATAACTTTATTCTTGTTTATAAAACCCCGGGATTTCTTTTTTGCCATGAATATAATATAACGTTCAGAGCGCTAATTTGGCCAGTGGCACTTTTTGTATTTTTTGCCACTTCCGCACCAACATGGGTCATTTCTGCCGAGTTTACCCTTTGAAGATTTTTTCGAACTTTTAGTTGAGGTTTTAACACTCACTTCACGAGTTCTAAGTTCTTCTGATATTGACGAATCTCCTGCAGCCTGCTCCACAGTATGCTGATGACCCGCAGGCGATTGCTGAACTTGAATTCTATAGATTCTATGAACTATTTCATCATCTATGCCGCCGATTAACTGCTCAAACATCTTGAATGCCTCATTTTTATACTCTACCAATGGGTCTTTCTGTCCATAACCCCTAAGTCCTATTCCCTGTCTTAAGTTTTCTATTGCATCCAAATGGTCAACCCACAATGCATCTATAACGGAAAGCGTTACAAATCTTTCTATTTGACGCATCAAATCATCTCCCAAATCTTTTTCTCTTTTCTCATATAAATCTTTTGCCAAACTGCATAAAAATTCTGTTTTTGAATTTATTTCACTCAGTTGTGAAAGTTGAGTAAATATTTGTTTTTTAGATATATCATCAAAGGGAACAATTGTCGTAAAGTCATCTGCAATTTTCTCATCTACAGTCGCGCCTTCTTGATATGCTTCTTGTGAGTTAATAGAAACAAGTCCTATTATGCTTGCATCTATCTTTTCTAAAATTTCCGGTTTTAGAATGTCCTCTTCTGTCTTTTCAAGAGCTTGCCTTCTTTTCTTATAAATAATCTCTCTTTGTCTATTTAATACATCATCATAATCAACTAAGTGTTTTCTCATATCAAAATTAAATCCTTCTACTTTTCCTTGTGCTTGCTCGATTGCCCGCGAAATTATTGGATGCGTTAGGGGAACGTCTTCCGGCATATTAAATCTTGTCATAATACCAGCAATTGTATCTCCTCCAAAAAGACGCATAATATCATCATCTAAAGCCACAAAAAAACGAGACTCACCATTATCTCCCTGACGACCCGAACGGCCACGAAGCTGATTATCAATTCTTCTTGATTCGTGTCTTTCGGTTCCAATTACAAAGAGTCCTCCAACAGATAAGACTTCGTTGTGTTTTTTCTCCCATGCCTCCCACTCCTTTGTCCCTCTTTTTTCCGTACCGTCTTCATTTTTAGAAGTATCACCGCCTAAAATGATATCTACCCCACGTCCTGCCATGTTTGTAGCAACCGTAACCGCACCTTTCTCTCCTGCCTTTGCAATAATTTCTGCTTCTCTTTCATGGTTTTTTGCATTTAAAACCTCATGCTTTATTCCACGTCTTTTTAGAAGCTGGGAGACAATTTCATTTTTTTCAATAGAAGTTGTTCCAATTAAAACAGGCTGTCCTTTTTTATGAGCTGCCTCTATTTCATCTGCAACTGCGGAGTATTTTGCTTTAGCAGTTTTATAAATTGCATCTGAGCGGTCATTTCTAGTTAGTAGTTTATTTGTAGGAATTACAACTACATCAAGCTTATAAATTTTATTAAGCTCTTCTGCTTCCGTTAATGCTGTTCCTGTCATTCCAGCAAGCTTTTCATACATTCTAAAATAGTTCTGCAAAGAAACAGTTGCTTGTATTTTTGACTCACGTTGAATTGGAACATTTTCTTTTGCCTCAAGTGCCTGATGCAATCCCTCAGATAATCTTCTCCCCTCTAAAAGTCTTCCGGTAAATTCATCAACCAATATAACTTGATTATCTTTAACTATATATTCTTTTTCTTTATGGAAAAGAGTCCTTGCTTTTAAAGCTGCTTCCAAATGATAAACTGTGTCAAAATCTTTCTCATAGATATTGCTTATTCCATATAGTTTTTCGATTTTACCTATTCCGTTATCAGTCAGATGAGCTGTCCGTAATTTCTCATCTACTTTGTAGTCTATTTCAGGAGTTAATTTTTCAACAAGCTTTGCATGCTCATAATATTTCTGTGCGGGTGCCGCATCCGGAGCAGAAATTATATGAGGAGTTCTTGCTTCATCAATTAAAACCGAGTCTACTTCGTCAACAATTGCATAAAAATGCTTTCCTTGAACAGCTTCAGAAATATCTTGTACCATGTTATCTCTTAGATAATCAAATCCAAATTCCGAATTTATTCCATAGGCAACATCTGCCTGATAAGCCTGTTTTCTATCTATAGGTCTTAAATGGGTAAGTCTAAAATCGTTAGCATCTTTATCTTCATAAGTGGGGTCATAAAGAAATGATTGTTCACTAATCATCGATGTTACAGTTAGTCCTAAAAAGTGGAAAATTGGCCCCATCCAACCGGCATCTCTTCTTGCCAAATAATCGTTTACGGTAACCAAGTGAACATTATGTCCTTTTAGGCTGTTTAAATAAAGTGCCGGAACTGCAGACAAGGTCTTTCCTTCTCCAGTTTTTTGTTCCGCTATTCTGCCATGCGCCAAAACTGTTGATGCCATAAGCTGTACATCAAAATGCCTAAGTCCTATAGTTCTAACAGATGCCTCACGGACTAGGGCAAAAGCCTCGGGTAAAAGCGCGTCAAGAGACTCTCCTTTTTGTGCCCGAACGCGAAGCTCCTTTGTCTTTTTGGGGAAGTCTGTATCTTTTAATTTCTTTACTTTTTCTTCAAGAGCATTAATTTCTGCAATTAATGGGGCTAATTTCTTAATTTCTTTTTCGTTGGAGTCAAAAAACTTACCAAAAATATTCAACATAAGTCAATCAATTTTAACACAGCCTCGGACATAAAGAAAACCCCCCACCAAAGGCGGGGGGTTTACCAATTGATCAATTGGTAACATTTATAAAAGT
>CALRGR010000007.1 GCA_943357985.1 Candidatus Levybacteria bacterium GW2011_GWA1_37_16 | reverse complement strand
TCTATATTTTGGTTACCGGCACTTTTTGAAAAAAATTATGTTGTTGGACTTGAAGTTTATGATGTTGCAAGTAATTTTCCTCTTTTATATCAGCTTTTAATTCCCACGTGGGGATCCGGATTCGCAGGAGGAAATTTGCGAGATGAGTTGTCATTTCAGATAGGAATCGCCAATCTGCTTGCCGTATTCTTGAGTGGTCTTTTTATCATTTTAAATAGAAAAAGAGACAATAAAAAATCATGGATTTTATTTTTCCTTTGTTGGTTTTTCTTTGTCTTTTTCTTAATGCTTAAATCATCACAGTTTATTTGGGAGAATATTCCACTTATGAATTATTTTCAATTTCCTTGGAGACTTTTGAGTCTTGAAATTTTAATATCGTCATTTCTAGCAGGTGGTGTAGTCTACTTTGGTAGAGCAAGAAAATTTCTCGCAGGAGCTTTAATAATAGTGGCAATTTTGCTTGGAATTGGTTATGCGAAGCCGGCCCACTACTTTAACCGCAGCGACACTTATTACACTAGTCGTGACAATTTTATTTTTGGGACAAATAGTCCGGGTAACGCTTTTAATACTATCTGGTTTAAAGGTTTAGAAAAAAACAAAAATAAGCTATCTTTGCTTGAAGGCTCAGCAGACATAAAAATTACTAAAATAAAAAGTTCAAATTATTTAGCCGAAATAAGTGCGGAGAAAGAATCAAAAATTGTTGTTAATACTGCATATTTTCCGGGGTGGGCAGTCTTTGTTAATGACAAGAAAACAGAGATTAGACAAACAAAAGAAGGTTTATTTTATTTTAATATTCCAAAAGGAAAACACAGTGTAGGGGTAAAGCTTGAAGATACCATGTTCCAAAGAGCAGGGGTTTTGGGATTTTATGCCTCAGGTCTTGTGCTATTGGTTTTGTTTGGTAGGGTCATTTTTGTTACAATTAAAAAGTGAATATAGCAATTGATATGTCTCCTCTCAAAAATGGGAACTTTTTGCAGCACAGGGTAAGAGGAACAGGCTTTTATTTAGAAAATTTAAAAAAATCTTTAGGAAAGTATTATCCCCAAAATAAGTATACTTTTTTTACCCGAGGAGAAAAGTTACCCCAAAACGTTAACTTAGTTCATTATCCCTATTTTGAGCCATTTTTTTTGACCTTGCCACTTAGAAACAGAAAGAAATTCGTAGTTACCGTACACGACTTGACCCCGCTTCTTTTCCCAAATAACTTTCCATCAGGAATAAGAGGGAAAATTAAATGGAATCTACAAAGGTCAAGGTTAAAAAAAGCAAGCGCAATAATAACGGACTCCAACTCTTCAAAGAATGATATTATGAGATTTACAAAAATACCGGAAAATAAGATTACAGTTGTTTATTTGGCCGCAGGCGAAGAGTTTTCCTTAAGAAATAGAGACTTGCAAGAAAAAGTTAGCAAGAAATACAATTTGCCAGATAAGTTTGCATTGTATGTGGGAGATGTGACTTGGAACAAAAATCTTCCTGCGCTTATGAAAGCTGCAGGAATTGCAAAAGTCCCTTTAGTTTTGGTTGGCAAGGCAATTACAGAAAAGGAATTTGATAAAACCAATCCTTGGAATCAAGATTTAGTAAAAGTTAAAAACTTAGCCGGAAACGATAATAATATTTTTACTCTAGGGTTTGTTACGCAAGAGGATTTAGTAGCAATCTACAACTTAGCAACGGTTTTTGTAATTCCATCATTCTATGAAGGATTTGGGCTCCCAATTCTTGAGGCAATGAGTTGTGGTTGCCCTGTTGTAACTTCAAAGGAAGGTTCAATACCTGAGATTGCAGGAGATGCAGCTTTTTATGTGGATGCTTATGATATAAACAGCATTGCGCAAGGATTAGGAAAAGTATTTAAGGATACAAAGCTACAAAGAGAACTTTCTGAAAAGGGAATTGCCCAAGCTAGAAGATTTTCCTGGAAAAAAACCGCGGAGGAAACAACTAGAGTTTATGAAAGTTTAAAATAAATGATTAAAAGAATTATTACATCAGAATTTTTCAAGGCTTCATTTTGGGTTTTTTTATCAGCTGGAGCACTAAATATAGGAAATTATGCATATCATCTCCTCTTTGGGAGGATGCTGGGGCCAGAGGAGTATGGGGCATTGGAAAGCGTCATCTCGGTTTTTTACATAATCTCTATTCCTTTTCTTCCATTAACCCTTGTCATAATTAAGTTTGTCTCTTCTTATAAAGGTAAGCAAAATATTACTGCCATATCTGCATTTTTTAATTACATAAAATGGAAAGTTTTGATATATGGAACTATTACAACCATATTTTTGTTAGCGCTATCACCTTTTATAACACAGTTTCTTCATTTGCCAAGTATTTATTTTTCAATTCTTCTTGCATTGGGATTTTTTATTGGGATCTTTGCGGCCCTTATTAAGGGAACACTCCAGGGCCTTTTTAGTTTTTTTGCCATCTTTGTATCTAATACTATAGAGATTATAAGTAAATTGCTCATAACGCTTATTTTAGTTTTCATTGGGTTTAAAGCTTTGGGAGCATTTACCGGGGTTGTAGCATCTTTCTTGGTAGGACTTATTATTGCCTACTTTTTTATAAGAAAAGAGAAATTTGTCAGCTCCGTAGGATATAAGGACGGCAACAAAATCCTTAAATATTCAATCCCAGTATTTTTTACAACATTAGGACTTACATCTCTTTTTACAGCAGATGTAATTTTAGTAAGAAATTTATTTTCAGGGGTAGAATCTGGATATTACGCAGCGCTATCTGTTTTGGGTAAAGTTATCTTTTTTGGTACATCTCCTGTAACAATGGTTCTTTTTCCTCTAGTTTCCGGAAGACATTCTGCAGGAAAAGAATACAAAAACCTTCTATTTATTAGTTTTGCATTAACTATAGCAATTGCGGTATTTGTAGTCTTTGTATATTATTTTTTCTCTGACCTAATGGTTTTTCTTCTTTTTGGATCCGGCTATATAAAAATAGCCCCGCTGTTGGCGATTTTTGGGGTTTTTATCGCAATTTACTCTTTATCTTCCTTGCTTGCTAATTTTTATCTCTCAATCCATAAGACCAGAGTATATATTCTTGTCCTTGCTGCCTCTGTGTTTCAAATTATTTTGATATTGCTATTTCATAAGTCGCTTCTACAAGTAATACATATGTCAATTCTGGCAAATCTTCTGTTACTGATATTTCTTTTGGCATATTATCCCTTTGCAATAAGAAGAGAAAAGTAGGTATAATCTATAAATGGAATTTATAACGCTCAAAAACAAAGATACCGCAAGGCTTGTTAAGGATCTTCTAATGTACCCACTTAAGGTAAACCGGGATGAATCGGGAATATTAGTTGAGACGTTAAGACGCGACTGGCCAGATATTTATGGGCCCGGCCGTGAGTTCGCAATGCAATATTATTCCGTAACGCCCCCAGGCCTTGCCCGTGATGAAGATGTCTGGCACACTCACCCAACAGTTCAGGAGGACAGATTTCTTGTAATTAATGGGGAAATAGTTGTTGCAGTTGCAGATGCTCGTGATGGATCAGAGACCAAAGGAGTTTTGAATTTGTTTTACATGAAGCCTGATGAGGATCCCTATATTCTTCTTATTCCCAAAAATACACTCCATGGATTTATGGTTGTTTCTAAATTACCGGCAACTCTTCTTAATTTTCCAACTGCTGTTTATAACCCACAGGAAGAGGCGAGAGTTCCCTATGCACAGGCGGATGTCAGATTTCCAGATGGCACTCCCTTTAGTTGGGATTTGGTAAGAAGTTATCTTCAAAAGACTAATGGTTAGCATAAAATCAATCTCTATTATAATTCCTGCCTATAAACAAGAAAAGATTATCGCTGATAACATCCGAAGTCTAGATAAAACTCTTTCTGTACTGCCTTACAAATACGAAATCATAGTTGTAGTTGATGGATTCTTAGACAAAACTTTTGAAAACGCAAAAAAAGCTAACGTCAAAAACGCTAAAATACTAGGCTATGAGAGAAATCTAGGAAAAGGGCATGCGGTAAAATATGGAATGCTAAGAGCAAAGGGAGATGTAATTGGCTTCATGGATGCCGGTATGGATATAAATTCTGCAACAATTCCCTTGCTTTTGGATCTTATGAAATTTCACGACGCAGATATTGTTATAGGAAGCAAACTTCATCCCGAATCTAAAGTAAGTTATCCGCTACCTAGGCTCATTCTGTCTTGGGGTTATAGGACTTTTACAGAATTCCTTTTTGGTTTTGATGTTAGGGATACACAAGTAGGGCTTAAATTCTTCAAGAAAAAGGTAGTAAAAGCAGTTTTCCCAAGAATCGTAGTTAAGAAATTTGCGTTTGACGTTGAAGTCTTAGCGGTTTCTAGGGCCTTAGGATTCACAAAAATATGCGAAGGGCCGATAGAGCTCGATTTTACGGGACTAAGTACTATTACCTCTTCTAATTTTTGGAAAATTATTCTTTTCATGCTCTGGGACACGCTGGCAGTTTTTTATAGATTAAAAATTTTACACTACTACGACAGGCCCATAAAAAACACCTCATGAACATCTTAGTTTTAAGCTGGAGAGACATAAAAAATCCAAGGTCGGGAGGTGCTGAAATTCTTACCCATGAAATTGCAAAACGGTGGACTAGGATAGGGCATAAAGTTACTCTTTTCTCGAGCTTTTTTCCAAACTCAGAGAGAGAAGAAGTAGTAGATGGGGTAAAATTTATTAGAGAAGGCCATCCCGATGCACGTTTTTTGTTTTCATCCGTTCATTTTTTAGCATACAAATTCTATAAGAAAAATCCCGGAAAGTTTGATGTAGTCATAGACGAAGTTCATGGATTGCCCTTTTTTACACCGTGGTATGTAAAAGAGAAAAAAGTTGTTCTTATTTGTGAGGTTGCCGGAGATCTTTGGGTCAAAATGTTTGGGCCATTTTTTGGATTGCTTGGAAGATTAATAGAGCACTTTTATTTAAGATTTGTTTATAAAAATATTCCTTATCTTACAATTTCTAGCTCTACACAAGAAGAGCTTTTAAAAGAGGGCGTTGAGAGAAAAAATATAACAGTTTTACCAATGGGCCTAACAGTTCCTAAGGAAATCAAAAAAACTGAAAAAGAAAAAAACCCAACTTTAATTTTTGTTGGCAGATTATCAAAGTCAAAGGGAATAGAGGATGCAATTGAGGCACTAAGTCAAGCTTTAAAGACATACGTAAGTATAAAGCTTTGGATAGTGGGTGGAGGAGATAAAGATTATATAAAATTTCTTCAGAAAAAAGCAAAAACTCTTAATGTTTTAGATAGGATAACCTTTTGGGGATACGTACCACAGGAAAAAAAATTTGAACTTATGGGTAAAGCTCATGTTTTACTTGCTCCTTCTCTTAAAGAAGGATGGGGATTAATTGTTCCAGAAGCAGGATTGGTAGGAACTCCCGCCATTGGCTATAACGTTCCAGGACTTAGAGAAGTAATTAGGAATCATAAAACGGGATATTTAACTCCGAGCAATAACTCTTCAGAGCTTGCCAAAAGCATAGACAAGACACTTAAGAACGAGTTCGAGTATAAAAAATTAAGCAGTGCTGCAAAAAAGCTAAGCATGTCCTATAATTGGGATAACACAGCTGACACTGCCTTAGAAGTTATTAAAGGAAATTTATAATGAAATATTCATGGAAGATAGATAATTTTGATAGTGAAGTTTTTGGTTTCAAGGTTGCTAAGGTTGAAACGATTGATTCCGAAGATTCTCCTGAAATAATAGACAAAATAGTAGGGGATTTGATAATGGACCTAAATAAAGAAAGGGTAGGATATGCTACGTATAGAGTAAAATTTAACGATTTTCCAATCATTCAAGCTCTCCAAAGGTCTGGTTTTGTTTTAGTTGATGGTTTAATTAGTCTTGGCATAAATATCTCGGAGGTTTCAATAGCGGAGTCTGTAGGGGAAATAAGAGAGGCAACTAGAAGCGATTTAGATAAGTTAAAGCAAATGACTTCAGGGCTTTATCTTAAAAGCCGGGTTTCCAACGACCCTTTAATATCAAAAGAAAGAGCTGACAAGTTCTACACTAAATGGATAGAGAATTCACTTTTGGGAGAAGCTGCTGATTCTGTTTTGGTGTGGGAAGAGAGCGATAAAATACTGGGGTACCTAACGCTTCAAAAAAAAGGGCAAATACCTCTGGTTGGAGTTGCTCCGCAAGCTCGTGGAAAGGGAATTGCAAAGAAATTAATTAAGGCATCACTGCGCAAATTTGGTGAATGGAAAGTTGAAGATATTACAATAGAAACACAGATGGGTAATATTGCAGCTCTTAGAGCTTATCAGGATTGTGGTTTTAAAGTGGTCAATTCTTTCTTGACTCTAAGATGGGCAAAAGATGATTAATCTGATTTTAATAAGTTTAATTTTTCCAATTGTTGCTTTTATTTTTGAAATATATCCCAGGCTTTTGAATAGAAGATTTGGCGTTGATATTTGGACCCATCTCTTGTATCTGAAGGAGTACCACAGACAAAAGGGAATTCCCAGAAACATAGAAGACGGGTTTTTGATTCCAGGAGATTACGACTATCCTCCAATTTTTATTTTAATTCTTTCAAAATTCCCCTTTAGACTAGTTGAAAAATATGAATTTATCTTTGCTCCTTTTTTTGACTCGTTACTTGTATCTCTAGTTTTTTTCGTAAGTTTTTATTTAACGGGAAATGTCTTATTAGCTCTTCTTTCTCAAGCAATCTACATACTTACTCCGATTATAGTTTTGGAAAATGCAAGTGCAACTCCAAGATCTTTGGGATATGGACTTTTTACAATTTTATTCCTGTCGCTTTTTCTCTACATCCAAAACGGACAAATACTTTTCTTACTCCTATCAGTTGTCTGTGGAAGTTTAATTTTTTTATCGCATAGATTTACAACTCAAGGATTTTTGTTTTTTTCTATATTCTTTAGCATATTTGAAAAAAATTTACTTTACTTAGAAGTTTTTATTCTATCATTTTTTTTAGCTATACTCCTTTCTAAGGGATTTTACTTGAAAGTTTTTAAAGGTCACGTTGGAAATCTTACCTTCTGGTTTAAAAATATAAAGTATCGTTTTTACCATCAAATAAAAGGAAGCTATAGCCAACACAAAACAAAAGATTTTATTTTTAAAATTTACAATCAATTTCTAAAGTTTCCTCCTTTTGTACTGGCAATCACAAATCCATGGACAATACCTGTTTTTTATATATTCTTTTTTGTTAAATTTCAGGATCCGCTAATATTTAAAGTGCTTCTGTGGGTAGTTTTGTCATATATTTTAGCCCTTTTAACGACTTGGATTCCAAAACTTAGATTTCTTGGAGAAGGGCAGAGATATCTTGAGCTATCAGCTTTTCCGACTGCGATTCTTGCTTCTAAACTTTTCTTTGAAGTTTTGAAAACTGATTTTAAAAACATTATAGTTTTGGGATATACACTTATTGCTGTATCTTCTTTTATGACAATTGTTGTTATTCAAAGGAAGGGAATTATAAAAGATAAACTGCGGACAATTACTCCTAGCATGCAGAATATGTTTTTTTACCTTAAATCACTCAAGACAAAACCTAGGCTCTTGTGTATTCCACATCAAATAACAACTAACACCATTTTCCATACAGGATGTCCAGTTTTTGTCAACGCAAGTTATTCAAATATTAATAAAATTTCTGAAGTGTATCCATATCTTAGAAAGCCTATCTCGCAAATTGTGGATAAGTACAATTTGGATATGATTCTTCTAAACGAAGATTACGCAGACATAAAAGATTTAAAACTGGGTAAATATGAATTAATTAAAAAGTTTGACAATTTTCTTTTAATTAAACCACTATGAAAAAGTTCCTTAAGAATTTAAAGTTTGATAGATACCTTTTCTTCTTAACAATTATTTCAATTGTCCTTTTGGCAAGCGTTGTACGTTACGGACTTAGAACATATAAAGTTCCGGAATGGGATGAGCAGCACTACATGCGTATGTCAACGGAATTTTACAGAATGATTAAAAATAATTTTTCACTTACTACTCCGTATCAGATGCTGCAGGTAGTTCCCTTTAGGCAGCCGGGTTATCCGTTGCTTATTGTGCCGTTTTTAATGCTTTTTGGCTTGTCTAATTCTTATTTTTGGGGAATATTTACAAATGGACTGCTTTATGCTGCAAGTATTTTTGGAATTTATTTTCTTGCCAGGAATTTTTTAAGCAAATTCCCTTCTTTTGCAGCAGCTGTAATGTTCGCTTTTTATGGGTGGACCCTTCTTCATCTTCATCTAACCTTCTCTGAAACGGCCTCATCTGCTTTTACTATATGGACATTGTTTTTCTTAGTCAAGTCCAATTTATTTCAAAATAAAAAAAATTCTATACTTTTTGGAGTGTTTTTAGGACTGGGAATGTTGGTTAGATGGGTTATTGCCATGTATATTCTGGGTCCTCTACTTTTTGTCCTCTATCTACTGATAAAAAAACGTTTATTCAAGAAAAAGAAAGTAGTAATTCATTTTTGTATGGCATTTTTAATAGCCCTAGTGGTTTCTTTTTATCCTTATCTACAAAATAGTTACTGGATTTTCCAATATTTTTATGGCCACCATGTAGGAGGCCTTATGTGGCAAGCACTTCCTCAACAAGAAAGTAATCCTTTCTTCATTTATTCGCTGACTTTTTACATAAATACTTTTGCCCAGCTTGGAATTTTCTTTTTTACATTGATAATTGCTGGGTTTGTTTTAGCGCTTAGAAAAGAAAGCAATATGAAACTGATTTTGTCTGTTGTAGTAATTGGATATTTATTTTCTGTTTTAGCGCCTATTAAGGGAGAGAGATATATAGTTCCGATTTTTCCTTATCTTGCTATTTTATCTGCTTCAGTTTTTGAATACGTCAAAAACAGGAGATTTTATTTACTTCTGGTTTATTTTGCTATTGTTTTGTCAGTGGTGTCGTTTTTGGGAAGTGTTTGGGGAAAGGGGCCAATGAGAGAAAGTTTAGCATCTCTTCCAATTGAGCTTCCCTTTGGTCAGTGGAAAAGAATTTATCTTACAACCATTTCTAAACCCCCCTATATTTATAAAATAAGCGGCAAGGAAATTCTTGATATTATTACCAAAGACAGTAAGACTAGTGGAATAAAAAATCCACAGGTCCTATCCCTATTTTACTACCGCCCCCTAGATGAACCTCTTATGACATACAATCTTTACAATGAAGAAAACCCATTACAAATTAATAATTTGATTGGAACAGTAATCACGAATCCAGAGGGACAAGCGACTTACATTATAAACATTATCAAAAATAGTGATTATGTATTAACTAAAAGCGGTCAAAGAGCAGACAATAGTTTCTTAGAAATTAATTACAGAACTCTAAAAGCGTTAATTGCATTATTCGATAATAATTTAAATATATCTGATTACTGGGAAGAAGAAGCAAAAGTATGGATAAATCAGGATAGTAGCACTGTAACAATTTTTAAGAAGATAAGGGAAATATCTCCGCAAGATTTAGAAAAGATGCGGTTGAAGTTTGTCGAGATTTTAACAACAAACCACTAGAACCTCCTAGCTAAGTTTTATGAGCAGAACATCACCCGATTTGAAGATTATTTTGGGATTTTTTAAATGCAGATCTGCCATCTTGACAAAGCTTTCCCTAAGAAGCAGGTAATCCAAAGAGTATTTTTTTTGTAAGAAAGGTAAAGATTTTTTTAGAATTGGATAAACTTCTTGTATTTGCATAAGTCCTGGATTGTCCGCATTCACTAAAACATCGGCTTTTGTATTGTATACAGTCATTGTAGTAATTTGATGAGGGATGCAAATGATTCTAGGAGTCCCTTTTAGGGAATTAATAAATCTGTATGTTTTTTTAAGGTCTAAAGTTAAAGAGCGGTTCTTATCTCCAATGATTCCTTTAATTTGAACAAATAGTATAAATAGCAGATTACCAAGCATTAAAAATGCTAGCACTGCTATAGCAATTATTCCAAATTTTTTGAAAAAGTAGAAAAAGATAATTGACGAAAGAATTACGGAGGGAACTGAAGCCATTTCCATGTATCTTTGGCCTTCGCCAATTGGTATTAGTTTTTTTATTTTTAAAACTATAGAGCCAAATATATAGAAAAAAATTACCCAGAGGCTCATCTTAAAATAAATGGCGTTTATGGGAAAATCAGAGGGCTTTTGAAAGTAGAAAAATAAATAAAGAATAGCTGAAAATGCCCAGATATTAACAGCAAAGAGAAAAATGGGTGAAAAGAGAGATAGAAGAGAATATATTTTTCCTACCCAATCCATTCTTTTAGCGGATTTGAGGCCAAATATTTGATGAGCGAATCTAAATTTATAATTAACAACCCAGAAATAAATGTTGTAAAGATGTCCCTTAGCTACTCTTAGGTAAAATCCCTTTGTTAGAATAAGTACAATAATAAAGCCAAGGAAAAGATTCAAAAGGTAAACAAAAGAGTGATCTACAATGGAAAAAAATATCGATATAATTATCAAGGACTGCAAGGCAAACCTATGAGTTAGAAATAAAGTACAAGTGAAGAACAAAGAAACCAATAGTAATAAGATATTGTGGTTTTGGTGATAAAGTAGTATCGGATAAAATGCCAGAGTGAAATTAAAATATCCTAAAGATCTAGGAGTAAGATAGCTATTCTCAATAGGAATAATAGGAATAAGAGTATACATAGCTTGAGCTACAAGAGCATTAGGCAGGCTACCGGTTAAAGAGAAAGTAATATAAAAAACGAGAATATTTTGCAGTACATCAAAAAAAGGAGAGACGAACCCTTGAATATTTAAAAGAGTCTTTTTTGAAAAAAAAGAAAATAGCCATGGAAATATAATGGGGTAATCAAAGTTGCCTTCAATTATAAATCCTTTTTTTATCTTTCCTGGAATTCTATGGTGAGCTTTTTTAACGTGTTCTATCTCAAGAAGCCGTGTCCATACGTCAACTCCGAAATATTTATTAAAGAATCGGGGATAAGATTGCAGAAAAATACTTATGAATGGTATGATAAGACTTATCAAATAATGTGAAATCATTTATTATCAATAAAAAGCATTATACAACAATACTTCTTATTATTGCCATACTACTGCTGGGTATAATGCTGCGGCACGATAGATTTAGAACAATTCCCCGTCACGGCGCAACCTTTGACGAATTTGCATGGACTTGGCTTGGAATAAATCTCATTCAAAAACATGAGCCCATTTCTTGGTCTTCGCAACCTCAATATAATAACAGAATTCATCTTAAATATCAGGGCGCAGCTTTTTGGATTGTAAAGCCGTACCTGGAACATCCACCCCTTTTTGGTTTAGTAGCCGGTTCATTTGCCCTAGCCAATGGAGTAAGTAATATGTATGACGTTACCCTAGCCAAAATAAGACCCCTGGCGCTTGTGCTTGGTGCACTATCAATACTTATGGTATTTCTTTTGTCAAAAGAAATCTATGGCAGAGAGGTTGGACTGCTTTCGGCTTTGCTTTTTGCAACTGCTCCAACAATTGTTATTGGATCAAGGATTGTCCAGAATGAAAATTTTCTAATACCTATATGGCTGTCTTGCCTGTATTTAATTCTAAAATACTTAAAAAGCGGAAGAAAGAGATTTAGAAACCTAGCGGCGGTCCTAGCGGGGCTATTATCCTTAGCTAAAGTGCCATGGTTGGTAGTTGGCTTATCTTTATCTATGATCCTATCCCTAAAGGATAAATGGAAAGATGCTTTTTTAGTTGCTGCAATAACAACTCTTATTTTTTCCTCATTTATTATCTATGGGCTGGTGCTTGATAAGGAACTATTTGTAAATCTTTGGAAACTTCAATTGGCAAGGTACGACATAAGCTATGCAGGCTTCTTTTCAATTTTTAAAGAGCCACTTTTAATTGATAGATATTATTTAGATGGTTGGATATTTTTTGGTTGGTTTTCAATCTTATTTCTTATGCGTGACTTAAAGAAAAATTTTATGATTCTTATACCTTTTTTAGCATATTTTATTACTTTTATTTTTGCGATTCCCAACGAGCCTGCGCATGGATGGTATAGATATCCGTTTTATCCCTTTTTAATTATTGCGACTGCCGTCACTTTGTATGAGGAATTCAAAAAGGTAAGTCTAGTGAGCGTCTTTTTTATATTGCTGGTTGGGCTTTCTCTTCTTTCAAACTTTTGGCAAAGTACCTTTGGTTTTTCTTATGTAGTTTACAGATTATTTATTCTACTTGCTGCAGTTCCTATAATTATTGTTTTGTGGAAAGGTATTAAAGGAAAGTTTCCACAACTTCTGATGATTTCTTGGCTAATATTGCTTATAATATTCAACATTGCAAGTGTGCTTTCGTACATAGAATAAAAATTATGAAAAATCCCAAACCCATGTCTTTTTCTGAGGATGTTGATAAAACCGAAGCAAAGGGAGAACACAAGTTGTATTTTTCATTTTCCAAAAATTATATTAAGAATAAAAACGTTTTAGATGTTGGTTCATGGACAGGACCTTTTGAAACACTGATATATGGCTTGGCAAAAGAGATTACTGCAGTTGACGTAGAAGAAAAAGCACTAAAAGTGCTAAAGAGAAATCTTCCAAAAGTGAACTGTGTAAAAGCACAGTCGCACAAGTTACCTTTTAAATCGGAAACATTTGATGTGGTTACTTTTTGGGATGTAATAGAGCATATTCCTGTGAGTTCCGAACCGGCTTCCTTAATGGAAATAAACAGAGTTTTAAAAAAGGGAGGTTTTCTGTTTCTTGCAACAGTTAATAAGAATTTATTGTCAGACTTTTTAGACCCTGCATACTGGTTAGCCGGGCATAGGCATTACACGCAGAAAGCTCTGACTGGTTTCCTTGAAAATGCGGGTTTTGAAGTGGAAGAGGTAAAAAAGACTGGATCTTTTGTCAGCTCATCTTATGCTCTATCTTTTTATTTCTTTAAGCACATTTTGAGAATGAAAATGCCGACAATTTCTTGGGTGGAGAAAAAAATGGAAGAAGATATTTCTTCCTCGGGCTATATTCAGATTGTAATGAGGGCAAAAAAGCTTAGCTAGTTACTGCATCGCCAACAGTTCTTATGACATAGTTTACTTCTTTGTCTGTAAGTTTTGAGTACAATGGAATCGTAATTTCTCGCTCTGCAATCTCTTCACAATTTGGAAACATTCCCTCTTTAAAACCCAGCGTTTTTCTGTAATAGGAGAAAAGGTGAATGGATGGATAATTGACTACCGCTCCTACGCCATGGTTATTTATGTAGTCTAGTATCTTTCCTCTTTTTTTTCTGTCAACCCAAATTGGAAAGATGTGACGGCCATGTTTTGAATTCTCATATTCCCTTGGCATCTCAATCCCTATTTTTGTGAATGCTTTTCTGTATTTTTGAGCTATCTCTTCCCGCCTTTTCCAATGTTTTTCTATTTTGTCAATCTGGGGAATGAGAAGTGCCGCCTGAATATTGTCCATATTATATTTCCATCCAAGAACATCAACGTCGTATGTCTTTAGCCCCGTCCTTACTCTCTGAGCAAGCTCGCTTGTTATTCCGTGCGATCTAAGTTTGGTAACAAGCTTTGCCATATCCTCATTGGCAGTCGTAAATGCTCCACCTTCCCCAGATGTAATACTTTTAGTTGCGTAAAAGCTAAAACACGACCCAAATGATTTTTGTCCCGGTTTTATTCCATCGCGTTTGGCTTCCAAAGCGTGGGCGGAGTCCTCAATGACAGGGATGCCATGCTTTTCAGAAATAGCCAGGAGTTTTTTCATGTCAACCATTTGTCCATATAAGTGAACGGGAAGAATAGCTTTTGTCTTCTTAGTTATTGCTTTCTCTATTAAATCAACGTCAATATTTCCAGTATCTTTCTCAACGTCTACAAAAATAGGAGTGGCTCCTGTCATAAGAATGGAATTTGAAGTAGCAACAAAAGACATTGGTGTTGTGATTACTTCGTCTCCGGGACCGACCCCTGCTGCAAGAAGTGATAAATGTAGCGCTGCCGTACAACTCGTCAACCCAACGGTAAAGTCAGTATCTAGATATTTTGATAATTTACCTTCTAAATCATCAACATGTGATCCAGTTGTTAAAAATAAAGACCGTAGCACTTTTTCAACCAGCTCAATCTCCTTAGCTCCTAAGTTGTGTTTGTAAAATTCAACTTTCATTAGTGAAGCTCTATTGTTCCATCTTCCATTATGATAGGAACAGATCTAAGCCAAGTTTGCTGCTTCCAAACGTCGGGATTATTTTTATACCATTCAATTGTTCTTTTTAGTCCATCTTCAAATTCTACTTCTGGTTTCCATCCAAGAAGCTTACTAAATTTGCTAAAATCACACGCAAATGTAGAGACCTGTCCTGGCCTATCTTTTACTAAATGGATTTGGGATTTCGGAATTTTCATATAGTCTGCAATTAGTTGGGCAATTTTTAGGATGGAAATAGCTTTTCCCGACCCGACATTAAAAACCTCTCCTTTGACTTTTTCTAAAGGTGCATGAATAAGAAGATCTATTGCTTTTGCCAAATCATCAACATACATATAATCCCTTTCCGGCCTGCCTGTTCCGTGTACTGTTAAGGGTTCATTAAGTATTGCACTTGTTATAAATCTTGGTATTGCTTTTTCCAAATGTTGCCTCGGGCCGTAAATATTAAAGGGGCGCAAAATTATTGCAGGTATTCCATAAGTTACAAAATATGAATAGACGAGCCTATCTGCTCCTGCTTTTGCCGCTGCGTAGGGACTATGGGGATTTAACGGGTGATTCTCATCCATTTTTTTTGTCAATCCCTGACCGTAAACCTCACAGGTAGAAATGTGAATGAACCGTTCTACACGTCCTTTATGGTGGTAAACAGCATTCGCAACCGCTTGTGTTCCCAAAACGTCTGTTTCAAAAAATTTTACATTGTCATATATGGATCTCGTAACGTGAGTTTCTGCTGCGCAGTGAATTACTATATCTGATTCGGAGACTAATTGATCTACAATGCTTGCATTTGTGATGTCGTCGTATATAAATCTAAATCGAGAGCTGTCTTTCATTTCATCTGAAAAGTTTTTTAGATTTCCCGCGTAAGTTAGAGCATCCAAAATTATAAATTCGTAATCAATATGTTTTGAGAAGAGGTAATCCAGAACATTACTTCCAATAAAACCTGCAGCACCTGTTATGAGGATCTTTTTCGCTTTCTTTTTCATTAATTGATGATAGAAAGAATTATAGCCGAGTCAGATATACAGTGTCAACAATAATAATGAAGTTGCAAAGGTTTAAGATTATTTGCTACAATTACCTATGTTGTTGAATCTATGAAAATACCGGTTGTGATTTTTTGCGGCGGACAGGGTTCGCGCATGAAAGAGGAGACAGAATTTCGCCCCAAACCAATGGTTTCCTTGGGCGGTAAGCCTATCCTTTGGCATATTATGAAAACATATGCTCATTACGGATTTAATGACTTTATTATAGCGCTCGGATATAAAGGTGATTATATAAAAGATTACTTTTTGAATGAAGAGTACCTCTTAAATGATTTTTCTATTAATACAAAGACCGGAGAAAAAAAACTTTACAAAGAAAAAAATACACAACAGGACGATTTCAATATTACATTTGTTGACACTGGATTAGAGGTATTAACCGGAGAAAGACTATTAAAAGTAAGCGACTATATTGACTCTGATGTTTTTATGGCAACGTACGGAGATGGTGTATCAGATATTAATATTGCAGATTTAGTAAAATTCTTCGAAGAAAAAGATAAAATAGGTGTTATCTCAGGTGTTCATCCAAAGTCAAAATGGGGGCTAGTTGTTGCAGATAAAGATAATACTATTAAAAGATTTCAGCAAAAACCAAAACTTAATCAATTTGTAAATGGTGGTTTTATGGTTTTTAAAAAGAAATTTCTTGACTATGTAAAAGAGGGAGAAATGATTGAGATAGCTCTGGATAGAGTTGTAAAAGAGGGGCAACTTGCTGTTTTTAACCATGATGGGTTTTGGTCTGCGATGGATACATATCAGGATGTTGAGGAAATGAATAAGCAGTGGAAAAAGGATCCAAAATGGAAGGTGTGGGAGTGAAAGTTTTAGTCACGGGAGACCGCGGGTATATTGGTTCAGTCTTAATTCCACTTCTTCTTGAGAAGAATTACAAGGTTACGGGTTTTGATACGGATTTTTTCAAAAAGGAAATATTGCCCATTTCAAATTCATACACGAAAATTACCAAAGATATTCGTACAATTTCGGAAGCCGACTTAAAAGGAATTGATGCCATTATCCATTTAAGCGCTCTTTCAAATGATCCAATGGGGCAGATAAATCCAAGCCTTACATCGGAAATAAATTTTGAATCATCGGTGAAACTGGCGAAACTTGCCAAAAAGAATGGAGTAAGGAGATTCCTATTTTCTTCGTCCTGCAGTATATATGGAATTGCCAAAGAAGATACGGTTTCTGAGCAGTCACCTGTTAATCCTCTTACAGCTTATGCTAAATCAAAGGTTGATACGGAACGGGAACTGATAAAACTTGCAGATTCCTCTTTCTGTGTTGGAATTTTAAGAAATTCAACTGTGTATGGTTTTTCTCCAAAGTTTAGAAACGATTTGGTAGTAAACAATCTTGTCACAACGGCTCTTGCTTTTGCTGAAATCAGAATTCTAAGCGATGGAACACCCTGGAGGCCTTTAATAGATATTCGAGATTTAAGCAAAATTTTTATTGAATTTCTAAGTGTGGATTCCGAAAAAATTAATGGTAAAATTATAAATATTGGGTTTGACGAAAATAACCTTCAGGTAAGGGATATTATATCAATTGTTAAAAAATATATTCCAAATTGTAAGGTGGTTTACACGGGGGAGCATGGCAAGGATGCGCGAAGCTATAAGGTAAACTTTAAAAGGTTTAAGTCCATCTTCCCTTTTATAAAACAGGAGTGGACTTTGGATAAGTCTATTGAAGATATGACAGAAAAATTAAGAAAGATGAAATTTGGTCAAAAAGACTTTGAATCCGGCGAATTTAGCAGAATTAATGTGCTTAATAAGTTTTTATTAGCACATGATGTAACAGAAGATCTTTACTGGAAATGATCCATTCGACTGTGCTCAGGATCATACTGAGGAATTCGAACGTATGAAGATTACACAAACAAAATTAAAGGGAGTATTCGTTATAGAACTGGAGCCTAGAGAGGACGAAAGGGGATACTTTGCAAGAGTTTTTGCAAAAGAAGAACTCAAAAAAGTAGGAGTAGATTTCTCTATAGTTCATATTAATAGATCACTGTCAAAAGAAAAAGGAGTTATCAGGGGACTTCATTACCAGAATGCTCCAAAAGGAGAAGACAAGATTGTGCAGTGTTTGACGGGCAGTATTTTTGATGTGGCGGTTGATATAAGAGAAGATTCGCAAACATATGGCGATTGGTTTGGAGTAGATTTGACAGCAGAAAATAAAAAAATGCTTCTTCTTCCAAAAGGTTGTGCTCACGGATTCCAGACTCTTGAAAAAAATACCACTGTTGAATATTTTGTGACGCAGTATTACGAGCCATCTTTTGAAGCTGGAATAAGGTATAATGATCCAAAATTTAACATAAAATGGCCCATAAAAGAGCCAATACTGTCAGAGAAAGATGAAAATTTGCCGGATTTTAAAAAATAATGAAAATTTTGCTAATAGGAAAAAACGGACAGCTGGGACAGGAGATTGATAAGCAATCAGTTGAAAAAGGACATGAAGTCCATTCATTCAGCCGCGAAGAACTAAATATTACCGACTCGGAAAAAGTAAAATCAAAAATTGAATCAATTGCTCCCGATGCTGTTATTAATGCTTCCGCTTTTCATAATGTTCCAGTTTGTGAGGAGCAACCGGACCAGGCCTTTTTAATAAATGCAACTGCTTTGGCTCCAATCGCTCAAGTTTGTAGTGAGAAAAATATAATGTTCGTAACATATTCAACTGACTATGTATTTGACGGTCTAAAAGGAACACCTTATGTTGAAGAGGATAAGCCAAGTCCTGTACAAATGTATGGAATATCGAAAGCTGCGGGAGAATATGTATCCCTGGCTTATTCAAAGACAAGTATTGTAATAAGGAGCAGCGGCGTTTACGGCGGCAAGTATGGTAGTAGGTCTAAAAAAGGGAACTTTGTCTTAGGTATTTTAGAGCAGGCAAAAACTGAAGATTCGATTGAGGTCGCAAAGGAACAGTTTGTTAATCCCACATATGCACCCGATTTGGCAAAGGCAACGCTCGAACTTCTTGAACACAGAAATATCAATGGTATCTATCATTTGGCAAACGAAGGGTATTGTTCATGGGCAGAGTTTGCACAGGAAATTATAAAAGATAAAGGCTTGCCAACAAAAATTATCCCTGTTGATAGAAAAGGAATAGCAGGGTCTTTGAGTAGACCATTTTTTTCCGCTCTTAGAAATACAAAAGCTGAAAAATTGGGGGTAAAGCTTCCCACTTGGCAGGACGGGCTAAGAAGATACATAGCTTACTTAAATTAATGAAAGCAAGGCTTTTGAAATTACATATTATTCCTCTGCTTTTAGCAATTGGATATTTAGTATTAATCTCCTATCCTTATTTTTTCTCAAAGATTAATCGTTATGATTCGCTTGGACCACTGTCTCTTGTAGAAGAGAAGTCGGTAAATATTCAAAATACGTTTAGTCAAGAGCGAACAATTGATCAATTAGACAATCATTTGCTTAAAGGTGATAGAGTTTCTGTTAAATTAAAAGCGACCGAAAATAATTTCGGTATTGTTTTAGCTAGGTTTGAAAGGTTTGGAAAAGTATCCGATAAAGTGGTCTTTAGATTAAAAGAGGAAGGAAAAGGGGACTGGTATTACGAAAATATTTATAAAGCTGGAGAATTTAGGCCGGATGAATACTTTACTTTCGGATTTCCTACCATTGCAGATTCAAAAAATCATACTTATGTTTTCGAGGTCGAGTCACTTTTCGGGACATACAAAGATGCAGTTGGTTTAAGCTTGGATGAACCGCAAGTTGCATTTGTATATAAGTATTCTCGGAACGATCTAAAAAATCATAAGATACTTTCTTCTTTTATTCACAAAAAGTTTATCTATGTAGCAAATAATGTAAATTCCATGCAAAATTGGCAGCTTATGGCTATTTTTGCCCTACCTTTTATCCTTGTTCTTTTCATGAAAAAGAAAAAAATTACACTTTTAGATATCGCAAAATCTTTGCCGAAGCTTAAAAGCAATCACCGTAGAGTTTTAAAAGCTGTTATTAATTCAATAAAGCTTAATTATTTGTCTTTTGAAAGAAAAATAGTTAATTTATCAAAGAAAACAACTCATAGATTTACTTCAACTAGATTTTATTTAGTTTTTCTAAATACTAATACTAAAAAAAGAATTGAAATTGGACTTCTTCTATTTTTGCTTGCATTGGCATACAGGTTTTCTTCGACTTTGATACATCAAGAGGGCGTGACTTTATTTTATGCTGGTCTAGGAGGGCAGGGTGATTATGATCAGTTTATAAGAACCGCAACATGTGCGGTAACTAATTTTTGTTCTGCAATACTTGGACAAAACTTTCTTATTGAATCATCCATTTTAGGAGTGTTTTTTAAAATAGTCGGATTTACAGGAGGACTTAAGGCGTATCTATATCTCATGATTATTCTTTCTTCAATTGTTGCTACTCTTCCTTACCTTCTTTTGTCTCGAAAGAACTGGATTACAATAGGTGGAATAATTGGCAGTCTTTTTCTTGTAACTTCGGATTTTTTAACCCATATCTCACTCAATTTCCCACCAGACAATGGTTCTTTATTTACTTTTTCAATGTTCTTTATAGTTTATTTCTTAACACTCCAAAGAGCAACTATCCGTTGGCTTCTATTCTTTGGTATGGTGGGAACCATTGATGGATTAAACAAGGCATTATTTTTAATAAATAATTTAGCAGTATTTGCGCTTTTTGCCCCTGTTGTATTTTTCGAGAAAGCAAAGGAAACAGGAGGGGAGATATTCAGAAAAAAAAATATAAAAATATTATTTTTATCTTTAGTGCCATTGTCTGTTTTTCTAATAATTTATATCGGGTGGGAATACTTTGTATACATAAAATTTTCAGCAGTCTATTTTTTGAGAGGATTGTTTCTAACTGGAGGCTCGAGCTATGTAGCATATACTTCCCTCAACGATAATTCTTTAGGATTAAATATTATGGTGAAATTATTATATCTTGGTGTTCAGGCAGTTGTTATGTTGAAGCATTTAATTGATTATGCAGATTTGCAAACAATTTTCCTTGCTCCAATCCTTCTCGGCATGCTTTCCTTTTCTTTTATAAAGGCCCCGCAAAAGAGAGTTGTTAAAAAAAATATATTATTCTCTATTATTTCGATATTTTTAATTATGCTATTGACATTAATTGCTAATAATTATTTCAAAATCCATGAGGTGTTTAACGGAGATTACATTTATACATGGACTGAGCAAATTTATGTAGGAATTTTTCTCCTTGTTGAGATTATTATTCTTTTTATTCTAAATTTTAAATATTCGGCTATAAAACTTTCTCTTCCAATAATTCCTTACATTATTATGCTTATTATAATGGCAAAAAATGCTCCATTCCCACGTTTACAAGTCCATATTGTGGTTTGGAGCGTAATTTTGTTTGCGTTTCTTGTGGATTGGATAACAGAAAATATCAGAAAGTATTCAACTAGGATAAAAATTATAATAGAGTCGCTCCTGCTGATCTTGTTTATTTCCGCGTATATTTTTCCAAAAATGGTAATTACGGTAGCTCAATTAAATTCAGGCTTTGCTGAAAGTAAAAATGAAGTTAAATATTTGAAGTGGACTAATTCAGAATTACCTAGTAATGCGATAGTTTTGGCAGGGGGAAAAAGTGATCTTGTTGTTGTTGCCGAAAACGTAAAAAAACCTATTATTTTTAATACTTTATGGTCAGCGGCCGTATTAATAAAACCAAAAGAAATTCCTAGATTCTCGCCAACAGATTTCAGTATTATACCCGAGTTAAAAAACAAGGATAATTTTAAGAAGAACAAATATATCATCTTAGAAGATGACGTTTATATATGGCGGGATAGAGTATCAGGTGTGGTAGATAATGTTTTCTCTACATCTTCTGCTGCTCTCCATGCAAGTGACTACTCAATCAAGGTCTATAAATATAATTCAACTCTAAAAAAAGCTATTTATGAATTAGATATTCGGAATAAGTCAAATTAGTATTCTCGTAAAATTACTCTCAATATTCTTAATCCAACCCAAAAAGCATTTACTTTTGTTTTGCTTAAGCTTGCACGCTCAACAACCGGAACCTCTGCAAATTTTAGTCCGGCTTTATGGGCTTTAATTAGTATTTCTATGCAGAATTCAAAACCGGCAGATTTAAGATGTAGTTTTTTAAGCCCTTTTCGGGTAATTGCGGTAAAAAAATAAAGACTATCCGTAACATTAGTTCTGTGTATCAAGTTTGTGAGCCAAGTTAGCGCTCTGTTCCCAATAAATCTCACAATTGTATCGTCATCACTTCTCCCGCCTTTTGCGTATCTGCTTGCTATTACATAGTCGTACCCTTGGTTTATTTTGGCAAGAAGAGAAGGAATATCTTTTGGATTTTGAGACCCGTCTCCATTTAAAATTACAATGACATCCCCCGAACTTTCTTTGAATGCTTGTATTATCGCATTGCCAAACCCCTTTTTCTTTTGCAAAATGAATTTGTCTTTTCCACGTCTTAGCTTTGCCTTTGCTTCCAAAGCAGTGTCGTCCGTGGAGTATCCGTCAATAACTAAAATCTCATTGACAATTTCTTTTGGAATTTTTTCTAAAACTCGCCCTATTGCCCGAGCCTCGTTTCTAGTAGGAATTATTACGGAGACTTTCATTTGGAGGTGCGTTTTGGCCTTCCTGCAGAGCCTGTAGGGTGTATTGCTCTATACGTTTTCATTATTGACGGTGATACGCGAAAGGTGTCTGATTCATAATCCTTTCCACCTCTTTTTCCTTCTGAAAAAGCAATAAATTGGTTGTCTTCCAAAATCTCAAGAGCATGTACTTCGTTGGGTCCCGTGGTAATCATTTCACCTTTTTTTATAACGACACTTTTTACTTTATCGTTACCCTCGGTAACTTTTCTGTAGTAATAACGCAGGCTTCCCTGGGTCATGTAAATATGTTGAGTGGTAAATCTGTGATAGTGGTCCCCTCTAAAAGCCCCCTTTTTTGAATTGATAATCGATACATGATCAATAGGATGATTGTAAAAAATGTCCGAGATGTTTCCTCTATTGTCTCTAGTTGCAACTTTTACTTTAGTTTTTTTCATGTTTCCTTACATTAACTCTTTTTCTCCGGGCACAATGAACTGTATTTTATCATTTACTTTCCTGATTTTCTCAGTCAAATATTTACCAATATTCCAGGCGGTTATTAATGCAACATCTATATCCCCAGAATAAAGAGAATTGTCATCTTTTATTTCTATATTTGAGCCGGGTGTAAACTTGCCTATCTTGTGTCTTGATGCATCGGTCAAAAATTCTATAACGGTATTATCCAATCTATAAAAATTAAGAAGGGTATTGCTTCTTGCTCCTGCCCCAACAGCAGCTATCTTTTTTCCGCTTTTTTTCAAAGAATATAAAGTAGCCAGAAGTTCATTTTTATCCTTTACAATCTTTGTCATAAATTTTTTGTATGTATCTGTCTTAAATAAATTAGATTTTTGCTCATCAGCTATATGTTTTTTGACAATTTGACTATTGTAAGCCAACTTTTTTGTACTGGCATATACCCTCATTGATCCGCCGTGGTAGGGAATATCTTCAATCTGGGTTATAAATAGACCGTTTTTTCTGAAAAGAAAATCAATGGATTTTATACTAAAAGTGGAAATATGTTCATGGAATATCATGTCGAATAAATATTTCTCAATTGTATCTTTTAAAGATGGTACTTCTACAACAAGATAGCCCCCATCTTTTAGTCCTAATTTTATAGCCTTCATAGCGTCACCCAAATTTTCTATATGATTTAGAACATTATTCCCGCATATTAGGCGTGCTTGGCCGTTCTTTTTTAGAGCTTTGGCAATCGTATCTTTTCCGATAAATCCCTGAATTGCGTTGACTCCGCTTTTATTAGCAACAGCTGTCATGATTGGGGATGGATCAATTCCTGTTGCCCTTGCTCCTTTTTTCTGAAACTGTAATGTCAGATAGCCGTCGTTTGAACCAAACTCTATTGCATGGTCTGAAGGAGCAAGCTTTATATATTTGCTGACCGTGTCTGCAAATTCATCCCAGTGGGCTCTAGCGCTGGGAGAATTTGAAGATGTGTAGCTGTAGTTACTTTCAATGTACCTTTCTTCACCTGATATAAAATATTCATTTTGAAAATGGCCGCAATTTGAGCACAGCAGGCAATTAAGCGGATAAGTCTTTTGAGGATTTAGAAGTTGTCCTTTTTTTATGTATGTATCTGCTGCGGGATGGAATCCCATTTCAATTACTCTTTTAAGAGACGAGCTTTTACCACAAACAATACATTTTTTAGCCAACATAATTAAGATTCAAGCATTATATAATTTTTTAAGAAATCTTTCAAATATGTATCAGATGTTTTTAGAGCATAAATCTTATTTAGTTTTGAAACATCAATCTCATACGTTTGTATTTTTCCGTCCTTGGGGGATGTTATATCTCTTTTTGCATCTTTGATTACTTCACTAAGCATCACGGTTCCCTTTCCGCCTACGTTGAATACTTCTCCTGTAATATTTTTTTCAAGCAGGGAATAAATAATTTGAGCAAGCTGCTCTGTAGTTATCATTTGGAAGGAAGACTCTTTAGATATAAACAAACGTGAACTATTCAAGATATCGTATATGGGTCCCTTTTTAAGTTTTATTCCAAGCATCATGGGGCAGCGCAAAATTATATGGTTTTTTGTAAAATTTCTTACTATGCATTCGCTTAAGAATTTATGGAATCCATAAGGGGTAAGTTTTTCAAGATTTATTGATTTTTCCTCCGATGTAAATTTCTTGCTTGTATGATTTTCATACACATCACTAGATGAAATGTATATATATGTTTCAAATGTAAAATCTAGAAGAGTCTTGTAAACAGAGGTTGTGGAAGCTTCGAAATCTGCAAGGATATTATCCTGCGCCCAAATTTTATTACTGTTTCCGTTCGCATTAATGATAACGTCAAAGTGACGGCCCTTATATTTTTCGTAGTTTTCCTTGTTTACTTCAGCAACTTCTACAAAGTGAGGTTTTAGATATTTAACCAAGTCTTCTCCCACCATGCCGCGACTTCCTATGATTGCTAAGCTTTTTAAGTTTTTCAATTGAATTTAAATCAAAACTTTATCCTCAATAAAGGGGCCATTTTTAATCTCAATAATTTCACTATCTTTCAATATATGGACTCCATGTCCTCCGCTCATTAATATGATAACTTCGCCAGATGAAACAGATATAGATTTGAAATACTTTTTATCCGGAGTATAAAAATCAATTTTTATTTTTCCTTTTATAACTACTAAACATTCCTGAAGATTTTCTGTTACACGCCTCTTTGGAGTATGAGCGTGAGCTTTTGTGTATTCGCCCGTTGAACGCTTATGAATTACAAGCTGTAAAGGTTCGCTGGGATCCGTAAGAGACGTCACGCCATTTTTGAATTTTTTAATTCGTATGGCTATTAAAGTATTATTGTAGATTATTTTTTCCACTCTTTAATAAAATCGGTGTCTTACTTCTATTTTATGCCCGGGTCTTGTTTCCTTACGGACAAGATCATAATCGTTTTTGACCATAATTTCAACTAATTCATTAAAACTTGTTTTCGGTTTCCAACCTAGAACTTTTCGAGCTTTTCGAGCATCTCCAAGAAGATAATCGACTTCCGACGGACGAAAGTGTATAGGATCTATTTCAATAACCGTTTTCCCATTTTTTCTATTAATACCTTTTTCTCTAATGCCAGTTCCTTTCCATTGTAAATCAATTCCTAATTGTTTTGCTGCTATCTGGGCGAATTCCCGTACACTATGTGTTTCTCCGGTTGCTAAAACAAAATCTTCTGCGTCTTTGTATTGCAAAATTTTAAAAATTCCCTCTACGTAATCTTTTGCATATCCCCAATCCCTGCTGGAATTTAAATTTCCAAGCATTAAAGTATCTTGCATCCCAAGCTTAACGCGGGATAGTCCAAGCGTTATCTTTCTTGTCACAAATGAAATTCCGCGTCTTGGTGATTCGTGATTAAAAAGTATTCCGTTTGCCGCAAACATGCCATAGCTATTTCTGTATATCTTTGTTGTATGAAATGCAAATACTTTTGCAAGACCATATGGGGACTGAGGATTAAATGGTGTATTTTCGTTTTGGAAAGAATCTTTTTCTACTTTGCCAAACATTTCTGATGATCCCGCTTGATAATATTTAATAGGGGCCTTTAATTGACGAATCGCTTCTAAAATGCGGAGTGCACCCAAACCCGTAATGTCTGCAGTATATTCAGGCATGGAAAAGCTCACTCCTACATGGCTTAGCGCACCAAGGTTGTATATTTCGTCAGGCTCACATTTTTCAATAATTGCAGAAATACTCGAACTGTCTGATAAATCACCGTAAGCCGTCAAGAAATTAGGAAATTTAGGATTGTTTATCAAGTGGTCTATGCGATATGTATTAGGATAGCTTGTGTGTCTTTGAAGCCCATAAACTTGATACCCCTTTTTAAGAAGAAGTTCAGAAAGATATGAACCGTCTTGGCCCGTAATTCCGGTAATTAGTGCCCGTTTTCTCATGAATGCAACTATATCACATTTTTATTCAATATGGTAATATGTATCAAAATTATGAACTTTCTTCGTTTTTTACAGCTTCCTTATAGAAAAGAAATGAATCTGGACGATCCGCGAACTACAGCTATTAGAAGCAAAATAATTAAGGAAAAGATTTATCTAAGAAATCTTTATACTAGTTTTTATGTTACTTTTAGGAAATCTTTGGTTGGGCTTCCGAGGAGTAGGAAACTCGTGGAGCTTGGCAGCGGCGGAGGATTTATAAAAGAGATTATCCCTGACATTATAACGTCTGACGTATTTAAAATCCCTGGTATTGATTTAGTTTTTTCTGCAACCTGCATGCCTTTCAAGAAAAATGAAGTTGACAGATTTTTCATGCTAGATGTAATCCATCATATCCAAAAGCCCAGCTTGTTTTTTAAAGAGGTTGACAGGTGTCTTAAAAAGAATGGGAAACTAATTGCTATAGAGCCTGCAAACACTCTTTGGGGAAGATTTATCTATCAGAATTTTCATCATGATGAGAGATTTGACCCAAAAGGCGGTTGGACCCTTAAATCACAAAAGACTCTGTCTGATGCAAACGGAGCAATCCCCTGGATAATCTTTATAAGAGACAGAATAAAATTTGAGAAGCAATTTCCAAACCTAAAAATCATAAAAATTATCGCTCATACTCCGATTCAATACTTAGTAAGTGGAGGGACGTCATTCAGGCAACTTCTTCCTGGATGGGCATACCCGCTTGTTAAAGGCATAGAGAAGCTGGTAAGCCCTCTTAATAATAGTACTGGAATGTTTTATACTATTGAAATTGAAAAACGTGCGGATTAATTTTTGTTTATGAATCCAAAAGTAACTATACTCATACCAAATTACAATGGAAAAAAGTGGCTTGCGCAGTGTTTGCCGACTGTTGAGAAAACAACTTACCCAAATAAAGAAATTCTGGTTGTAAATAACGGTTCAACTGACGATAGTGCAAGGTTTTTGAAAGAAAACTATCCGAAGGTCCGTGTTATTGAAATTAAAAAAAATAGAGGATACGCAGGGGCGAATAATTTTGGCGTAAAGAAAGCATCGGGAAAATATGTGCTCTTTCTAAATAATGACACTCAGTTAACTCCTAAATTCTTAGAACCTCTGGTTGAAAAAATGGAGAAAGATAAAACCATAGGAGCAGTCCAACCTCAAATAAGACATATGGTAAACAAAAAAGTGATTGACTCAATAGGCTCCTTCTTTACCTTTACGGGATTTTTATATCACTATGGTTATTTTCAAAGCCACGAAGAAAAAAAATATAACAGGGAACTTTCTGTCTATTCTGTTAAGGGAGCGTGTTTTCTTATGCAAAGGAAAGATTATTTGGACCTTGGGGGAATAGACGAGAGTTTTGTAACCTATGTTGAGGAATCGGATCTATGTCATAGGATTCTTTTGTCTGGTAAAAAAATAATCTATGTTCCGGGGAGTATTATTTATCATTTTGGTGGAGGAGATATGTCTATAATGACAAAAAGCGAAGTAGTAATATTCCGTTCTTTTAGAAATAGATACGTGTCTTATGTAAAGAATTTAAGTACAAAAAAGCTCATCCTTGTTTTACCTGTTCATTTTTTGCTTTGTGAGCTTTTAATAATAATGAGTATTTTTCGTGGTAAATTTAAGCAAGCTGTTGCATCTCAGGTGGGAGTAATTGGATGGATTCCAAATATTCCTTATATCTTAAAGCAAAGGAAATACATACAGTCTCATATTAGAAAAATAGATGATGATACTCTATTTGCATCGGTTGAGCGTAATCCAAACCTAATGTATTATTCTCATTTCTTTTTTAATCCGGAAGGAAAATTTAATGAAAAAGAGATTTAATTAATATTAAATGAAATTATTCAAGTTACTTATTATCCCGCTGTTATTGACATTTGGGTATCTAATTTTTCTTTCATTGCCTTATTTTTCTTCTAAAATTAATCGTTTTGATTCGCTTGGAATGCTTTCAGTAATAGAAGAAAAGCAAATAAATATTCAAAAGACGTTAAGTCCACAGCGTACAACCGATCAGTTTGATAATCATTTGCTTAAGGGCGAAAAACTCATGGGACAACTTACAGCTTCTGAAAACAATTTTGGTATTTTGTTGTTTAGATTTAATCAATTAGCATCAAAAGTTTCAGATAGAGTGATATTTAGAATAAAAGAAAAAGGGAAAGATAGTTGGTATTATGAAAATATTTATAAGGCAAATCAATTTCAGAATAATGAGTATTTTGCTTTTGGATTTCCCTCTATCCAAAATTCGAAAAATAATGAATATTTTCTTGAAATAGAATCATTGGCAGGAGTAAATACAAATGGTGTGATGATTAGTTCGCGCAAGTCTCAAGTAGCGCTGGTTTATAAATATTCACTACACGATTTAATAAACGCTAACACATTATTTTCTTTCTTATCTAAGAAAGTAGTTTATGCTACTAACAATATAAATTTCTTGCAGAATTGGAATCTTATATTTATTTTTATTTTATCTCTTCTTCTTACTTTTTTTCTACAAAACAAGAAAGTTACAGCGTCGTACATTATAAGATTTTTTATATATCTTAAAAAAATCCATAGAAAGATTTTGAAAATAATGAAGTCCAATTATATATCGTTTTATACTTCGTCGAATATTTTCAGTTCTTTTTTAATTCTAAGGATAAATTTAAAGAAAAAAATATATAATTTTCATATTAAGAATAAATTTGTGTTGTTATTTTTTATTGTGTTGGTATTTATAGCATACTGGCAATTATTATATTCTTACTTTGAAGCGGATGAATGGTATGCCTTTACACTTACTCTCCCATTAACTTCTGACCCATTAGGATTTTTAAAAATATTGGTAAAGAGTACTGTTGACGCTAAGGTGCACATAGTTCCTATCAGTATTGAATTATTTTTCTTAAATACACTTTTTTTTGGTACTAATTTCGTACCTTATGCTTTTATTTCTGTTTTCCTACACTCGATAAATAGTTTTTTAGTCTTTTTCTTTATGAGATTACTCATGCCACGTAAATTAATTTTTGCATTCTTGGGGGGAATTTTTTTTGCTCTTGCCCCGACTCCAATGCATGCAGTGACGTGGGCAGCAACTTATCAAACTAGTGTTTTACCCGTTACGCTTTCTTTGTTATCAATTATTTTTTTAAAGTTTGCTTTTCTAAAAGAAAAGAAAAAATTCATATGGATGTCGATTATTTTCTTATTTCTTGCACTTCTTACAAAAGAAATTGCATTTTTTCTTTTTATTACTTTGCCAGTTATGGTTATATTCGAAAAAAGAGTATTCCCGTTGAAATTTTTGGGAAAAGTTTTTGCAATCTCTTTAATTGTATATTTGATATTTCGATTTATAATTCCCAATTTAGATACTTTATCTGGGAAAATAGTTGGTATAATTGCGGATAAAAATATTTCTAAATCATATACTCAACCAATTAATCCAGTTGATACTGGTACGATTGTAAGTAGAGATTTGTCTATCTATAAAAATTTACCGGCTGAAGTTATATCTAGAGTAATAATATTTCCTGTAAGAATGGTAGGGACTGTATTTGTTTCAAGACCAACAGTATTTTCTATTGTTGGATTTATTACTCCAATTGCTTATCCTTCTTCTTCAGAAGGTAACCCTGGGCAACTTGGATTTTTGTATGGTTCAGGGAATTTTGTAGTTATTTATATAATAAGTATTGCTATTTTAATTTATTCCTTTAATCTTTTCTTAAAATTTAAAAGAGAAAGACAGCTAAATGAGTTACAAGCATTGATGATTGGGTACTCTATTGTTATTGTAAGTGCCTTGTTGCTTGTTTTAATTATTTTTACATTTCCTCGTTGGGGAACTGATTTTTATTTTGATTCAAGGTACTATTATCCCGCAAGTATCGGGGCTGCTATTATTTTTCCATTTTTACTTTTTGGCTTAGGAGAAGTAATTTCTAGATTATTTAGGATAAAAAATATTTCATTTGTGGTTTTAGGTATTTTTATAATTTGGTTAATCAATAATATGTACGTTTTCAATATAACCAAATCTCAATTTATTAATAGATATGGAGCAGACAGGAAAGAGATTGTCAGTCAACTTAAAGATTATATTCCAATTCTTAAGCAAAAAACTGTTTTTTATATGGAAACGGACGGCTTAAGTGCTTTCGGTCCGTCTCTTCCTTTTTATACAAGTGTTCCTCAAGCTTTAACAGTTGAGTATTATGACAAGAATCATTTGCCAGATAGTTTTTTTAATAAAACGCTTTTTGACGGTAAACCTCAAGGATATTCATATATGCAAGGTAGAGGGCTTGGGTATTACACGTCTAAGAAAGATTTAGCTGAAGCTTTTCTTCAGAAAAAATTTGAACTCTCCGATATTCATGCATTTTATTATAAATCTCTTGAAGGCAAACTCTTGGACAAGACTTTAGAGGTTAGAAAAGAAATGCAAGATTATCTCAGTAAAACAGATATACTCGATTGGAAGAAATTTAATGATACCTCATCGGGAATAAAATTTCTTTATCCCGCGTCAACAAAAATAGAAGAATTAAGGACAGCTGATGCAAGTACTATAAAATCGTTACTGCTAAAAGATCCACAGTTTAATGCGGAGATATCTTTTGTTAATGTTTCCCCTACTTTTAATATTGTCGATAGCATTTCATTTCTTAATCAAAAAAATGGGACGCCTTTAACTCTTCAGGATATTTCTGAAAAAAATGTTTATTTTGATAAATATCACTTCAATAAATTAACAGCAACCAATGAAAATCAGCCCAGGTATTTTATGAGCCTTAATGGTATACTACTGTACATAAAAGCAGAAAATAGCAGCCTGGAGGGAATTAAACTAGTAGAGCGGATTTTAGGATCTTTAGAAATTATTGATGAAAAGTGATTTAAAATTCGAAGAATTTTACTTCGAAGGGTATTATAAGGGGATTGCCGATTTTACTCAAAAAAGAGATAAGGAGCTTGCTAATTGGTTCAAGGGAATGTTTGAGTACATAAATCGTTACTATCCTCTAAAAAAAGGTAAGGGTAAGAAGCTTATCGAATTTGGTTGTGCAACTGGAGCAGCGTCTTCCGTTTTAAGAGATTTTGGTTGGGATGTTACTGCAACCGATATTTCTAAGTATGCAGTTGAAAAGGCCCAAAAAAATTTCAAAAATATAAAATTTTTAGTCCACAATATGGAAGATCCATTCAAGAAAGATAAGTTTGATCTTGCAGTTGCATTTGACGTTATTGAGCATCTACCAAAGCCCGAAAAAGGAATTAAGAATATTTATGACCTGCTAAATAGCGATGGAGTTGCAATTTTTTCAACGCCCAATGACTATCCTCATATTTCAAATGACCCAACGCATATAAGCGTAAAAACTCCGCAGGAATGGAAGAAGATACTGAAAAAGGTGGGTTTTAAAAACATTTTTATTAAGCAAGTAACACTACTTCCATATTTTTATAGATTACACTGGAGACTTGCATTGACATTTCCTATTGCTACACGGTCGCATTATTTTATATCGCCTGTTATACTTATTGCTAGAAAATGAAGAAAAGACAAATTGTTGAACTTCTTATTATTGTTGTATTGGGACTTGTTCCTTTGCTGTGGTTTCACGGCAATCAAGTTATTCTAGGCCACGATTCCGGATTAACTTTGTCTCCAATCTCACACTTCTTAGATAGGCTATATCCTTGGACAGAAAGATTTGGTTTTGGAAATGATCAGGTCTACGCAATCCCCGGATTTTTTATACATGGTCTTGATGCTTTGATTGCTTTGCTAGGTTTTCAACTTCAATCCGTTCAAAAGATAGCCTTTATCTTCTGGTTTGTTTTACCAGGACTGACAATGTATTATTTTTCTTCCAAACTATCCCAAAAATTAAATCTTAAATTCTTTGTTCTTCCTACTACTGTTCTTTATATGTTTAACCATTTTCTGCTCCAGGGTTGGTTTGTTGCTGAAAGAACTAAATTTTCTGTGTACGCAGCTCTGCCGCTTGTTATGGTATTTTTATTTGATTGGGAAGAAAAAAGAAGGTCAACGTTTAAAACTGGCTTATTTATGGCCTTGACGGTTTTTTTCCTAAACGGAGAAGCAAGTCTTCCACTTTTTGGAGGCCTTATTCTATCTGTTTTTGCATTTATAGAATTTTATCTTTTTAAAGGATTTTCTCGCAAAAAATTAAAAGAGCTAGGTAAATTAATCGGCGTATTTGTGCTGACAAGCGTTGCTTTAAATGCATATTGGCTTTTCCCTTACATTGCATATATTCTTCAGTCTTATTCAAATGCGGTACTCCAAGCGGGAGGAATAAACGGAGTCTTGACCTGGCTTACTTATGTTAGTCAGGAAAGCTCTCTTGTTAACATATTTAGACTACAAGGGATTCCCGAGTGGTACTTAAATCCTCGTCATCCTTATGCCGGAGTTTTTCTTAACAATATATTTCTAATAGTTATAGGTTTTGGAATTCCAATAGCGGCGTTTCTTCCTCTTTATCTTATTAAACAGAGGGAGCAAAAAGAAAAAGTCATCTTCTTTTCATTTTTAGCGCTTTTCTCTATGATTTTTATAGCGGGAGCTCATCCTCCGTTTGGAGAAATATACATTTTCCTAATTAATTTCGTTCCCGGATTTGTTGCATTTAGAAATCCCTTTTATAAATTCGCTCCAGCACTATGGTTTTCGTATGCTATTCTGATAGGTTTTGCAATAAATTATTTATTGCAAAAAATAGAACTTCGCAGAAAATTATTAACTTACGGTTTGTATCTTGCTTTCACTTTAGGAATTATCCTTTACAGTTACCCCTTTTTAAATGGGGTTTTCTTTGATTATATAAAAGGCGAAAGAAGTATGAGGGTTGTTGTTCCTCAATATATTTTTGATTTTGGCAAATGGAGTGATTCAAAAGAACGCTTAAATACCAAGGTTTTAGCACTCCCCCCTGTCAATCCGGACAACAAGGTAGATGCTTATACATGGGGATACTGGAGTCTCTCTCCTTTGACAAGTCTTTTAACAAATGCACCAATAGTAAACGAAAGCAACTTTATGTCCACAGATGAAAGGAATCTTACTGAAGGGCTTTATAAAATGATTAAAAATAATGAGCCGGGATGGGAAAATCTAGCTAAGCTTCTTGGAATAAAATCTTTCCTTGTAAGAGGGGATTTTGCATGGGATCTTAAAGGAAGCCAAACAGATAACCCATCTGTATATGATAAAACTTTAAAAAGTTCTTCTAATCTGTCTCTTGTTAAAAAATTTGGGGCATGGGAAGTTTTCAGTTTTAAAGATGACGTAAACGCTGATGTAGTAACAACTTCAAAAATCAATTATTTAGTTGGAGATGCTACTGATTTGGGAAAAATTGCCTCACTTCCATTTTTTGATCCCAAAGAACCTGTGTATGTGTCATCCAACGCTAACAAAAATGCACAGGACATCATGTCCTTGAGAAATGATTTATTTCTAGTTCCAACTTGTTTTTCCTGCAACTTACAGCATATATTTATAAACACAGATTTATATATACCGCTAATAACCAGAGGATCCATCTTTTATCCTCTTATAGAGTTCAAAAATAAGCTAGCTGAGAAAAAGCTAGTCAAAAGCCCGGAGAAAGTCAACTTTTATTTATATGATTCTCTTAGAGATATTCTCGCTTTTGATAAGCTAGTTTTTGAGAATAAAGATACATACCTTCTACTTCTTGCAATAAGTGACTATAGTAAATCTTTAAATAATTTAGACAAATCTTTAAAAGATTATTTCAAAACGGAGAGCATTGATAATAACTTCCTTTTTGAGGTAAGTGAAGTTTTGGGACTGGAAAAAAACGTTGTACTTTTTAAAAATGCCACCAATTTACCCAGCGGGCAGGTGCTTGATACTTTGAATAAAAAATATAGTGATCTTAAAAGAATTAAGGACAGAATAGATAAAAATATTTCACAAACCCTGGACGAAACTAATAAAAAATTTCTTGTAAACTCAAATACAGATGCACAATTTGAATTTCTTTATAAACCTAAAACCGTTAGTACCTCATGGGATAAGGTAAATTTAACACTGGACAATCGAAATCTGGAAATAAAAACAACTCAAATATCAGCGCAGTGGTATGCGCTTGGAAAAATATCTCTTTCAAAAGGTCTTCACAGGTTAATCATTAAGTACCCTATTGAAAATCTTTATACTTCCACAGCATCCGCACAAGTTAGTTCTTTATCCGATGTGTGTTTTTCGTCAAACGCAATAAAGGCACAGAAAGGAGACATTTATAGAGTTTCTTTTCAACACCAAAGACTTTTCGGCAGTAAAAAGTTTTTCGTTAGAATTTTGCCAGTCGGAGTAAAACCAAATCCTCTTGATGCAAGAAACAATGTTTTGGAGTCAGCATCTGTCTCTGACAATTACAGGGCGGACTATTCTTTGCCTGAAGATCAGAGTTTCTACTTAACAGTTTGCAGCTTTCCATCAGCTGATAGGGAGGATTTTGCTTCTGTTTTGGAATTGAAAGATATTAATATCCGTAAGATTGCTATTCCTGAAGTTGTTTTCTATAGCCCTTCTTCAAGTAAAGATACCGTAGATAGTAATTTCAGCAAAAAATCTCAGACAGAATACACTGTCTCAACAGATCCAAAAAGTATGAAGAAAATAGTTTTACTAAATGAGTCATTCAACAATAATTGGATAATGCCTAATGCTAAAGACAATATACACTTCGTTGCAAATGGTTACAGTAACGGCTGGATTGTAGAGAGCGCAAATACTCAAGTCATAAAATACAAAGCACAAGACTTTGTTAATATTGGATTTGTATTAAGCTTTATTGCTCTTATTGCCTCAGCTTTATATATTTTACGGGGGCGTCTATGATTAAAATCTTAAAAGATTATATTAGTAGGAGTTATAATTGGTACAAAGAAAACCATGCGAAAATTATTTTTGTATATATTATACATTTAGTATCCTATTATCTAGTAAATTTACCCTATATAAATATAATAGCCAGTTTATTTTTGTTTCTGCCATATGTAATTGATTGGATAGTCATTATGATTCTATTTAAGCCGCAAAAAGATCTAATACTCAAAACTGGAATCGGTCTATTTATTATTAGCTACCTTTTTGTAATTGTTCATATAAGCGTAGCACTGGAATTTTTGGGAGGAATGAGCTATATAATGATAGGAACTTATGTAATTTTAGTAATTAAAGAAATAAAAAAATAAAAGCATTAGTTTAATATGGAGGCAAATCAGTACTACGAAAAATATACAAAAACAGAGGTTATTGAACTCAGAAAATTTGCAAAAACAAGGATAGAATATTTAGAAAGCTACTTAAAAAGGATTAATCCAAAAAAAATTTTAGAATTGGGATGTGGTGAAGGTAGCCTTGGTTATGAGGTAAAAAAAGTAATTCCCGCAGTTGATTTTTATGGTTTGGATCTTTCGAAAGAGGCAGTTAGGCTTGCAAATGAGAAAGGGATAATAGCAAAAAAAGCCGATCTTAATGAAGGAATCCCTTTTGAAAATAATAAGTTTGACTTGGTTTTTTCAAATCAAGTAATAGAACACATTAACAATACGGATCTTCTTTTAGAAGAGAGTTTTAGAGTTTTAAAAAAAGGGGGATATTTTATCGTGATTACTCCCAATCTTTCTTTTTGGGTAAATCGATTAATCTTTCCCTTTGGTATTTATCCTATTTTTTCGGAGGTAAGTATGCTTAAGAAAAATATGGGAGCTGGTTTTCTTAAAAAGCTCATCTCGGATGACGAGACAGTTGGCCACATCAGGGTTTTTAACTTATTAGCTTTGATTGATATGCTTGAGCATTATGGTTTTAAGATAGAAAGAAAGGTTGGAATTCCGTTTCCATTTCAAATGCCAAAAATATTCGGTTTTTTTTATAATATATTAGATTGGTTTTTTTCTAAAAAACCCTCATTGGCCAGAGACATAATGATAATTGCAAAAAAATAATGAAAAAGCCTTTTGTTTCGATTATCATTCCTCTTTATATAATAAGTGAGCGTTTTTTCGAAGACTTAAAAAAATACAATAAGATAAATTATTCTAATTTAGAAATTATTGTTGTCAGCGACAAAAAAATTATACTGTCTAAATTAAATAATAATATTAAGTTTATTTTAACTCATGAAAAACAGACTGGACCGGCAGAAAAAAGAGATTTAGCATTAAAATATGCAAAAGGTGAAATATGCGCATTTATAGACGATGACGCTTATCCTGATTCAAACTGGTTAAAAAATGCTGTTATAGAATTTAAAAATCCAAATATTTCTGCGGTTGGAGGACCGGGTTTAACCCCGCCCGAAGACGGATTCTGGGAGCAAATAACAGGACTCGTGTATAGTTCATTTTTCTGCGGTGGTTTTTCCCAATATAGATTTGTTAAAAGAAAAAAAAGATTTGTGGTAGACTATCCTGCTTATAATCTTTTCGTTAGAACTGACATCTTAAAAAAAGTAGGAGGTTACGGAACTTATTTTTATGGAGGAGAAGATACATTTCTTTGTCTTAAGCTAATTAAGGCTGGTTATAAAATTCTATATAGCCCAAATGTTGTAGTCTATCATCATAGGCGCCCGTTATTTTTTGATTATTTAAAGCAGATTGCAAATGTAGGAAAACATCGTGGCTACTTTGCCAAGCGTTTTCCGGAAACTTCTGCCTACTATTGGTATTTTATCCCTGCATCCCTTTCTTTTGGTTTTTTTCTTTTATTATTTATTTCTTTATTCAATTTTCAGATAAGAATGATTTTTATATCTTTGCTTTTATTATTTTTTACTCTCGCCTGGAGTTCTGTAATTAATAAAGCGCCAATATTAAATTCTTTTTTAGCAGCAATTGGAGTATTGCTTACCCATATTGTATATGGAACTTTTTTTGTTAAAGGTTTTACTCTAAAAAAACTCGACAGATAATTTAGTATTATGAAATTGTTTGGTGATGAAAAAAAAAGAAGAAAGATAGATGTTTCGTTTGATACGAAGCCCTCTATGAATCATTATCGGAACTACTCCTTTGTTAAAAAATACCTCAAAGATAAAAGAGTTCTAGATGTAGGATGTTGGACAGGGCAGTTCGAGCAGCTCATTTCGAAAGATGCTAAAGAAGTTGTTGCAATAGATCCAGGAAGCGAAGCTATAGAATATGCTAAAAAAAGACTACCAAGTGTTAAATTTATTGCGGGCACCTTGGATACCGTAAGTCTACCTCAGGAATCATTTGACGTAATATTTTTACTAGACGTATTGGAACACATTCCCCAAAACACAGAAATTAAAACCTTTAAAATTATAAATTCTCTGCTTAAACCAGGGGGATATTTTATAATCACAACTCCCAATAATAATTTTTTTTCAATTCTGTTGGATCCGGCATTTTATTTAATAGGCCACAGGCATTATTCTCCCGATGTTTTAGGAAGCATGTTAAGTGTTACAAAATTTTCTATTGAAAAAATTTTCACTTATGGCAATTTTGCAACTCTTCTTGATGGTATCCTGGATGTTTTGGAGAAGCATTTAATCCACAGACGGACATCAATAAGAAAATTCATACAAAAAAAAGCAATGGAGAATAAAGCCTCTGGATTTGCTTCGGTGTGTGCTGTAGCTAAAAAGGAATTGTAGTATGATAGAATGTTAGTACATGAATAGAATAAGTGACCTACCGGCAATTGAAGGAGGTGCTCTTCAAAGAAAAGATTTCTTAGTTTTTGGAAGACCTCAAATTGAAGAAGAAGAAATAGAGGAAGTCGTTGATAGTCTGAGATCGAAATGGATTGGAACCGGACCAAAAGTTACCAGATTTGAAAATGATGTTAAGAAATATCTGGGGTGTAAATATGCCGTTGCACTTAATTCATGCACTGCTGGTCTTCATTTGTCGTTGATAGTAGCGGGGATTAAAGAAGGAGATGAAGTAATAACAACTCCTATGACTTTCGCCGCTACTGCAAATGTTATAGAGCATGTAAGAGCAAAGCCTGTGTTTGCTGACATTGAACTTTCTTCAATGAACATAGATCCGAAAGAAATTCTAAAAAAAATTACAAAAAAGACAAAAGCTATTATGCCGGTTCATATGGCGGGATGGCCATGTCGTATGGATGAGATAATGGAAATAGCAAAAAAATATAATTTAGTAGTTATCGAGGATGCGGCTCATGCATTTGGAGCAGAATATAAAGGTAAAAAGATTGGAACCATAGGAGACTTAACTTGTTTTAGTTTTTATGCGACAAAGAATCTTACTACGGGAGAAGGCGGAATGGTTACGACTAGCAATAAAAAATATTCGGATCTTATAAAAATTTACGCCTTACATGGTATGAGCCAGGACGCTTGGAAGCGATATTCCGACCCAATTTTTAAACATTACCTCATTACGGCACCCGGATATAAATACAACATGATGGATATTCAGGCTGCAATAGGAATGCATCAGTTAGGAAGGTTTGATGAGAATCAGAAAAAAAGAGAGAAAATATGGGAGCTATACAATAAAGCATTTTCCGATTTGCCAATTACAACGCCTTCAGATCCTGGGCCGGATATTAAGCACGCACGTCATCTTTATACAATACTTGTTGATCCTAATAAAGTTTATGTAGATCGTGAAAGAATTCTTAGAGCTCTTCGTGCTGAAAATATTGGAGTCGGTGTGCACTTTATCTCATTGCATTTGCATCCATACTATAAGGATAAATATAACCTCAAAAGAGGAGATTTCCCTAACGCAGAGTTTATATCGGATAGGACCGTATCGATACCGTTTTCAGCCGAGCTCTCAAATTCTGACGTTGACGATGTGATAAAAGCTGTTCGAAAAGTAATCCTTTATTATTCAGAAAAAGCTTAAGTACAAGATGAAAAATGTTATAGTTTTTGGTAACCAAAAGATTGCAATCGATTGCATTAAAACGTTACAAAATTCAAAAGAAGTTAACCTTTTATGTATTGTTGGATCCGAGAACGAAAGTGACAGGGTGTTTGGATACAGCTCAATAAGTGATTATTGCCGAAAAAAAAATTTAAAATATTATAATGCAGAAGAATTTGATAGCTCTATTATAAAATCTTTAAGGAAATTGAATCCTAGCTTCTGCTTTAGTTTTTATCATAGGAAAATATTTAAAAAAGAATACATAGACATTCCCTCCGAAGGATTTATTAATATACATCCTAGTTTACTTCCTAAGTACAGAGGTCCGGTTCCCTCGATGTGGGCACTTCTTAACGGAGATTTTCTAACAGGAGTAACAATACATTATATAGATGAAGGAATAGACTCGGGAGACATAATTGCGCAAGAAAGAGTAAAAATTGATTCATCAATTTCAGGCTTCGAGTTACACAACAAGCTTATGGAAGAAGGAATTAAGCTTTTTAAGAAAATTCTCCCCGTGATTATCTCTGGAAAGGTAAAAAGAAGAAAGCAGAAACATAAAGACGCGACTTATTATGGTTCGTTTAAGCCGTCAATTCAATATATAGATTGGTATACTCAGGCTAAAGATATCTACAATAAAGTTAGAACATTTAAAAGACCCTATTTGGGAGCTAGGGGGGTAATAAACGGAGAAGAAATCGTTATATGGTCTGTGGAGAATATACCTTTTTTAAAAAGAGGCTTAAGCGGGCCCGGAAAAATTGTTAGAGTTAACAATGATGAAACGTTTATAGTGTCAACGGTTGATGGGTATTTGCTTATTAAGGAGTATGAATTTAAGAAGCAAAATCTCGACATGGATAAGTACATCTGCGTTAACAGCGTGTTCTCATTCTAGGTTTTTTAAAAGACTCTTTTTAGAAGCGTACTCAATGAGCGAGCAATAAATAATCTTCCTTCTTTCATCGTCAAGAAATTAAATAATATTGCATCTGTAACGGTTATTGTAACGACGGGTTCTGCTAAAAAAACAATATCTCTATATTTAATTGTTTTTATAATCCCTCTGATCATTGCGGGAATAAAAAGGTTTGCATAAATAACCCAAATGAGTATTTTTAAAATACCTCGTAACGAAGTGGCGTCAAACCATTTATACTTATACTTTGAGTTAGTTTTGAAATAATGGATTTTCATATTTCTTAACCTTTTATGGATAAGGTTAAATAAGCCCGTCGTGTGTTTGTGATATAAACCTGCGCTTGGAACATATGCAAATTTAGTAAATCCAGCCTCAATCAAACCCATTAGAGTTTCATGATCGTAGAAGCGTTCATCGTTCCATAATGGACTTTTTTTAAGTTGTTCCATTCTGTAAAAAACTAGACTAATCGGAGGAATTTTTTTTGAAGAATAATCACAAATATAGTAATCATTTATTTTTTTGATAAAAAAATTCTCAATAGATGGGGAGAAATATTCATATACAGGGTCTTCCTGTGCAGGATGATAAGAAATATATCTATTCATCCACGAAGGGTCTTTCCCTGGATAATATCTGGTCATGCTGCCACTAATAGAAGAATCTTTAATTAAAGGCGTAATCATTTCCATAATGAAATTTTCAGAACGCAATTCAACATCCTGATCTAACTGGAAACAAAATTCGCCGGTTACTGCATGATAGCCCATAGATAGACTTCTATACATATCATGTTGACCATTTATCAAGATCTTGGTTTTATATTTCTTAGCAATTTCAAGAGTATTATCCTCAGAATTATCGTCTATTACTATAATTTCAATTTTATCTTTGGGGTAGTTTTGCTTCTTTATAGATAATATGGCTAATTCAACATTCGTTGCATCGTTAAAAGCCATAATAAAAAAAGAAACCAAGGGTAAATTATTTTTCATAAATTTTAATCATTATAGCATTTAAAATTGATTAGGAAAATCTAATTATAGTATAATTGGTTTGAAGTTATGAATTTTTTGTTAAGAGGAGATTCTAGATTTTTTTGGAATGAAAATATAGGAGACTTTGCAACTTTACCTTCTGCTTGGGATAGCATATTAAATACTGGGCTTGGACATTCTCAAATAGGATCACTATGGATAACAAGTTACTTAAATCTCACATCTCATGCTTCAAATCTTGGACTTAAGTGGGAGTGGATTCAGTTACTTTTTTGGGCGCTTCCCGCAATTCTAATCTCATTTGTTTCATCATATTTGCTTTTTAATTATTTATTTAATAACAGAAATTATGCTTTCCTGTCCGGATTAATTTATTTATCCAATACTTATTTTCTAATGGTGCTAACCGGCGGCCAGTTAGGAGTATCGCTAAGTTATTCCTTAGCTCCATTAGTTTTTCTCCTGTTCATTAAACTATTGGATACTCCCGTTGCAAGGAACTTTACATTGGCAGGTCTGGCATTGGGAATTCAACTCCTTTTTGACCCACGGATAGTTTTTATCACTCTGTCCGCCATTTTCATATATTTCCTCTTTAACTTCCCCAAAATTATTAAAATTATAAGAAATCATTTCTTTATTTCCATGGTTCCTTTTGTGTTAGCTATTCTACTTAATAGCTTTTGGATTTTACCTCTTATATTTACAAAAAGCTCTCCTCTGCCACAAGGATTAGGAAGTGCTGAAGGTTTTAAATTTTTCAGCTTTGCAGATTTTTCTCATACGTTTTCCTTTCTTCATCCAAACTGGCCGGAAAATATATTCGGAAAAGTATACTTTTTAAAACCTGAGTTTCTGATTTTGCCACTTCTGGCATTTTCTTCCCTCTTTTTCAGAAAAAGCAAAAATGTCTTATTTTTTTCTTTCCTGGCAATTGCCGGTGCTTTTCTTGCAAAAGGCATGAACTCCCCGTTTGGAGAAGTTAATAAGTGGCTATTCCAAAACTTTCCAGGAATGGTTATGTTTAGGGACCCTACAAAATGGTATTTACTCATAGCGCTCTCTTATTCAATTTTGATTCCATATGCCCTGAGCAGTATTAACCTAAAGCAACTAGGCAAAAGAAGCCATTTGCTTGTTCCCATTCTCTTCATAATTTTTTGGTTTTTTACACTTCGTGAATTTCCAGTACGTGTATTAGATACAAAAGAAGTTCCAAAAGATTATGTAATTCTTAAAGACCTATTGACTGCTGATAAAGAATTTGCAAGAACTTTATGGGTTCCCGGGTGGCAAAGATATGGATTCTTTTCAACTAGCCATCCTGCAATTGGAAGAAAAGAAGTTCTTAATGGAAATCTTGATGAACAATTAGTACAACTGAGAGAAAATAATACCCAGCAAACACTTAAAGACCTATCTGTTAAATATATAATTATTCCCTGTGATTCCCAAGGAGAGTTTTTCTTGACAGACAGAAAGTTCGATAAGAAAATATATGAGGGTGCAGTAGCGGAGCTTTCAAGACTTGGGTGGCTGGACAGAAAAGATGGTTTTGAGAAGATGGCGGTTTTCGAAATTCCAGACCCCAAAGATCACTTTTGGAGTCCAACAGAAAACATGATAATAAATTCTAGATTTATAAGACCAACGGAATATGAGGTGCAAATTCAAAATGCAAAAATGGGAGACAGATTAATTTTTTCAGAAAGGTATAGTCCCGGATGGATTGCTACAAATTCTAATAATGTCAAAGTTTACAGCAAAAGACATGAAAATAATCTAAATAGCTTCGCTTTGTCAGGAAGTGGAAAGTATAGGATTTATTACGAACCACAGAAGTGGGTTAACTTAGGTCTCTCAGTAAGTACAATAACCACATTAGCCGCTCTAGCCGCCCTTTTATTTGGTTCAAAACTCAAAAAATGATAAAATACCGTTTATGATTAGCGCTGTTATTCCTGTATTCAATGAACAGGAAAGTCTTGAAAAATTCTATCCTCGCTTGCTAGATGCACTTTTAGAACTTCATAAAATATACGAAATTGTTTTTGTAGATGATGGATCAACGGACTTAACTCTTCCAATTCTTAAAAAAATTGCAGCAAAAGATAAAAATGTTAGAATCTTTTCTTTTAGAATAAATCAGGGAAAAGCAGAAGCTCTAACGCTTGGATTTCAAAAATCAAAAGGTGAGTTCGTGGTGACTCTGGATGCTGACTTGCAGGATAGGCCGGAAGAAATATCTAAACTTCTGAGGAAGCTTGATGAAGGTTGGGACTGTGTTTCAGGTTGGAGAAAAAACAGGAGAGACAGCATAGGAAAAATAATTTTTTCTAAATTCTTTAATCTTTTGGCTAGTACATTTTGGGGAACAAATCTTCACGATTATAACTGCGGACTAAAATTATATACTGCTGATGCTGCTAAGTCGTTGTCTTTATATGGGGGAAGACAAAGGTTTATTCCACTTCTTCTTCACGAGCAAGGATTTAGGGTTACAGAAATTCCCGTTGTTCATGACAAAAGAAAGTTTGGGAAATCAAAATACGGAATATCAAAAGTCTTTAAAGATCTTCCGGATATTTTTACAATGCTTTTTTTGAGCAAATATGCCAAGAAGCCATTGCATTTTTTTGGCAGCATTGGGGGTTTAATGTTTTTTTCTGGACTACTCATATCAATTTATTTAACCATTCTTCGTTTGCAAGGGGAAGCAATTGGTAGAAGGCCATTACTTTTCCTTGGAATATTATTAATAGTGGCAGGACTTCAGACTTTTTTTACAGGTTTTTTAGCAGATTTAATTTTACACGTCTCGGAAAAAGAAAAGCTACAAGGAAGTAGTGAAGAATCAAGCATGAAATATAGAACTAAATCATAGCTGCAACTTTTTTCCCGAGTTCTATTCCTTGGTCAAGATTTCTATCATGTGGATACATTTGGTCAATGTTTGCCATGTATATATTGTCAGCTAATTTAAATGGCGGTAGAGTTTTAAGGGCCCCTGTGCTAAAAATAGTTTGGGCTCTTGGGACACGGGATATATAAGATTTTAGAATCCACGAGTCTTTGTAATTGCTATTAATGCTTTTAAGTATTTGGGTATATTCTTTTATTATTTCTTCGTCGGTAGTTATAAAACGAGGATCATCTCTATGTATATAATTTGCAAGATATACTAACGTTCTTCCTCCATAATACTTTTTATCAATCATATTTGTATGTTCTACCATAACTAATACTTTTGATTTTTTATCACATAAATTTAGCCAGTACTGTGATTGGATAGAATGTTTAAGTTCTAGAATCAGACAAACTGCCCCAAGTTGGTCTATAGATTTGAGATGACTTCTTAAACTTTGAGGCAACCCGCTTTTTATTAAAAAGTTAGCAACTGGAGATACGGTTGTAATGATAACCTTGTTGAAAATCTCTTCTATATTTTTTCCTTTTATAATTACGCCATCTTTATCTTTTTCAATACTTTCAATTTGCGCACCCAGCATGATTTTACAGCCCTTTTTTTTGAGTTTTGCCAAAAGTGCATCAAAAAGGATTTTTACGCTGCCGTCAAAATATCCCAACCTTGGACTTCTATCTGCTATTCTGCCCCAAAGCCAAAGAGCAGAGATCTTGCTGGAGTATTTTGAGAACTTACCTTCCAGAAGAGGACCCCATATCTTTTCATAAACTTTTTTCCCTTCATATTTTTTTATCCATTTTTCGGCAGGAATCTTATCTAGTGGGTATGGGGGTAATGGTAGGAATTTTAGAAATCCCGTTGCGAGTCCACACCTTATTCTATTCAAAAAAGAAAGAGGAGAGAATCTTAGGAGATCAAAAGGTGTGCTAAAAGGATAAATTCTGTTTTCGCAGTAGACTCCAGTCTTTACTTTATAGAATTTTAATTTGTTGTCAATTTTTAGTTCTTTTGTTAGTTCTATTATTAAATTATCACTCTCAAAAAAATGGTGATAATAGCGTTCAATGTAATTATTTTTTACTTTAATGTAAGTACCAAGTCCGCCAGGTACTTCCGAGCGCTCAAAAATTGTAACTTTATGTTGTTGCTTACTTAATTCATATGCGGCAGAAAGGCCGGTGATGCCTGCGCCAATTATTGCAATTTTCATATAAAGGTTATTTTTCTGCTAAAACCATTGTCCACGCAAAGGGCAACTTTGTTTTTTT
>CALRGR010000006.1 GCA_943357985.1 Candidatus Levybacteria bacterium GW2011_GWA1_37_16 | reverse complement strand
GCTCTTGAGAATATATTGCTTTACTCATAAATTAATATTATATTCCACAATGGAATATGCCAAAATGGAATATTTATATGTAGGGAAGTTTTTTGTGGATAAGGTGCCCTAATAAATTAGAAAATTTTTGTATCAAAATTATATTTCTTTCCCTTCAGAAAACTATACTTCAGGATTATAAGAGGCTTAATTACTATCATTCGCATGCTCTACAAGTCCGCTGCGGAAAGGGAAGTTGTGGGGCTCCGGATAAGATATGTATAATAAGCTATAAATGAAAAAAATATTATTTCTTCTTTTTGTTGTAATTATTTTCTTTTTTTCTGTCCGCAATGCTTATGCAGAGGAAAATTTCTCAACCAATTACTCTATCTCTTATAACATCTCTCAAAATGGCAATGCTCGCGTAAATTTCAAAGTTATCCTAACAAACAAAACCACTAACTACTACGCCTCTTATTATAAGATCCAACTTGGCGTGACAGATATAGAAAACATCAAAGCATCTGACGCAGAAGGTGAGATAAAACCAGACATTACAAAGGATACAAGGGGAACAACCGTTGGCATTCCATTTAACCAAAGAGTTGTTGGTCTGGAGCAAAAATTAACTTTTAATTTATCTTTTGATACACAGGGAATTGCTGAAAATCTAGGAAGGATTCTTGAAGTAAACATTCCGGGACTTTCAAATCAAAACGATTTTTCTGTCTTTAGCGTTAACGTAATTACTCCCTCAGCGCTTGGAGCACCAGCTTATATAAAGCCGGCAGTTATCAACTCAACATCTAGTAACTTAACCTTTACTAAAGAGACTTTGGGAAAATCAGGAGTTTATATTGCATATGGAGACTACCAGGTTTATTCTTTTGACCTAACTTATCATCTATACAATAACAATCTTTTTAAAATTAAAACAGAAATTGCGCTTCCCCCAAATACAAATTATCAAGACAGCGAAATTAATCAGATGATACCTGCTCCTGTAAACGTCAGAGTTGATTCGGATGGAAATTGGCTAGCAGAGTATGTACTCTCAGCTTCTCAGAAATTAGATGTACATGTAAAAGGCAAAGCTAAAGTAAGTTTGATTTCCCGCCCGGAAGAATTATCTGAAAGCTTAAAAGCAGAATATTTAAAACCGCAGCCTTTCTGGCAATCAGACAATATACAAATAAAAAAACTGGCAAATAATCTTAAAACTCCTCAGGCAATTTACAACTACGTCGTAAAAACTTTAAGCTATGATTTTTCAAGAGTAACAACTAATAAGCCTAGGCTTGGAGCCCAAAAAGTGTTGGATGAACCTACGTCTGCTGTTTGCCTTGAGTTTAATGATCTTTTCATAGCACTTTCACGTGCAGCAGGAATTCCGGCCAGAGAAGTAGATGGATATGCTTTCACCGAAAACTCACGGGAGAGACCATTGTCGCTTGTAAAGGATATCTTGCATGCGTGGCCTGAGTATTATGATAATGATAGAAAAACTTGGATTATGGTTGATCCCACTTGGGGAAAAACAACCGGAGGGGTTGACTATTTTAATGTTTTGGATTTTGACCATTTAGCTTTTGTTATAAAAGGTAAAGACAGCGGTTATCCTGTTCCGGCAGGAGGATATAAACTACCCGGACAAGAAAATAAAAAAGACGTGTTGGTAAATGTTGATACCCACCTTGACGAAACTCTTTCAACCTTTAAAACAGACTTAGAGATCACAAAGTCTGCTTTTCCTTGGGCACCTGTTTACGGACAAATTATAATAAAAAATGAGGGAGGTCAGATATCCCAACCTCAGACTATTAAAGTAGAGACGGATATATTAGAACCTCAAAACCAAGAAATTAGCATAGATTCAATCCCTCCTTATGGAAACATTTCTATACCTCTTAAATTCACTACTCCATCTCTTTTGACAAATAGGCAAGACCAGGTTACAATCACAATCGGCCAAAAAGTCATTACGGCAAAAATTTTAATATCTCCGTTTAATTTCTCAAAAGTTCAGCTTTTGGCCGTAGGGGGTGCTTTAATTGTTATATTCACGACTTTCATATTTATTATTACCTCAAAGTCCGGGCATTTACATCTTTTTAAGCAAAAAGAGTGATGTTCTTTATATTGGTAAGGCAAAGAATCTTAAAAGCAGAGTCTCTTCTTATTTTTCAAACTCTTCAGATTTAGGATATAAAACCAAACAACTGGTTTCAAAAATAAGCAAAATTAAGGTTATAAAAACTCAATCGGAAATTGAGTCATTCCTGCTTGAAGCAGATATGGTTCAACAGTTCAAACCATTTTATAATATAAAACTGTTAGATGATAAGACTTATCCTCTTATTAGAGTAAATGTTAAAGATAAATATCCTGCTGTTTTAATATCAAGAAAAGAGGATGATAAAAAATCTATTTACTTTGGCCGTTTCCCAAGTGCATCATCTGTACGCTTGGTATTAAAAACCATAAGGAAAATTTTTCCTTATCAATCGGTTATTAACCATCCTAAAAAAATGTGTCTTTATAACCATTTGCGTCTTTGTCCATGTCCTCCGTTGCTTTTAGATCTCCAGCTCAATGAATATAAAAAAAATATTAGGAGAATCATAGATTTCTTAAAAGGAAACACAAGGAAAGTAATTGCTGGGCTTGAGAAAGAGAGAAACCGATTAAGCAATCTTGACGAGTTTGAAAAAGCAGGTGAGATCCAGCGGAAAATCGACGCAATTAAATTTGTCACAAGCGAGTCTCATAAACCTTTTGACTATGAAATTAATCCTAACCTTGAAGAAGATCTCAGAAATAAGGAAATGACCTCCTTAAGGACTGTCTTAAATGAAAAAGGTGTGGGAGTTAAGAGTGTTCAGAGAATAGAGTGCTACGACATATCAAACATTTCCGGAAAATTGGCAACAGGCTCTATGGTTGTATTTGAAAACGGCACAAAAAATACTTCCGAGTACAGAAGATTTAAAATAAAAAGAACTCTGGGCCCTAATGATTTTGCAATGATGCAGGAAGTTTTGAAAAGAAGATTTGCGAGAAAAGACTGGGCAATGCCGGGACTGATTATTATAGACGGAGGGAAAGGTCAAGTTTCTGCCGCAAAAAAGGCAATCGAGGAGTCGGGCGTCGACGTTCCAATTATTGGACTTGCTAAAAGACTTGAAACCATTATTACCCCAGACTTACAGGAAATTTCTTTACCTAGAGGGTCCGACCCTTTAAACCTAGTTATGAAAATTAGAGATGAAGCACACAGATTTGCAATAACATATCATAGAAAACTCCGCTCCAAGGCAATGAATGGTAACCTTAATTAGACCGGACAACATCAAAGCTGTAGGGAAGATAGAGGAATGAAGCAGGGGAGTCATCCAGAATATATTTTTCAAAACTAGAGTAAATCTTTTTTCTTTCTTCTATACTTACTTCTTTTCTTCCATCTTCTAAAAGCTTATCTATCCTCAAGTTTTTATATCTTGTTATATTATTGGGTTGAGATGAATGCCAAAGGGGATATTCATCCGGGTCTTTTGAAAGATTAAAATCTCCCAGAAAAATTTGAAAAGAAGATGGAATTGAATCAACTACTTTAACTGTTGCGTTGACATCCAGTTTTTTCCAAGAATCAACGATAATTTTTGCAGCATCTTCATACTGAGGAAGGGTTTTTATTTCAAAAGAAAGCTTAGCACCATCACTTGCAGTTTGAGACTCAGATAAAAGAAGTTTGGAATGATTATAATCCTGTCTTATTTCCGAAACCGCAGATTCGGCTCTTGCCCATGAATCTGGCGGAAAGGGACTTGAATTCCTAAGACCCATAGGAAATGAATCCGGCAAAGCGTAAGTTAGAGCTTTTCTCACTCTGTTATCCGATAGTGTGCCATCTTTTGTATTATAAAAAAGAGAAACAAGCTTAGTGTTGTCTATTGCCCTTGTTACCTTTGTACTTTTAAAAGAAGAAAAAGATGAGTTTTTAAATTTCAAATCGGTAAGCCCTTTTACCTGAGAAACTTCTCCCAGCACATACGCTGTCTTAAGCGACGCCTGAGTAGGGTAAAATTGATACGAAATGCTTCCATACTTATCTTTATTTGAAGAAAGTGACAGGCTTTCCACAAAACTTCCATTCAGGTTTATGTTTTTTATTTTATAATCACCAATGCCAACAAAACCTTTTTTAAATATAGGCCTTGAAACGGTGACTAGAAACGGAGAATAATTATCTTTTAACCTAAAGACAATCGTATAATCATCGGGTCTTTGTGTGCTAACATTTGAAAATCCATAATTTATGCTTTTTGAGGTAAATTTTTCTCCATCGCTAAAAACAACATTTTTAATAAGTCTAAATGTATATTTTCTTCCATTATCTTCAATTTTCCAGAAAGACGCCAAAGAAGGAGAAATATTTCCCTTATTATCTACGGTAGTTAACCCTTTGGATACACTAAGAAGAATTTCGGCAGGCAAACTATTGATGTCATATGAACCCACAAGGCCTACTGTTTGTTTTTGTACAAAAGGAACTTTACCAATAAAAATATCTTTGGTTAAGAAAAGAAAAGAAAAAACAAAAATCCCTGCCACAAAAAAGAAAATAATTGTCTTGCCATGCTTTTTAATATATGCCTTAAGCAGCCAAATTATAAGTCTTTTTCTTTTAAAGAAAATCATAAAAACAAGGTTATCGGGGGATAAGGAGAATAACAGATAAGAGTCCAAAAACCGCAGCCAAAACTATAGTTGCCGCATACAGAAACTTTTCCAGACTTCTTCTGCTTCTATAAAATTCTCCTCCTCCACCAAAGGCAGTAGACAAGCCTCCGCTTTGACTTTGAAGCAAAACTGCGCCTATGAGAAGGGCGGAAACTATAATCTGCAATATAATGGTAAACAACATCTTCTCTATTATATATATTCAACTATAGCTTTGGCAAGTTTCTTGGAGCTGTGGTATATAGGAAACTCTTCGTTAATTAAATCTCTGTAGACACAATCAACGGCAATGTTTTTATCCTTACTTAAAGGTGCTATGGAATACTCTTTTCTAAACCCATCAGGAATTTTGTACTCTACATTGTTATTTATAAGAAATGTGTCAAAGGGCTGAAATCCACAGTGTTTTTTAATAGCGGCAATAAAGTCGGAAACAGAGTAATTTGGAGTTTCAAAGAATTTGTTAGCTACGTTTACAACAAATATTTTTTTTGCTTTTGATTTTTTAAGTTCTTCGGCTATTTTTGGAATAATAATTGTTGGAAGAATTGTAGTATACAAATCACCGGGGCCTGCAATAATAACATCTGCTTCTTTAATTGCTTCAATAGCCCTAACATCAACTTTTGGATTTTGAGGATAAATATATAATCTCTTAATCCGGCCTTTGAAGCGTCCCATATCTATGTTTTCTTCACGTCTTACAATATGTCCGGTTGAAGTCTTTGCTCTTAAGGAAATCTTTGTAAGAGCGGACGGATAAATATTTGCTTTAACTTGGAAAACTTCCTTCATCTTGCCAATTGCTTCACTAATATTATTTGCGTTAAGCATCAAAGCGGCAAACATAAGATTTGCAATTTTTTGACCCGGCAAAATGTTATCAGGGCCATATCTTTCTCCGGGGAATCTAAATTTTAAAAGATCCAACATTACTTTATCTGCATCCGATAAGGCAATCATACAGTTAACAATGTCTCCTGTTGGAGGAATCTTGTAATATCTCCTAAGCCTTCCGGCAGAACCTCCGTCATCCGCAACGGAAACCACAACATTAATATCTGAAAACTCATCTTTTATTCCGGAAAGTAAATTTGCGGTCCCTACGCCGCCTCCTAAACAAACTACCTTTTTGTTAACCATGATATAAATCCTACAATAAGAGCCAAAAGCCCTGCTGATACAACAAAAGCAAAGAATGTATTGAAGGAAAGTGAAGGAATTATAAAACCTGAAAAACTAGCCCCTGAAAAAGTAAAGGCCATAATTCTTATTTGAGGCACAAATACCGTAGCCAGATATAAAATTATAGTATTTGTCAGAAAAGAGAAAAGGCCAAGAGTAATAAGATTAAGCGGCAGGGATAAAATGTTAAGAATTGGTTTCACAATCATAAAAAGCAGACATAGAGCAAGCCCGCCTACCACATAAGTACCTACTCCTCCTTGGATTACTAAACCTTCGTCAATCAAACCTAGAAAGAAAAGACCAAGGCCATAAGTTGCTGTATTTCTTAAGATTGTTTTCATAGATAAATAAAATGCTAGCAAATAAGCATATAGCTGTCAAATCAAATCTGTATAATAGGTTTGTGATTTTACCAAATTTCTCCGAAGAAACCAAATTATGGAATAAGGGGAATAAATATATCATTGGCGTAGATGAAGTTGGCAGGGGCGCATTTGCAGGCCCTGTAACAGTAGCAGCAGTTGTTTTTAAGTCTGAGACGGGTGAGATAAATGGTTTTGGAATTAATGATTCAAAGCTTTTGAAGCCAAGTGCTCGAGAAAAACTTTCGGAATTAATTAAAAACACCTGCGCGTCGTACTCAATCGCGACAGTTGGAGTTCCGATTATAAATCGAGTCGGCATAGGCAAAGCAACTCGGATAGCTTTCAGAAAAGCTATCGCAAGTATTATGTATAAAGTAGAAAGTAGTAAGTATAAAAAAGACAAAGATACAAAATACATACTATCTAATACTAAATACTATTTATTGGTCGATGGCTTTCATATTAAATATGTAAAAAGAATAGGGCTTAAAAATCAAAAAGCAATTATAAAAGGGGACAGAATTAGTATTTCAATAGCAGCAGCTTCAATTATTGCAAAAGTTGAAAGAGATGAGCTTATGAGAAAACTATCGAAAAGATACCCTCAGTACGGATTCGGAAAGCATAAAGGCTATGGAACTAAGGCTCATCAAGCAGCGATTAAAAAACATGGCCTATCTAAGCTTCATAGAAAATCCTTCAACCTTACAAAATTTACCTAATTTATTTTTAAATTACTACCTGATAGAATTTAATGATGGAGCAAAAACAATATAATCCAGCAATTGATATTTTACGTTTTATTTCAATTTTGGCAGTTGTTCTTATTCATACGACTACCAGAACTCTTGAGGCAAATCACCTTGATATAACAAAAGTACCATGGACACTTTTTCTAAACCAAATTAGTCGCTTTGCTGTTCCTTTATTTTTTATGATTTCAGGATTTGTTCTTGAGCTAAACTACTCCGCCAACATAAGCTACTTTGTGTATCTTAAAAAGAGATTAGGTAGAATTTTAATTCCTTATGTTTTCTGGAGCTTTATTTATTATTTTTTTGTATATACCAAGCACAATATAAACTTCCTTACTACTCTGGGTCTTGGGAGCGCGTCTTACCAATTATATTTTATCCCATCACTTCTAGTTTTATACATAGCCTTTCCGCTTTTCCATATTTTTTACAAAATACTTACAGACAAGTGGGTGCTACTTCTTCTTGGCGTAATTCAGGTCTACATTCTGTACCAAGACTATTACATTCATTCCCTTCCATTTTTTTATCCCGTAACTATCGCCATGCTTAACTTTTACATATTTCTCTTAGGAGCTTTAGCTTCGCACCATCAGAACATAATTCTTGTCTTTATTAAAAAATGGAAGATTATGCTATTGGCTATTACTTTCCTTCTTGCAGGATACGTCTTTATGGAGGGACAAAGTGGATATTTAAAAACGAGCAACTATTTAAAATTCTATTCTCAATGGAGGCCAAGCGTACTTTTATATACGGCGGTTTTAGGAAGTATTCTTTATTATTTATTTAATAAAGCCCTACCGCATTTAAATTTAATTAAAACTGTGGCCAGATTATCATTTTTCGTTTTCTTTATACACGTAATAGTGCTTGAATTTATTTGGTATAAATTTGGAGTGCATTTTTTTCAAGCAGACCCTCAGATAATCAGGCAGGTATGGTTTGACCCTATATTCTTTTTGTCTGTTGCTGGAGTATCCTTTATTATTGCCTACGTCGTTCACAAAATTCCCTATCTCTCCAAAATAACCAGCTAATTCCTGTGAGCCGCCGGGGAGTCGGACCCCGAACCGATTCCTTAAGAGGGAATTGCTCTGCCAGTTGAGCTAGCGGCCCATTATGAAATTTAGTATACTATAAGTAGTAAATCGAGGCAATAAGCTTCGCTTGCGCCTGTAGCTCAATGGATAGAGCACTTCGCTTCGGACGAAGGGGTTGGGGGTTCAAATCCCTTCAGGCGCACTAGAATAGGAAAATTATATATGACAGAGATTAAAGGTGAAGGAAATGGTATTCCAGGTCAGCAAGGACCAGTAAGTAATTTTACAGAAGCAGAATTTGAAGAACTCAGTAGCGAGTTACACAGCAACGCACTCCGTAGTCCGGATCCGGAAAGGCTTTATATTGCTTTCTCTTCCAAGAAAAGTTTATTGTCGCAAGCTTTGAGAACAGATGATTACTTTAATTCTGCCATTGAGGTTATTAACATTTTAGAAAGAAATTCAAAAATGGAATCTTCAGTCCTATTAGGGTTGGATTTAGTAGAAGAAAATCTAGATGTAATTGAATCGCATTTATCTAATCCCGTAGGTAAGGACACTTTGAAAACACGAAACCAGTGTGCCGAAGCTATCGTAGCATTTGGACAAGGTAGGGATAAAAGAAAAGCAACCGAAATTTTCGTACGGAATCTTAATCTTCTAAAACTTAATTATTTGGAATCTGGCGTGAGTCCAATTGTTACTTTTGCTGCTTTGGAAATGGCAGGTTCATCGGATGATAAAGATACTGCAGGAAAAGCAGACGAAGCATTAACTCAAATGATGGATCACTATCTAAGTGTTGCTTTTTACCATAAAGGACATGGACAGGAGATAGCCATTAGATTTATTAGAGATAAGCTAAATAATTTAGGCATTGATTCTAGCGAGTTGATTGATAGATGGCTTGACTCTTCTCCTGGTGTATTCGTTGTGAGTGAAAATCTTAATGCTTTGGTTAGTCTTGAAAAAAAAAGGCCAGGAATTGGCACTCTTTTAAATAAACAATTTGGAATATGCAACTTTGCACGTTATCCTGAAGAAATGCTGATAGCCCAGTACGATGAAGTAGACAAAACAGATCTCCCATACGGAGTAATTCTATTTAACTCTTTTGATCATAACGGAGCATTTTATGAGACCAGAAAAGGACTGAATAGTCTGCGGAAACAATTAAAAGGGAAGTATTCGCTACGGGTGGTTGAAACAAATGGTAAGTTAGATATTGTTAAACGACTACATAAATTGTCTAGGAAATATGGAGACAGTCATAAAATTTCATTTGCAATTGTAGGAGGACATGGAGATAAAAACACTATAGAATTTGGTAAGGACGACTCTTCCGAACAAAGATTAAGCTACCCTGAATTTTTTATTGACAGTGTTTTTAAAAGAGAACGTATGGCAAAGTACTCTGGTTATTTCACTGATAACCCCACTATTGTTTTGATTTCATGCAGTACGGGAAAAAGCGAAAAAGGAATTGCCAGTCTCATATCTGAAAGCTATGGGACAATTATCGCTCCAAGTGAAGATACTGCCGGTAGTTCATCGTTCAAAATAACTGAAGAAGGTGGCAAATTATTTTTTAAAGTAAAATTCCCTGGAGCTAAAACTATCACCTTCATTAAGGGTAGACCTATTGACCCCAATGTCCAAACTTAAAATTGCAGGCAGGGGTTCGATTCCCTTCAGGCGCACAAACAAAATGAAAAAAATAAAAAACTTATTTAAAAAACCACTTTCCTTTATTAAGGATCACAAAATAATTTCTGCGGTTTTAATTATTGTTATTGTTGTTATTGGGTTTGTTATAAAACCAAAACCAGCCGCAGTTCTAGAAACTCAAACCATTAAATATTCAGATATTATTCAAAGCGTTTCCGTAACAGGGAGTGTTGATTCAACAAGTTCTGCTAGCTTAACTTTCCAAACGTTAGGACAGCTAACATATGTTGGAGCAAGGGTTGGCGAGAGCGTTTACAAGGGACAAATAATTGCATCTATTGATTCAACAAAACTCCAGGCAAATCTTAGACAAGCATGGCAAGATTTTAATGCAGCAAAAGCAGTTGTTGAGCAAGTCTATGATCAAACAAAAAGAGCAACCGATTTAACTTTTGCTCAAAAAGTAACACAAACCGCCGCAGAAGCAACTCAAAACAACGCTTACGACGATTATATAATAGCTAGAAAGCAACTTGCAGACTCAAGCCTAGTAAGCCCATTAAACGGCTCCATAATAAGAGCGGACGCAATAATTCCGGGAGCTGATGTTTCAACTACCACAACATATCAAGTTGCAGATAGCAAAAATTTGTTATTTAAAATGGATGTAGATGAAGCAGACGTATCTAAAATTAAAATAGGACAACAAGTAAGAATCGTTTTGGATTCTTTCCCAAACGATACTATCACCCTAACTGTTTCAAGTATTGATTTCTCAAGCCATACAACATCAACAGGCGGAAATGCATATACAATCAAAACAGATTTATTAGACAATGCAGACAAGCTATACAGAATTGGCATGAATGCAGACGCAGAAATTATTCTTGCGGAAAAGAAAAATATATTAACTGTTTCAAATTTTGCAATAGATGGAAACAGCGTTTATGTAAAAACTTCTTCTGGCATAGTTAAAAAAACTGTAAAGCTAGGATTTAAAAATGATTCAGACAGTCAGATAGTAAGTGGATTATCAGAAGGGGACATCGTAATACTTCAACCCTCACAATTACCAAAAAAGTAATAAATGAAAACGCAAAAAGCGGTAATTAATCTTGCCCACATTAAAAAGGAATATAAGACCATTGATGTTGTAACTCCGGTTTTAAAAGGAATTACACTAAAAATTGCAGAGGGCGATTTTTATGCAATAACAGGTCCATCAGGCTCCGGCAAATCAACGCTCATGAACATTATTGGGCTCTTAGATACCCCTACAAGCGGCACCTATGAAATAAATGAAAAACAAACAAGCGGATTATCGGAGGATAGCTTAGCAAAACTAAGAAGCGAGGAAATTGGATTTGTTTTCCAGCAATTTAATCTTCTTCCAAGACTTTCAACGCTTGAAAATGTAATGCTTCCTGGAATGTACGCAGGAATGGAAACAGGTAAAAGAGAAACCAAAGCAAAGGAACTGCTTGTGAGATTGGGGCTTGAGAATATAATGGGAAATAGACCAAATCAATTATCAGGAGGAGAACAACAACGTGTTGCTATAGCAAGAGCTCTTATGAACGGCCCCAAAATAATACTTGCTGATGAACCAACAGGAAATCTAGACACAAAGTCAGGAGAAGAAGTCATGAAAATCTTCAAAGAACTAAATAGACAAGGCAAAACAATAATTTTAATTACTCATGAAATAGATATAGCAAAAACTGCAAACAAAATAATAAAAATAAGAGATGGAGAAATAGTTAAATAACTATGAATCTAAGAGAAATAATACAAATATCATTTAGGTCACTCGTTGCAAATAAATTAAGAACTATCCTAACAACGCTTGGAATTGTAATTGGAGTTTTTGCAGTTATCCTTTTAGTCTCAATTGGTTCTGGACTTCAAGCATATATTACTTCTGAAATTTCAAGTCTTGGATCAAATTTAATTTTTGTAATTCCAGGAAGAGTTGGAGGAGCAAGAACTCCAGGAGGAGTTGTCTCAAATAAACTTCTTCTATCAGACTCAAGGCTCTTACAACAAAGACTTAAAAATTCCGCAGACATTGGAGCCGTTGTACAACAATTAGCAGCATTGAAATATAAAAATAAAACAGATAAAGGAGTTTCAATTTTAGGAGCTACGGCAAATTATCCACAAGTTGTAAAAACAGACATAGTAAAGGGCATATTTTTTTCTTTAGGCCAAGAGCGTTCCGGAGAAAAAGTAGCAATTGCAGGACAAACTATTGTAACAAATCTATTTAATGGAACAAATCCAATAGGACAAAAAATTTCAGTGGCGGGAGAAAAATATACAATTATTGGAACTCTTGCTAAAAAAGGAGCACTTTTTGGAATAGATCAAGACAATACAATTATAATTCCAATTACTGCTGCCCAAAGACAATTTGGAATAACAAACGTGAATACCATATATGTTTCTGCAAAAAAATCTACACTAGTTGCAACTGTTAAAAATGACGTTAGCAAAATTCTCCTTAAAAGATTAACAGAGGATGACTTTACGCTTGAAACTCAAGAATCTACTCTTTCAACAATTAACAATATAACAAATATTTTATCAATTGCTCTTGGGGGAATTGCAGCAATCTCACTTCTGGTTGGCGGCATTGGCATTATGAATATAATGCTTGTATCGGTAACAGAACGCACGAAAGAAATAGGACTTAGGAAAGCAATTGGAGCTAAAAGATCAGACATATTAAGACAGTTTCTGCTTGAGTCTGTAATACTTTCGCTTACTGGAGGCTCTTTGGGAATAGCTCTTGGAGTAGGAGCATCCTTAATTTTATCTAACTTTTTTGTTTCTCAAGTTACTCCCTGGTCAATATTTATTGCTTTTGGATTTTCTGTATTAGTGGGTGTGGTATTTGGAATGGCTCCAGCAATAAGAGCATCTCGACTTTCGCCAATTGAAGCACTAAGATATGAATAATATCTCCAATGTCACTTAAAAAGTTTTTTCAATTTTTTAAATTTTTCATAGGCTGGCCAATCTCCCTTCTTGCGGTATTGTTTATTGGAAGAATTGTAATCCAAAACAAATCAATTATCTCCCGTTTTGAGCACATCAATCCTGCACTATTGTTTTTTTCAATCGTTTCTTTTCTTATTTATTTTTTTTGCCGCGCATATCTTTGGCACAAAATTATTGAAGAAAAGGGACACAGGGCACCTTTTAGAAAAACAGTTTTTCTTTGGGAGATGGCGGAAATAAAAAGATTTGCCCCAGGATTTATCTGGCCACTAATATCAAAAACTCTATCTTTTTCAAAGGATGGTCTAAAGAAAAAGGCAGTTGCATATTCTTTAGCCATAGAGGCGGAGGCATTTTTGGTAGGATGTTTCATAGTATCTCTTTTGACAATACCCCTTATAATTAATCATTTTTCTATGGATCCTCTGGTCAAAAATCTGATTCTTGTTATTTTAGTTGTAGGTGCAATAATATCTTCCGTAATATTTACTTTTGCAAAACGCTTGGCGGCTTACATAGAGAAGACTAAAATTCCGTTTCTTAAAAAATCCGTGCTAGAACATGCAACAAATTCCTTACCAATATTTCCTCCGATTATAAATTTACATCTTCTAGCAATGAGCTCCATAGGTATTTTCTTTTTTGGTTTAGGAACATACTTAACAATTATTTCCATTAGCTTCCTGACGCCCGTTCTAATTTGGCAGCTTGTCGGCTTTTTTGTCCTATCCCTCCTTGTTGGCTATCTTTCATTTCTGGTACCAATTGGACTTGGAGTTAGGGAGGGCGTAATAATTTATGGACTTACAACTTTTATGCCTCTTCCACTCGCTTCTGCTTCCGCAATTCTTGCCAGAGTAACTTTTATTATTTCCGAACTTGTTTTTCTGGGTTTTACATTCATATTGAATAAAACTAAAAGTGAATTAGTCCTAAAGACGGAAAGCTTTATCTCAACCCACAAACAAGAAATTTTAACAGGGGTGGCAATTATTATTTACATAATTTATTTCACGACAGCAACTTTATTGCGTTACGATAATTTTCATACAGGGAGGTTCGATCTTGGAAATATGGACCAAACTGTGTGGAATACAGCCAATGGAAGAATTTTCCAAACAACCGACGGCGTAAACATAGTTTCAAGGCTTTCCGGACACGCAGACTTCATCTTAATCTTTACAGCACCACTTTATCTCATTTGGGCAGATCCGCAAGTACTGTTGGGACTTCAGACAATAGTGCTGGCACTAGGAGCAGTTTTTGTTTTTAAAATTGCCAAAATGATTTTGAATAGTAAAAATGCGGCAGCATTTTTTTCTCTTGCATACCTTCTTAACCCATCTCTTCAATTTACAAATTTGTATGACTTCCACCCAGTAACTCTTGCCACCACTTTATTGCTTGGCGCTTTTTACTATTTTATTCAAAAAAAATATTTACATTTTTTATTTTTTGCAATCCTTGCTGGACTTACAAAAGAACAAGTTTGGCTTGTTATAGCAGTATTTGGACTCTATATTCTATTTTTCCAAGCAGTAGGTATTGCAAGGAAAAAATTTCCCCTAAGATTAAAGACTACACTATTTAATTTTTTGTTTGGGCTAGGAGTATCGGGTGTCTCTTTTTTTATTTTCTATTACCTTATTTGGATAGCAATACCGCAAGCTCGGGAAGGGAGCCATTTTGCTCTTTCTTACTATTCCGACTTTGGAGACTCTCCATTTAATGTAATAAGAAACATCTTATTTTCCCCCGGAAAAATTATTGAAATAATAGCTACGGGGGATAGGCCTGCATATCTTTTACACACGTTTCTTCCTCTTGGATTTATTTCATTTCTATCTCCGCTAGCTTTAATTTTTGCAGTTCCCGATTTAGGTATTAATCTTTTAAGCAATAATACAAATCTGCATCAAATTTATTATCAATATACTGCTGTTATTACACCCTTTGTTTTTATTGCCGCAATATTTGGAGCAAAAAATTTAACAAAATGGCTTCCTAAGAAAGAGACGTTAAATATAGTTTTGTTTTTGGTCATTTTTTCAACTTTAATATCTGTTCACAACTTTGGACCTTTGCCTGGAGCTAAAAACCCAAACATTGACATGTTTACGAAACAACTTCCTGACAGAAAGCTAATTCAGTCTTTTATAAAAAAGATACCGCAAGAATACAAAGTTGCAGCAACTAATAATCTTGGTTCACATTTATCAAAAAGACAGTATATTTTTACGATTCCACAGGGCATTGAGAACGCCGATATAGTAGCATTTCTCTTAAATGATCCATTTGCCCAGCCTTCGCTGGCATCTCAAAAAGAAATAGTAGAACAACTTAAAAAAGACGGCAGATACAAACTGCTAATTAGCAGGGGAGACTTTGTGGTTTTTCAGAAGAGAAATTAGCATTATTTGTCTTTCTTCATCTCAATTTTCCAGAAGAGAATCAGACCAACAGTAAGGACTACTACTGTTGCCCAAAAGGGGAAGCGGAGTCCAAATGAAGATATTGTAACTCCTGCAATAAGTGGTCCAACAACCCTGCCCAAGCTTTCAAATGAAAAAGCAAGTCCCATTGTAGCTCCTTGCCCTGTGCGTGTTGCTTTGGATAACACCGCATTCACTGTTGGACGGCTAAGCCCGCTTCCAATTATAGATACAATAAAGAAGGAATAGAAAAGAATTTGTGATGCCCAAATAGTCGCAAAAAATTGCCCCACTATCATAAGCCCAATGCCTATTAATATCGTCATAAGCTCTCCAATCCTTTTAATTACAAGGGGAAGAAAAAACCATTGTGCAATTGTTGCAGCGGCACCGGTTACGGAAAAAAATATGCCGTTTTCTACGGTTCCTGCAGAAAAAAGTTTTTGCATGTAAAGAGGTATTGCAACTTGAAAATTTCCAATATAAAAAGCCCAAGAAAAAAGCAGGAAAAATAAAACTCCAAAATCTCCTCTTAACCCATGGTAAACTTGTGTAAAATTGAAAAGGCCTTCCCTCAAAACCATTTTTTCTGCTTTCTTAGTTAAAGATTCTGGCAACATTACAGATATAAACGCAAGATTTAGCAAGGAAACAATAGCAGCTACAAGAAATGGCAATGTGAAGCCGCTGCTTCCCAAAAATCCGCCAATTACAGGACCAAACATAAATCCTAGAGAGAACACTCCTGCAATTTTACCCAGATACTTGGCTCTGTCTACAGGTGAGGTAATATCGGCAATATAAGCAGACGCTATGGGAAAAATCCCTGCGGAAGCAACTCCATGAATTATCCTAGAGACATATAGAATAGTCAGGCTTGGCGCAAAAGCTGCAATAAAAAAAGATATTGTAGAGGCTATTATTGAAAAGATGATAATGGGCTTTCTGCCAAATCTATCTGACATCCGGCCTAAGAGTGGTGAGGTAAGAAATTGTGCAAACGAAAAGGAAGCTGCCAAAAGGCCAATATCCAAAACCGATGCCTTAAGGGTTTCAGCAAAAAGAGGGAAAAGAGGAAATACCATTCCAAATCCTAAAATATTAATAAAAACTGTTACATATAGGAGAGGTATTCTTTTGTCCATTTTGCAATAAAAAAAGGCCCATGCCTTTATATTTCCAGTATAGCGTCTTTGACTAAACGTTTCAAGATACACTGTCCCAAACAATACCAAAAATTCGATAATCTTATCTGAAGTATTGGGGTTGCAGAAAATTTTAAGAAACAATACTATATATTTGTGATAACTGTTATAAAGGCAAACGGAGAAAAAGAACCGTTTAATGAGGAGAAAATTAATAACTCCATAAAAAGAGCAGGCATTCCCAATTCAATACACCAACAGGTTTTGCAGCACGTCAAATCAAAGCTTTATGAAAATATTCCAACATCTGAAATATACAGCCATATAACAGAATTTTTAAAAACATCTTCCCATCCTTTTAGCAGGGCAATTTATGCTCTAAAGCACGCAATTATGGATTTTGGCCCAACTGGATATCCATTTGAAGATTATGTTTCCGAACTTCTAAAAACCGATGGCTACAAAACTCAAACACGGCAAGTTCTTTCTGGCAAATGCGTTTCTCATGAAGTGGATGTTATAGCAGAAAAAAATGAAACAAAATTTATGATAGAAGCAAAATTCCATAATACGCCTGGAGCCCGCTCCGATGTCAAAGTTTCTCTTTATACAAAAGCAAGATTTGATGACGTAAAAGAAAAATATGACTTAAGAGAAGCTTGGATTGCTACAAATACAAAAGTCACATCAGATGCTTTAAGCTATGCTTTGTGCGCCGGGATGAAAATATTAAGCTGGGACTATCCGAAAAATGCAGGACTTAGGGATTTAATTGAAAAATCAAGACTTCATCCAATAACCGTTCTTTCTTCTCTATCTTCTTTTGAAAAACAAAAACTTTTAGACCAGGGGATTATCCTTTGTAAAACTATTTATCAAAATCCAAAATCTTTACAAATGCTTGGACTTACAAATGACAAAAAAGAAAAAGTTCTATCCGAAATAAAATTTGTAATGGAAGCCGATAAAATTAGGTAGCAAGATTTGCCCTCTCAAACCTATCTGCCATGTAACCGTTTGGCATAGTTGTAAGCTTGTCGGAGTAGAGAAGAAAACCATTTCTTATTGTATGATCGCCAAACCTATCATTTATCCTATCAATCGTAGCTTGAACTTTGTCTTTTTTGGGATTGTCGAATAAGGAAAGAAGCAAGTCTCCGTTATCCTTCAAATTATGAACTGAGATACTAATTTGCCTGACGTACTCTCTTGAGACTGAGCAAGTATGTTTCTCAAGAATCGGTTTAAGTCTTTTAAAAATCTCGGCGCCAGTGTCAAAATAATCCCCATAAGTCTTCCGTCCATGAATGTCACATGTTCCGGCAAGCGAAACGGAAACACCCCTTGCTTTCTTATTTAGCCGTCTAAGCTTAATCCCTACTTCTTCACATAACTCATATAAATTCTGCATAACAATTCTCTTGTCATACTCATTTTGATGCAGACAGTAGCTGCGCCCTACAGATTTTGTTTCATTTAGCAAATAATAGGGGACAACAGGACGGTCGTCTCTACCCCAAGCCATATTTTCCAAAACATCCGCGTAGGCCGGACCAAACTCCAAGACTAATTTTTCCTTAGAATAATTTCTAATTTGTAGAAGATTTTTGATTCCTATCTTATTAAGGCGTGAACCCATTGCTCTGCCTATTCCGCATAAATCTGTTGGTTCTATTGTTGAGTAAATACTATCAATGTCATTTTCTTCAATTTTTCCAAAACCATTTGGTTTATTTCTAGAAGAGGCAAGTTTTGCAAGAAGTTTATTATGAGAAACCCCAACAGAAACAGTTATATACTCTCCAATCTCATCTCTAATTCTTGTCTTTATGAGCCTGACTATATTTTCGGGACTACCAAACAAATGAATAGTTGGAGTTATGTCTATAAAAACCTCATCCAAAGAAAAAAGCTCTACAAAAGGGGAGTAGTCTGAGCAAATTTTAAGAAAAACTTTGCTTATCTCCAAGTATTTTAAAAAATCTGACTTAACAAATGTTATTGAAGGACAAATGTTAATAGCTTCCCAAACTCTGGTTCCGGTTTGAATCCCAAGTTTCTTTGCTTCTCTGCTTGAAGCAATAATGCAAGCGCCATTTGGCGTTCCATTTGCAGCAGTCACGCCAATTGGTTTTCCGCGAAGCAGGGGATTATATTGCTGTTCTACACTTGCAAAGAAAGAATCAAAGTCTATATGCATAATCTGCCTCGGCTGAAGCGAGTCAAGACGGGCAACACGAGCAGTATGCATAATTAAATAATATTCGAATTATAGGCGAAAAACAATAGAACAAAATAATACTCTTGCTATCAAATTTCCCATTGATCCCGATTGAATCGGGATTGACACAAGGATGTTTAAACTGTACATTACATATTATGGATAACATAGGCTAACCTAATCCATTAAAGAAAATGTGGGAAATATTTAAATTTAGTAGAAAGTCATCACAAGCAGAAGAGATACCAAACGTCACTCCAGCATTAATTACTCAAAATCTCAGTGACCAGGAAGTTATAGACAGAACGTGGCAGACCGAACAAGCAGACTTACAAAGACCTTTTCAGGGAACAAACGTGACCAGAATTCCCCGCCCCAGGCCTGACAGCAACGATGAACCGCAACCTCCAAAAGGAGCATAGTAGATTGACGCCAATCCTCTGTGATATAGTTTAAGTAATGCCTAATTCTCATTATCGCAATCTAAAAGAAAAGTGGACAGCCCGTCACAAAAACTTACAAAAAACTCTTATTGAAAAGCACAAAGACTCCCTTGAGTGGTTAAGCAAAAATTCCAAGCAAATAATGGTAAGTTCTCTTGGGGGCTTATTGATTCTTGCATCTCCGGGAAAACCGCTTCTTGTAAACCACATTCCTGTTGCATCAGGTCAGGAACTTGCGGCAACGATAGATAAAAAAGTTTTTTTAATATCAGACCTTTTGTCCGCCTTGCCGGAACAAGCCCAACCATTGACAAAAGACCAGGAAAACAAAACCATAGAAATTTTAAAACGGAATTATGGATTAGCTATTAGCGCAGAGGAAAATGGAATAAGACTTGAGAGAAATTATGGAAGAATTGGCGCAGAGCAGCATTTAGCAAGATATTCGGGAGATACTATGTCAACTCATTTTGACAACGAAAATGACGCAAGACAATACTGGAGTTCTGGAATGGCTCCTGGGCTTGGAGCATGGAGGTATTTTGCCCCCTCTTCATCTCAAATGACTCAACAGGATAACATGAGGGAAAAATACTATCTGGCAATTCAAACTTTTCTTGCTCCTGGATACAATGAAAATGTTAGGAAATTTTCCGAATTTTTTAGATTCAAAAAAATGCTGATAGTAAATCCCGACAATGGCAAGGCAATGGTTGTAGTTATTGGAGATGCAGGACCTGCCCAATGGACGAAAAAGCATCTTGGAGGGTCACCCGAAGTAATGCATTACCTAGAAAGAGTAGACGGATCACAAGTAGGCTCTGTTGTTTATTTCTTTATTGACGATCCGGAAGATAAAATTCCATTGGGGCCAATTAACGTAGTACAATAAGTACAATGAAAAATAAACATTTTTATAGCCACGTAGTTGACACAACGTCAATTTCTATTGAAATTGCGGATATGGATTTAACCCAGGATGAAAGAGTACATCTTCTGTCTCTTGCCGAAAGCAACATTCACCATGCAGTTTTAGATACAGTCTTATCCGAGCTTCCACAGGAAGATAAAAAAGAATTTCTTAGACACGTAAGAGATGATAATCATGACAAGATTTGGGATTTACTTAAGACTAAAGCTGAAAACATAGAGAACAAGATTAGGAAAACTGCGGAAGCTTTAAAAGCAGAACTCCTCAAAGACATAGAGGAAACCAAAGCCAAAAAATAGTGGGTGGATGACGGGTGCCGCCCCCGCGACCTCCTGCTCCACAAGCAGGCGTTCTACTGTTGAACTACATCCACCATTTCGCTTATAAATATTGTGTGCCCGAGTGGGATCGAACCACCAACCACCTCCTTAGAAGGGAGGTGCTCTATCCATTGAGCTACGAGCACATATTCATATTTGAGCCTTATCGAAATGTGAGCGGGTGAAGAGAATCGAACTCTCGTGACAACTTTGGAAAAGTTGCGTTCTACCATTGAACTACACCCGCGACTCTGTTGGGACAAACCTCGCGGTTTTTCCCACACGATTTCTCTTTAAGGTTGCGCTGCTCGGGTAAAATCCGTAACGAGCCGACGCTGTCGCGCAACTATTATACAATACCTATCTGCACTGATCTAGTTATTGGTCGGGGAGACAGGATTCGAACCTGCGACCTCACGGTCCCAAACCGCGCGCGCTACCAACTGCGCCACTCCCCGAAATCTAACTCATAATGTGCCGCGGGAGAGAGTCGAACTCTCATGCCATTGCTGACAAAGGCTCTTAAGGCCTCCGTGTATGCCATTCCACCACCACGGCTGAGTCTATATTCTAACTTAAATCAGTGGTTCAATCAACCGTGCTGTGGGAGAGTAATGCCTTCAGACTCTAATTTTGATATAATCCAAAAATGTTTGAAAGACTTGGCAATAGAACCGCAGAAAAAGTAGCAACCTTTTTGGTAGATAAGTTTGCTCCCAGAAAAGATGTAGCACCAACAGGATTACAAAGACTAATAGATTTACAAAGAATTAGGGATAAATTTCCCATATCCAGAATCTACTATCCGGGCAGTGGGAATGACACCTTGTCTCTAAGTATTGTTTTTACCCCGGAAGAAATTGTCAATCTGGACAGCGGCAAAGTGACCAATCTGGAAACGGCACATTCCCAAAATAAAAACGCACTATACGGAAAAATTGAACACTCTCCTTTTGTAGACGAGGCCTTCGATGCGGCCTTCATTCAAGACGTTCACCTTTCAGAAGAAGAGTTTGACGATGTAATGAGAACGCTTAAGCCCAATGGATGTCTAATATATAGCAGCGTTAGCTGTGGTTTAAGAGAGGGAATGCAATTAGACGACTTTAGAAAAAATCCCAAGATTGGAGAAGTAGATATTCCTCTTATTTCTCAAACCTACACTGTTTTTAGAAAATTTCCACTAAGTGTTTAACCGTGGGGAGGGACACCTTCTAACTTTTAAAGTTCTTTACCGTCGCCTCTGAATTCGATTTCTCTTCCAAATCCATCAAGCGGAGAATATCCATACTTTTGCACAAATTCATTTTTCCATCTTTTTCCCAAAGACACCATTTCTTGATAAGCAGGTTCGTTAGCATAGTCCGGCTCTTTCCACCATGGATCAGGAAATATACCCTTACCAAACCAACGAACACGCTGATAAAGCTCTTGATAACTTCTTTCTTCAATTGGCCTTACTGATTCCGAATGGAAAATACCTCCCTGGTCATCGCCGTGCAAATATTCTCCCCAAGCACCCCCAATCTTAATAAATAATCTTAACTCCTCTGGTAAATGTTCCCTAAAAGCTTCTGTTCCTTGTACAAAAGGCCTTAATTCTTGGAATTTAGACATCAATATTCCTCCATACAAGCTATTCTCACGTCTATTCTTAGACGCTTCAACTTTTGCTAAATCAGTCCATATCTCTCGCACAGTTCCTGTAGGATCATCATCTAACCAATCTCGTGGTATTAAACCATCAAGAACAGCCTGCGCTTCTTCGCTTATCTCAAAATTATCCTCAAAGTCTTGTGAAGTTGGCCCGGGCAATGCACCAAGAATTTTCCCAAATTCCGCATTTAACTCCTGCGGAGACCTATTTTGCTTTTCTCTTTCCATGGCTTGATTTATATGCTATAATGTCTTAAAGTACAAGTACCTACTATAAAGTAAGGTACTAATAAAAAAGTAAGCATGAAGACAATAACGATAGAATGTTCATCGGTAAAAGAAACTCTACATATCATAGGTGGGAAATGGAAACCTCTTATTCTTTTTATGGTTAAGACAAATTCCTTAAGAACTAACGAGTTGGAAAGAGGAATTTCAGGTATCACGCAGAAAATGTTGGTTCAACAATTGCGTGAGCTTGAAAATGATGGAATTATTAAGAGAAAAGTATTCCCTGTTATTCCACCTCATGTTGAATATTCCCTTACAGACTATGGCAAGACGTTGCTTCCAATCATGAAACTAATGCAGGAATGGGGAGACGTTCATAAGTTAAAAAGGCAAAAATCTCTAAATTAACCGTGGGGAGGGGGAGGAACACCTTCCGATTCTAAGGCAAAATCTAAAAGATCTTTCATTTCCTGTCTTCTGTTATCACTCCCCAAAATAATTCCTATAATTTTGTGGCCTTTGTAATCAAGATAAGTGACCAAACACTCTCCGGCTTCCGGCGTGTAACCTATCTTCACACCTTTGATTCCCGGGTAACTTGTCAAAAGATTTGTAGTGTTTTCCAGAAAAAACTCTTTGTGATCTAATGTGTATGGAATATGATGTTGAAAAGTTTCAACTACCTTTGCAAACTGCTCAAAACGCATTGCGTAGTCTGTAATTACAAGTAAATCATGAACAGTTGTGTATTGATTGCCATCTCCTTCAAGTCCTGTTGGATTTGTAAAATGCGTGTCCTTAAGACCCAAAGAGTTTGCCTTATCATTCATGGCCTTAATAAATCCTTCACGTCCTTTTGTGTAGTTGCTTGCAATTGTCTCGGCGGCATCATTTCCAGAGTAAAGCATAAGTCCATACAAAAGCTCATTTAGGCTCATAACTTCTCCCCTGGATAATCCCATGCTATCTTCTCCAACCAAATCTCTCTCTTTAACAATATAGTTATCTTTTTTGCTGTTTTCTAGTGCTACTACGGCAGTCATTATCTTGGTGAGAGAAGCCATAGGAAGCCTCTCAAGAGCATTTTTAGAGTAAAGCGTCTTCTTGGTAGTTGTGTCATAAATAAGAGCCGATTTAGCGGAAATTTCAGGAACGCCGGAACTTGTAAATAGAGCCCCTATAACGGGCGTCCAAATGTCTAAAGTTGAGACTTCGCTGTTCTCTATTATGCTTAAGAATGAAGGCAGGGGAGACGTAACACCATACTCCCTATCAAGAATCTTTAGGCTCAATCCATACGCAAAAATAGCAACAACTACAGCAACTATTAGAAATATCCAAGCCTTTCTCATGAATTTATATTCTATCATCTTAAAACCTAACTTAAAATCCTTGACTTAGAAGTTTTTTTATGTCTACATTAAATTAGTATTAATTTGAAAGGAGGTGAATTAAATGAAAAATCTTCACATGGTAGCGATTCTTCTTGTTTTAGTTGGTGCCCTTAATTGGGGACTAGTTGGTCTTTTTAACCTAAATCTCGTAACAACTCTTCTTGGCACAATGCCAGGAGCAGAAACCGTTGTTTATACCTTAATCGGTTTATCAGCTGTTTATGTAGGGATAGGGCACAAGAAAGATTGCAAAATCTGCAGTTAAAAAGTAAAACTTTACTGTTTACTAGGGCAGGTTTTAGTAAGCTTAAAAAGGATTGTAGAAAAACAATCCTTTTTAAGCTATATTAAGTTAGTGATAAAAATTTCTAAAACTCTTTCTATCTTATTCTTTCTTCTTGTTGCTTATTTTATTTTATATAAAATTTACATGCCCCGGGTTAGTGCCTTTGGATGCTTTGATGATTGTTTTAATATAGCCGCAGGATACTTCATAAATGAAGGCAAAACTCTTTACTCGGATATTTTCTTTAACCATCAAATGCTAATGCCGCATATAAGCGCTTTTATTCAGCAGATAAATCCTACAAATGTATATGACCTAATTTTAAAACACAGGCAATTTGTTTTATTTTTTGGTTTTATTTTCAACTTTATGTTAATCCTCAGGTTTGGGTTACCCATGGTCTTTTTTGCAATAATTTATGAATTTAGCAAGTTTTATTTATTTGGGGACAGATTTCTTGCCGAAGGCTTAATAGTCTATCCGCTGGTCTATCTTTCCGTTATTGTTTTTTATAAATTCTCAAAGAAAAAAATATTACCCATAGACTATTTTTTAGCTTCGGTCTTTACCTGGTTTGTCATTTTTATGAGAGAACCATATATTCCCGTTGCGCTCTTTCTTTTTGTATTAATTTTTTACGGAAATCGTGAAAGAATTAAAATTTATCCTATTTTTGTCTTTTTTCTCCTCTTTGCAACCACGCTCTTGCTAATACCCCTTAGGGAATATTTTCAAAATGTATTTGTTTATAACTCAATCATGTTTAAAGGACAGTTGGAGATACTTGATCTCTTAAGATCATTTTTTTACCCATTTTATATAATCTTAAGTAGTGAAAGAAATGCCCTTATGCTACTTTTGTCTTCCATAAATTTATTATTTATTCTGCATGCAATAAATTTAATAAGGCTTAAAAAATATAAATTATTTTTTGTTATATTCCTGATTTTAGGACTGGCAAATATAAGGAGTACGGAGGCTGGAAAAATATTCTATGCAGCATTTCATCTTCTTCCTTGGTACGGACTGCTAGTATCCTTTACGTTCTTGCTTATTTGCAGTTATGCCAAAAAATACTTTGCTCCTACATTACTGTTTTTAGCTTTGGCATTTGTTTTGTATGTGCCTCGCTCTTTTCTTGTGGAAAAGATAAGCCCACACGAAGAATTTATCACAAACTACGGGAAAATACTTGAGGCGGGAAATGTAATAAGTGTCTTAAAAAATGAGAATGACACTTATTTTGCCGACGGCTTTGATGAACTGACTCACTGGCAAGTAGATCTTCCTTCTCCTTATAAGTATTCGTGGTATACCTCCTTTATGCCAAGATTTGAAAACTACTCTAATGCAAGACTTACAATGTTTGAGGAAAATCCGCCAGTTTTTTACTATGGTTCTTGCCCAAAAGAGAAAAACTTAGAGAGATTAATCCCAAAGCAGTATAAAAGTCAATATAAAAACTTTACATCAGAAAGAAAACCTACCTGCTTATATGTAAGAAAAGACAAGATAAAAAGTATTCCGAAAATTAGAATTGAAAAACTAAAACAAGATTTTAATATTGACCTCCAGTGAGCTTTCTATATAATATGCTTGGTCTAGACTTTTATGTTTAAATCCTGGAAGAAAAGTTTTCATTCATTACTTCCGTTACTTTTTGTTGTCTTATTTTCTCTGTTTATAAGGACGCTCTGGCTAGATAGAATTCCGGTCGGAATAAGCAATGATGAGCTAGATTATCTACTTAACGCAAAGGCATTATTTTTAAATGGGAGCGACATAAGCGGGACATGGAGCCCGCTATCTTTGACTCCTCCCGCAAGCAGCTTTCCTCAAGCAGAAATTCCTTCGATTGTAGCCGCACTATTCGTAGGCATTTTACCACTCTCTCTTTTTACATCAAAACTGATATATGCAATTATAGGAACCGTAACCGTTGCCACAATATATGCCATAGCAAGAAAACTGTTTGGGGAAAAAGAAGGATTAATCGTTGGTCTTATTGCAAGCATTAATCCTTGGCTTATTTATTTTGGAAGAACTGCATATGATACACCCCTTGCAATATGTGGATTTGCAGTAGCCTTATATATTCTTCTTATTGCCAAAGGGTGGAAAATTCTTTTTTCCTTTCCTTTTCTTCTTATCGCATTCTACAGCTACATTGGGACAAAATTAATCCTTATGCCCTTTTTATTAATTGTTTTGTTATACGTATGGGTTGTGGTAAACAAGAGAAGATTTTTTAAACAATATCTAACTCTTTTCTCTTTCTGTCTTGTAATGTTGCTGTATTTTGCGTTTAGCATTTTTACATCTTCTCAAGTCCGAACCAATGAGATTTCAACTCCCAACTTACCTTCTATTATAGAAGCAACAAATAGCGAGAGGAGATTGTCTATTCAGACACCATTAACCAATGTTCTTTCTAACAAAGTAGTGCTATTTCTAAAAGACTCTATAGACAAATACTTTAACGCCTTCTCCCCAAACTTTCTTTTTTTACACGGTGATGCAAAATATCTATTTAGTCTTTGGAATCATGGAACATTTTATTACATAGACGCTATTTTCCTTATTGTTGGCCTGTGTGCATTATTTAAGAAAAATATGAAACTGTGGCTGTTTCTAACAGGTCTTGTCGCAGTTTCCCCGATACCATCAGTAGTAAGTAACGTTGGGGTTTCCTATGCAATTAGATCTCAACTCCTTAGTCTTATATTGCTCTTGTTTATAGGCTTTGGTATTTACTACATCATCTCTTTAGTTAAAAATAGTTTTTATAAAAAACTTATTATAACCGTGACAATTTTGCTTTACGCTGCGCACTTTATTAATTTTGCAAATATATATTTCTTCAGAAACCCCATCTACAATTCCGAAGCTTTCAATCTAAGCGCAAGGGTACTGTCTAAATATTTATCCTTGCAGGATGGAAATAGCAGCATTTTTGTGGTTACTGGAGATCCAAAAACTCCCTTGAAACATTACCTGTTTTACACCAACTCGTACAATCGTACAAGCCAGGATGAAGTCGCGAAAATATTTAAGTCTCAAAAATACACTTTCAATAATATACATTTTATTACCTGTCAAGAAACAAGGAACATACCAAAGGACAGCGTGGTAATTTTTGAGTCCGGGATTAAATGCAAAAGAGACATTAGATATAAAGGCAAGCCTTTAACAATTGCTCAACTAAGTGACAGTGGGGCAATTTACTCTATAGCAAACGATAGAACATGTGGAAATTATTCCCTGCATCTTTACCCTTTTGGAATCCGCTTTTCTGACCTGCGGATAGAAAAACTAAGTAGTGAAGTTTTTTGCCAAACCTTTATAACCACTAACTAATGCTACAATAAGACGGTGATTAGGTCTACAAAGAAAGGCTTTGATAAGCTTAAAAAAGATTACAAAAATGCAGTTGCGCAGCGTCCTATTGCTGTGGCAGATTTGAAAAAAGCCAGAGATATGGGTGATCTTTCCGAAAACGGATACTATAAAGCTGCAAGATTTAAGCTTTCTCACATTGACTATTTAATCAAGAAGCTTTCTCTTGATATAAAAAAATCCATTATCATTGAAAAAACAGATAAGGAATCTGTTAACATTGGAAATACAGTTACTTTAGTAAGTAAAAGCGGGGAAGTAACCTACTACGTAGTGGGTGATTTAGAAGCAGACCCAAAAGAAAAGAAAATTTCACTACTTTCTCCATTAGGAAGAGCAATCTCCGGCAGAAAAACAGGAGACAAGGTAGCAATAGAAATCCCCACAGGAATAGTGTCTTACGTTATAACCAAAATATCTTAATGATTCAAATTAAACTTAAGATCCTCAATGGCTTTAAAGAAAAATCGCTGGGGCTCCTGTTTGAAAAATATGCATCTCCGGTTTTAATTGAAACAAGATTTGGAATTCATACATTTGGATTAAGATTTCCAATAGATGTTTTAGTTTTGGACAATTCGAAAAAAGTAGTTAAAATCAAGACGAACCTAAAACAAAACAGAATTTTCCTATGGAACCCTATCTATAATAAAGTTATTGAACTACCAGGTGGAGAAATAAGAAGATTGAAGATAAAAAAAGGAAAAGTGCTATCTCTTCTTAGAAGCTTGAAGAAACAAAACTCATAGTATCTAATTTTAGGCCAAAAGGGTATAATAAGACTAGAGATAGTAATTGTGTAGTTCCGATTTTAATCCGCACTTCATTCTTCCCATCTTTTTTTCCAGGATTTGAATATCTTATTCACCACCTGGACTATCTATAAAAATTAAAATGATTAACTTTATATATCTTTACATAGGCTTTTATACAATGCTAGTTTTGTTTTATACATCAATGCAACTGTTTTTTGCACAAAAAAATAGCAGAAAGCAAAACGCCTTTAAATCTTCCCATGATAATTCAGAAAGCAAATTATCCGTTACTGTAATTATTCCTTGCTACAATGAAGACCCCAAACTACTTGAAAGCTGTCTTAAGTCTATTACCAATCAACAAATTTTAGGCAAGTTGAATACAATAGTTATAGACGACGGATCAAAAAACATAAAAGAACTTCTTCCAGTTTTAAATAAATACAAAAAAATGCCTAATTTTGATGTTTTTATTTTTGAAAAAAATAAAGGGAAAAGATTTGCTCAAAAATTAGGATTTGATAAATCTACAGGAGATATAATTGTTACAATTGATTCAGATACTGTTATAGATCCAATAAACGGAATAAATACTATTATCAAACAATTTAGAAATCCTAATGTTGGCGCTGCTACGGGAGATGTAAAAGTACTTAATAAAGACGAGAATCTACTTACAAAACTCATTCTCTATAGATATTGGATAGCTTTTAATCAAGAGAGAGCTGCTCAGAGTAATTTCAATGCTGTAATGTGTTGCTCTGGACCATTTTCTGCTTACAGAGCATCAATTATTAAAAAAATAAAAGAACAATATGTTACCCAAACATTTCTTGGACATGTTTCCACTTACGGAGACGACAGACATTTAACAAATCTGGTTTTGCAAGATGGACATATTGTACGTTTTGAAAAAAATGCGATTGCATATACTCATGTGCCAAGTACTATGAGAGGGTACATAAAACAACAAATTAGATGGAATAAAAGTTTTTACAGAGAACTATTATGGACTCTAAAAAATGTTCCAACAAGACATTTCTATATGGTATATGACATGTTAATGCAGTTAGTACTCCCATATATGTCTCTTGTTGTTATGGCTGCAATAATTTATACGGCTTTCTTTGCTAGTGTTAACACTGCCATTATTTACATAACCTTGCTCTTTTTAATTTCAACAACAAGATTGCTTTATGGAATATACAGAACCGGAGACTTAGGATTTTTTCTTTTTCTAATTTATGGTTTTATACATGTAATATTTTTAATGCCTTCGCGTTTTTACGCATTGTCAACTCTTAAAGAAAACGGCTGGAGCACTAGATAGATTTAACTAAATTTTCCTTTTTTGCTCTACGCCAACCTGTTATTTCTAACTCCCTACGTCGTGCCTCAATTAAAGTTGTAAATTCTTCGGAATGCTTTAATGCAACCGGCCTTCGAATCTTTGTATAATGAGAGCCTTTCTTAGATGTGTTATGCTCGATAAATCTCTTCTCAAGATTGTTTGTACAACCAACATAGTATGTTTTATCTACGCACTGGAGAATATATACAAAGAAAGCCATAGATTAATTTATCATTTCGTCACTGCGTTCCTCAATGTCTTCGTCGTTATTTATTGAGTCGAAGACTCTGAGGAGTGAAACGACGAAGAGCTGGGAGACATGGATTCGAACCATGATAAACAGATCCAAAGTCTGTTGTCCTACCATTAGACGATCTCCCAAGATATTAGGTTGACTCTGGAGCGGGTGAAGGGAATCGAACCCTCGTAACCTGATTGGCAACCAGGTGTACTGCCATTGTACTACACCCGCATGAGTGCCGAAGTGGTGAATCGAACACCAATAACGTGTTCTTCAGACACGCGCCTTGACCACATTGGCAACTTCGGCAAGAAACCTATTATACAATAATAATTTGGTGGACCCAAGAGGATTCGAACCTCTGACCTTCTCAGTGTAAATGAGACGCTCTACCAGCTGAGCCATGGATCCATGTGCGGACGAAAGGACTTGAACCTTCACGCTTTTTAAGGCACAGCCACCTCAAGGCTGCGTGTATACCATTTCACCACGTCCGCTCGTGAGTTATTATTCTACAAGATAAAAGGCTCGAATTCAAGAAAACTGATATAATCAATTTTTATGGAAATTGCTTTTATCATATTAACCGTCCTAGGGCTTTCCCTTTTTGAGATCATAACAAGCGTTGATAACGCCATAATCAACGCAGAAGTCTTATCCAACATGAGCAAGAAAGCCCGCCGCTGGTTTCTTTTGTGGGGCTTCCTATTTGCCGTCTTTGTTGTCCGTGGACTTCTGCCTTTCCTAATAGTATTCATTGCAAACCCCAGCCTTGGACCAATGGGAGTTATTACCGCCGCGTTTTCAAATGATCCAAACGTAATGGAAGCTATTGAAAAATCTTCTCCTCTGCTTCTTCTTGGTGGGGGAGTATTTCTAATTTTTCTATTTTTCAGCTGGCTCTTTTTAGAACCTAAAAATTTTGGTCTTAGAGCAGAAAAGTTTTTTCATGCACAAGGAGCCTGGTTTTTTGCAATTGTTTCGGTTCTTCTTACTATAATTGTCTGGTTTGCTCTACAAAAAGATTCGATGCTTGGATTTGCTGCAATTCTTGGCTCTACAGCTTTTTTCATAATTCACGGATTCCGTAATTTTGCAGAACAGCAGGAAAAGAAACTATTGGGTGGAGGAATGTCTGACGTTTCCAAAATTGCTTACCTTGAAGTTTTAGATTCAACATTTTCCATAGATGGTGTAATTGGAGCTTTTGCATTTACATTTTCTATACCGCTAATTCTTCTAGGAAACGGCTTAGGAGCGCTTGTTCTTAGAAAGCTTACATTAAGCAACATAGATAGAATTAAAAAATATAAATATCTTAAAAATGGAGCAATGTATTCTATCTTATTCCTAGGTACAATTATGATCTTTGATAGCTTTGGCTTCCATATCCCTGCGTGGCTTTCACCTGTAATTACGTTTGGGACTGTTGGATATTTCTTCCACAAATCAAGACTTGACCTCAAAAACATAGAAGTAATCCTGGAAGAGCCTAAAAGCTAGTCAGAATTTGCAAACTTCCTCAGTCACTTTTCTGTTTACGACTTAAGATACTTAATTTCCCCGCTTCTTTTTTTTGATCACTTGATAATGCATGTATGCCCTTTCTTAACTCGTATGATCTCCTACCACCCCTTGAAGCTCCATTTCGAGAACCAATAACAACCCATCTTTCTCCTGTTTCAGGATCTATTCCATACATACCTAATTTTTCCCTAGCTTGTTTTCTCCCATTGATTACATTCCACTTCTCGGCTGTCTCTGGATCTACGGCAAAAATTCCAGTGCCCCTTTCCTTTGCGAGACTACTACTTACCTGTCCACCAAGATGCGCTACTCTATTCCTATTAATCTCTCCATATGTCAAACCAGTTTCTGGATCAGTTGCGTAGATGCCATTTCCAATCCTAAGGTCTCTCTTATGAGCCTCTTCTGATTTTACATAAGGCAACTGTGCATATTTAAAAATCTTCCGTATAGTTTCTCTGCCTACACCTACTGCCTTCCCTATTTCCGGAAGGCTCATATCTACTACGCGGTTTGCTAGGAATAATACGTCAACAGGTGTGAATTCTACAGGGAAACCATCTTTTCTTCGAAAGTCTTGATGAAACTTTCTTACTTTGCCTAAAGTGTTATCAGTAAAAGAATAACCCAGTTTCTCTATGTTTTGTCCCAAAAAAGGTCTCAACTCTTCGGGTATTAATTTTTGTCCTGTGATATATTCGGACAACAGTTGAATCGACTGTTGGGCTTTCTGTGATTAAGTTGCCAATTTTCCTTGTGAGGACAGAACATCAATAGACGATTCTCCAGCTTCAGGCATGACGCTATTGTAGCATAAGTGCCCGGGAAAGGACTTGAACCTTCATTCCCTTGCGGGAACAACGTTCTGAACGTTGCATGTCTACCATTTCATCACCCGGGCGTTTTATGATTATATCACGCTTAAAACTTGACAACATAAGCACTCTATGGCAATATAATTAGTTACACATGAGAAAGATAGCCCTGCTCACTATATTCTTTTTCGTACCCCCAATTCTTCTTCTTACAAGCGCCTTTTACCTTTCTTACATTTCCTACCAGTTCCATCACCTAAATACACTTTCAGCCTCAGCACAGTCTGCAGCCTATGCAGCGTTACCATCAGCCGAAAATAACCTAACTGGAATAATAGACCAAAAAGACGCACGAGTTGAAATTGTTAAGGATTTTTTCAACCAATACAAATCTCCGCTTGGGCCTTTTGCTCAAAATGTTGTAACTGCTGCAGACAAGTACAATATTGACTTTAGGCTTCTTCCTGCAATTGCAATGCAAGAATCAAACCTATGTAAAAAAATAAAAAAAGATTCTAATAATTGCTGGGGATTTGGAATTTATGGTAAGAAAATGACAACCTTTGATGATTATGGACAAGCAATTAATTCGGTTAGCAAAACTCTAGCGTTACAATACATAGGCAAGGGACTTGAAACCCCTGAGCAAATACAAACCAAATATACCCCTTACAATAAAGGGGACTGGGCAGACTCCGTAAATCACTTCATGGGAGTCTTGTCTCTATCTTCCTTATCCCTATAATCTTTCCAAAAACCCTTCTTAGCCTTAATTTAGCCCAGTTCGGATATCTTTCTAACCTATAGTTAGGGGCTTGACAAACCTATAGTTATTTGATATAGTCTGTAATAGATCCTAAGGTATGCGTCTTATACATGCGTACGTTAGGATTTTTTATTGGCCTAAATTTAGGTCAACAGATTTATGAAAAGACTTATATTGTTTTTTCTCTTAGTCTTAATTCTTTCTTTCGTTTCCCCCAAAAGCGCTTTAGCAAAAGAAAAAGCTGCTGGAACTTCTGCTGTGCTTGCAAGCATAAATGAAGCTACACCAGAAGACACACGTGTAAAAACACTCAGAAAGTATCTTGAAAAATACAATTCTCCGCTTGCACCTCATGCTAAAACATTTGTTGCAAACGCTGACAAATATGACCTTGACTGGAAATTTGTTGCGGCTATTTCAGGCTTAGAATCTACGTTTGGACAGCAAATCCCTTATAATTCATATAACGGTTGGGGATGGGGAGTTTATGGAGATAACGTAATAAACTTTACTTCTTGGGATCAAGGAATTGATACTGTTTCGCAAGGACTAAGAGTTAGATACATAGATGGTTGGGGAGCAAAAGATATTTGGGAAATTGGAGCAATATATGCCTCTTCTCCTACATGGGCAGTTAGAGTACAGTCTTTCATGAACCAAATTGAAGCGTACAGACTTAGAAACCCTCAAGATACGCTTTCCATTTCTATCTAAAGTCTATATAATGAGTTTCTGCATCAGGGTCACTACGCCCAGGTGGCGAAATGGCAGACGCGATAGGTTTAGGACCTATTGACCGCAAGGTTATGGGAGTTCAAGTCTCCCCCTGGGCACCTGCCTGCCGGCAGGCAGGCCAAATATTATGAACTCAACTATTCAAAAACAAGAAAATGGAACGATTACGCTTACAATTACCGTTCCTGCAACAGAACTCAAAAAAACACGGGATGAAATTGTCGAAGCCTATTCAAAACAGACTCAAGTCCCTGGCTTTAGAAAAGGAAAAGCCCCTAAGAAACTTGTCGAGAACAAAATTGATCCTCAGTCAGTAGAAGAAGAACTTTTAAAAACCCTTTTGCCGAAAGCCTACAGTTTTGCAGTCAAGCAGCATAACTTAAGCCCGATTGTTAATCCAAGAGTTCACATTGAAAAGCTAGAAGAGGGAAAGGATTTAACTTTTGTTGCCGAGACTTGCGAATCGCCAAAAATAGACTTAGGAGACTATAAAGCTGCAATAAAAAATATCACAGCAAAAAGTAAAATTGTAATTCCTGGAAAACAACCACAAGAAGTCAACTTTGATCAAATTATGGAAGAGCTTATTAAAAACACAAAAGTAATAGTACCTGCTCTTATAATTGAGACGGAAACTCAAAGACTTCTTTCCCAAACTTTAGACGAAGTAAAAAAACTCGGAATGTCTCTTGAGCAATATCTTGCCTCAACAGGTAAAACCGCAGAGCAGTTAAGAAATGATTATTCTCAAAAGGCAGAGAATGATATAAAGATTGAATTTGCTCTTGGTGAAGTTGCTAGGCAAGAAAACATAACTGTGGAACATAAAGACGTTGATGAGGCCATCGCTAAGGCAAAAGATGAGAATGAAAAAAGAAGCTTGCAAGCAAACAGCTATCTTCTAGCCAGCATTTTAAGACAGCAAAAAACGCTTGATTTCCTCAAGAGTTTGTGATAGTTTAAGGCCTAACATGAGCAAACAAGACAAAAAACAACAAAGAAATTTTATTAATCAAAATCCACTGGAATCTTTAGGAAATATTATCCAGGGGACAGGTACTACTTTAGTAAAAGATTTAGCAGGAGCTGGAGCTTCCGACTTCTTTGGCCAAATGTTTGGAATAGAACCTCAAAAAAGGCAGCCACACAAAGGAGGCGGGGAATTACATGAAGGAGAAGCCTTGGATCTTAAAAAAATAAAAGATGCTGCAATAGAGCCTGGAATAGATTATAGAAGAGAAATAATTCATGCCGACAAAGCATCTTCCTCAGAAGACCATGAAATCAGAGTAAGAGTAGAGGAAATCCTTGTTGAAATAAAACGCTTGACTGACTCTTCCCAAGAGCTTGCGACACAATTTAAGGACGTTATAGTGGAAACACAGATTGTAAAACCAGGTAAATATCACCAGAATTTACTTGAATGGATGTACTCTCTTGTTAAGACCGCAAGGATAAGAATTGAAGAATCGGTTGGCTGGATGTCTGCAATGCATAGCAAGAAAGACAAGAAATACTGGACACAATTTAAAAAACATGGGACATCATTTGGTCTTTCAAATGAACGCACAGTAGCCACCCAAACAGGATAATTCTATGTCTATAGAATCCAGAATACGTTATCCGGATGAACTAAAACTTCGCGAGATATTAATTTCGGGACAAAGGATGATTATCCCTGTTTCTTATCTGTTTGGCAGGCAAAGTGAAAACGAGTTTACAAAAGCCAAGAGAAAATCCGTATTAAAGGAAATGGAAGCTGACACACAATTTCTTACAAAAAACCCTATTATTGCATGCGCATTGCTTAGAGGAAACGCAACTCAACTACTAATAATAGACGGGCACCATAGATCCAGATACGCTCCACTTTTGGGGATTAGAGAAATACCAAGCTCTGTTTATTTACCCGGTCAACTTTTAGACGCTTTTCCGGACAATCATTCAGTAGGGGATTTAGTTGAGATGCTTGACAGAGAAAATGCACAAGCGCAAACATCATTTAGAAGAATACCGGACTACAAACAACCCTATCTCCTACCGGCTTACAAGAGCCTACAGGCATTGCCATTCAAGAGATTCTAGTGGTTATGGTAAAATGGTTAAACGGGCTCATAGCTCAGTTGGTTAGAGCGTTGCATTGACATTGCAAAGGTCAGAGGTTCGAATCCTCTTGGGCCCACACTTTCAGCCTCGATTTAAAAAACCTATAGTTTGACTTACACCCCAAACCTGCTAATATTCAGGCTTCTTTCAGAGATAAGCGTTGGCAATTTTTTGCTGCCTATCTTTTGTCTCTTTAGGCAAGTTTTTTATTTTCTTGCACATTAACAATTTGTTTGCGGAAATTGACAGTTACCTTAGTAGGTATCTTTTTTGGTACTTAGTAAGGTAACTGTGAGTAAATTTTAAGTTAATCTCCCGAAAGGAGACTTCCGTGTTACTATTTTGGGCATATTGGTCCGCTAGTATGATCGTCATTACGACGTTCATGTACCAGTTAGTGGGATCAGACGGCGCCAATGGGCGAATGCAAAAGTTTGCACTCGTTGCAGAATGCCTGCTGATCTTTATCACGATCGCAGTCGTGAAGATTGCCATGAACAGGTGGAGCTCGATCGAGCACCCACTATTGATCACGCAAGCGATAATCCATGTGGTCATTACCACATTGGTAGCCATCATCGGCATTATCGCTTATCTACGACGCCATCACCAAAAGAAGAGGTCTCAACGGCAAGCTCCGGTGATCGGACTCGAATGATAGCCTTAGTGGTAGCAGCATGGAGAATTCCATGAATAACGCCTGCGAGCGTTTACCTCTGCCGATTCCGCAAACAAAATGTTCGTGCAAGAAAAAAGCCCGAAAGATTCCTTGATAATGGATTTAGATGACATTGCGTCATCACCGCGCACGCGCGCATTCATTATCAATATCTCTAGGGCTTTTTTCACGTTTAAAAATAAGCTATACTAGTTTCATGCAACCACACGAGAAAGTAGAAAGAAACAGAAAACAAATGGCTCTAAATAATTTTATTGGCGGAATTATGTGGGCGCTTGGGGTTTTTATAGGCAGTACAATTGTTGTTGCTATAATTAGTATGCTTTTTAGTAAAGTTGACTTAATTCCGGTTATAGGAACATTCGTGGCAAAAATAACCCTCTATGTACAAAGTAACTCCCAATTGTTAAAATAACTCATGGATAATTCAAATTTAAAAGCCAACCTCGCCGAAAGCTCATCTAGGCGGGACCACCGCCAAATCGGCCAAGAATTAGACTTGTTTTCTTTCCATGAAGTTGCCCCAGGTGCAGTTTTCTGGCACCCAAAAGGCTGGAAAATTTATCTAACACTTCAGAATTTCATAAGAGAACTTCTTGCCAAAGAAGGCTATACAGAAATCTCAACGCCTGTTATGACCAAGAGTCAGCTATTTAAAACATCAGGACACTGGGATCACTACAAAGAGAATATGTTTAGCCTGGATGTAGAAAGCGAAAGCTATTCTCTAAAACCAATGAATTGTCCCGAATCCGCTCTTATATTTTCAAACACAATAAGAAGCTATCATGACTTACCAATAAGATACAGCGATTTTGGAACTTTACACAGGAATGAATTATCCGGAGTTTTGGGCGGACTTTTTAGAGTAAGACAATTTACTATTGACGATGCACATATTTACGTAAGACCAGACCAAATTCAAGAAGAAATACAAAATCTTTTGAAATTGGTTGTTGAGTTTTATAAAATATTTGATTTCAAGCCTGAATTTTTTCTATCAACCAAGCCAGATAAAGCAATGGGGGATGAAAAGCTTTGGGGGCAGGCAGAGGAAGCACTTAAAACTGCTCTGAATAATTCAAAAGTCGAGTATGGCGTAAAAGAAAAAGATGGAGCCTTTTATGGACCTAAAATTGACATTCACATTAAAGACTCGCAAAAAAGAGATTGGCAATTAGCAACAATACAGCTTGATTTTCAAATCCCGGAAAAGATGGGTCTTAAATACATAGCAGAAGACGGAAAAGGGAAAAGACCAGTTATAATCCACAGAGCAATTACAGGAAGCTTAGAAAGATTTATTGGAATTTTGACAGAACATTATCAGGGAGCTTTCCCATTATGGCTTGCCCCTGTTCAAGTTACAATTTTGCCGATTACAGATAACCAAAAGGAGCACGCCGAAAAACTGGCCTCTGAGCTTGCCGGTGCCGGCATTAAAGTAGAGGTAAATAGCAGGTCAGAAACACTTCAAGCCAAAATTAGGACAGCCACTTTACAAAAAGTGCCTTATTTAGGTATAATAGGGGAGAAAGAAGTCGCAGGAGGTAATTTAATGTCTATAAGAGACAAGAAAGGCGACTCAAAAACAATGGAACTTTCTAAGTTCCAAAGTGTCCTAAAAAAAGAAATTGAGCAGAAATTTTAAAAGAAGACAAGACAACAGGAAGTTTTACAGAACTAACGATAGGATATTTGCCCAAAGCTTAAGGGTCTTAGACAGCGAAAACAAGCAGATAGGAATTTTAACTAAAACCGCAGCATTAACATTAGCAAGAGAACAAGAATTGGATTTGGTAGAAATAGCAGAAAATGCTACTCCGCCGGTTGCAAAAATTGTAGATTTTAAAAAATTCCTATATCAACAAGAAAAAAAGAAGCAAGAGGAAAAGAAAAAGACCAAAACAACAGAAACAAAAGAAGTTAGGGTTGGTCCTTTTATTAACGACCACGATTTAGAAGTTGTAGTAAGACGTGCAAGAAGATTTCTAGAAGACGGAAATAAAGTAAGACTGGTTGTAAGATTTAGAGGAAGACAAATTACACATCCGGAATTTGGACAGGAAACTTTAAAAAAGACAATTGTACAAATAGAAGATGTATCAAAAATAGACAGAGATATGCACTTTGAGGGAAAACAGTTAATATGTCTTCTCTCACCAGACAAGAAAGGAAAAAATGCCAAAAATAAAAATCAAGAGATCAGTGAGCCGCAGATTCAAGGTAACTAAAACCGGTAAGGTTTTGTTTTCCCATCAATACGCAGGCCACCACAAACTTATAAAATCAAAAAGTAGGATAAGAAGACAAAATGAACCCGGCGTCTTAAAAGGTGCTTTTGCGAATAAAATTAGAAGATTGCTTGGAACAAAATAATTAGAGAAAGTAAACAAATATGGCAAGAGTTAAAAGAGGAGTAGTTTCAAGAAGAAAACATAAAAAATTATTGGGTCTTACAAAAGGCTTCCTAGGAAGCAAAAATAGACTTATTAGAAGTGCTCATGAAGCAGCGCTTCATGCTGGATCTTACGCATATCACGGGAGGAAACTCAGAAAAAGAGATATGAGAGCCTTATGGATTATAAGAATTGGCGAAGCTTCAAAAGCAATCGGTGTTTCATACAGCCAACTTATAGATAAGCTAAAAAAAGCAAATGTAGAAATTGATAGAAAAATTCTAAGCGACCTAATTGTAAATGACATTGAAACATTTAAAAAAATAGTTAGCTCTGTCAAAAATAATTAGTAGCTAGTTACATCCGTAGAGCCCCGCATATCTTTAGCGACGTGGGGTTTTTTTTGTACTGAGTGCGAATCGAATGTATTTTTTTGTGCCTAACTTTGTGATATGCTAAATACCGTATGGAAGATGAACTTATAAATATTAAGACTACTGCACTTTCCTTTATTTGGGAAGCAGAAGACAAGAAATCTCTTGAAGAGACAAAGCTTCAATTCTTGGGAAGAAGCGGCAAGCTAACTCTGGCAATGAAAGAATTACCAAAATTGCCGATTGAAAGAAGAACAGAAGTAGGCAGACTTGCTAACGAAATAAAAATAACAATTGAAAATGCGCTTGAGCAAAAGCAGTTAGATCTAACCAGCGAGAAAACAAGCAAGATAAAGCAGTCCATTGACGTTACGGCTCCGGGAATCGAACCAAAAATTGGACACATGCATCCAATTAGTCAGGTTCTGCATGAAACAATTGAAATTTTTAAGTCACTTGGGTTTCAAGTTGCAGATGGCCCAGAAATAGAAACAGACCACTATAATTTTGAGGTTTTAAATATCCCAAAAGATCATCCTAGCCGTGACACACAGCAAACTTTATTTCTAGATACTACCGACACGCTTTATTCTCCTGGAGAAATGCTTCTTAGAACTCAAACTTCAAATATGCAGGGCAGGATAATGGAAAAGACAAAACCACCCTTCAGAGTTTTGGTCCCAGGAAAAGTATTTAGATATGAGGAGGTTGATGCATCTCATGGATTTGAATTTTGGCAGGTAGAAGGATTTATGGTGGATAAAAATTTATCAATGTCTAATCTATTCGCAACTCTTGATTATTTTTTCAAACAATTTTTTGGCAGAGACACTAAAGTAAAATTTGTCTGTCATAATTTTCCATTTGTAGAACCCGGAGCAGAAGCTTATATAAGCTGCGTTGTATGTAAGGGAAAAGCCCGCCTGCCAGACGGACAGGGATGCAGTTTTTGTAAAAGAACAGGCTGGGTAGAAATTTTAGGAGCGGGAATGATTCATCCAAACGTACTAAGAGCAGTTGGAATAAATCCAGATATATGGTCAGGCTTTGCTTTTGGGACAGGACTTTCAAGAATGGCAACGCTTAAATTTGGAATGGACGACTTAAGACTTTTAACTAATCCGGATCTAAGAATTTTAGAACAATTTTAACTATGTTAGCACCGCTTTCACTTATCAAAGACTATGTAAAAATTACCTTATCCGAGGCAAATCTTGCTGAAAGATTAACAGAAGTAGGTCTTGGAGTTGAAAATATTAAGAAGAAAGAAGGGGGCTCAATATTGGATTTGGAAGTAACTCCCAATAGGCCCGACTGGCTATCTATTGTTGGAGTAGCCCGGGAAATTGCAAGTCTTGAGAATGAAAAATTAAAACTTCCTAAAGTAAAGGAATTGAAAAAACCTACTAAAATTCTTCCTCTTAAAATTAAAACTGATTATGCTATCAATCCAAGATTTACAGGAATAATAATAACGGGAGTAAAGGTAGGGGAGTCGCCGGATTGGCTCAAAAAAAGGCTTGATCAAATTGGAATGCGTTCCATAAATAATATTGTTGATATTACTAATTTTGTCATGTATGAATTGGGAAATCCACTACACGCTTTTGACTATGACAAAATAGAAGGACATGAAATGACTGTTGGCCAATCCTTGGAAGGGGAACTTTTCGAAAGCGTTGACGGCATTTCTTACCACTTGCCAAAAGGCGCAGTTGTTATAAGAGACAGCAGAAAAATTATAGATCTTTGTGGAATAAAAGGCGGTAAGAATTCAGGAACCTACAATGATACCAAAACAGTTTTTATAAGAGTCCCCGTTGAGCTACCAAATCTTATTAGAAGCACCTCTACGAAACTAGGACTTAGATCCGATGCGTCATCTATTTTTGAGAAAGCAGTTGATGCCGGAGTTACCATATTTACACTTAAGAGATGCGTTGATTTAATACTTGAAATAGCAGGTGGGGAAATAGCAAGTGATCTATATGATTTAAAGGCAAAGGAATTTTTACCTTGGAGCGTTAAGGTAAATCTAGAAAAAATAAAAAGATATTTAGGATTTACAATTTTAGATAAAGACGTTATCGACATTTTACAAAGACTTAATTTACAACCGGTAATAAAGGGGGGAGTGCTGGAGACAAAAATTCCAACATATAGAAATGACCTAAAAATTGATGAAGATATTATTGAGGAAGTCGCAAGGCTTTATGGATACAATAAAATTGAAAGAAAATTACCCAGCGGAGAAATACCCGTAAGCAGAATTGATTATTTCAAAGACTATTCCTTACAGTTAAAAGCAAAAGAAATTCTTATTGCGGCTGGCTTTTCAGAAATAAAGAGCTACAGTCTAGTATCTGAAGTTGACTTAGATAAATTCGGACTTGTTGGAAAAAACGTGTTACGGGTAGATAATCCCGTGAGCCGGGAGTTTGAATATTTAAGACCGGGACTCAAAATTGGCTTAATAAAAGGTCTTATGGAAAATAAGAAATTTAGAAATGATATAAGCCTTTTTGAACTTGGTAAAGTTTACAGAAAAATTGATAGAAAAGCAGTTGAGGAATACTTTCTGTCCGGTATTTCAAGTAATTTAAGCTTTGCACAAATTAAAGGAGTTCTTCAAAAATTATTTAGAGAATTTGGAATTAAAAAAGATCCTTCCTCCATGATAGAAATTATAGACAACGGATTATTTTTTGAAATTAACTTTTCTGAGATTGAAGAAAAAGCAAATACGCAGAAAATTTACAAGTCAATTCCAAAATATCCACCGGTTATTGAAGACCTTTCAATCAAAGTGTCGGAAAGAGTTAAAACAGAAGATATTATTGAAACAATAAAAAATCAAAATTCCATAATTTACAGCGTAACTCTAATTGATGAATTTGAAGACTCAAAAACATTTCATATTATCTATCAGGACAAAGAAAAAAATCTGACAAAAGAGGAAGTCGCAGTCATACACGAAAAAATAGTTAAATCTCTCAAGGAAAAATTTGGCGCCACACAGAATTAAGGAGCAGGCGTTGCCGAAGATGTTGCCGATGGAGTAGGAGACTCATACTTAAAATCCGAAGTCTCTGTTGGCGGATGATAAAGCTGATCGTCTTTGTGATATTGCTCAATCCATCCGTCAATTGCTTTTTGCCACATATTTTGTCCGTCATTTGAAAAAGGATCGTTTTCACGGAATATTATGAAATCCCTATTGTCATAGTCGCCACGATCTATTTCGGCTTGATTTGCCTTCTTACCATTTTGCTTTCTTGATACAGGAATCTTTTGATAAATAGCAGTACTAGTTGGCTCTGTTCCTTTTATGAAATACTCAGAGCGCGTAGCGTGTCCGTCAACAGGAAGGCCACCGCCAACAGCGTCAACTTGCAAAGCAATTATATCAGTAGGCTTAACGGGCTGTTCGTCTGCTTTTCCTTTTAAAATAAAGTTCATAATCCTATACCATATTGGAGATGCTCCAGTAGCTCCTGAGGCGATTGCCGAGTTCATAGGGCTATTATCATTGTTTCCAACCCAAACTCCAGCAGCAAAAGAAGGCGTGTATCCAAGAGTCCAGTTGTCCCGCTTGTCATCCGTTGTTCCTGTTTTTACAGAAACAGTCTTGCCTGGAATATTAAGGTATGAAGTTGGTCCAAACACAAGCGCTCTAGCAACATTATCCAGCAAGATGTGAGAGACAAGATAAGCCACATTTGCAGGAAGCACTCTATTTCCATTTCTTTTTTTATTTTCATATATAGTCTTCCCCTTAGAATCAACTACCTTTAAAATTGCAATAGTATCTTGTTTTACTCCTCCATTTGCCAGAACCGAAAAAGCAGTTACTTCCTGAAGAAGTGTTGCTTCACGCCCCCCAAGAACCAAAGAGAGTCCTACATTTTCTATATTCTTTTGAGTTGGTTCCCAATTCTCAATTCCCATGTCGTAAGCATTTTGCATAACATCTTTTATTCCAACTCTTGCAAGCATTTTGACTGCGGGCACATTTATAGAATTTCCCAAAGCAAATCTTAGCTGCATTGGCCCATTATATTTACCGTCATAATTTACCGGAGCATAAATGGGATTCTTAGGATCCCCCGAAGGGAATTCTGTTTTGACATCCATCACCATAGTCGCGGGTGTGTATCCTTTTTCAAAAGCTGTTGCGTACATGATGGGTTTTAGTGAAGAACCGGGCTGACGGCTTCCTAAGGCGGCGTTGAAGTTGCCGTCATTTTCTGTATCAAAATAGTCCTTACTTCCAACCATTACCAGAATTTCTCCTGTCTTAGGATCCATAACTACAGCAGCACCATTTCCTACATTAATCCCCTTTAATTTATCAAGTTCTGACTTTACAATTGCCTCTGCCTCTTTTTCTATTTTGTAATCAAGCGTTGTTGTAACAGTTAGTCCTCCGTTTTCAACTATTGCTTCCCCAAACTGTTCACCCAAAAGCTGCTTTACATACATAACAAAATGGGGTGCTTTTATGCCCCTATCTTCTGCGGACGAAAACTGTTTCTTTTTTATTTCCTCAAGCGCAATGTCTGCTTGTTTTTGATTTATGTATCCAACGTTCTCCATTTGCGTAAGTACCTGCTTAGTTCTTTCTATGTAATATTTTTGACCGGTAAAAGGAGAATAAATACTTGGAGACTGGGGAAGTCCTGCCAAAAATGCAGATTCGCTCAAATTTAGTTCTTTTACTTTTTTACCAAAGTAACTCTCGGCTGCCGCTTCAACTCCAATATTTGCTCCGCCATAAGGAACATCATTTAGATACATCTCCAGAATCTGGTCTTTTGTATACTTTCTATCAACCTGAATGGCAAGCATTAGCTCTTTTATTTTTCTTGGAAGCGACCTCTCTGAGGTAAGAAGAACATTCTTAACTAGCTGTTGAGTAATACCAGAACCTCCAGTGATTCGTCTTCTCAAAATTGGGTCTATGAGCAGTCCTCTTACAAAACCTGTCACGGAAAATCCCTGATTAGTATAAAAATCTTTATCCTCAATGGCAATTGTTGCCTGTTGAACTTGCTTGGGGATATCTGTAAGTTTTACGTAAGTTCTATTTTCATTTTGATAAACAGAGTAAAGAAGTATTCCTGTTCTATCATAGATTCTAGTGGACTCTTCAAGACCTGAATTTACGAGTTTTCCCGGAGTAGGCAAATCTCGTCCATACCAGATAAACAGAATAACCATTAATGGCACCAGTCCTATTAGGCCAAAAAGGGCATATTTTGCGAGCTTACTAAGAGTAAAGATGTCTATCTTGCGGTTTCCAAAAAGTCCTCGCCTGCGACGGCTTCTATAATCAACCATACTATAGTTAAGTATAGCAAATATTTTAGTATTCATGCTATACTTTTGCTATGAATGACCAAGGGTTACTTACTAGAGGAGTGGTAAATATAATACCCAACAAGGAAGAACTTAAGCAGAAACTCGAATCAGGAAAACTTAATATCTACTTTGGAATTGACCCAACTGCTCCACAAATTCACCTAGGCCACACTGTTGCCTTACGAAAACTTCAAAAATTTGCAGAGATGGAGCACAATGTAACTTTTCTTATTGGAGATTTCACTGCTTTAATAGGAGACACTTCAGATAAAGATTCTGAAAGGCCGCTACTAACTTCTGAACAAATTGAAGAAAATTTTCAAACATACAAAAAACAAGCAGAAAAGATTCTAGATTTTTCAAAAGTAAAAGTTGTACACAATAGTGAATGGTTAAGAAAATTAACTTACAAAGAGATAGTAAAACTTTCTCATGCATTTTCTTTAAATGATTTCATAAGCCGCGAGTTAATCCGCAAAAGATTAGATGAAAAAAAGAATATAGGAATTGCTGAAACTCAATATCCAATGATGCAAGCTTATGATAGTTATTTCTTAGACACCGATTTACAAATTGGTGGAACGGATCAAACATTCAACATGCAGGCAGGCAGAACTCTTCAGAAGAAATGGAGAAATAAAGAAAGCTTTGTGCTATCCACAGAATTCCTTATGGGAACAGACGGAAGAAAAATGAGTAAAACTTGGGGTAACGCAATTTGGCTAAATGATAATCCAAATGATATGTACGCAAAGGTCATGAGCATTAATGACGACTTAGTAGTATCCTATTTTTTACTTAGTACAAATCTTCCAATACAAGCAGTCAAGAATATTGAAGAAGAACTTAAAAAAGACAAGAACCCAATGCTTGCAAAAAAAGATTTGGCAAGACAAATAGTCAAAGAACTTCATGGAGATACAAAAGCAGAAGAAGCAGAAAAGAATTTTAAAAGTACAGTCCAGCAAAAAGAAGTTCCGGCAAACATTCTCGAACTAACAGTAAACAGTAATATCACAGCTTCTGAAACTTTAATCGTTGGAAATCTGGCTGAAAGCAAATCAGAAGCAAAAAGGCTCATAGAACAAGGCGGAGTAATATTAAACGATAAGAAAATAACAAATCCTGATGAAAAAATTGAAGAAGGAATTCTTAAGGTAGGAAAGAGAAGATTTGTTAAAATAAAAATAGAATAATATGGAGTTTTTCAGAAAACATACTTGGATTGGGAAAGCTATAATAATAACTGTAACTCTTGCGCTAATTGCTACTTCATTCCTGCCTTTTCTCATCTTACTTCAGTAACTATGGATCTTCATGCTCCCATAAAAGATACCGGCAGAAATTTTAAAATGCTTGCCGGAAGGCTTGAGAAACTGGAAATTAGAACTCCTTGGGATTTTTTGCTCCATATCCCTTTTAGATATGACGACTTCTCACTCATCTCAAAAATTTCGGATGTCCAACCCGGAGAAACTGTAACTATAAATGGGGAAGTGTTGGAAATGAAAAATCAATATACTAAACGATGGAAAAATCTTCAAAGAGCAAAAGTAAAAGACTCAACCGGAGTAATAGATATTCTATGGTTTAACCAATCCTATCTTGCCAAAACCATAAGCGTCGGGGACAAAATTGCACTATCTGGAAAGGTAAGTACGGACAAAAATTCGATTATGATGGTTGCTCCTGACTATGAACTCTTGACCGAGAAAGAACCGATTCATACGGGAAGACTTGTTCCGATTTATCCCGAGACCCGTGGAATAAGTTCTAAATGGATAAGACGCCAAGTTAGGAAATTCCTGGACGAAATTCCTGACAACTTTCCGGATTTTTTGCCAAGCGAGATTATTTCCAACGAGAAATTACTTCCACTCAGAAATGCACTTTCCCAAATTCACTTTCCAAAAAACTTAGATGAAGCAAATAAGGCAAGAGAAAGGTTAGCTTTTGACGAATTATTTCTTTTACAACTTAAAGCTAAAACAAAAAGAGAAGAATGGATTGAAGAAGTAAAAGGAATACCGCTTGGTATTAAACAGTTCGAGAAAGAATTATCAGCATTCTACAAATCTCTTCCGTTCAATCTGACGAATTCTCAAGAAAAAGCTATTGAGGAAATATTAAAAGATTTGAACCAAGACAAACCAATGAATAGACTTCTTCAGGGAGACGTTGGGAGTGGCAAGACAGTTGTTGCAATGGTCTCCATGTACATATCCCATCTCAATGGATATAAATCGGTACTAATGGCTCCAACGGAAATTCTGGCACAACAACATTACAAAACCATATCGAATCTCTTTGACAAAACTGGACTTAAGGTGGGGCTTGCAACAAGTTCTTCAAAATTAAAAGGAGACTTTGATATTTTAGTAGGAACTCATTCGGTATTATTTAAAAAGATAGATCCGTCGGAATTGGGGCTAGTTGTTATTGATGAACAACAAAGGTTTGGAGTGGAGCAAAGAAGTATCGCAAGATTGAAGGGAAACAATCCGCACTTTTTAACAATGACGGCAACTCCAATTCCCAGAACTGTTGCGCTTACTATTTATGGGGATTTGGATGTTTCATATTTGCGTGATATGCCGCACGGCAGAAAAGTTATAAAAACCTGGCTTACTCCAAATTTAAAAAGAGAAGATGCATATAAATGGATTGAAAAAGAAATTAAAACAAATAAAACTCAGGCATTTATTATTTGTCCTTTCATAGAAGAATCTGAAACAATGCAGACAATTAAAGCTGCAACAGTAGAATTTGAAAAGCTCAAAAAAGATTCACTTAAAAACCTGAAGCTCGAGCTCCTACACGGGAAGATGAAATCAAAGGAAAAACAAAAAATTATGGAAGACTTTAAAAATAAGAAATTTGATATTTTAGTTGCAACGCCTTTGGTAGAAGTAGGAATTGATATTCCAAATGCTACCATAATTGTAATTGAAGCAGCAGAAAGGTTTGGACTATCTCAACTTCATCAATTAAGGGGTAGGGTAGGGAGGTCAGACATGCAATCATATTGTTTGCTTTTTACAGAATCTAAAAGTCCGCAAGCATCGGTACGTCTTAAGGGAATGGAAAGCATTCAAAACGGCGCAGAGCTTGCCGAGCTTGATTTAAAGCTAAGAGGCCCCGGAGATATCTTTGGAACCATGCAACATGGAATGCCAAAATTAAAAGTCGCAAGCTTTTCCGATACTTCCTTAATCCAACGGGCAAACGCTGAAGCAGAAAAAATCTTGCCGAGATTATCAAAATTCCCCGCCCTCGAAAGAGAACTAAACAACATTGCCTCCTCCCAAATCTCCCCAGATTAACTCTTGACACAATTTATCCTGCTAATTAATATGTAGTCCATGACAAATGCAGAGAGAAAACATACATACAGGCCCCCAATTCCTGAAGAATTAAAACAAGAATACGAAGGACAACTCTCACAAGTGCAACGTTGGAAAGACGGATCAATATCTTCAGACAGAGAAGAGTCCGATCTTCAACATGTTAACGGAATGCTTTTGATACTAGAAGAAATGCAAGAACGTTTTCCTCATATGTTTAATGAGATTAACGCTACAACAGTTGCCCACATGATTTATATTCATGACGCAGGAGAAATTTTAGCTGGAGATCTTTCTCATCTTAATCCAAACTATGACTCCCTTAGAGGACCTGTAAAAAGAAGAGAACGTTTAAGTTTTAGACTAGCAATAGCAAAAAGAATCAAAAACCAACCCCTAAGAGAATTGACTATGAACCTTTATAGTCGCTATGTAGAGAAGGGGAAAAATGATAAAGAAGTGCAGCTTACCGATTTAATAGATAAAATTCAAGCTTCGAGATTTGGCCTAAGCCATGTATTTAACGGGGATGATCTTACACCAGCAAAAAGACGCACCCAATTAGCTCATTCATTCAGTGTAATTGTGAAACCAACAGAAGCATTAATCCAGGCACTTCAATCTCCATATGCAAAAGAGGAAATTAGACAATTTGCAAAATGGGAGCTTGAGAATTTCCACACTTTTGGCTACAGGCCCGCGGAAATTAAACCTTATTTTAATAAACTTTCAACTCTACCTTCAAATTCTACTTAAAAATAAAAAACCTAGTTATTGCAACCTACCCTCAAATAAGATAAAATACAGTCGTGCCACACGAACCGAAACGCAGACATTCAACTCAAAGAAAAGGGAAGAGAAGAGCATCTATAGTGCTTAAGGCTTCTCATGTAATTACATGCCCAAATTGTAAAGCTTCCGCAAGCCCTCATAAAGTTTGTAAAAACTGCGGATACTACAAGGGGACTTCCGTTTTTGCAAAGACAGTTAAAAAAGAAATCGAACCGAAGCCCACAGTCTAATGAAAACCGCTCTTGACCCAAGGCACAAAAAACGACAAAAAATAGTTGAAGCTTTATTTAAGTTTGATTTTCATAAACAACCAGTAATCAATGATGCAAAAACCATAATTGAAAATAAAGATTTTATTAATGCTTATATTGAAAAAGCTGCTCCGGAATTTCCAATTGATAAAATAAACAAAATTGACTTGGCAATTTTGCGTCTTGCCACATATGAACTTCTAATAGAGAAAAGTCAGCCGCCAAAAGTTATAATTGATGAAGCAGTAGAACTTTCTAAAGAGTACGGAGGAGAAACAAGCCCGGCGTTTATAAACGGCGCGCTTGGAAATATTATAAAAGATGGCATTACCAAAACTCAAAAATAAAAATTTATTTACTCAGGCATTTACTCACAGATCATATCTTAATGAAACAAAAGAAGATATTTCTTCAAATGAAAGAATGGAGTTTTTAGGAGACAGCATAATCTCATTTGTAGTTTCTGAGTTTTTATATAGAAAGTATCCCAATTTCAATGAAGGAGAGCTCACAAATATGCGGTCTCTAATGGTAAACACCGAAAGCCTTGCGCAAGTCGGAAGAAATCTTGAATTCGGAAGTCTTTTGAGGCTTTCCAAGGGAGAAGAACAACTAAAAGGAAGAGAAAACAAAAGCCTTCTGGCAGATAGTTTTGAGGCATATGTTGGAGCGTTATTTATAGACCAGGGAATTACTGCAGTTTCGCAATTCTTAAATGAAGTTTTACTTCCTAAGGCAGAAACACTGGCGGATAAAACTTTAAAAGATGCAAAAAGCCTGCTTCAGGAATTTGTTCAATCAAAAGGACAATCTCATCTTTTGTATAAAGTTGTAGATGAGCAAGGCCCAGCCCACAATAAAGTATTTACAGTAAAAGTAACAATAGATGATAGAGTTTTAGGAATAGGTAAGGGCCGCTCAAAGCAAGATGCAGAAAAAGATGCTGCGGAGAATGCACTATCAAACGAAGGACTTGAGGAAAAAACAAAATAATGATAAAATACACCCATGGCAGTAACAATTAGACTTACAAAAACAGGCCGGAAGGGAGAAAAAAAGTACAGAATCGTAGTTAAAGAAAAACGCTCCGACCGGGATGGGCGCGCAATTGAAACCTTAGGCTGGTATGAAAAAAGGGGCAAAGAAGAATCAAAATCCATTGATATGGATAGATTTAAATACTGGATTTCAGTAGGCGCTAAACCTTCAGACACGGTCGCAAGATTAGCTAAATAATGAAACAAACACTTGAATATATTATCTCCTCAATTCTTAGTACAGAAGAAATAAAGATAGATGAATCAGAAGAAGACGGGGTTACAAACTTCACTGTTCATGTTGTAAAAGACAACATGGGAAAAATCATAGGAAAAGAAGGAAAAGTAATTAGAGCAATTAGGAACGTAATGAGAATTCCGGCAATAAGAGTTGATAAAAGAATAAACATAAGCTTAGAAGAAACCGCTTAAGACCAAGTGAAAATATCCATTCTCACTTTATTTCCCCAAATGTTTACAGGCCCCTTTGACTATTCGATAGTAAAAAGAGCAAGGGACAAAAAACTGGTAGAAATTAATTCTATAGACATTAGAGACTTTGGCCTGGGAAAACATAAAACTGTTGACGACAAAGCCTATGGAGGCGGAAAAGGAATGGTTATTAGGGTTGATGTGCTGGCAGAAGCAATTAATCATTCCTTAGACAAAAACCTTAGCAGGAAAGAGCAAAGAGTTGTCTTTCTTGGTCCACAGGGAAAATCTTTTGAACAAAAAAAAGCGGAAGAATTTTCAAAACTTTCACATTTAATACTTGTTTGCGGACATTACGAAGGAATCGACGCCAGAACGCAAAATTTTATTGATGAAGAAATTTCCGTAGGAGATTTCATAACAACAGGAGGAGAAATCCCTGCCATGCTTGTAACAGATGCCGTTGTAAGACTTATAACAGGAGTATTACCAGAAGGCGTAACAGATGACGAATCATTTTCTGAAGGAACGCTTGAATACCCTCAATATACCAGACCCGGAATTTACAATAACCTTTCCGTTCCTAAAACACTTATTTCGGGCAACCATGAAAAAATCAAACAATGGAAAAAAGAGGAGTCAAAAAAAGTTACAATCAAATTAAGACCGGATCTTCTTAAAAAGGCACACTAGAATTTGAGGCAGGCGAAGCAGTGGGAGACTCAAGCTCTGGCACGGCTAAAAAAGGAGTAGATCCACTGTCCCAAGACGAAATTTCTTTTAGAAGCTGCGTTTGTTTAGATGACAAAGGAACAAGTTTAACATCAGGCGCTACCTTTATAGAGGGTAAATTTTTATAATAGAATACAAGATTGAGGTTTGTATAATTTCCATTTATATCCACGGATTTCACCTCGGATATTGGAAGCAACGTTGCAAGATTAGTCATAAAACGGGCAGCGCCGCCCACTCCATCATTTATGATAATCTTAACCGCAAGAGATGGAAGTTGATCATTACCTGACTCAGTTTTTAAAATATTTCCAACTTTAAATTCAAAATTTCCCAAGCCCACACCTGCTTTACTTGCCGCCAAGGATATGGATTTTAAAACACTTTCAAAATCCTTAGTCTGCGGCAGGGCTTTCAAAGAAGTCTCAAGTTCAAAATTGAGAGTGGTTTCATCTGTGTTTGTCAAAAAAATAAGATTATTTTTTAGAATTTGCAGCTTTGCAGTTTCATCCTCCCGCTGTGATAAAGTAGACAGTAAATCATTAAACTGCGGCAGAATTGTAACAAAAATAAGAATGAGAGACACAAAAAACATAACAAACGGCATAACATACTGTTTATTATTTCCGTATAAGGATTTTAAAGTTTGGGAATCTAAAGTTATATCTTTATTCATAGTAAATCCATATCTAAAGTTAATATATACCCTGAAGTTTTACCGTTCAAATTAAGGTTATTTATAGTTACATTTTTTAGAAATTGCTTCTTTTCAACCATCCCCTTAAGTGAATCTATAAAATCATTCAAAGAAATAAGAGAGGATGAGCTTACTATTGCAGATATCTTTGACTTGTCTACAGAAAGAGATGTTATGGAAATATTGGCAGGGAAGTCCGCAATAATGGCGCTTAAAACAAGATCATAGTTTTTTCTTTTTTTAAATATCGTTGAAATATCATTTACCCGCTGATTTAAAACTATTAATTTTGCTTGTTTATCGGCAAGAATGGCAATACCCGCAATTACTTCGTTCTGCTGTTTTATAATTGATTGAGGAGAAAATACACGACTAAGAAGAAAGAGTAGTATTGAAAGAAGACCTACTCCAAGTACAGTAACCTTAGCAATAAGCTTGACTCTATCAAGTTTCCATGTTGCCCGTTGTGAGACACCCAAATCTCCAGAAATAAGATTTATGTCGTTATTCATAATCCCTCATGGCAAGACCTGCAGCAATTGTGTACTCTGCACCGTTGTCTAAAATCTGTTTTGGAATTTGCTGACTTGCCAAGCGCTTCCATGGAGTGGCAATAACAGTTTCAATGCCCGAATTATTTGCAAAAAAAGCATCAATGCCCGGAAGCTTTGCAGTTCCTCCGGATAAAAGAATTTGCTTAATTGGCTCGTCTTTGTATTTTTGGTCATAAAAAGAGAGCGCCTTTTTTACTTCTGTTAGAATTGTCATAAGAATAGGATGCGCTGCAAGACCTATTTTCCCTCCAAAAACACGGTCAGCAAATCCATAGGTTTTTTTGTACTGTTCAGCTTCGGCTGCTGAAAATCCAAAGCTTGAAGCAATTGCTCTGCTAATTGCACCTCCGCCAGTAGGAGTTGAATAAGTAAAAATCATTATGCCATCTTTAACTATAGCCAGACATGTACTTACTTCACCTATGTCAACCAGAAGAGACGGGGGAAATTGAGAACCAACCAAAGCTCTAATTGCAGAAAGTATTTGTGTTTCCATAGAAACTACAGTTAAACCCGCCATGCTTATAATCTTCTTATACTTATTAACTAGCGTAGTTGGGGCTCCCACCATTAAAACTTCCATCTTGTCTCCGGCCGTGAACTTTTGAGGCCTTTTTAAAATACTCCAGACAAAAGTTATGCTAGAAAGAGGAATAGGGATATACTGCTCTGCCTCCCAATATATAGCAGACGACAGCTCTTTATCTGAAAGCGCAGGCATTTCAATGACCTTTGTATATATTTGAGTTTCCGGTAATGCAATGTTTACAAATTTACTCTCGATTCCACTGTCATTTAAGGCTTTTTTTATAGCAGTAGCCATTTCTTCTTCATCAAGAGGAGACTCAGACAACATCCCCTTTTCAGGCATTGGGGTAATTATTGAAGCGTCAAGAATAAACCCGTCTTTACTAGGCGACAAGGAAACCATCTTAATGGTCTTTGTCCCAATATCAAGTCCGAAAGATTTTTTACTCATTAGTTATGGAGAAAAAATACCATATGGGAAATACTCGGAGGGAAGAGTTGGATAACCTTGAAATACGGTTACTTTCCTGCTGGCTGTTCCGGAAGTTCCAACAGATGTAACAATAAAGCCCTGAGACGGCAGAACTGAGTCTGCAGAAACTCCAACCAAAGCTTCTGAGTAAAGAGGAACAACGCGGACAATTAGCCCACTAGATATGGGGATTATTGCTCCAAACGGAAAATTTTTACCTCCGAATGATCCTCCGGCAGAAGGAGCGGTAAAATTATTCGTACTGCTTCGGGTTATGCATGGATCAAATGCATATTTGCGTGTTATGGGAGCGGCCTTAATTCCCGATATTACAATAATTTCCAAAGCTGCTTGAGTACAACCTGCACTACCTTTACCCCAGAGAATAGTCAAATTTCCGCTCCATGGGTTCTTATAAATTTTTGCAGAATCTGTTGAATAATCAGATAACCAAACATCCGCAGCATCATCTTTTAAAACTGAATTACCTCCATTTAACAGAAAACTATTTCCGGAAACCGTAGTAATTGAGGTATTGTAAGTTGCACTGTTTAAAAAAGATCCATTTGCAATAGCCGTATTTGTTTTTGAAGCTTGCTCAATGCCTGCTTCGGCTGCTGAAAGAGCTTGCTGAGAAGTTATTTCTTCCTCCGAGGTTCTAAGACTTACAATACTCCTTGATGCAAGAGAAAGACCCACAGTAAGACCTACAACCATAATAAGAACTATGATTAAGAGAACTTGACCATTTTGACTTTTTCCGATCATACTTTTAGCGTAACAAGAGTGGACTTGTGTGTCAACCATTTGGACGGGTCCTGCCTTTTTTACGGCGCTAATTCCTGCCAGATGTAGCTTGGGTGCTTTATAAACTCAGGAGCATTAAGTACGAAATCCGGTCTTTCTTTTACTGAAAACGCAGGACAATTGTCATTGCCTCCGCAAAGGTTTCTGTTATTCTGGAAAGTTCCGCCGGACAGTGCCGCGTTTACAACAATTGCTCCTGCAATATTTAGTCTAAGATCTGTTCCTATTCCGCAGTTATTATTCCCGTCTGCTATAAAGTTTTTGTCTGCTGAGTAAAATCCTTCAACATCAGAGTTGGTAGAAGAAACACTAGCTTGCCCAACCCCTCTGTCAACTGTTATGTCTGCCGAAGATGAAAATGTGGCAGTTGAACCGCTTGGCACTAATATTTTACCTTTTAGATTCAAGTTTCCGTTTACCAGTATGACAAAGTTTTTGTTTGCCGGAAAAGTATACGTTGTGCTTGATAATGTGAGGCTTCCATTTGAAATATAAAGACCATTTGGAAGATTTGAAGGAAGCGTACAATCATTTAGTCCGCCCGCACAGTAGATACCAATATCAATAGGTGTAATAGCTGCAAGCTTTGCGACTGAGAAAAGATAATTGTAGGACGTACGGATAAGATTTGGACGGGCTGGAGTATAGTTTGACGGATAAGTGGCTCCTCCTGCAACCCAATTTGTAGATGATGCTTGTCCACTTCCAAAGCTTGAAGTACTCCCTCCCGAATAAATAATCCCAGGAGAACCGCCGGCGCCTGGCAAAGATGCATAGGAACCGCAGGACGCATTTGCCGGAATCTGCTGGGAAAACCCGCTGTCTTGCCTTATGTCGGCCCCAATTGACTGAATCCATGGATTATTGCCTTTTACTCCAAAATGCAGGTTTTTAATTCCGCCAAGATAGCATGATGCGTTTGCAGAACCGCCGGTACTGCACACTTGCTGATTGCCGGCAATAACAGAGAAAGAACCGCCTGCCGGTTCTGTAAATGTGCCGCATGTAGTAGAAGCAGTAACTGTATAAGTTCCGTACAGAGAACTAGCTATAGAATAACTGCTTCCGCTTTGATTTACGGCAACGGGAGCAGGCGTTGGTATTGGTGTTGGTATTGGTGTTGGTAGAGGCGCACAGGCGGAAGGACAATAATTATTTCCACCATTTGGGCAGTTATATCCTGCTAAGCCGCAATTATAAAGACAGGCACTAAGGTATCCGCCATAACAACCCGGACCAACCGTTGGGGCCGGGGTCGGAGCCGGGGTAACGCCAGGAGCACTAAAATAAGTAGCGCTTATATTATACGTGCAGGAAGAAGTAGGTTCGGCTGGGTCCTTTATTCTATTTGCATTGTAATCCGTGAATATGTTTCCCGAAATTGTGACAGGGCCGCGGTCAACGCATTGCTGATTTGTGCAGCTTGTTCCCGAGCCGGGCTGCTGGATACAGTCAGATC
>CALRGR010000005.1 GCA_943357985.1 Candidatus Levybacteria bacterium GW2011_GWA1_37_16 | reverse complement strand
AGCTGTTTTTCCGAGTAACCATCATCAGTTTCGGCAGACTCTCTTTCATATTCCGGATTTTTCATCGCTTGATATTTCTCTCGAACTTTCTATATTTATAAATCTCTAGCGTTGCGTTTACCGTACCCACAACTGCTGCTACTATAATTCCAGCTAGAGGTCCTTGTTGAGTAACCGCTTCTCCATAAAAAGCCGCAAATCCTGTAACAGCAATCCCCTCTACTTGAAGTAATCTATGGGTTTGATTAAACGATTCTAAGGTACTCATAAAAACTAGAGGCGCGGAGGGGAATCGAACCCCTGCATGGAAGTTTTGCAAACTCCTGCGTTACCTCTTCGCCACCGCGCCAAATATCTATCCAATTACTATATGAGCTTAGCATAAATGGGCACAAAAAATCCATTAAGGAGATTATTTTTGAATGTATTCTATGAAAGATCTGTAGGATAAATATTTACTAATGCTTTGATCATTAACATAAACGTAAACCAAATACGCGTTAAGAAAATAAGAGACCATGTTTTTTCTTTTAACAATCTCCTGGATTATTTCAAAAGTTTCGTCGCTATGAAGCTTAATTGCCTTAACTTTGGAAACTTTATTGCTTTTGGCATAACTTAATACGCCATTCATCTTAAATATCTTTTTTCTCTTATTTTTAAAATGGAAATTAAGATAAAGCTCCAGTCCATAACCCTTATTCTCAAACTTTTTGATGTGAGGCAATAAATCTTTTCTAAAATATGCCCTCTCTCCACTAAAAGGCACTCCAACAGAAGACTCCATTTTGCTGGAACGGTAACCTATTGAAAGATCATATTTCCCACCGGAAAGAGGTGAAATTAACTTTTTTATATGCACGTCAGTTAATCCGTGAATATCGGCATCAAAGAAAAGAACAATATCTCCCGTTGCCTTTTCCAGGCCTCTTGCGATCGCAAAAGCTTTTCCATGGTTTTTTGTATAATTTAAAACTTCAATTCCGCGGAAATTCTTTAAGACTTCAAGAGTTGAGTCAGTAGATCCATCATCTACGCAGATGACTTCGTCTATATAGGGAGAATTAACAAGAGGAAGCAGAACTTCTTTGATATATTTTTCTTCGTTATACGCAGGCACTATAGCTGTTACTCTTTTTTTCATAAGTTAAGCAACCAGAAAGTGGTAGGAACAAATAACAATTCATGTCGGTTGAGCCGACACCAAGTAGTTATCAACACTTGGGTGTTTATACTATCCTTGTAGGTAAATAATCTTACGACTATTTATACAAGTTGCCGTATCCTCTCCTTTTTTTAAGAAAGGAGGTGATCCATCCCCAGCTTCGGCTAGGGATACCTTGTTACGACTTAAGCCTCATCGCCGAATTTAGCCTCGTCCGACTTACATCGAACTTCGGCCACTCCCGACTTTGCTGCCTTGACGGGCGGTGTGTACAAGACCCGAGAACGTATTCACCGCGGCATGCTGATCTGCGATTACTACCAATTCCGGCTTCATGAGGGCGAGTTTCAGCCCTCAATCTGAACTGAGGCGAAATTTAAGGGATTAGCTTGCTATTACTAGCTTGCAGCCCATTGTTGTTCGCCATTGTAGTGTGTGTGTGGCCCAGGGTATAAGGGCCGTGCTGACTTGACGTCTTCCCCTCCTTCCTCCCTGATAAAATCAGGGCTGTCTCTAATGAAATTTTAACATTAGATGGGGGTTGCGCTCGTTTCCCCACTTAAGGGAACACCTCACGGCACGAGCTGACGACAGCCATGCAGCACCTGTAGCACCATCCTTGCGGATTTCTCCTCATTTCTGAGGAAATAAACGGTGTTATGTCAAACCCTGGTGAGGTCCTTCGTTTTGTCTCGAATTGAACCACACGCTCCACTGGTTGTGCGGGTCCCCGTCAATTCCTTTGAGTTTTAGCCTTGCGGCCGTACTCCCCAGGCGGTCCGCTTAACGCGTTAGCTTACGCCCCGTGCGCATACACACAGAGCTAGCGGACATCGTTTACGGCTAGGACTACACAGGTATCTAATCTGTTTCGCTACCCTAGCTTTCGTGCCTCAACGTCAGGAAGAGCCCAGATGCTTGCCTTCGCCTTTGGTGTTCCAGTTAATATCAACGCATTTCACTGCTACACTAACTGTTCCAGCATCCCTGCCAATCCTCAACTCCAATAGTATCGTACCTTCTTCTAAGGTTGAGCCTTAGTATTTAAAGTACGACTCATCGGAGCGCCTACGCACTCTTTACGCCCAATAAATCCGGATAACGCTTGCCCCCTACGTATTACCGAGACTTCTGGCACGTAGTTAGTAGGGGCTTATTCGCCAAGCTTTGAGGGCTTGGCAAAAGGAGTTTACGACCCTAAGGCCTTATTCCTCCACGCGGCGTCGCTGCGTCAGACTTTCGTCCATTGCGCAATATTCCCAGTTGCTGCCACCCGTAGGTGTACTGCCCGTGTCTCAGTGCAGTTGTGGCCGATCGACCTCTCAGTCCGGCTACCCGTCAGAGCCTTGGTAGGCCATTACCCCACCAACTAGCTGATAGGACGCAGGCTCCTCCCCGAGCGCACAGTTAAGTGCTTTACTCTTACGAGACTATGGAGTATTACCCCATCTTTCGATGAGCTATTCTCCACTTGGGGGTAGATACCTACGCGTTACTCACCCGTCCGCCATTAAATTGTCTTGCGACTTTTCCATTCGACTTGCATGCTTAAGGCACGCCGCCAGCGTTCATCCTGAACCAGGATCAAATTCTCAAAAAAATTTCTGTTTCCAAATAAATGGAAACAGATTTCCTACCACTTTCTGATTGTCGAACCCGTGAACCCATGGGCTCGATTTTGATTATCAAGCGCTACTAACGCTTGCTTAAAAAAACAGTCCTAATTTGCTAATTAGAACTAATCCTGTATTTTGATTTTAATGTGCTATTTGACTTCACTCATTTTATGCTGAGTTTATGAAATTCAAAGTGTCGTAAAGACCAAAAAAACCCGCCTAAAGCGGGCGTCTCCCATTCGCTTCAGACAAAAGTCTTTACATACCAACAATCATTATATAAACCTAGAGAATTTTTGTCAACCCTTCAATTACATTCAGGGTTGACCCTTAGCGGAGTCGAATGGGTCAATGTGGAGTTTTATTTTACCTAGAGAAATTATTATCTTTATTTTTCCCGTCGGGCAGAGTCCTCTGGACGGCGTCTTCTCTTTGTTTTGACTTTTCTTCAAGATCCTTTTTTATTTTTTCAAGCCTTATTTTTGTAACATTAACCGCTTCTTCAACTTGCTTTTTTTGTACTTCTATCAGGGGGGTTGCTGCTGGCGGAGTCACAATAGCGGGAGGCAATTGCAGCTGAGTTGGTATAGGAGTTGAAGTTATGATTTGGACTATTGTCACAACTTGAGTGGGAGAAGGTGAGATTTGGACAGTATTGTTAGTCTGGATCTGAGTCGGAGCTTGAGCAAATGGCGCAGTACTACTTTGAATTTGTGCTGCTGTATTTGTTAATTTTGCTTGGTAAGCATCTATTTGAGCAATTACTTTTGTGGTTAATTCTTCCTGTTTTACCGGATCAGAAACATTTTCAATAGCTACTTGAGTACTTTCAACCTGTGCAACAAGATCATTCAAAGGCTCAGTATTTGCCTGGGATAGTAAAAGCGTTTCAGCTTCCGTAAATCTTCTATCTGCAATATCTGTCTGGAAGAAGGCTTTAGTTGTTGGGCTTACAGAAGCTGCTGCTAGAAGTGAGTTCTCTATTCCCCGCTTTACGGGATAAAGAAAATCTCCAGGAAAGCTGTTTTGTGAGAGAAAAGCTATAAAGAAAAATGGAGTTAGTATAAAAAGTGCAGCCCAACTTCCAACATCCAAAAATCTTTTTATGATAAATGGTCTTTTGGTTTGTAAATCTACTGGAGCTTGTGGGATTTCCACAGGCACTTGTACGACTTCATCCATGCATTCAATTTAGTCAAAACAATACAATATGTCAATCAATTCTCTTTACAACTTCGTACAGAACAATTCCTAAGCTTACCATCACATTAAGACTTATGTTAACACCAAACATTGGAATTTCAACAATTGCGTCGCAAATATCTAAAACTTCTTTCGATACACCTGTTGTTTCATGCCCTACAACTAAAGCTATTGGAAATTTGTATTCGCATTTGTCATACGGGATACTCTTTTTATCTTGTTCGACTGCCACTATTTGAATATCTGAAACTGTTTTTCTCAAACTTTCGAGAGCTTCAATCGTAGTTTCTGAATATTCCCAAGCCACCCATTCCGTTGTGTTAATAGAGGCTTTTTTTATTCTTGTATTTGGCGGAGTTTCTGTCTGTCTGCACAAAATTACTTTTTCCGCTGCAACTGCATCGGCCAAGCGGAATATTGCACCCACATTATAAGTATCTAAAACATTATCCAAAACTATATAAATTGGATTCTTTTTTATATTTTTCAGATCCTGTTCTTTCGGTTTTGCATTCCTAAGCTCTTTAGCTTTTAACTTAATCATCGAGGTATTATAGGGGAAAATGAGAATTTAAATCAATCATTGTCACTTTTGCCTGAGCCCGAGGTTGAGTTACCGGAAGTATTCGATTCTCCTCCTACCGAAGTATTTTTAATCCCTGCTACTATCTGACTAGCTTCCTTAAATTTTACTGTTGCTTCCCTTGCTTTTCCTACAGCTTCCTTAGCTTGCTCCGAAGTTCTTTTTTGAGCTTTCAAAAGACTCTCCTGCTTTCTTTTCTCTGCAGTAAGAAGAGTCACTTCGACTTTCCCTAATCCTTCTTTTCTTTTCTCAATTGCTTTTTCTAAAGCCTCTTCTCTTCTTTCCAAAGCTTTTTTAGATGATTTTTCTGCTTCTGCCTGAATCTTAATTAAATCTTTTTCTACTTTTGTGACAGAATCGGATGCTTCATCAACCTCATTATCAACCTCATCTAAAAGACCCTCTTCTATTTCATTTTCCAACTCATCTTTGGGTAGCTCATCCTCAACTTCAACCTTTGCTTCCTTTAGAGCTTGTCTTGCGGCTTTTAACTGACGCTTGAGAGATCCGCTTGCTTGCTCTGCCACAAGATTAAGAAGTTTTCTTTGGAATTTAATATCTTCGTTTATTTGTTTTGCCAAAAGCTTAACATCCGTTCCCTTGGCAGCTGCATCGGAAAGGTCTTTTGCTGCAAATCCTACTTCTTTTGTTAATTGTGAAAGTGCAACATTGATTCCTTGGGAATTTTGTCTTTCAAGCATTATCCTAAGCTCCGCAAGTCTTTCTCCTGCTATTTGCGCTCTAACTTTTGCTCTTTGCTCGGAAGAAAAAGCAAACAAAAGTTTTACCGTCTGGGAAAACTGGTCAAGAAAGAAAAGCGGACTGTCCGGCAGAATAAATCCGGATCCGGATGTAACAGGAGGAAAAACGAGTTCGGAGGAGGCAGTTGCTTCTCCTAAAACAGCTTCTTTATGATGGGCAGAAACAGAAGCTGGAAGAACCAGAAACAAGACTAAAAATAACGCCGAAGATATACTTATTGAAATTTTTCCTCTACTCACAATATTATTGTGCCCACATCCAAATTCATTTGTCAAGAGCTGTGCTATTATATAGTTTATGACCCTTCACAAAAACATTAAGGATCATACTGAGGTATTCGAAGTATGACTGCAACCGGACACGCGGTGATAGGGACCGTCATTGCCGCAAAAATTGGAAACCCAGCGCTTGCAATCCCACTGGCAATTGCTTCTCATGCTTTAGCTGATTCCTTTCCTCATTGGGATCCGGCAACCAATAGGAAAGATAAAGGGATAAAGCAGGTTACAAGAGAAGCCTTTTTTGATGTGGTTTTAGGATTTGCATTAAGTTATATATTAATCCAATTACTTTTTCCGCAAGTTAATATATTCTATGCTTTCACTATTATTATAGCTTCTCAGCTTCTTGACTGGATAGCAGCCCCATATTATTTCTTTAAAATAAAGTTCGCGCCTTTTGTGTGGTCTTATAAATTTCAAAAGAAAATTGAGCATAGACTTGATAAACCTTGGGGAATTATTAACCAAATAGCAATCATCGCCCTACTAGTAGTTCTAGCTAAGATATTTTAGGCTCATTGACAACAGTTGTCATTTTTGAAATAGTAAATGTATGAAGACAAAGTCCAAAAGAAAAATTCATCCAAGAAATGATTGGTTCTTTAAATTTATTTTCCTTTCTGCCATTGCTCTAGTGGGTCTTTTGCTCTTATTTTTGACTTTTTCTCAACCTCCCATCTCTACCACAAACTGGAAAACGTATACAAATCCCATAAAATCCGTCACCATACAATACCCACCCACTTGGACCGTCAAAGAAAGTCATACCTTAAACAATCGAGTCGTTGATAATCCAAAAGAGATTAACACAGCAGTTCTGAGCGGCAAAGAGGGAGAAATTACTATAGAATGGGGTCCGATGGGATTTGGTGGAGGCTGTGACCCAAAGTATCACAAAACGTTCAAGATACAAGAAAAAAACTATGATATCTGCAATATAGTAGAGGATAACGGAGATGAAATATGGGCTCCTTTCAGCAATGGAGCAAAGGATGATAGTATTACAGAAGTTGTCCTAGCTAAAGCATATAAACCGGCCAATAAAAACTCGCAAACTGTTAAAGCGGTGTTATCTACTATTAACTTTACTAACCCCTGAAGTAGGTTTTTTGAGATCCTCTTTTTTTAGGTCTTTTAAATTCCAAGCGGCAAAATCACATTTTGGGTAATTACTGCAACCATAGAAGGTTCGGCCTTTCCTGCTCTTTCCGACAAGACTTTTGATTAAATTCTTTCAACTATAAAGCTTACGAAGTAAACTATTTACGCTTAATGATATCTTCTGCTCGCTCTAAATCTTCAGGAGTATCAACAGTTAACCATTCCTCAATTGGATAACCATAAAGATTCCCATCTGATGCAAGACTTGGAAAAAGTCCAACCTCATGATCTCCAATATCTGGAAATAAACCAACTACTTTTCTTGAGATAATATAAATACCAGCATTTATTAAAACGCTAGAATCTCCTTCTATGCTTTTGGGTTTTTCTTTAAAACTTTTGATTCTAAGATTCTCATCCGTTTCTATCAATCCATAACCTAAACTTTCCGCTGCGCTTCTTCTTGCAACAACAGCGGTAACTAATGCATTGTTTTTCTTGTGGAATTCCAGAAGATTTTCAAAATCAAGATTAAATGTTAAATTGTCTCCATTTCTAACTATTGCATACTCCCAATTTCCACCAATCCCAGAGAGTGCTTTTTTAATTCCTCCCCCACGACCAAGCGGAGTATCCTCATGAGAATAATAAATATCAACGCCAAAATTTGATCCATCCAAAAGCTCTTCCATTAAAAGTTCTGCCCTATAACCAGTTGATACCAAGATAGTATTCACACCAGCTAATCTTAACTCTGCCAACTGACGTACGATAATTGGAGAATTAGCAACTCTAATAAGAGGCTTTGGAGTTTCTGCAGTTAAAGAACCCAATCTTTTTCCCATTCCTCCAGCAAGAATGACAGCCGGGACATTGCACATAGATTCTTTCATGTCCTAGATTATACAGATAAATGGATTATCAAGTGCAATTATAGTAATTACGATGCGGGATATTTTGAAGTGAATTTCTTAATATCTTCAATCTTCCATACGGAAAATCACATTTTGGCCTGCCCGCTAGAGCGCTGCTCAGGCTTCAAGTCAAATTTTTTGAGTGAGTTGCTCTTTCTTTAAATCTGTCAACTTCCAAGCCGCAAATGTGCAGGCGGGGTAACTACTGCAACCATAGAAGGTACGGCCTTTTCTAGTCTTTTTGACCACAATTATTGCTCCATCTTTTGGACACTTAAATTGCGTTTCTTCAACAAATGGCTTGCTAAAATTACACTTTGGAAAGTTTTCGCAGGATAAAAATTTACCAAACTTCCCAACCCTAATTACCAAAAATCCCCCGTCTTTTGGACACTTCTGATCTGTTTTTTCGGTAGCAATTTTAACCCGCTCCGCTCCCTTAACCTCCTCAAGTTTTTTCTCAAAAGGTCTATAAAAATCTGCAATCATAGGTGTCCATTTTTTCTCCCCTGTTGCCACTGCATCCAAATCATCTTCCATTCCGGCGGTAAATGGAATGTCATCAATACTTGAAAAATTTGAAACCAAAAAGTCATTTACCGCAATTCCAACATATGTGGGAGTAAACCTACCTTCTTTTCTTTCTATGTACTGGCGAGCTTCAATTGTGCCAACAATTGTTGCATAGGTTGACGGCCTACCAATTCCCTTTTCTTCCAACACTTTTATAAGCGAGGCGTCATTATAACGCGGTGGGGGTGGAGTTTCATGAAACTCTTTATCCGCACTCGCCAGATCCAACTCTTCTCCCGTGGCAAACTGAGGTAACTTATTATCCTGCAATGCTTGCGGATTTACTTTTAGAAAACCTTCAAAAACAAGAACCGAGCCATTTGCCTTAAATAGATAAGATTTTTGAGAACCCGAAGTCTTAACGAGCACAACCGTAGACTCAGTAATCGCATCTGCCATTTGTGATGCTACTGCCCTTTTCCAAATCAAATCATAAAGTTTTGAATACTGTCCACCTAAATCCACTGCTACTTGCGCCGCGGAAACCCCAACCTTTGTAGGTCTAATTGCCTCATGTGCTTCTTGTGCCAGCTTTTGTTTTGTAGCATAAAAGCGCGGCTTATCCGGCACATATTTTTCACCGAACTGTTTTTTTACAAAATCAATTATTGAAAATTGCGCAGACTTTGCCATAACAACAGAATCTGTTCTGTGATAAGTAATAAGTCCTTCTTCGTAAAGTTTTTGCGCAAGACTCATTGTGCGTCTTCCAGCAAGACCTAATCTTCTTGATGCATCCTGCTGAAGGGTTGATGTTGTATATGGAGCTAAAGGAGAACGACGCATTTCTTTTTGCACAACGTCTGATACTTTAAATGTTTTTCCTTTTATGTCATCTAAAATTTCCTGAGCTTTAATTTCATTATCGATAACAGTTTTTGTAATAGTGTAGTCACCGTCATAAAGTGCAAACTTTTCCTGTTTTTCAATTTTTACATTATTTATTTCTGCAAGTTCAAAAGTAACTTCATCTTTATCTTTTTTAAGATTTGCCTCAATTGTAAAATAAAGAGTTTTTTTAAATTTCTCAATTTCCCTTTCTCTTTCAACTATCAAACGCAAGGCAACTGATTGAACACGGCCCGCAGACAAACCGCGTCTAACTTTTTGCCAAAGAAGAGGAGAAAGCTTGTAACCGACCAACCTGTCAAGCACCCGCCTTGCGGTTTGCGCATCAACCAAATTCTCATCTATATCACGGGGATTTTTAAAAGCTTCTTCAATTGCTTCTTTTGTAATTTCATGGAAAACAATTCTTTCAACTTTTCCCTTTACTCCCAAAGCCTCTTTAACATGAGCTGCAATTGCTTCTCCTTCGCGGTCAGGATCAGTTGCAAAAAATATTCCATCTGCTTTTTTGGCTTCTCTTTTAAGTTCTGCCAAAATCTGTTTCTTATCCCCAACCACTTCAAATGCAGGCTTGAAATCATGCTCCGTATCCACCCCAAGCTTACTTTTTGGCAAATCCATAATATGCCCCATGGAGGCAACTATTGAATAATCCTTTCCTAAAAATCTGCCAATAGTTCTGGCTTTTGTTGGTGATTCTACTATTAGTAATTTCATAATTTACCCATTGTGTTTTATTATACTGGTCGTGTCAAGAGGAGATGGAAAATCTTCCGCCCGAATCCTTAATTATTCCTTTTATTTCCATCATGGATAAAATGCCTGCGAGTTTCGAAGAATCAATTTTGGCAAGACGCGAGATTTCATCAAACCCCAAACTCTCATTTTCTAAAATTTTAAGAATTAAATTTTCTTCCTTTGTCTCGCCTTTTGCCGAAGATTTGTTTTTTGAGGGTGAACTTTTAACATTTAGCTCCTCCAAAATATCTGCAGCAGATGTTACAAGTTTTGCACCTTTGCGGATTAGATCCAACGGCGCTTTTGATAATTGTGATGTAATTGGTCCAGGAACTGCAAAAACCGGACGACCAAAGCCCAAAGCAAGCTTTGCTGTAATAAGTGAACCACTATCACTTGCTCCTTCTGTGACCAGAACGCCCAGAGACATTCCTGCAACTATTCTGTTTCTTGCCGGAAAAGATCCGACATTTGGCGGCATTCCAGGAGGAAATTCAGAGATAATGGCTCCACCACTATCCAAAATTTCTTCATAAAGTTTTTGATTTTCATATGGATATGGCAAATCCACGCCATTGCCCAAAACTGCAATAGTTTTTCCGCCTACATTGATAGTTGATTGGTGTGCTACGCCGTCTACACCAAGCGCCATACCGGATACTATTATAAGTCCAGACCCAGCCAAATCCCTTGCGAACATTTCTGTTATTTGCCGCCCGTAACTTGTGATATGTCTTGTCCCTACAATTGCAATTTTGTTGAGTTTCGAACTTAACAAATCAGCATTGCCTTTAACATACAACACAATTGGTGGGTTTGGAATTTGTCTTAGAAGTTGTAGGTATCCTTTATCCGACAAGGCGACAAAAGAAATTTTCTGTTTTTCCAGCTGGGTTTTATATTTTTCAAAATCAAACTCCTTGCGGAAATTTATAAATTTAGAAGTAAGTGCGGGCTTTAGTATTGGTTCGAGGTCTGACTGAGTGGCGTTCCATGCTTTTCCCGCAGAGTTAAAATTTTCCAGAAGCGATGCAAACGTCTTCGGCCCTATTCCATTAGCCATCGCAAACCCCAAATAATAATTCCTCTCTTGCATAATCATAATTATAGTATACTTAAGTTATGGAAGACCAAATCCCACCGCAAAATATTGAGACCGAACAACAACCGGCTCAAGTTCCGCCGATTGCTCCTGAAAATTCTAATAGAAGTTTTTGGAAAACAATTGGAATTGGAATGGGTATTGTTTCGTTTTGCACAGCAATAGCCTTTATAGGATATTTTCTAGTTTCGGGTAGAAATAAAGCTACTATCTCAAACCAGCAAATCTCAACAGTTCAAGAGACAGCAACCCCAACACCAACAATTGACCCAACCGCCAACTGGAAAACCTACATCAGTCCGAATTTTGGTTATTCAATTAAATATCCAATAGATATAACTCCTGCTCTCCAACAAGACAGCAGGACTTATCAAGGAATTGGTGGATCGGTAAATGTAGATGAATGGTCACTTCTCGGTCAACCATCATATGGAGTACAAATATTTTCGTATAAGGAAGGTGTTAATTCAAAGCTAGAGTTCAATCTTCAGTCCCAGCCGATAACAACAATACAGTTGGCTAACCAAACCGTCAATAAAACAGTTTCTATCGACGAGACATTAGTTCAAGTCGGTCCCATAGAGCACCTAGGGAACGCGTATATGATTATTTATGGCTCTGGAACTTCAAAAAATAATATTGGATTAGCCCTCTTTAACCAAATTCTCTCCACCTTCAAATTCACTCAATAAATCCTCTTTGAGTTGATTATTTCATAACAGTATCCTATAATATGGACGCATGAAGAAAAAACAGAGATTGTTAAAGGATATTTCAAAGCTAGATTCATTTCTTTTGTTTCTAAATATGCGCTCAAAGGAAAAGAAAAATAAAGCAAAAGTATAAAATTATTATGACAACAGCAGAAACAAGAATTGTTGACCATTTATCAGACTTACAAATTCCTGAAATGTTTAGCTCAAGAGCTAAAGCAGGAGAATTTTTTGATGGAGAAAAAACAATAGCTGAACTGGAAAAAGAAAAAATTTCAAGAATTTCAGATGTTCTTATTCATCCGGAGTTAGAATCATTAATAAATGAAGGCAAAATAACCCTCGGTATCATAAAACCTAAGGCAAATGAAGGAAGAGATTTAAGTCCTGATGATGATCAAGCAGCGCAATCTATCCTTGGGGAAATAGGAGAAGAAAATGTTATCTTCTCTTTGTCTTTAAAATTAACAAGACAACAAGCGGAAGCTTTCTATAGACCCAATAAAAGAATCCAGGAAGTAATGACTGACTCTGCCGACCCAAGCATAACCGTTTGGGAATCTGTTTCGCGGTTTACATCTTCTGCCCCTCTAACTTTTGTTTTGATTTATAGACCCCAAGGCGATGCGGTAGAATGGTGGAGAGAAAAAATGGGATCAACCAATCCCCAAAGAGCAAGAGATGAAAACCCGGACTCAATAAGAGCAAGACACGCTCAAGGATTACCCAACAATGCAGTTCATGGAAGTGATTCAATAGACTCCGTGAGAACAGAAGTAAGAGCATTGGCAAATATTCTAAAAACAATATAGCGGTGCTTACTCCCTACTGCTTCTGTCTAATAGCAACTCTATAATCCCTACCTATTTCTCCTCCTGTGGCAAACCTATGCAAAGCATCCAACATTGTCCGCTCAAGAAGTGCACCACTAGTCCTGGATGCCGTAGTATTATTTCCTTGAACTGTAACAATAGATATTGCACCACGTGGAATATGACATGGAACAGTTATTTGGGAATCTTCTCCAATTAATATATTTACTCCTGTTTTTTCTGCTACTGCTTGTCTACTTGTTACAACTATTGTCATTGACGATTTGTCTGTATGCCCATAATCAAAAAAAGATGAATCCCGCATTTGTGCAAAGCCGGGATTTCTTTCGCCAAAAAAAAGAGAAAGACCAGATGACCAAAAACTAACAAACCCTGATTCTGGAGTAAGAGGAGCAACTCCGCGAACAGCAATTTCAGAAACAGCATCTGCTCTTTTAACACCATGAAACATTAACCCTTTTTTCCTGGAAAGTTTAATAATTTCTTCTACTTTATGCGAGTATGAAGCATCACCGACGGTATCGGCGACTAAACTAGACAATCGAACAACCTCAGAACTACGACTTGTTCCCGACTCAACAGTTGTCATTAACAAAAAATTATAGTCCTTTTAGTTTTTATTTGCAAAATAGGCCTCTAGAATCTTCTTTGCGATTGGTGCAGCCATGTTGCTTCCCTCTCCGGAACTTTCATTAAGAACTGTTACAACGATTTCAGGATTATATGCGGGGGCAAAAAGCGTTATCCATGCATGCGGAAGCGTCTCTTCTCCTCCGTGTTGAGCGGTTCCAGTTTTACATGCAATCGAAATTTTTCTGAAGTCTTTAAAAGCCACAGAAGTAGTCGATTCAGATACTTCTAAAAAATTCTTCCCATCAATTCGTAATTTTGAATTCTTAATTTGGTAATTAAAAATAGGCCAGGCAACCCCACCCTCACTGCATGATTCAATCATTCCTTGCCGAATTAGGGAAACTGTTTTTTCAGACAAAAAATTAGGAGTCAGAATATTAGGCTTAGTCTCTTTGATCATATGCGGCTGATACAGTGTTCCGCTATTTGCAATTACCTGTGTCCAACCGTTTACCTGAAGCGGAGTTGTCAGCAAATATCCCTGACCAATTCCATAATGATAGGTGTCTCCCGTGTACCATTGCTCTCCGATTACTTTTTCTTTCCATGCCGTTGTGGGAAGTATTCCATTTGCTTCTCCATTTAAATCAAGCCCGAAAGCTTTTCCTATTCCAAATTTTGCTGCCATCTCAGAAATTTTATCCACTCCAACTTTTCCGGCCAGTGTGTAGAAAAAAATATCATTTGAGCGCTTAATTGCTTTAACAACATCCACATCCCCTTCTGTTTTTCCATACTGTGTAAAATACCAGTTGGAAAATGAAAATTCTCCCAATCTTAGAGTTCCGTTATCCGAAACTATATAATTTTCATCAATTATCCGGTTTTCAAGACCCGCGGCAGCAGTAATAAGCTTAAATGTAGACCCGGGCGGATAAGTCCCAGAAATTGCTCTGTCTAAAAGCGGCTGACTTTGAGAGTCTAAAAGAATCGATGAAATATTTTGATAAACGCTGTCTGTTGCGCTCTTATAATCTTTACCTAATGTAAAAAGATTTGGATCAAAAGAAGGATTTGAAACTATTGCTAAAATTTCTCCCTTTGGAGTTGAAACTATTGCTGCTCCTTTTTTAACTCCCTTCATGGCTTCATAAGTAGCTTTTTGTAGTCCTGCGTCTAGTGTTAATGTTATGTCCCGCCCGGAAGTAGGATCTGTTTCACCAAGCCCCCTAACTTCTCTCCCTTGGCTATCCACCTCCACAAGTTTTTTCCCATCCGTACCTTTAAGTGTCTGTTCATAGCGCTGTTCAATTCCCGTTTTCCCAATCAAATCCCCTCCGCTATAATTTGAAAATTGCGGATTTTTTAACTGCTGCTGCGATATTTGCCCAATGTAACCTAGCGCGTGAGAAAAGGAATCCTTGTATGGATATTGACGCAGGGAATCAATTTCTAAATTATTATTTTTTTGGGCAAGAAACGGTAAGGCATCTTCTTGTGTCAAAAGATGAATTTTTCCATTTTTTGAAGTTCTAAAACCGGGAATATTAAAAACCAACGGGACACCATTGCGGTCAAAAATAATTCCACGGGGTGCATGAATTAAAACAGTTTTTGTTCTGTTATTATCTGCCAGTTTTTTGTAGTAAGAACCGTTTAAAATTTGCAATGAAAAAAGTTTTACCAGCAAAAATACAATAATAATTCCGGCAATAAGTGGCAGGAAAAACCACCTAATGTCATTACTTCTTCCGCCATCAAAATGTTTTTTTGAACCGGTATAATCTTCTGTAATTATGTAATCGGCAAATGCGGCTCCTATTTTTAATTTCTTCATAACGAGGACTTAAGATAGAAAGATAATAAACCAAAAAGGACTGTAGTTACAACTCCAACCAAAAGGGCTTGTAAAATCACGCTTGAAAAACCTAAGAAAACTAAAAATAAAACACTGGCTATAGTTGTTGAAACAAAAACAAAATGAATAGTTTGAATTTCAAATTTATTCTGATATAGAAAAATCAAAAAAACCATAAAGACAAGAAATGTACTTGTCGTACCAATAGTTCTGATAGTTAAAATATCAAAAATTATTCCAGTTAAAAACGCTGCGACAAAAATCCAATTCTGTCTAAAAACAACAGTTAATAAAATAAAAGTTCCAATAATTAGCGGCAGAGTTGTTACTGTTATTTCAAGAAAAGTGACGAGTATGATAAATAAAATTGGAAAGATTTTTTCTCTCATTGGCTTAAAACTACAAAAACTGTGCTTAATTTTGAAAAATCTAACAGACTTTTTACTTTTGCGCGTTGGAATAAATCACTCGCTTTTTTTTCAACTGATGTAATTTTTCCAATAATAATACTTGGCGGAAAACCAGCATTGTCTACCTGCAAATCACCTTTTGTTGTCACATAATCACCAACGGCAAGCGTATCAGAAAGCAAAACATTACCCAAAATCATATCCTGTCCACCCATTCCGGAAATAATTCCCAAAGCGCTGGCACCGGGTTCCCCTTTTATAGAAATTGTTTTGGCAGAAAAAGAAATTGAAGGATTTGAAACAAGTATAACTCTGGAAAGCGAGTCGGAAATTTCTGTAATTTTACCTAAAAGATTATCTTTAAAAACAACCGCCATTCCAGTTTTTATTCCATCCTTTTTACCTTTATCTATAACTAAATATTCAGGTGATGAAATGCCGGGGATAAAACTTGAAGCAGAAACAACATTTGCAGGAAGAAGGTTTTGGCTTGCGGGACTCGTTGTCTCAAATTGATCGCGCAGCGCCGAGTTTTCCGTAGCCATTTTTTGAAAATCAACCAATTTTTTAATAAGCTGTTTATTCTCTGCAACAATGGAATTATCTTTATTGGTGGACGAAGAGAAACCAAAACTTATTTTTTCAATAGGACTTGCAATTTTTGCAATTAGACTAGCAGGTCCATTTAATATTCCGGTTTTTGACAAGAAAATAAATAAAACTGACAAAATTATGAAAATGAAAAATGAAGGAAAAAAACTTCTTTTTGGCATACAGCCATTTTAGACTTCTAAGTTTCCTTTGGCAAGCTCCGAGGATTTACCTGAGGCCGCCGATGACTTTGACTCTTTGGAGCAGCGCATCGTCTTCCAAAACTTTTCCTGTTCCACGCGCAACGGAAGTTAGAGGATCCTCAGATTTTATGACTGGGATTTTTGTTCTATCAACTATTAAATGATTAAATCCCGGCAACATTGAACCACCACCTGTTAGTAAAATTCCGTGCTCCAAAATATCAGATGTAAGTTCCGGTGGCGCTTCTTCCAAAACTTCCACAATTCCCTGAATAATTTGCGACAATACAGGAGACAATGCCTCTCTTATTTCAATCTCCGTTACTCTTAAACTTTTTGGAAGTCCCGTTTCTATATCACGACCGCGAACAACCGCCATCTTATCCTGCCTGCCGGCAGGCAGGTCTTCAATAGTAACAAACCCGTCCTCTTCTAAAACTTTTTCGTCCAGAATTTCCGAAACTTTTAACTTTTGCTCGTCCTTCGAAGCTTTAGCGAAGGAGGAACTTTTGGTTTTTGACTTACTTTCATATGCACTGCCAATTGTAATCTTTAAATCTTCTGCAGTTCTTTCCCCAATTAAAAGCCCATGACGTAGTCTTATGTAGTGAACAATTGCAGCATCCATGTCATCTCCGGCAACCTTAAGACTTTTACTTATTACAATTCCGCCCAAAGAAATAATTGCAATTTCCGTAGTCCCACCGCCAATATCCACAATCATAACGCCAGTTGGAGCAAATACAGAAACTCCTTCTCCAATTGCTGCCGCCATTGGTTCTTCAATTAAATAAGCGGCACGCGCTCCCGAATTGAGTGCTGACTCCCAAACCGCTCGTCTTTCAACTTCTGTAACAGATGATGGAATTCCTACAACAACTTTAGGCTTTGCAAAACGCACCGGAATTACATTTGAGACTTCATGAACTGCCTGAATATAATGAGCAATCATGGCTGTTGTTGCATCAAAATCAGAAATTACTCCACCTCTTAGTGGTCTTATCGTAATAATTGTTGCAGGAGTTTTTCCCACCATTTTTTTTGCCTCTGTTCCAATTGCCACAATTTTTTTAGTTTTTTTATGCATTGCAACAACGGACGGCTCCCGTATTACAATTCCTTTTCCTCTAACATAAACGAGCGTGTTTGAAGTACCCAAGTCAATGCCAATATCGTACGAAAACATACTAAAGAATTTATCAAACATAAAGATAGCAACTAGTAACTAGTGGCTAGTAGCTAGTTTAACACCTTGATGAGGATTTTCCAATATGCTACGATAGGAAAATTGTCATGAAAGTAATTAAATGGGCAGATAGCTTTATTAAATACTCTTTTTACCTCCTCTTCCTTCTTGTTCCGCTTCTATTTGCTAATAATACAAGCGAGCTTTTTGAATTTAATAAAATGTGGGCCACTTTTGCCCTAACAATAATAATTACAGCTTCTTGGGCTGTAAAAATGGTTGCGCAGAAAAGATTTTTTATTCAAAGAACTCCGCTGGATATTCCAATTGCGCTTTTTCTTGCCTCCCAAATTATCTCAACTATAATTTCGCTTGACCCTCACACTTCTTTGTGGGGATATTATTCAAGATTTAACGGCGGCCTACTATCAATTATTTCCTACATTCTTCTTTACTACGCATTTGCTTCAAATCTTTTAACTTTAAAGATGGTAAAAAAACTTCTTGTCTTAGGTCTTTTGTCCGGCGCAATTGTTGCACTTTGGGGACTTCCGTCCCATTTTGGATACGACCCAACTTGCCTACTTTTCCGGGGAACTTTTGATGTTTCATGCTGGACAGTAGATTTTCAACCAAAACTTAGAATTTTTTCAACCCTTGGACAACCCAATTGGCTGGCCGCATTTCTTGCAATATTACTGCCGATTTCTTTAAGCTTTTCTATTTCCTATTTTTCAAAGCTTGCGAACTTACGAGGAAAGTATAATGTATCAAGTATTAAGTATTATGTATTGCAAAAGGAATTTATACTTGCTACTTGCTACTTGCTACTTGCTACTCTCTTTTTCTTGGATCTTCTTTACACAAAATCTCAGTCAGGATTCTTAGGTTTTATTGCAGCATTTTTAATTATGCTTACACCAATATATAAAATAAGAGAAGCAGCCTCAATTAAATGGGTCAGCATCTACTATCGCCACCCGTTTCTCAGAATTCCATTCCCAACAAGTATTAAAATTATAAACAAGAATGTCTTCTCCGAGATTATAGAAAAAAAGACCAACAAACTTTTGCTTGCTTCCCTTTTCATTTTCCTCTTAACTGTATTTTTTGTCGGTTTCCCATTTGATAAATTAAACGCTATTACATATCCGGGGATTTCTTCAAAGATATCCAAACAGACTGCTACTAAAACTAGTACTCCTGCCGCAATTCCAGCACTTGAGCTAAATATAACAAGTTCTTGGGATATCCGTTTGGTCGTATGGAAAGGTGTTTTTCAAATATGGAAACATAATCCAATTTTTGGATCCGGAGTTGAAACTTTTGCATACTCTTACTACCAATACCGCCCACAGGAACATAACCTTACGTCCGAATGGAATTTCCTATATAACAAAGCCCACAATGAATATCTTAATTTCCTAGCAACCACCGGCCTTTTTGGATTTTTGTCTTACATAGGGATGATTTTCTATTTTCTCTATATTTCCTTCCGAGCTTTACTCAAAAATGGTCAATTGTCAATGGTCAATGGTCAATGGCTTACCCTTGCTCTTCTTGCAGGATATGTAAGTATTCTTGTTACAAACGTCGTTGGATTCTCCGTTGTTGTTATTAATATTTACTTTTTCCTTATCCCAGCGTTTGCGCTTCTAACTCTAGATTTAATTGACAATGAAAAAGTATTAGCATTTCCACAAACAAATAAGATGGGCGCACAGAAAACCCTAGCGCAAAAAGCAATAATTATAGCTTTGGTAGTTCTGGCTCTCTATCTTCTATTACAACTTTTTAAATATTGGAATGCCGACAAGGCATATTATATGGGGTATAATTTAGACCGCGCTCAACAATTCGAACCTGCATATACATATCTTACTAGTGCAATTACACAGAGAAAAGATGAGCCGGTCTTTCTTGATGAGTTCTCCATAAACAATGGGGTGCTGGCAGCATCTATTATTAGCGCTAATCAAATTAAGCAAGCTTCGGAAGCTGCCAAGGACGAGCCGATTATTACAGCACTTCTTCAAAGCGCAATTCAAACAAGTGATAAAGTTACAACAGAACACCCAAACAATGTTACTTTCTGGAAAAGTAGAGTAAGGCTTTTTTACACACTTTCTCAAGTTTACCCCAAATATCTTCCCTTTACGCTTGAGGCAATTAAAAAAGCCCAAACACTTGCGCCAACTGACGCAACAATTTCTTACAACCTTGGAATTTTACAAGGACAAAGCGGAGACTTTAGCGCAGCGGTTAAAACACTTGAAAACACGGTAAAACTTAGACCAGCTTATGGAGACGCACATTTTGGATTGGCACTTTTTTATCATCAGCAAGCAGTAGATAAAACAGGAAAAGTAATTGATGAAGCTTTAGAACAAAAAGCAATCAAGCAAATAAAATATATCCTTGAGAAAATTGACCCAAATGACGACCAAGCCAAAGCCGCCCTCAAAATCTGGGGTGCCTTATAGAACTTCCGGAAGGTCGTGCAAATTTAGAGAACTTTTCCCTTAACTCAACCTCTATTTCTATTCTTCTTGCTATATCCTCTTGAATAACAGGTAATTCTTCTGGATTATCTAACTTCCTTCCAGCAATAACCCTCCAAACAAGACTGCGGTCTTTTTGTCCAGAGTAATTTACAGTTACGCTTGGTCCACCATTGTCTTCAACAACTGCATAGGAAAAATCACCTAATCCTGCTTCCCCTAAGCCCTGAGCAGCTATTTGAACAAGAGGAAGTTCATTTCTTGCAAGCTCATGCTGAATTGTAACTTGTCCCCTGGACTCTGGACCTACCATAATAGGGATATTACATCATAAAATAAGAATCGTCAATAACTTTTCTTGACAAGGAAATTAGAATTTATTAGTATTAAAGTTATGGGAGATAAAGAGAAGAGACATGGAATCAACCGCCTCCCTAACACAGCTAGATTACCGAATATGAATACTACTCTTCTTCCCGAAGGAACACCAGTCGACACAAATTCAATATTAAGACAAATTAAAGACACTCTCCCAACACTACAACCTCGCCCACGCAAACTAAGACATTAACTCCAAATTTGACTTCATTAGAAAATTTTTCTAAAAAGGGTTGACTTAAAGTGAGTATTGGAGTAATAAAAAGATAGTGAGGGAAAAATTTCCCAAACAAGTAATTATGCCGTTACTAGCATGGGCAGATGATTCATCTGCTGTTGAGGAAATAAACGAGATAGCAACTTATTCCCACTCAGGACATGATATATATGCAGATCTATTGAATGCGTACACAAATACATCTCCACATAAACAATCTACACCCGTAGAAAAATATAAAATAGCAATAGAACATATCAAAGATAAACCAGATAGTCTAACTGCTGCGTCTATTGCCAAGATTCTTGGAATATCAAACACAGCAACAAGACAAATTATCAATCCCGGAATATCTTCTGGAGAAATATCCGTAAGATTAGGAAAATCAGGCAGAAGATATTTTACATTCAGTGGAATAAACGCGCCTAATTAGAGTTTTTGCTATAATAGCCTCGGATGATAAAAATTGTTACGGCTCCCAATCCAGTTCTTTCAGAAGTTTCAAGCTCTGTTGAAAAAGTTGATGGCGGAGTAAAAGATTTACTTTCCCAAATGAAAGAGGCGATTCTTTTCGCAAAAGATCCTGTTGGGGTTGGACTTGCTGCGCCACAAATAGGAAAATCTGTTAGAATTTTTATTGCAAAACCCACCACCAAATCGGAAGTTCAGGTTTTTTTAAACCCTAAGATTATTTCTAGTTCCGGGGAAAAGGAAATTCCGCATATCTCAAACTCCAAAAAAATTGAAGCTAGGAAACCAAAAAAGAGTCAGGGGAAAATGCTTGAGGGCTGCCTTTCTTTACCGAATATTTGGGGTGAAGTTATAAGAAATAAAAATATCACAGTAAGCTTCTTAGATGAAAACGGGAAAACTCATATCAGAAATTTTAAGGGATTTATGGCAATAGTTATTCAGCATGAGATTGACCATTTAGACGGAATTCTTTTCCCAAAAAGAGTCTTGGAACAAAAAGGAACATTGTATAAGTCAGAAAAGGACAAAGACGGCGAAGACGTCTTCGAAGAACTCAAGATATAGAATTACGATTTATGAATTACGAATTACGAATTGTTTTTTTTGGAACTGGAAATTATGTTTTGCCGATTTTGGAAGTTTTGAAATCTGATTTTGAACTTGTTTTAGTATTAACTACCGAAAAAAACGATATCGAGCCAGTGTCGAAATTTTGTAAGAAGAATGGTATCAAATGCATATCTGTTTCGAAATTTGACCATAATACAAAATACTTAATACAAAATACTGCCGCTACTGCGGGCGTTCTTGCAAATTTTGGACTAATAATTCCACAAGAAGTCTTAGATATTTTTCCAAAAGGCATTATAAATATTCATCCGTCACTTTTACCAAAATACCGCGGACCAACTCCGGGACAAACCGCTATTCTAAACGGCGATACAAAAACAGGAGTAACAATTATAAAATTAGACAAAGAAGTAGACCATGGACCAATTCTAGTTCAGGAGAAAGTAGAAATATTACCAAACGATACGGCGAGTACTCTTTATGAACGACTATTCAAAATTGGCTCACAAATGCTTGCTAAATCTCTTCCCATGTATTTATGTGGCGAATTAAAGCCAACCGAACAAGACCATTCAAAAGCAAATTTCACAAAAACCTTAACCCGCGACTCAGGATTTATAGACTTGAACAATCAACAATCAATAATCAATAATCAATTGCATCACATGATCCGCGCCTACTCCCTTTGGCCCGGAGTTTGGCTCGTTTGTAATTCTGAGAAAGGCGAAGAATCTAGCCTAAACAATAAAATTATAAAACTTTTGCCGGACAATAAAGTTCAAGTCGAGGGCGGCAAACCAATGTCCTACAAAGACTTCCTAAATGGTTATCCTGAAGGTAAAGAAATTCTACAAAAACTAAACCTATATTAACCTATCTACTAAATCTTTTATCTCTCGAAGAAAAAATAAGAACCGTTTTTTCTGGCAGAGTAGCAACCGGAGTTTCCAGATGGACTGGAATTGATACCTGATTATTTACTACTCTGTCTGTAACAAAAGCTGAAGCAAACCCAATCCCCACAGCTGCTGCCATTCTTCTTATTCTTTCTGCTTTATTCATGGCTAAACTGAGGCTTGCTGTGGGACTTCTGAGACAGCTTCCTTAATTACTCCCTTTTTATATGTTCTTAAGCATTTTGTGCAGAGTTTTATGCGCCTTGAAACACCATTTATCAAAGTTTTGGTACTGTGAAGGTTTGGTTTAAAAATTTTTCTTGTTCTGTTTTTTGCGTGTGAAACATTATGACCTATCATAATGCCTTTTCCGCAGTTCTCACATTTCATTGCCATAGGAGTGTAGTATACTAAAAAACCCTCAATATTTCCAGTGGTAAGTTAAAATTCAAGCCATACATTAAAATGCAAGCATTGAAAGCAGCGCGTTAAGTATTTTCGAGCGAGCTATCAGGGGAATTCCTCACAAACTTGTTGAGGAAGGGGTGAAATTACCCGATCAGCGAACGAGAAAATATAGCGACCTTTCACCTGCTTGCGAGCTTTTGCTTCTTTTGCCGATGCAAAAGAAGAGAGAAAAATTGATTGTCAAAGTAAGAAATTTATTGTAAACTCAATCTTGACCTTTGAATTTTGAATTAGATATTAAGATTTTATAAATATATGATAATCGGCGCACTGATAACTCTTGGAATTCTTATTTTCTCGGCAATTTTGCATGAAATTGCTCACGGTTATGTTGCAGAACGGCTTGGTGACCCGACCGCAAGACTTATGGGAAGACTAACTCTTAATCCCAGAAATCACATTGACCCCATAATGAGCATTGCGCTTCCCTTACTTCTTATAATTTCCGGCTCCCCTGTTATTTTTGGCGCGGCAAAACCCGTACCTGTAGATCCGTTCAACCTTCGCGAAGGACGCAGGGACATGGCTCTTGTTGCACTTGCCGGACCAATGACAAATGTTCTTTTGGCAATTCTGGCAAGCGTACTTTTACGTTTTTCCGGCACATCAGCCATATCCGACATACTTTTTGCAGCAGCAAGAATAAATCTTCTTCTTGCCATTTTTAATTTAATGCCGATTCCGCCTCTGGACGGTTCAAAAGTGTTTTCCTTAATCTTGCCGGAAAAAGAAGCAAATGCTTATTTATCTTTGGGGAGTGTTGGAATGCTTATAATCTTCTTCCTACTTCTTTTCCCATTTGCGGGATTTTCTCTGGGTAACTTCATTTATAGCCTCCTCAGCTTTGCTGAAAAACTCATTGGGATTTGACAAAGCAAGAACTCATCCCCTAACATAAGTTAGTGCAAAAAATTTCTAATCATCCCATAATAGTTCTTTCAATCTTGGCTGCTATAACTTTAGCAATTTCCTTCTACTCATTCTTTCCTACCAAACTTCCTTCTTTGCAACCAAACATTCCCGGCACTAGTCAAACACCAAGTATTTCTATTTCTCCAAATGTAAAGCTCACCATTGTCGCTGCAACCCAAAGACCAGATTACAGCCTTACGCTTGCCAATGAAAAAGGCTTTAAAGAAATGCTTGATTACCTTAAAGTTTGGGGCAAAACATACAAGGGTAAAGATACAATACCGCTTAACACTGTTCTTATTTTCCTAACAGACAAAAAGCAGACAATCGAGCAAAAAGATGACAAGGGTAATATCGTATTTTCCTATAGCTTGCTTTATGAAAGAGATGCCGTAGTTATAACAGTTTACTTACCAGACACACTTTTAACAGGCCCTGCTCCGTCTGTCTTTTTTGACGCGACAGTTATATCTATTGCCTCAAAAATGGGCGGAACAAATAAAACCATTGAAGACCTATCAAACAATAACCTTATTAGTGGCTTTTTCGTCTTACAAAGCACTAAAACCACAATAACTCCCTCTGTAACTCTCCCGGCAACCCGCTAATCCTGAGTGAACTTGAATGAAACCGAAAGGTTGACACAATTTGTATTATTTACAGGTTTCTTTTTGGCAATGCTATACTTAGAATATGAAACAATCAAATCCGTCACCTATTACAAAAACCGACCTTAAAGTTGCTATTACAATTGCTATATTAGATTTAGAAGAAAAACTCGATAAAAGATTTAGCCAGATTGATGAAAACGCTAAAAAATACCATGACGATATCTCAACAAAACTAGATCCTGTAATTGCAGAGATTGAAAATGCAAGGTTAGATAGGGAGATTGGAGCCAGTCAAACATAAGCAATTCGGGAAACAGCCGATGACCATGAAAAAAAATTACAAAGCTCGAAACTCCCAAAACTCCTTTACCTTTCTTTTAGGGGTTCAACCCCTAAATTAGTCCTCCAGGATAAGGTGTTTTAATTTTTCAAGTTTCAAAGCATAATCTTTTTGATCCAAAACAAATTTTTCATAATCTCCGATTTTAGAAAACCTAGATAATACGTCATCAGTAGAACAAGAAAGAGAACCTCCCCTACCCAAGTAAAAACTGTAACTTGACCACTTATAGTATTTTGTATTAGAAACTATTCCAGAAACTACCGGATTAAGATGAATATATCTTGAAACATGCAAAAGAACATCTTCTTTTTCTATTCTTACAGCCTTGAATCTCCCCTGAACCAAACCGCCCACCCTATCATATTTTTCGTTAAAATATATCGTGTAGGCATTAGTTATTTGCTTCATTAATTTAGAAATTCCGTCTTTTGTGCTTAACGCTCCGGAGTTTATAAAGCACCCAAGCTACGTCTGGAAGGAATTAGCGCCATAAATTCAGCGTATAGAAGATAGCGTTTTGAAGATAGAAGATGGAATCTAGTGTTAAATTTGGGGAAGGCTGAGGTGAGCTTCAATTCTTTTTACTCTTATTGCAAGCACAACATCTCCTTCATCATAATTTCTAGCAATTATATCAACCGTTTTTTTTCTATTTTTCCGGCTCTCTTTCTAACATCTTTGACATCTTTAGCCACACCATTAACACTCACTTCCACATTTTTCATTCGGCCATCAAGTTCATTTATTTCATTTTGAACTTGCATACGGGACAGTCTTATCTGACTTTCTATTGTCCGGGTTTAATCTTTTACTTCTGTTTCAACTTCTTCTCTGACAATTTTACGGACTAGTTTTCCGATTTGATCTAAGTCTGTTTTTTGCATAGGATACTTATTATGGCGGTAATAACTTACCTTTTTCAAAAGGACAAACTAGGTCATAACAGTGGCAGGGTTGCTCAGATTCGAACTGAGAAAAGCAGTTTTGGAGACTGCCGTGATACCATTTCACCACAACCCTTTGTGTCGGTGGAGAGACTCCTTCCCACGCCTGTCTGCGCTTCGCCAAGTCAGACTTGGCTTCGCTTGCATGGCGAGCTCCTCGTTTCACTCGTCCGCTCCATTTAACTATTGGCCTAATTAATAGACGGTAGATGATAGATGATTGAAGATAGTATTGGATGTTGGAAGATAGAAGCTAGAAAAAATCTACCTTCCAGTTTCTATTTTCAAAGTACTACTTTCTACTCTCTATTTTCTATCGCCTAGCTGTTTCGGCATGTGACTTTTATTTTAACTTCTCTGTCTCACGGTGCTCTGTCTTTTTCCTGCAAGTAGCGCAGAATTTAGAAAGCAAAAGTTTTGCCTCTGTATTAATTTTATTTCGTTGTGTTACATAATTCCTGTTTTTACAAACAGCGCAAGTAAGCCCAACTGTTATTCTATGATCACCTTTTTTTGCCATATCTTTAACCTCCTTCCGCTATTATATCATGAGCCTCGAGTGGGAATCGAACCCACGATCTAGTCATTACCAATGACTTGCTCTACCACTGAGCCACCGAGGCTCGCCAAATTGAAGTCATTTGTGTGCTGGATGAGGGACTCGAACCCCCGTAGGCCTTACGGCCACCTGATCTACAGTCAGGTGCAATTGCCACTATGCGAATCCAGCTTGTCTTGATTCTTTTATGAGCCGACAGAGGGATTTGAACCCCCGATCTTCACTTTACAAAAGTGTTGCTCTACCACTGAGCTATGTCGGCATGAAATGACTTGATTATTTTATCAGAAGTGAGCTTCGTAGGAAAGACCTATTCACAGACCCGGGGATATCCGCCAGCCGGCGGAGAGATAAATTCGCACTTTGGTACCGATAATTTAGTTGGTATTTTCCCAGATTTGTAAATTAGGTGAGCTCGCGTTTTTGACCACAGTCAAAAACAATTTGCTCTGTCATCCGCCGTGGCAGACTTACCTCAAATTCTGTGAAATTGTAGAGAAAAAGCATCCAACTTTCTCTAATACCAAAGAGCTAGTTAAAGTATTGCAAAACTAGAATTTATTGTCAAGAGCTGAGGAATTATTTACCCACTAAATCTTTTCCGATTACTACTAATATATCTGCATTTGTTGGCTTTGTCTCTTCTTTAGGTTTAAAAATATTTATAACCTTCCTAACATCTTCTCCATGTCTTATTCCAAATTCATAAGCCGCCACAGCAGCAGTTACACCCACGGAAATTACAAAAATAGATAATATTCTATGTGCTTTGAATGCAGCAAAGGCCATCTTTTCTCCCGATTCTATTCCCTCAACAAAACCTTTGTATTGTGGTGATTCCAAAAGATTTCTTATTTTTTCTTGAATGTTAGGCTCTGATAAATTAGAAGGCTTTAGTATTTTCCCATCCCTTCCTATAACTTCCGCATCTAAATCAGAGACATAAAGATCTATTCTTCCCACCCTAAGATTAGGAAACTCTATTGTCCCCCGCTTTTCCGCCTGGTTTTCTGCTGTCATAGGTGGAGAGTATACTAAAAAAAGATTAATGAGGCAATTGCAAGAGCCAGTCCAAGCAGCGCTCCCCCAATTACATCAGATATCCAATGTTCTCCAAGATAAACTCTGCTTACAAACATGGCTATATCAAAAGATAAAATAATACTCCAAACTATAACCTTGTGCATCGGTTTTAACCGCTTTGACCGCCCAACCAAGAACATCAAAATTACAGAAATAAAGGCAGTACGCCCTGAATGGCCGGAAGGATAAGATGATCCGGGCTGGACATAAGAACTTGGAAACATAAACGGAATATCATAGCGGAAAAAAAGATATGGAGGGCCGGGATGATTTACGAATATTTTTCCATAAAGCTCAAAAATATGAAAAGCGACATAACCCCCCATTACCAAGATACTTTTTAATTTACGCGTAACAACTAAAAGCGCCAAAAGTATTACCGTAGTTATCTCAAAACTTCCAAATAAAGATAACGAGGAGAGTAATTCATCAAACCTGCGCGGCATTTTGTCTTGTATTCTGACTGTAGTGTCAAAATCAAAATAAAGAAAAAGGTCTTTGTGCACAAGATAGGAAAAAAGGACAAACGCTATGAAAATAAAAGTCCCGAGTAATATTAAATAGATTTTATTTCTCATAAATTTAAAATTCTTAATTTTCAATTTTTAATGAATTTTTAATGTTTTAATTTCTAAATGTTTAAACATTTGAATTTGACCCGCCTTGCCGCGAGGCAGGTTAGAAATTAGAAATTAAAGCTCTAACCCTTTGAGGAATTCTCTAAATTCGCCATTTATTTCCGGATGTTTTAACGCAAGTTCTACAACTGTTTTCATATATTCAATCTTATTCCCCGTGTCGTAGTATTTTCCGTTTTCAATTTCAACCGCGTAAATTGGAACTCCCTGCTCCCTTAGTAGATTTATTGCGTCGGTCAACCATATTTCCCCACCCCTTCCGGGTTTTAAATTCTTTAGGGCAGGGAATATATCAGGCGGCAAAATGTAAGCACCATGGGTTGCAAGATTTGAAGGTGCATCTTCAGGCTTAGGCTTTTCTACAATTGCATTAATTTTATAGACATTTCCCTCAACAGGCGAAATATCTGCAATTCCATACCTGCTTAAGTCAGCTTTGTTTTCAATTTTTACTCCTGAGATTACAACTCCTCCGTATTTCTCATGCACATCAATCATTTGCTTTAACCTTGGCGGCTCTGAATAAATAAACTCATCTCCCCAAATAACAGCAAAAGGTTCATTTTCTATTACAGGCTCAGCAGAAAGTACCGGCGTTCCGTTTCCGTAAGCACCCTTTTGGCGAACATAAATAAAATTAGCCATTTCTGCAAGGTCTCTAATTGCATCAAGAAGTTTTTGTTTGTCCCCTGCAAGAAGATTTTGCACCAGATCTTCATTTGGTGTATCAAAGTGGTCCTCAATAGCTCTTTTGTTAGCTCCCGTTACAACAATTATATCTTTAATTCCTGATGCAACAACTTCTTCAACAACATATTGAATAACTGGCTTATCAACTATCGGAAGCATTTCTTTAGGCATTGCTTTTGTTTGAGGAAGAAATCTGGTTCCAAATCCGGCAGCGGGTATTACGGCTTTACGAATTTTATTCATAATTTAAAGTTTACCCTTTTTGTTCTTTACATGTCAACCCAGATTTGGTAATATATCGTTTATGGCTACGACACCTGTAAGTTTTTTGCGTGAAACTCACGATGAACTAAAAAAAGTTGTCTGGCCAGCAAGAACAGAGGTAGTTAGGCTTACAATAGTAGTTATTTTGGTAAGTGCGCTTGTAGGCGTTTACATAGGAGGAATAGACTTTATCTTAACAAAATTATTATCGGTAGTAATAAAGTAATTTACAATTTTTAATTCTTAATTTTTATTCAATTTTTAATATTTTAATTTAAAACATTTAGATTTGATTAGAAATTAGAAATTAGAAATTTAACTTATGGATACGCAAACATCAATCGAAGAAAAACAGACTGAAGCGGTCGGAAAAGCTAGTGATAGTGGCAAGTGGTATATAGTTCACACTTATGCCGGGCATGAAGGAAAAGTTGCAAAATCTCTTAAGCAAAGAGTGGAAGCAATGGGATTTGAAGACAGAATTTTTGATGTTATGATCCCAATGCGTGACACAATCAAAGTTTCCCAGGGCAAAAAAGAGACTGTACAAGAGAAAATTTTTCCGGGATATATATTAGTTAAGATGATTTTGGATGATGAGTCCTGGCTTTTGGTCAGAACTACATCCGGAGTTACCTCTTTTATTGGAGCCGGAAATAAACCAACTCCAATTTCAGACAAAGAAGTTGAAGCAATTCAGGCCTTTATGAATATGAAAGAGCCTCTTTATAAGGCAGCTTTTGTTAAAGGCGAGGCCGTTAAGATTATTGATGGACCGTTTGCAGATTTCCTAGGAACAATTGATGATATTGATGAAGCAAAAGGCAAAATCAGAGTCCTGGTTTCTATTTTTGGACGCGAAACACCAGTTGAGCTAGACTTTTTACAGGTGGCCAAGCTTTAGCGAGGCCATCCTGAGTAAGCGAAGCAAGTCGAAGGATAATAAACATTATGGCTAAAAAAATCAAAACACTCATAAAGATTAATATAAAAGGCGGTGAGGCCACCCCTGCTCCACCTGTTGGAACAGCACTTGGACCGCACGGACTCCCTATTATGGAGTTTGTTAAGGCTTTTAATGAGAGAACTGCCGAGATGAAAGGCACTGTTATTCCTGCAGTTATTACGGTTTATGAAGATAGAACTTTTTCTTTTATCATCAAAAAACCTCCGGTTGCAGAAATGATTAAAAAAACAATGCATATTGAAAAAGGTTCTATGAAACCAGGCAAAGAAAGCGCAGGAACACTCACAATGACACAAGCCAGAGAAATTGCAGAAGCAAAGATGGAAGATTTAAATACAACAGATATAGAAGTCGCAGTAAAAATAGTTGCAGGAACAGCAAGAAGCATGGGAATAAAGGTGGAATAATATGGGAAAAGTAAGAATTAAATCATTCGGAGACGAAGTTTCCGAGCAAGAAGATCAAAAAAAGAAAAACGTTAAGCGCGAGCAGAAAACTCTTCGACAAGCTCAGGGCGAAGAACTTGCACAAAATGCATCAGAAGACATAGCAACTGAACAAACTACATCTGAAGAAACTCCCAAAGCCGAAAAGAAAATGGTAAAAAAGGTAAAAGCCGTAGAGAAAAAACGCTCAAAAAGCTACATAGCAACCGCAAGTTTGGTTGACAAAAAAAACAAATATAAAATTGCCGAAGCCTTGGATCTTTTGGAGAAATTAAAAAGATCAAAGTTTGACGAAACCGTAGAGCTTCACATAAATACTACAAGAACAGGACAATTTGGAAATCTCATGCTCCCCCACGGAACAGGAAAGCAAGTTAAAGTTGCAATCGCGAACGATGAAATTATTGCAGAAATTGAAAAAGGGAAAATTAATTTTGATATTTTGCTTGCAGAACCTGAAATGATGACAAAATTGGCACGTGTTGCAAAAGTTTTGGGACCACGTGGACTTATGCCAAATCCAAAAAACGGAACAATATCAAAAAATCCGGAAAGTGCGGCAAAAGAGTTTGAAAAAGGACAGCTTACTATAAAAACAGAAGGCAAATTTCCAATTATTCACCTTTCTGTAGGAAAAATTTCATTCGGAAAAGAAAAATTAAATGACAACATTAAAGCAGTTATTGATTTAATAAAAGCTACAAATATTCAGGCAGCAACAATTAAATCCACAATGAGCCAAGGTGTAAAAATAAACGTAGCTTAAGCTTAAATAAATCTTCTAAATAAAACTCCAGATCGTGCCAAAACTCCACTGCTTTTTTCTTTTCTATTTCTTTGCGGCCAATCTTCAAGATTTGGTCTTCCATGTTCTATTAAAACCTGATTATAATAATTAATTGTTTGCCTAGCTATGCTTGGCCAGGAAAAATTGCTTCTGACATAAGATACTGCTTCCCTACTAAGTCTTTCTCTTTCCAACTCAGGCAAATTCAACATTATTCCTATCTTACTTGCCAAATCATGTGGATCTTTAGGAATTGTTGTGCTTGCAAATCCTCTCCCGCCCGTTGCATCTGAACCAATAATTTCCCTAAAACCATCTATATCACTTCCAACTACTGGTGTTCCGCACGCAAGAGCTTCAGGATTAGTTCTACCAGACCCCTCTCCTCCTGTTGCAGGAGAAACAAAAACATCTGCCGTCCTATACGCTTTTACTAATTCCGTACGAGGCAAATTTCCTAAAAATTCTACATCTTGCAATCCCCTAGCCTGTACCATCTTTTTCAAAGCTTCAGTCTCCTGACCTTCTCCTGTAATTTTTAACTTTATATCATTTCTACCTAACCTTAATAATCCATATGCCTCCAAAAGATACTCTATTCCTTTTCTGGGATCATGCCTGCCCGCAAAGAGAATTGTTTTCTTACCATCATCCCATGCTTCTATTTTTGGACCTTCTGGAGTTAATTCTTCCGTGTCAATTCCATTGTATATAACCTCGTATTTCTGCTCTTGCTCATATATTCCTTCCCAGAACCTTGCCGTTGCATTTGAAACAGCAATTCTTCCATTAAGTTCTCCCATTACTGTACCTATTACTCCAGGAGTCATTCCGTATGGAACTCCAAACCTACCAAGTCTAGGTCGCCTTATGTATTTTCCTATTTCTAAAGCTATTCTTGTTTTAGGATCCAAATTTTCTGCATTTGCGTGAAAATGTCCAATTAATGCGGGCAACCGACGACCATCTTCTCTTTTTGGGGCAGCAGACATAAGGGCATGAGCCAAATTCCCCTCCAACGGCTGGTGGAAAACAACCAAATCGGGTCTTAAATGAAGCAGAAGATTTTTTGCCCTCTTGTTATTAGTAGTGACTGCAGCCTGATGCCTTGTGCCATCATGAGACAAGGCAACTGTTTGTCCCAATGTATAATGAGCGTCTGTGCTTTCAGGTAAGGAAAATATCTTCTTAGCAGGCGCCACCAATCTAACAAAAGCTCCCTCGCTTCTAAGATGAGGAGTTATCCCTGTAATAAAATCTGCAACTCCATTAGGCCCGCCACCTAACAGATTTGGAGACACTATCATAACTCTAGTTCTTGATTCTTTTGGATTCATAGCACGAACTAAAATTATACCATTTTTAGAGGTTGACAATAAACACACTTCAATGTAGAATGAATTAATCCTAAGATAGCGAGTTCTGGATACAGAATAAATCTCGCCGAGGAACGGAGGCGAAGCCGAGTTCACTTGCGAAGCGAAGCGCAGACAAGTTTGGCGAACTAGCAACCACCGATTCGAACACTTCTTAGGTAGAAGTGTTTTTTATTTTATGAGTGACGATATAAAACCAGTAAGTCAAAATAGAGCTAAAAAAGAGGCTGTTGTGGCCGAGTTTTCTGCGCAATTAGATAAAGCCAAAGGCGTAGTCTTTACAAACTACCAGGGATTAACCCACAAACAGCTTGAAGAGCTTAAAAAAGCAATTAAGCCTCTTGATGCCGACTTTGCAATCACAAAAAACACGCTTCTAAAGATTGCTTTGGAGCAAAAAAATCTTAAAATAGAAGATGAGAAAGGTTTTGAAGGACCAACAGGAACTCTTTTTCTATTCGGAGACATCATAGAACCTCTTAAAAAGCTTGCAAAAACAATAAAAGACCTAAGCCTTCCTAAAATTAAATTTGCAATCCTTGACGGCAAGATAACAAGTGCAGAAGACGTAATAAAATTGTCCGCACTTCCCTCTCGTGAAATCCTTTTAGCTAAGCTTGTTGGTGGACTTAAAGCTCCAATATTTGCTTTACACAGAGCATTAAATTGGAATTTACAAAAATTAGTCATGACACTAGATGCTGTTTCAAAAAAGAAAACAGCATAATTTATAATTTTTAATTCTTAATTTTTATTCAATTTTTAATGTTTTAAATTTTGAACATTTAGATTTGACCCGCCTTGCCGCGAGGCAGGTTAGAAATTTGAAATTAGTAATTACCGATCGGAGGGAGGTGTATTTATGGCAAAAGTATCACAAGAAGATTTATTAAAAACAGTTGAAGAGATGTCAGTTCTGCAGCTTTCGGAGTTTGTAAAAGCTTTGGAAGAAAAGTTTGGCGTTTCCGCAGCAATGGCTGCAGCCCCTTCGGCAAACTCAGGACAAGAAGCAGCAGAGGCAGGAGAACCGGTAGAAGAACAAACAGTCTTTAACGTTGTTATAGCAAGCTCCGGATCAAGCAAAATTAGTGTAATTAAAGCTCTTAGAGAGTTAGTTCCAACATTGGGACTTAAAGATGCTAAAGATTTAGTTGACGCAGCTCCAAAAGAGATCATGACAGCAGTCAACAAGAAAACCGCAGAAGAAGCTAAGGAAAAATTAACAACTGCAGGCGCGAGTGTCGAACTAAAGTAAGACATGAGCGTCCCGAGCGAAAGCGAGGGAAGCAACTAAACTTAAGTAGTTCTTTCTAAAGTTTATCAAAGGTCCCGCCGATTGGCGGGATTTTTGTTTTCACAGGACCTAAATTCTTATATTCTAGCCTCAGTTTTCATATTGACATTTTGTGAAAAATATTCACATAATAGTATCGATGAAGAAAATACTGTCCATTTTTCCGATTCTCTTATTACTGTTTATTCTCTACCCTAAAGTTGCATCCGCTGCTACTGTTAGTATAAATGATGTTATCTCCACAAGTAAGGCAAGTGGTTCTCCCCTTGGTGACTGCGTAGGACCAGATAAAAAACATTTTCAGACTACAAGAGAAACCTGCGATGCTTTAAACAAAGCATGGGGCAAAGGTAACGGGGCTTTTAGTATTGGCGCCCCTACCCCACCTTCTACGCCTGCTGTTATTGTTGCAACTGCAATTACAGCATCTCAAACCGGCAATTCTCCTACTGGAGATTGCGTTGGACCTGACAAGAAGCATTTTCAAACAACCGGAGATGTCTGTACTGCTTTAAATAAGGCATGGGGAAAGAACACTGCGCCGTTTAATGTAGGCGTTGCCTCTCCCATTGCTCCTCCAGTCACTCTTTCCGAGGCCGTATCAATAGCCCAAGCTAACAATTCGCCTACCGGAGACTGTATAGGCCCAGACAAAAAGCATTTTGACGCATCCAAAGAAGTTTGTGAAACGTTCAATAAATCATGGGGCAAAACCAATGTAACCTTTAATCTTGGAGTTTCAGCCTCTCTAGCTTCAGGAAGTTTTGCCGAAGTTATTTCAAAGGCTCAAAGTTCAGATGTACCAAAAGGTGATTGCATAGGACCGGATAAAAAGCATCTGCAAACTACCAAAGAGGCCTGTGACGCACTCAATCACGCTTGGGGAAAGACTGTCGCACCATTTACTGGCCCAAGTATTTCCGCACCCACATCAGGTGGAACAAGCAATGCAGCTGGCCGGTAGTACTGGAGTAGGAAACGGCTCTTCAGGCTCAGGGTCATCAAACACAGGCTCTACATCAAAGAGCTCAGCGATAACTGGATCATCGGGATCTACGGGTAGCTCGGTATGTTCGGACAGCAAATCTAGCGGTAGTTCAGCAGACTCTAGTTCAGGCAACTCAGGCTCAAGCAAAAGCGACGAGAAAAGCAAAGATAAAGTAAAAGACAAGAACAAATAACTCCTAGCTTATGAGCCTATTGTAGATTCAATCCACTGGAGATATTCCGTATTCCCTGCTGTTATATCTAGGGCTACACACTCAAAATTCTATCCAAGATTCTAAGTGTTCAAGTATTTATAGAAGGCTTGCGGAGACTGAAGGCAAACTCGTTGCCAGGATGCCAGTAGTCGGGATTTTTGATGGGAAAAGCCTTTATGTTCTATCAAGAATTAAGCAACTGATTCCATTCCTCAACTGTACCAATCTCTGCCTTAACGTACATATCTCTAGCACGCAAAAACGCACCGCCTCCGCCATAAGCTAATTCAGCTGTTAATTCTTTTCTTACTTGTTCTTTTATAGGGCCTGCTAAAAATTTTGCGTCAATTGGTCCGGGACTTTGTGACCTAATTCCGGATCTCAATTTTACCAATAAAGAGGCAAATGATTCTACGGCTTCCTCCTGGCCGACAATTCTTTCCCTGAATGCAGCTCTTTCCTGATCGAGCGTTGGTACATCGACTCGTTTGAGATTACCAAAAGGACTGTCTTGGGATGGCGTTGGTTCTCCGCTCATATTCAGTTTTAGTGTAAAGAAATTTTAGGCTGATGCCAAATACAACTTCTCGAAATACAAATTGGGGCTTGACAATACTGCTATACTTTGTTACTTTATAACTATCTTAATGTTACATCGATAATAATAAGTACAGTTTGAATATATGAACAATCAAACCCTATCATTAGATAATCTTCCAGATCTTTTAACCGTACGGGAAGTCGCGCAAATCCTAAGAGTATCCCCTCTTACTATAAAACGTTGGGGTAAAAGAGGAAAACTTCCTGCAATTAGAATAAATTCAAGAGGCGACAGAAGATATAAAAAGGAAGCTGTTTTGTGGCTGCTTGGTATTCAACAAAAAAGCCCTACTGCCTAAATCTTAGACGCTTCCTCCATACTCCGCCCTACTTATATCACTTTCACTTTTCTCAAAATGCTTCTTGATGAAATCAATCGTTTCTGCTGGATCTTGTGTGTTAATATAAATTCCTGTACCTATTTCAAAACCACCAAGACTTTTATCCCTTGGAATTAACCTCAAATACCAATCCCGGCCAGAATAAATGTAGAAGTTATAGGGAAACTCATTTCCATGCCTAAGCGAAAAGATCTGAATTAATCTTTTAAGTGTAACTGCAAGGTCAGAAATTTCTTCGTCAGATATCTCACTAAAATAGCACGAGGCCCCTTTGGGGTGAATCCAAACTTCATCCGGCCATTGACTTGTTTTTGGACAAAAAAGTTGAAAGAAAGCTGTTTCTTTAACTACTTGGTCTCTTGCAACCTCTTCAAGTTCCTCTCCAATCGCCAAACGCGGCATACCAAGCTTAACTTCATTTGATATCACGACTATCTGGGTATGTGGATGAGAAAGACTCTCTCCCGCCTTTTCTCCGTGATTATGAAAAATATAAACCTGCCCTTTATCTTTATGAACCCGAAACCGCTGCCTGAAAGTTTGCAAAATAAGTTCAACCTGAGAATCCGGCAGTTCTTCAAAGTTTTTATGATGATCAGGAGAGTGAATTACTATCTCATGAATGGGCGCAAAAGGAAATTTATTAGGCAGAACCCTAATCTGCCATCCTTGCAAGGCCTCGCCTTTGGAGGCTAAATTGGGCACGCGGTAAACTTCCTCTTCAGATTGTTCCTGACCGGGACAAAAAGGACAATAAGACAGACTTCCCTTGGCTTGATCTGGCCTTTTAGCACGCCTGGGTGCAAGCACAATCCAGCCGCGGGTTAGAGGGTTTTGAAGATATTTAAAATCCATCTCCTTTATTAAACCTTATTTGACTAAGTAGTTCAAGCGATGGCTTTAAACTTTTCCTTAATAACAAGCCCGACAAATTCCAAAAGCCGAAGCTGACGCTTTATTCTCCAGGGCTGGATTATGAGACGGAAAAGCCACTCAAGTCCAAAATGACGAACTAGAGCAGGTGCACGCCATACTTTACCGCTAATCATGTCAAAAGCTCCTCCAACACCTACCGCAACCGTCACAGACAGATTTCTTAGATGCTCATTTATCCAAATTTCTTGTCGTGGCGACCCAAAAGCAACAAATAGAATATCAACATTATTTTTGAGGCTAGCCTCATCCCACTCTTGCATAGTAAATCCCACCTTAAGACCCGGATAATCTTTCTTTAAGCACTCGGCAGCCTGCTCTGCTACTCCAGGCCCCGCTCCCAGAAATCCTACTGTTATAGGCTTTTCTGCAACATACCTACAGACACTTTTCACAAAATCAACCCCCGAAATCTTATGTTTTAGTGGTATACCCAGTATCTTGCCGGCAATGATGATACCTACCCCATCAACCAAGGCTAAATCAGCATTATTTAGTATTGCTTTATAATCAGGATTTTTGTTGGAAATCAGCAAAAGTTCGGGGTTAGGGGTAACAATGTAGTACTTTTTTTCCTTTTTTTTGATACTTTTATAAATATACTCTAGGACATCTAATAAACTTTCGTCCGTGAAGCCAATGCCAAGAAGATATTTTTTGCTAAACATATAAAATTACTATAAGATTTTTGGACAACTTAGTGAACTCATATTTTATCTATATTTTGAGTACTTATTGTTTTCAACTTTTACTCCCAACTCCTACCCTTGCAAGGCCAAAAAAATATAAGTTCTTCAAGTCCTGACAACAAAAATACTATGACTTACCTACTTCGTGAAAATTTACTATTTTAATGTTCTATTTACCCTAAGTAAAATAAACTGCAAATTACTATAGGATATGTATGGCCTATTTCCTACTTATGCTCCTTTTATAGAGCTCTATATTCTCCAAAGCCACTCCCGTACCCCTAACTACGCACAAAAGCGCATCTTCGGCCACATGACAAGGAACACCAGTGTTTTTAGTCATAAATTTGTCTAGGTTTTTGAGAAGAGACGTTCCTCCACTCATAACAACTCCTTTATCTATAATATCGCTTGCTAGTTCTGGTGGTGCCTGCTCAAGCACGCCCTTAACAGCCTGGAAAATATCCATAAGAACAGACGAAATAGCCTCATTTATTTGAGTCTCTGTTAACTCTATTGTTCTTGGTAAGCCGGTTACGCTATCTCTTCCCCTAATTTCCATTTTCTTCTTCTCTGCTTCTTCTTTATCCTCTATGAGCGCGTTTCCAATTTCAATTTTGATCTCTTCCGCAGTTCTTTCTCCAATAAAAAGGTTAAACTTCTTTTTGGTATAATTTGCTATCGCCTCATCAACTTTGTTGCCTCCAACCCTAACCGAGCTATGAACAACAACCCCTCCAAGAGATATTACTGCGCACTCTGTTGATCCTCCGCCAATATCAACAACCATGTGCCCTGCAGCTTGAGCAATGGGAATTCTAGCTCCAATTGCGGCGGCAAGAGGCTCATCTATTAAATAGGCAACCTTAGCTCCTGCTGCCATTGTTGCGTCTAAAACGGCTCTTCTTTCAACCTGCGTGACACCTGATGGGATACAAACCATAACCTCGGGCTTAAAAAAGCGGGAGCGGCCGCAGGCTTTGTCTATAAAATAAGAAAGCATTGCCTCTGTTATTGTATAGTCCGCAATTACCCCATCTTTAAGAGGCCTCATGGCTACAATATTCCCTGGAGTTCTTCCTAGCATTTCCTTTGCTTCTTTTCCAACCGCAACTACCCTGTTATCTTCTGCTGTAACAGCTACAACTGTGGGTTCATTTAAGACAACCCCCTCACCTGCAAGATAAACAAGCGTATTTGCGGTTCCCAAATCAATACCAATTCTCTTAGACATCATAGAAAAAGACTATATCAAAATACTCACTTAACCTATCAAAATAAAGTGATAGCTTCAATCATTAAAATTATAGTCTGCTCAACAATATCTTGCAAGTACTATTGTTGACCTTGTATAATACGTAGGTGAAGAAACAACTTCTTATCCCCCTTTTGGTTCTAATCCTTTTGGTGCTTGGAACTGTTGGCGTTGTAACGTACGGACGAGGCTATAGATTGTCTTTCTCGCCTGGAGACAATGTAATTTCCGGCACGGGTCTCTTGGTTACAACCAGTAAACCCGATGGAGCCCGGGTATTTATAAATGACCACCTTACTACAGCAACGGATAGTACAATAAATCTGGCTCCAGGAACTTACAAAGTAAAAATTACAAAACAAGGATATTTGCCTTGGGAAAAGACAATAAAGATAGAGAAAGAAGTAGTCTCAAAAGCTGACGCGCTTCTTTTCCCAACCGCACCAAAACTTGAAAATCTAACAGATGATGGCGTTGAGAGGCCTGTTATGGATCCAACAGGAGGAAGAATAGCATTCACACAAGCATCAAGCTCCGCCAAGCAAAATGGAATTCACATTCTCAACATGACTTCTCTTCCAATTCTCACTCTTCAGAGCTCTTCAAAACAAATTGCGGATGACAGCTTGGACATATTTTCATCTTCTTTGCTTTCATGGTCCCCAGATGGATCGGAACTTCTTGCAACAGTATCCGCACAATCAGGCTTATCCGCTACCTACCTTTTAGACTCGTCACAGTTCAATCAAAACCCGCAAGATGTAACGGAAACAATACTTAACGTAAGAACAGAGTGGTCAAGCCAAAAAGCAAAGAAAGACAAATCATTAACTACCGGCCTCAAACCAAAGCTAATACAGATGGTAGAGCAGAATTTTTCAAGTCTCTTGTGGTCACAAGATGAGACAAAAATCATTTACGCTGCGTCGCAGTCGGCAAGTCTTCCTATAATTATTATTCCCCGCCTACTTGGCGTTGAGACAACACCGGAACAAAGAAATATAGAAAAAGGATCTATTTATATCTATGACATTAAAGAAGACAAAAACTACAAAATAAACTTAAATGAAAAATTATTAGCTTCCGCTAAATGGTTTCCGGATTCAAAACATATTCTCTATATAACAAATGCTCAAATACACTTAATGGAATTTGACGGCACAAATGACACAATAATTTACGCGGGGCCTTTTATAGATAACTATGTATTTCCATGGTCTGACGGTTCAAAGATTGTAATTCTAACAAACTTAAACAACCCGCAAATTCCTCCAAATCTATATACGATAGGGCTGAAGTAACTACTAGTTCCTAGTTGCTTTATTATTTAGGTTCGGCGAATACCAACAGTCTTTTCCAGGAGGTTCCCGGAGGCCAACAAGTCTGAAGAATTAGAACTTCTTTGTCTTTTTGCCCATTTACAATAAAAGAGACATCCTGCGCGTCAAAAACTCTTGATTCTTTAACTTTGTAATTGTGTCTTACGCCTTGGAAGAAAACTACTATCTCATCTCCAGGATTAAGGTTTTTGATTAAATAAAATACCGCGTTATAACGACCAACATCCCAGAAATTATCTGTTGAATGAGCAAACATGTAAATATTTCCTTTTTGTCCGGGAAATACTGTTCCTTTTGCGTGAGCTACTCCTTGAGCTAAAACCGGCAAAAATTCATTTTCTGAAGATGCGTCAACATTTGAAAAAACTTTTTCATTTGCTCCAAGTTTAGGTATCAAAATATCAAACTCTGTATCTTTAGGTATCAATATCTGCTCTTTTGCACCGGCTAAAACAGTTGCAAATTCAGGAGCTTGTACGACATTTGACGGTTGAGATTGCTGATTTTTTAAAAGTTCTCCAAGTGCAGACGTAGGAGTTATAGTAGTAGACGAAGCAGCTGCTACTTTGTAAGTCACTCCTCTTGCCTGCATAACGCCAAAAAGAGCTTCGTAGTAAAGCGCAGGTCCAAAAGTTGCAAGTACTCCAAATATTGCAAAGAGAAGGAGGAAATTACCTACGGTTCTAAGAATCAAAAAGCGGACAGTTTCTTTTTTTGTCATGTTTCTTAATTCTATATTGGTTTATGCTAAAATACAAACAATCTTATTTTGTTTTGCATTTTGTCAAATGCGAAGCATTTGAAAGAGGAGAAACCGATTAAAAGCCAAAGTCCGAGCATGGATAAGGACGAAGGCAACAAATCGAGCTTTGACAAGTCCCCGTAGTATAACGGATAGAATAGGCCCTTCCTAAGGGTTTGATGGCAGTTCGATTCTGCCCGGGGACACTGATATTCACTTACTTTAGCTCGTTGCACTTCACTATAGAGTGTTTCATCAGTGCAAGCACTAATCATCTTAAACTATAAAGAATATCTTGACGGGGATTGGCGCAGTGGTAGCGCGCACGGTTCGGGACCGTGAGGCCGGCAGTTCAAATCTGCCATCCCCGACAGAAGTTTTGACGGGTTCTCCGCCAGACATGCCGGCAGGCGGGCCAGCGCCCCGACACTTCGACTCACTTCGCTCACTCAGGATCTTCGACAACTATTTCCAGTCTTCTGTATAGTACTTTTTGCCCATGAGGGTTTTGGGTAAATACTCTTGATTAACCTTTTCCCCTTTTTCTTTTTCTATCATCCATGGATATCTCACATGGCCTTTGCCATAATCAAAACTTTTCATTACCTTATTTGCCGCGTTTCTCAGGTGTAACGGAATTGGTTCGAGTCGTTCCTCATCTATATCAGACAATGCTTTACTAATACCAACTGTTGAAGCAATAGATTTTTTAGCTTTTGCAAGATAAGTCGCAGCTTGAGCCAAGATGAGCTGTGCTTCCGGCATTCCAATCATATGAACTGCTTGCATAGCGGAAGTCGCAACTACAAGAGCCGTAGGTTGAGCGTTTCCGATATCTTCTGATGCAAAAATTACCATTCTTCGGGCAATAAAAAGAGGGTCTTCGCCGGACTTTAACATTCTAGCAAGGTAATGTAGCGCTGCATCAGGGTCGGACCCTCTCATAGACTTGATGAAGGCAGAGATTGTATCGTAATGAAAATCGCCTTTTTTGTCGTAATAAATTGCTTTTTGCTGTACTGCCTCCTCCGCAACCTCAAGAGTCACATTTTTTGCAATTTCTGCGGCAAGCTCTACTGCATTTATAGCAGAACGCCCATCTCCATTGGCCTGTTTTACAATATGCAAAATTGCCTCTTTTGCCCATTTGTGTTTTGGATAAAACTTAATAGCTTTTTTTGCAAGCTTTTCTATGTCTTCATCCTCAAGTTCTGATAATTTGTAAACCTGGCTTCTTGAAATAAGAGGGGCATTAATTCTAAACCCGGGATTTTCTGTTGTAGCGCCAATTAAAATTATGGTTCCGTCTTCCACAAAAGGCAGAAATCCGTCCTGCTGGGCTTTGTTAAATCTATGAATTTCATCAACAAATAAAACTGTTTGTTTTTCGTCTTTATCTTTATCTTTTTTTGCTTGAACAATAACTTTTCTTACGTCCTCTACTCCGCTTGTAACAGCACTAAAGAAAACAAAATTTGCCAGAATGCTATTTGCAATAATATGCCCCAGTGTTGTTTTTCCAACTCCTGGCGGCCCCCAAAAAATCATGGAGCTTACCTTTTTATTTTCAATCATACGCCTAATCGGCTTATCTTTTCCTACCAAATGTTCCTGACCTACAAAGTCTAATAAATTTTTTGGGCGCATTCTCTGTGCAAGAGGCATATCCATGACACAATTATATCACGAGTTAACAATAATTTTAGGGCGGTCGCAGTGCCACAAGAAAGCTCTACGATTGAATTTTCTTATCTACCTACCCATTTCCACGCTCTATGTTGTAATTTCTTTAATTAGATTATTCTCTCTTGTGGCTCTGTCCTTCGTAAACAAGTCCATCAAGAGGAATTCCTAGAACTTTTGCAATTTTAATGGCAATATCCGGACTAGAACCAACTTTAAGTCTCTGATTCTCTATTAAAGACACATATCCCTCAGAAACTTGAGCATTACGTGCTAGATATATTCGCGACAAATTTTGCAATTTCCTTAAATCTCTTATTCTTTCTCCCGATAGCATTATTCTTTCGCTATGATTTACTCCAGATATTCCTACCCGCCTTCTGTTATCAGTCCAAATAACTTCTTCTCTGGAAATAACACCCAGAATTCTTAATCCTGGAATAAAGCTTAATTCATTAACTTTTTCTTCTGGCACATAAACCATGAATTCTGGCGACATAATATAAGTTTCTCCTTAAACTATGGGATTATATACCCTTTATATTTATATATATTTAATAAAAGAATTTGAGACTAAAATGGAGCTTTTTTACTACTTGACAATAAATACATAAACTAGCTGACTAGATATGCTACAATATAATTATTAAATAATGAGATACATAACCTCTGACCCAGAAATATTAGGCGGAAAACCTGTAATAGCCGGAACACGTATTCCTGTTTAGCAGATATTATTTCTTTTGAATGATGACTTTCCTATAGAAGCAATTCATGAGCTATATCCTCATGTGTCTAAAGCTGCAATCAAAGGTACCGTAAAAGAAGCCTCGATGATAATCAATAGTCATGCCTCACAAATTTCATAAACATAGACTTCTTTTAGACGAAGGACTTTACCCCAAGAAGCATTTTCCATAGAACAAATAATAGGCACAACCTTAAACACATAAGGCATGATTTAAATAGGGGCGGGATATCTGACAAGGAAGTTTATAAAATTGCAAAAGAGGAAAAACACATTATCGTGACATATAATATTGGCGATTTCAAAAAATTAGCTAGACAAAGCAAAGACGCAGGAGTAATTGGCGTTACCCAAAACTTAGCCCCTGATCAGCTTGATACAAAACTCAATTCACTTTTAAGTAAAAGCGCTAAGAAATCACTTTATGGCAAATATACTCCATTAAGTTACAATGAAAAATAATGGCAGGCTAACTTTTTAGTTCTTCGTCCAGGTAAATGTGGCCTATATCTGTTTTTTTCCAGGAGAAAATTTCTTCTTCTGTAAAAACCAATGCTTCTTCTTTTTTAGCAACAACTGAATCCTCCGAAGCATGAATTAGATTATATTGCTGGCTCATTGCAAAGTCTCCGCGGATTGTCCCCGGGTCTGCTTCTCTTGCCTTCGTAATTCCTGTTAATTTTCTAACTGTTACTACTGAGTCAACGCCTTCCCAAAGCATTGCAACAACAGGAAAAGACTTCATATAAGACTTGAGAGATGGAAAAAAGGATTTATCTTTGTGATGAGAATACCATTCATCCAAAATTGCGTCACTTAAAGAAATCATTTTAAGCCCTATTAATTTAAGGCCCTTTTTCTCAAACCGGTCAATAATCTTGCCGATTAAGGCTCTTTGTACTCCGTCCGGTTTTACTAAAACAACTGTTCTTTCCATATTTTTTTAGCGTTCAGAAATTAGCGTCTAGCGTATAGTTATTTTTCGAACTTAACCCTAAACGCTATTCCCTATACCCTACTACTTATAACTTTAACAATTTTTCTAGGTTTTGTCTAGCTGCCGCTTCAAAATTGCCGATTACAGCCATATTCAATCCTTTATTTTTAAAGTATTTCTTTGCGGCCTTTTCAACCTGCCCTATTGTTACGGCGTCAACTTCTTTCATGATTTCATCCGGATTTTTAATTTTTTTCTCCAAAAGCTCCTGTTGCCCGTAAAATCCACAAACAGAACGGCTATCTTCAAGCTCTAAAACCAAATGTCCTTTTAGAAATTCTTTTGCTTTTTTAAGTTCTCCTTCCGTAATTCCTGCAATTCCGGCAGCAAACTTTCTATATTCCTCAATTATTACTCCTACAGCATCCTCTGCTCTTTTTGGATCAACTCCTGCATATGTTGCAAGATTTCCAGCATCTTCATAGTGTTCAGAGTGAGATCTTACGTAATACGCAAGTCCTCTTTTTTCTCTAACTTCATGGAAAAGACGAGACGACATTCCGCCACCCAAAATTGCAGCCAAAATGGAAAGCGGATGCTGATCAACGTGATCAATCGGCACAGTTCTGAAACCAATTGCCACATGTACCTGCTCTGTTCTTTTATTCTTAATTAAAACTTCAGGCTTTTTCTGATTTTCAATTACCTTATTATATTTTACTGTATCAAAGTTACGCATTTTGCCAAAATATTTCTTAGCAAGCGCAACTGCTTTATCCGTTGTCATTCCACCGGCAACAACCATAACCATGTTTGTTGGGCTGTAAAGACTTTTCATGTAAGAAATAAAATCTTGCCGCGTTGTGCTTTTTATTACAGCTTTTTCTCCTGTTATATCCCATCCCATTGGAGTATCGCCATATAAAAGACTTTCAAAAACATCTCCGATTTTTCTTGAGGGGCTATCCTCATACAAATTTATCTCCTCTAAAATTACTCCCTTTTCTTTTTCAATTTCTATTATGTCCAGTTTTGAATTTTGAAGCATGTCAGATAAAACGTCTAAAGAAAGATCTGCATTGTCTGCAGAAGATTTAATATAAAATCCAGTGATTTCCTTTCCAGTAAAAGCGTTAAATTCCCCGCCCATTCCGTCAATCAAAGCCGAAATGTCCATTGCGGTTGGCCTTTTTACTGTTCCTTTAAATGCCATGTGTTCTAGGAAATGGGAAATTCCACTGTTTTTCCTGTTTTCATAGCGGCTTCCTGCTCCGACCATAACTAAAACCGTTGCGGACTCAAGTGATGGCATGGGGATTGTTAAAACTCTGAGGCCATTCGGGAGAACTGTGCGGTTAAACTTCATTCTCTTATTTTAGCAGGTCGAACAGACTTTGCCAAGCCTTAAACCGTATCAATACATATCGCTATACTACATTTTCTCCGGAGATTCGATGCCTAGAAGATAAAGGCCGTTTTTTATGACTTGTCCAACTGCTTTTGTTAATACGAGGCGGAATTCCTCTTCTTCTCCGCCGATTATCTTGTGTTTTTGGTAAAAAAGATTAAATTTTTGGCAAAGTTCAAACAAATAATTGCACAAAATATTTGGCGCAAAACTATTCCCCGCCTCTTCAGCTACTTCCCCAAACTTTGTCAGCATTCTAATTATTTCTAGCTCCTCTTTTTCGAGATCTGAATTTGAAACTTTCGATGTCGCCGCTTTTTTTGCCAAAACACTTTGCGTGCGAGCAAAAGTATATTGAATATATGGCCCGGAATTCCCCTCAAGAGAAATTGAATCTTCAAATGAAAACGCAATGTCTGAAGTTCTTCCAAATTTAAGCATTGAATATTTTACAGCTCCAACCGCAACCATCTCCAAAGTCCACTCATCCATTTCCTTGAAAGACTCTGAGATTTTCTTCTTTGCTTCATCTAAAAGCCACTCCCCCGCAATAACATTCCCCATTCTGGAGCTCATTTTTCCATCCTTTAACCTAACAAAACCGTAAGATAAATGCTTTTCTTTCCCCGCAAGAGCTTGGTTTATTAATTCCAGAGCTTTAAAAACCACTTTAAAATATCCTGCCTGTTCCGGTCCAACAACATGAACTGCCTCGTCAAAAGAAAACTCTTCATATTCCAACTGCCCAAGTCCCATTTCTTTACCTTCATAAGTTGGATTTCCCTCTGTTGTTATGAAAACTCTTTTGTGCAGACCATATTTTTCTCCGTCAAATATTACTGCCCCTTCGCTTTTTTCAAAGATTCCATCGTCTATATGCGAAAGAACAAGTTTCTTTCCAACATCAAAAACTTCACTTTCAAAATATAGGCGGTCAAACTTAGAATCTACTCGTTTATATATCGAGTCGAAGTAGTCAAGGCTCCAAGAACGGGTTTTTTCCCACAAAAGCATTGTCTCTGAATCTTTCTCATATATCTTCTTATTAATCTCTGATATTTTTTCCTTAGCATGCTCATCTTCTTCGTAATATTTTGATCCCAATGTATAAGCTTTTCCCAAAAACTCCGCTTTTTCTTTTAATGACTTTCCTTCAAATTCGGAAATATTGCCAAGCTTTTCAATTCCAAACAAAGCTTTTGCAACATGAAGCCCAACATCTCCTTGGTAATTAGCTCTTTTTGTAGTTGCGCCAAGATTATCCAAGATTCTAACAATTGCCTCTCCCGTGGAAATGTTTCTAAGATGTCCTATGTGAAATTCCTTGTGAGTGTTGGGATGAGCAAACTCTATCAATATCTTTTTGCCCACGAGCTTATTTGATTTTCCATACTTTTCTTTTTTTTCTAAGATTTCCGAAAGATTATCCAGGAGATTATCCTTAGCAACAAAAAAATTAATAAATCCGGGCGGTGCAACTTTAATTTTTTCAATTCCTTCAATACTTCCGAGGTTATCTTTTAGTTCATTGGCGATATCGATAGGGTTTTTGCCGAGTTTCCTAGAAGCAACAAGCGCGACGCTGGTTGTAAAATCCCCGTGAGAAGAATCCGTTGGCCGGCTAAGTCTAATATCGGCTTCCGAAATTCCCGCAAGCGAACTTTTAATTTTCTTGATAATTTCTTCCTGCAACATGCAACCTTAATATTATCACACTCTGCTTTCAGCTTGCAGATAAAAAACAAATAATATACAATCCGCAAATGCATGAAAATAGAAGATTACCATCATTCATAAATGAGGCCGCAATTGATGGCGCTGCTCTTTTCGCTCAATATTGGGGCAGAGGTCATGGTTTAAAACCAGAGGGCAAAATTCACTTCAACAGATTCTTAGAAAAAATAAAAACTGGACAAAAAACACATCCATTAGATAATATGCGCATACTTGATGGCTTCAGTTATGAGGTAGAAGGCACAGATTTATTAGAAAATCAAAAAGGAATCCTGCTTTTATCTAATCATTCAGTCGAAGGACCACTTAGAGGATACGGAAATACATTTCTTATTGATTATATTTTCTATCAAGCCGCAGAAGAAAAAATAAGATGGATGCAAGGAAAAGGAAGCTCAGCTATCGAACTGATACACGAAGCATTAGGTCAAGCCACAAATACTATAACTGTAGGAAATGGCAATGGAACCTCAGGAGTAAGAGAACTGCTCAAGGCCTGGGAAAGGGGTGAAAGCGTTGGATTATATCCCGAAGGGGTACAAAAAAAAGACTTACAAAAAGGAGACCCAAGAGCAGGAAAGTTAATGCTTCTTGCCGTAAAAAGAGAAATACAAATATTTACCGCTGCCAGTTATTTTGAAAATGGCCATTTTAGAGTTTCCATAGATCACTTAAATAATGAAGCTCTCCTTAGTGCATATGATCTCCCTTCTGAATTCATGCCGGAGCAAGCCATGATAGATTACGCCATGACTATGATTGCTAGGCATCTTCCACCAGAAAAAAGAGGCGCTTACAAAATGGGCGTAGGCTTATAACTTATTTCTTCCGCTTACTTAACTCCCCAACTGCTTCCATCTGAGATTATTTCTACTTCCCCATTCTGATCTGTTCTTAAAGTTTTTATACCAAATTGCTTGAGCAAATCCAAAGTTATTGGATTTGGATGACCATATTTATTTTTTGCGCCGACTGAGATAACGGCAAGACTTGGCTGTAAAATACCCAAGACTTGAGAATCGAGCCCTGTTTTTGAACCATGATGCGGCACTTGCAATACTACAACATTACCTAAAATATCCTTGTCTATAGCCTCTTTAAGTTCGATCGCTTGGCTGTCTCCTGTAAACACCGCCGAAAATTTTCCATACCGGAGTAAAGTTTCTACCGATGCGAACTCACCGCTTTCCCCAATGAAACCACCAGGACTTGTTTTTTTGATAAATTCTTCCGTTGGACCCACTATTTCAAACCGAACTCCATCTTTTAGAATAAATCTATCTCCTGCTAAAACACGCCTGATGGGAATAGATTTACTCACAATCAAATTCATCAACTTATCAAAACCCGCCGCTTTATTTTTTAATTCCTCTGTTGCAAAAGCTTTCACTTCATAATTTTTTAAAACGGAGACGAGTCCGATAAAATGGTCTGTGTGGGGGTGAGTAAGTATCATAAGCTCAATGTCACGGTCCCAAAATGGCATATGATTGGAAAGACAAGTAAGAACCGACTTATCCGGACCGCCATCTATCAAAACGTCTTGACCAGAAGGAGTACGGATAAATAAGGCATCCCCTTGACCAACATTACAAATAACAATATGAAGTTTCCCGTCATTAAATTTTGCTTGCTGATAGACAAAAATTCCGGCTAGAAAAAGTGAGGAGAGAAGAATGAGTAGTACAATTTTCTTCATTTTTATACAACTGCAGGTAATTCTTCCAGCCAAGCATTAAAAACATTCATGTTTGATTTCGATATCATAAAACCCATGTTGGGAAATGCAATTACGGGTACGGGTATCGAACCTATGTTGGATCTGGGGATATTTTTCCTTCTTAAAATTTCAGCTATACCAAAATAATCCTCACTTACCTGAGTCCAATTAGGCAAACTAAACAATATCGGTCCTGCAACCTGCTTCCTAATAATTATTGGCTTGTAGAATTTTAAAGATACATCGTCTTTTAGAATCTGACAAGCATCTTCAACCTCTTGTTTTAAAAGATGCTGACTTTGGCGATCCGTGGAATGTTTTATGGTGATCGGATCAATTCCTGCTCTCCTTAATACATCAGCAAAAAGACCGACCTCACGGGGAGAGCAGCTAAATCCGGCAAGGGCAACAACACGACCTATGGCCATAAATAAATCGGGGTTATTTTTTACCATAGACGCACCGATATCTTCAACAGACTGAGCCCTTGCCTCCTTTGCTGTTTGTGCTTTTTTTAATCCAAGAACTAAATCTTGCATGCTTTTTCTCTTGGATTCGGGCAGCACCTTTCTTCTGCGAAATAGTGTAATCGCTTTTCCTGCTTTGTCCACGGGTATCTTTAAAGAATCTGAAATCACAGCAGAATCTGTAATTCCTGCATCGATTAATTGCCTAACTTCGCGCAAAGTTCCTCCCTTTACGTCAGACATCTTTAGAGCAAACTCTTCGGATCTGGATGGCATGTTTATTTTGACTCCCACCTTTCTGAAGTTGTCCTTGTTAAAGGGTAATCGAGCCCTTACTTGATCTGAAGCGGAGTCATTAAATGCATTTAAAATGCTGTCATAAAGTCTTATCGATACTACTCCTGCTGTATAGCCCATCATCTTACCAATCGGCTCAAATCTTGCATCCGTAAACACGTAATAACAAAAGGCGGTTAATGCCTTGTCCTGTCTTTTTCCAAGAGGCTTACCTTTTTTAAAACGATCATAAACTCCATCAATACCTATAGCCATTAGCCAGTGTCTTGCCGGCCCGCTTACAAACGTTCTTCCATTATGAAAACCACGGCTTTCTGATTGAGCCAAAAAATTTGCCTGACCACCTATTAAAGGAAGATCTTTGCCTAAATCGTTTAGGAGTTTGCCACGAAAATCGTACCAATCTCCGGTTTCACGGTCTACCACCCTTTGATCAACAGCGGCGGGAATTACTCCTTCCTTCATAAACGCAGATTATACCTAAAAACAGATACAAATGCCAATTATCTATGCCGGCTTAAAACAATGGCAGTCAATATTAAGTAATATCCCACAATTATTTCCCATGGCAAGACTTGGACATTTAGCAGTCCTGTTCCGCTTCCAAAAATCGAGACTATTTTCTCAAAATAAAAAAGGAAAGGTAGACAAAGATAAATAAATATTTGTCCGATTGAGGAAAAAACAAGGCCGAAAATTGCTCCAATTCCTCCTAAAATCATAAGAGGCGGAACAGTCCACAAAACCAGAGCATTAACCACAACCGACCAAAGCGAGTAGATTCCAAAATTGGCAAGTAAAATCGGCAAAGTTGCAATTTGTGCCGAAATTGTTGTAACTATATCTTCTCCGATTATCGATTTTTCGATGAGTATTTTAGTTTTTCCTCCTCTTGCAAACAACGGACGAAGATACAAAAGTCCAGCTGTTGCGGTAAAAGAAAGTTGAAATCCAACATCCGATATAAGAACCGGAGAAAGGAAAAGCATTCCAAAACCTGCTAAAAATAGCGCATAGGAAGCTGAATTTTGCCGGCCTATAATTTGAGACAAGAAAACCAATCCTCCCATTATGCTAGCTCTGATAATTGAAGGCTCAAGTCCTGAAAGGACCGCATAAAATAGAATTCCAAAAATACTCAGAGCTAAAGCAAGTTGCCTTTTGAAGAAGAACGAAAATAAACTGCTCATAAATCCTCCGACCATAACAACATTCATTCCTGACGCGGCGATGACATGGAGTACCCCAACATTCCTCAAATCTTGGACGAAATCCGCGTCCATCTGCTCTTTTATTCCAAACACAATTCCCAAAAGAAGGCTTCCGGATGGCTGAGGAAGAGTTTTATCAAAAAGAGATATTACTTTCTTCCGGAAATTGCTTAGCAGCCCCAGTGAGTTTCCGAAAATTTCAATTTTTGGAAAAAGCATTATCCAAATACTTCTTTTATTATTTAGCAATTGCTTATTTAAAGTGCCAGAAATAATCAATTTGTCTCCAAAATTGAAGCTCGAATATGCATCTGTTGTTATAAAAATTTTCTCGCCATTTGGTAAATTAGCAGTCAGGCTTTGCCGATTGCTAACAAACTTAGATTCAGAAAGAAGCGTGCTGTGAAAACTTATTTGCTGCTTATCAAAATAGACTTCCCGGCTGCTGTAAAAGGAATAGAAGCGAAGCGTGAGAAGAAAAAATAAGAGTGCGCAAAAGATGAGCAGCTTTCTGTTCATTAATAGATGCTTATTTTATCCTTAATCTGTAAAAATACCTTACTACCTACTATCTTCTTTTCCAACAGGTCATTTAAGGCCGCATATGGCCTACCATTTATGATTTTGCCTGCAGTAACCACTCCTATACCAGGAAGACTATCCAATTCACCTGCAGTGGAATTGTTGATGTTTATAAGACCACTCGAATTTTGAGTTGCTTGAGCACTGAGGACCGAACTTCCCGAAGTGTAATTTTCTCCCTGCGTTGGTATATAGAGCTTTGCTCCGTCAGTTAATTTTGAAGCAAGGTTGAGATTCTTACTTACCCAAGATCTATCTGCTTTTGCGGAAAGTCCGCCGGAAGATATAAGAACATCTTGAATTCTTGCATCAGACTTAAGTTTATAAACACCAGGTCGTTCAACAGCTCCTTCAATGTCTACGACAATCTGCTGAGATAAAGTAGCACTTGCTAAAGATCCTGAGGTTTCCGAAGGACCAGGCTCAAAGACTACTTGATTTTGTGAATTTTTAGAAGCTAATAAAGATATCAAACCATAACTCAAGAACATCATTCCAACAAATCCCAAGGCTAGTGGCAAAAAGTGACGTCGTATAAAAGGAAAATATGTTTCAGCTAGCTTCTGGTACTCCATTTAAAAGCTTAATCTATAACAAAATTTATTATTTTTCCCTGCACGTAAACTGTCTTTAAAATCTTCTTTCCTTGCAGGTGCTTTTTTACATTCTCACTCTCTTTGGCCAACTGCTCAACAAACTTTTGACTTTCGACTTTTGACTTTTCGATCTTTATCACGTCTCGTGTCTTACCATTTACAGAAACTGCAATATTTACTTCAGACTCTTCTAATGATTTCTCATCAAAACTCGGCCAAGATTCAAGATGAATAGAATTAAATGATTGACTATCTTTCTTGCCTTTATTAGTAAATTGTAAATTGTCAATTGTCAATTGCTGATACAGCTCTTCTGTCATATGCGGGGCAAAAGGAGCCAGAAGCAAAACAAAAGTTTTGCAGTATTTAGTATCGAGTATTTTGTATTTAGTATAAAACTCGGAAAGCACGTTATAATACTCCATCAAGGTCGCCAGCGCGGTATTATATCTAAGATTTTCTATATCTTCTGTCACTTTTTTAATCGTCTTATTCATTGCCGTATCAAGCTCTTTAGTATTTTCTGTACTTGATACTTGATACTTACTACTTAATACCGCCGAGCAAAGCTTCCAAACCCTTTTTAGAAATCTATTCATTCCTTCAATTCCTGTGTCCCTAAAGTCACCGCCTGCTGAAAAAGGACCAAGGAACATTAGGTAGCATCTGAGTGTATCTGCGCCGAATTTAGCTATGTATTTATCCGGAATAATCACATTTCCGCGGCTTTTGCTCATCTTGGCACCATCTTTTACGATCAGTCCGTGCGCGTAGAATCTCTTGAAAGGTTCTTCAAAATCCGTAAATTTCAAATCAGCCAGTACCATTGCTATAAACCGTGAATATAAAAGGTGTAGCACTGAGTGTTCTGCTCCGCCAATATACATATTCACCGGCAACCATTTTTTTAGCCTTTCCCTATCAAAAGCACTACTTTCTATATCAGTGCAGGCATAGCGGAAAAAGTACCATGCACTGTCCAAAAAGGTGTCGGAGACGTCTGTCTCCCTTTTTGCAGGACCATCACAATTAGGACATTTGGTATTTATAAAAGTGTCTATATTTGCAAGCGGAGACTTTCCATTCCCTTCCGGCTTAAAGTCCTCAAGTTCCGGCAAAACTACAGGCAGATCAGCTTCGGCAACTGGCTGCCAACCGCACTTTGGACAATCAATCATTGGAATTGGAGGCCCCCAATATCTTTGGCGCGATATCAACCAGTCTCTTAAATGGTAATTAACTTCTCTTTTACCAATTGCCTTCTTTTCCAACCATTTTATGACTTTTGAAATACTTTCAGGCGTCTTCCAGCCATTCCAATCACCTGAATTAATAATTTCCCCTTCTCCGACATAAACCTCAATCATTTTGTCATTCTGAGACATGGCCGAAGAATCCCCGCCTTGCTGCGAGGCAGGTAGATCCTTCGTTTCACTCAGGATGACAGTCTTTACTTGCAGATCAAACTTTTTTGCAAACTCAAAATCCCGCGGGTCATGCGCAGGAACTGCCATAATTGCGCCTGTTCCATAACCAGCAAGAACATAATTAGCTACCCAAATCGGGATTTTCTCTTGATTTACAGGATTTATTGCGTAAATTCCCGAGAAAACTCCCGTTTTATCTGTGTTTTCTTCTATCAATGTTCTTTTTACAAGAGCCTCCTCGATATATTTCCCAACCCCTGTAGGAGCTTTCCAACCAACATCAAGCCACTTTTTTGCAAGTTCCGGTGAAATAACTAAAAATGTCGCACCAAACAAAGTATCTGGACGGGTTGTAAATACCTCAATTGAGTTGTCATTCTGAAGCATGGCCGAAGAATCCCCGCCTTGCTGCGAGGCAGGTAGGTCCTTCGCTTCACTCAGGATGACAAAACGAATCCTTGCGCCCTCGCTTTTTCCAATCCAGTTCTTCTGCGCAACTTTGACCTTTTCTGACCAATCTAGCTCTGGGATATTACTAAGCAATTTCTCGGCATAATCAGTTATCTTGAAAAACCATTGCTCAAGCTCTCTTTTTTCAACTACAGAACCGCAACGTTCACATTTACCATCAATTACCTGCTCATCAGCCAAAACTGTTAGATCCTTAGGACAGAAATTAACAGGCGCTTTCTTTTTATATGCCAATCCAGCCTTGAAAAGTTGTATAAAAAGCCATTGCGTCCATTTGTAATATTCCGGTTTATAAGTTTCAATAGTTCTTGTCCATTCATAAGAATTTCCAATAGAGCGGAGCTGTCGATAGAAGTTTTCTTCCGAAATTTTGGCCTGCTCTGCCGGGTGCTTACCCACTTTTATTGCATAATTTTCAGAATGAATTCCAAATCCGTCAAGTCCAATGGGCTCAAAAACGTCATACCCCTGCATTCTTTGGAACCTGCCATAGATATCTGCGCCAGTAAAAGCGTACATATTCCCAACGTGCATTCCTTCAGCAGACGGATAAGGAAACATCATGAGGTTATAAAAAGGTTTTTTTGCACTATCAAGGTTGGGAGAGTAAATTTTTGTTTCCTCCCAAACATTTTGCCACTTCTTCTCGACTTCAGAGGGATTATACGGTTTCATAAATTCTAACCAAAGTATAGCATATGCCAGCTTGCATTTTAAGGCACGATTGCCTAGGATTATATTGTGAAGATTCTCTTAATTATTAGCATACTATTCACTATTCACTATTCACTATTCACTATTCCGTTTGCTTTTGCCCAAGATTATACAATTGACGGAAGTATTGTCACCCAGCCGCAAGATGACATTCCTGTCCCAAAAGAGACAATATCAACACTTCACGGCCTTTTTAGCGGAAAAAATTATAGTATTCAAGTTGGATTTGAAGATTTTTCTTCGGAGCAGCCGTTTTCTTTTTCTGTTTCGGAGAATTTTATTGACTATGGCCAACTTTCCGCAACAGACCCGGTAATAAGGCTAAATAATCTTTTGGTGTCCTCCTCTACAGCCTTTGGATATTCGGTACAAGCTTTTGAAGATCATATGCTAAAACATAATTCTTCAGAAGGCTTTATTCCGGATACCACTTGCGATAATGGAATTTGCACAGCTTCAGTCGCTCAACCATGGAATGGACCATTAACTTATGGATTTGGATATAGATGTGATCCTCCGGCTTCGCTCAGGACAAGTCCTTCGGCCCATTCGGCGGGCTCAGGGCAAGCAATTTCAAATCCATGCGCAGAAGGATTTAGTGATATCAACTCATACAGACAGTTCCAAAAGCCAAACGAACCACAGATTATATTACAAGCAAATCAATCCGCAAGCGCCCAAATTAGCTATAAAATCAATATCTCAGGAAACCAAGCACCGCAGTTTTACAGCAATTCTATAACATTTATAGCGATTCCGAATTTTTAATTCTTAATTTCTAATTTAAAATCAAATCTTAATTCAAAATGTCTAAAAATTTAAACATTAAAAATTCATTAAAAATTAAAAATTTTGAATTTAAAATTGGGGCATTGGTGGTATTGATAATATTGGTAGTATTGGTAGTATTTCCACAGAAAGCAGACGCATCTGCATTTTCACTGGGGGTTTATCCTCCTATTATCAAAATTCGTGCAACTGCCCCTGTTAGCCTGAAAACACCCATTATAATCAAAAATCAAACAGATCAAACTGAAACTTTTAATATTAGCTTTAAGCCCTTCACTCAATCTGACAATGAGAATGGACAGGTAAGATATTTAAAAAGTGGTGAACTTAATCTAAAAGATCCGCTCATATTTCAAAAAATTAAGGTATTCGATAAAGATCAAGAAATTTCTTCTATAGAGCTCGGACCAAAACAACAAAAAGAATTAAGCTTGCGCATAGACATTACTCAAGATGAAACATTATCAGACTATTACTTTTCATTATTATTCACATCATCCCCTGCTACGGATGCTGCTCAGAAGAACAAATCTCAAATTATTACTGCAGTAGCAACAAATGTACTTCTTACCGTAGGCCAGATTACCAAGCCTCAAGTCAAAATAAACGAATTTAATTCATCATTCTTCAAAGACAAAGGCCCTATTGAGTTTTCGGTTAAAACCTCAAACCAGGGAGAACAATTTATATCAACATCAGGATATATTCTTATTAAAAACCTATTTGGGCAGACTGTAGGCAGGGTAGATCTAGAAAAAACAAATATCCTCGCTAACACATCCAGATCTATTACCGCTGCTTGGCCGGAGACTTTCCTGCTGGGACCCTATACAGCCACATTAATCCTTACTTTTTACGAACATAGCCCAGCCTTGACCCAAACCACCCGCTTTATTGGAGCTCCGGTACAGATATTACTTATAAGCCTTATAGTTATATCGTCGTTATTGATAGTTAAGGCTAAATTAAAATCCCGTCTAAGAAAATAATCATTGATAGCTTGTCGTAACAATCTAAACCTCTCCATTGAAATACCTATCACTAGGTGCTTAGCCCTGCCAACATAGGCCTCTAGTTATAATAAGACATTTATTATTTATTATTAACTATCTATTATTTAAAATCATTTGAAAGAGAAATTAAATTTTTAGTACCAAAAAGCTAAAATAATCTATAATAAATTATAAACAATCAATTTTTATCGATGATATATTCTGAGCTAGACACGACGGAACAGATAGCGAACAATTATCGAATACATAAAAGTTGTGAAAATAGCAAAATAGGTATTTATGCGTGATTTTTCACAGCGGAGAAGTGTTTTAAAAACTGTATCATAAGACATCCATTCAGCTTTACCAAAATACTCTAGGGTATTGACACGCATATATATATTACTTATTCTAGTAGTATGTCTAGAAATTCTGTGAATAATCTGTATAATCCGTATAATTTCGTGCGTACGCATAAATTTTCACAAGTGTTAATTCGGTAATCGTATTTATTTAAATTACAATGAATCTGCCTGAACAATTTGTCCAATATCTAAACTTACAAAACCTTCCTCCCGGCAGGCAGAAAAAAAAGCTCTCCAAAGCAACGGTTAAAAACTACAAAGCGGATATTACCCAGTTCATTCACTGGTTTGAAAAAGAATTTAAAAAGACTTTTGCTCCCACATCTGTCACTCCTCAAATAATTGAGCTTTATAAAACAGCAAATAAGGCTTCAATTAGAGATACGTCAAGCACTCTCCTTGACGTTATAACACCAGGGCATCAGCTTTCTCCTCGCTCCCTTAAAAGACATCTTTCAGCTCTTCGCAAGTTCTTTTATTTTCTAAAAATTGAGGGAATTGCTTCGGCCAGTCCGTTCGACGACAATCAACAATCAACAATCAACAATCAACAACCCGATCCATGGCATCTTAAAGATTTCAAAAATTATCTCTATGTACATAGCGCATCGCCTCTTACTATAAAGAACTATGTCATAGATACTAGACAATTCATGCAATGGGCAGAGCAAGTAACTAACGTAGCAAAGGAGTGGCAAGTTGCCGACAAAAACATTTTTGACAAATTAAACTGGAAGCTAGTAGAAGAATATAAACTGCATTTAATTAAAAGTCACTCTTCTCCTCTTTCAATAAACAGGAAACTTTCTTCACTTAGAAAATATATAGCGTGGGCAAAGGAAGAAGGACTAATAAAAAGAGACGCAAGCTTTGCGGAATTACCTAAGACTACGGAAACGGGAATATTCTCAGGAATACCCCAAGCTACGCCAGTCTCAAAACCAAATTATATTCCCGTACCGCAACAATTTGCTACGCCTGCCGCAGAAGAGCCGAAACAAGAACCTCAGGAGATTTCAAAATTCTCCAAAGTCCCACCTGTCAGACTCGTACAGAAAATAATCTACGCAGGAGACTGGCTCTTTGACCTAATTTTCATAGAACCATTGGCTCTTATTGTAAAAGGCGCGGAGCTTATTGTTTGGAAAATAAAAGGAAAACCCGTGTTTGAAACTTCAAAAAATAAAGGTGAAGATATTCAAGTCTATAACATCAAGAAAAAATTCTATTCCTCCGTCTCTACAAACGGGATGTCTATCCCTCAAAAAACTTGGCATCATATAAGATTTACCAGACCACAATGGTATAAAAACTATCATTCTCATCCATTTGTTCACTATCTACACTTTGGTGCGCTAGTAATCTTAATGTCCTTACTTGGCTTTTTCATCTACCAAAATCTGCTATTTGGCCCCAACAGCAGTCAATTTACTCAGATTGCCCAGGACGAAAATAGTATAAGACGCGCTCTCTTATTTCAGGGAAAACTGACTGATTCAAAAGGCAATCCCATTACAGGCACAAGTTCGGTTAAATTTACAATATATGACGCAGAGAAAAAAACAGGAAATGCCCTTTGGACAGAAACGGACACAATAAATCCAAAGTCAGATGGAACTTTCTCTGTAGCTTTAGGCAACAAAAATCCGCTCTACCAAGAGATGTTTGTACGCAATTACACTCTATGGCTGGGTATTGCAATAAGATCAGACCCGGAGCTAACGCCTAGAGAGCATCTTACAAACGTAGCCTTATCGGAAAATTCCCAGAGACTGGATGGAATGCTGCCTATTACCCAAAATAAAGCAGGAACTAAAAATGTAGTTTTGGCGCTTGACTCATCCGGAAATCTAACAATTGGGGGCAAAGTTTCCTCCACTTTCCAGGCTATTGGAGGCCAATTCTCCCTTTCGGGTAATGTTCTATTTCTTACTACTGTGGCAGGAACTAACAGTGACATAATTCTCGCGCCTGACGGATTGGGAAAAATTGACATTCAGAAACAGATATATAATAGCTCAAACAGTAGCACCACCCCAGGAGCAGCAGGAGCAGTGGAGATAGCTGATAACCTCTTTATTACAGCCTCATCAAGTGCACAATCAGCCCTTACCATCAACCAAACTGACACAGGGCCACTTATTAGCGCCAGTAGCAGCGGGATTGCCAAATTCACCGTTGACGGTCTAGGAAATACGACTATTGCTGGCGACCTCATTTTAACCGGCAGCCGTATCTCTGCCTCAACATTAACCGATGCCAACTTCGGGAATTCCAGATTCGAAGTAGGCTCAATAACTACCACGGGTAATTTTGCTCAAATTGGTAATGTAACATTTTCCACAGGCACAGGTAGCGCAAGACTAAACGGAAATACCTTCATAGGAACTTCAAGCGCAAATACAATTACCTTTAATGGCAGAGTCGCCCAAGATTCAAACCTAATTCCTATTACTACTACAGGAACTAATGATTTAGGATCTGACTCACTTCCATGGGATACGCTATACGTTAGAAATGTAAAGACGGGTGGAACCGACGGACAACAAGGCTGGTGGACAAGAACAGGGACTACACTTGCTCCATCCAATTCAGGCGATAATCTCTCTATTGAAGGAACGCTTGCAGTAACGGGCGCAACAACTCTTTCTTCTACTTTAGCCGTAACAGGAAATACTACAGTTGGCGGAACTTTTGGTGCAACAGGGGCTACTGCTTTAAGTTCGACCTTGAGCGTTTCAGGAGCTACGACATTATCATCAACTCTTGGAGTCACCGGGACAACTACCTTGGGCAATACGTTTACTGTTTCGGGAAGTAATTTAACTTCTTTAGGAGGAAACTTAACAGTAACAGGAACCGCATGGACTGCAACTCCAACAATATCAGGACTAATAACGGCAACATTGGGGTTTGACAGCAACGCCGCTTCAACCGTTGCAGGACTAACTGTAGACGGAGCGGGCAACCTTACCGTCTCTGATGGTCTGACTTCCCTAACATCTTCTGCAACAACCTCCAATACCAAAGCCCTTTCCGTTTCCCAAACAGGAGCTACGATCGGCACCGACTACGCCGGTTACTTTGCCAACACGGGAGCTGCCACCACAAATGTCGGTCTCTATGCCACTGCCACCGGCGCCACCAATAACTACGCAGCCATATTTGATGCCGGCAATGTTGGGATTGGGACAACTACACCAGGATACAAATTAGACATCGCAACCTCTACGGCTTCTGACAGAGGAATTAATATAGCAAATACTGCAACAACAGGAACTAACTATGGAGTGTATTCTTCTGTAACCGGAGCTGCTACTGCTAACTACGGTGGGTATTTTGTTTCAACCGGCGCCACCACTGACTACGGCCTAGCTGTTGCCGCCATGACTGGAGCAACTTCAACAGGGCTTGATATTGGAGCATTAAGTGGAACAACAGCAAATAAAGGCATTAATATTGGGGCAATATCAGGAGCAGGAACTGGAACCGGAGTTGATATTGGAGCTTTTACTAATACAGGAGCTACTCA
>CALRGR010000004.1 GCA_943357985.1 Candidatus Levybacteria bacterium GW2011_GWA1_37_16 | reverse complement strand
CCTGTTAGAAAACGTCCCGGAATGTACATTGGATCAACAGATGTTATTGGTCTTCACGAATCTTTAAGAGAAATAATAGATAACGCGGTTGATGAAGCTTTAGCCGGTTTTGCCAAAAATGTTTGGGTAATGCTTAATACAGACGGAAGCGCAACGGTTGTAGATGACGGACGTGGAATTCCCGTTGACATAATGCCTCAGTTTAAAAAATCCGCTCTGGAAATTGTTATGACAAAACTTCACGCGGGTGGAAAATTTGGCGGAAGCGCTTATAAAATTTCAGGAGGTCTTCATGGAGTAGGAAGTTCTGTTGTAAATGCGCTTTCAGAATGGACTTGGGTTGAAGTAAAAAGAGACGGCACTATTTATAGACAGGAGTATGAAAGAGGAAAAGCAAAAACTGCAGTTGTCAAAGTGACAGAAATGGGAACTTCAAAATCCGCACCAACGCTTGCAAAAAAATTTAAAAATATTACAACAGGAACAACCGTTACATTTTTGCCTGACAAGCAAATTTTTCAAGTAACAGAGCTTGAATTTGATACTGTCAAAAAGGCAATGCGTGAACGCGCGTTTTTGGTTCCAAATCTTTTCTTTCACCTTTTTGACCTGCGGGAGGGTAAGGAGAACGAAATTCATTATTACTTTGAGGGAGGTATAACATCGCTTGTTGCCAAACTAAACGAAAACAAAATTACTCTACACAATCCAATTTCAATTAATAAATCAGTCGGCGATGTTGAAGTGGATGTAGCACTTCAATACAATGACGCCTATTCTGAAAACGTAGAAAGCTATGTAAATGTTATAAACACTGTTAACGGAGGCACGCATTTGACTGGTTTTAGAATGGCATTAACCCGCGCAATCAATGACTATGGTAAAAAAGTAGCCGCTGAAAAAAACCAAGAAGACATAACAGGAGACGATACAAAAGAAGGACTGGTTGCCGTTGTCTTTGTAAAAATGCCTCAGGACAATATTCAATTTGAAGGACAAACAAAAGGAAAATTAGGAAATGCGGAAATTCAACCAATCGTCCAGTCGATAGTTAAAGAAGGATTAACAACTTATTTTGAGGAAAATCCACAAGACGGTAGGGCAATTTTAGAAAAAGTATATTTGGCAGCAAAAGCAAGGCTTGCGGCAAAAGCAGCAAAAGAAGCAATATTTAGAAAAGGAGCTCTTGAAGGAAGTTCTCTCCCCGGAAAACTAGCAGACTGCCAAGAAAAAGATCCAAGCATTTCTGAACTATATATAGTAGAGGGAGACAGCGCAGGAGGAAGCGCAAAGATGGGACGGGACAGAAAATTCCAAGCAATTCTACCATTTGGAGGAAAAATTCTTAACACAGAACGGGCACGATTGGAAAAAATTATTGAATTTGAAGGACTTAAAAATTTAATTATAGCGCTTGGTATGGGAATAGGGGAGAGCATTAACCTTGAAAAGCTACGTTACCACAGAGTTATTATCATGACAGATGCAGATGTTGACGGAGAACATATTGAAACTTTGGTTTTAACATTTTTCTTCAGACACTTGCCGGAAATTGTAAAAATGGGATATCTTTACATTGCGCAACCTCCTCTTTACAAAATTTCAGCCGGAAAAGATACTAACTATGCTTATACGGAAGAAGAAAAAGACAGTATTGTAAAAGGAATGACTGCAAAAAATATAAGCCTTCAGAGATACAAAGGTCTTGGAGAAATGAATCCACAACAACTTTGGGAAACAACAATGAATCCTGAAAATAGAATATTAAAACAGATAAACATTGGTGACGCAGAAGAAGCAGACGCAACATTTACAATGCTTATGGGCGACGAAGTCCCCCCAAGAAAAAATTTCATTCAGTCAAATGCCAAAACAGCAACCTTAGATATTTAATATGGAATTTCACGGAAAAGAATTATTTAGAGGTGATATAGCGCTAGTCAAAAAAGCAGATGTACCAGAACATACATCAGATCATGAAATGGAACATATTCAATATCCTATGACAAATATAGGCGATGGATTTTTTGAAAGCTTGTGGCTATCAAGATACAAAACGCCACTTGACGAAAAATTAAAAGATACGCCTGTATTCGTTTTGAGTCCCGATGGAACAACATCGCCCTCAACATTGGGAACAGTAAGAGAAAACGAGCTATATGAATTGTCCGTCTCAGTAGCAACTCCGATTAAATACCGGGGGAAAGAAATAACCGGAGAAATGAAAGTGTCATTAAGGGATACTAGTAAAACTTTTGTCTCAAGCTTATATAACGATTCTGAAGGCTTAGAGACATTAGGAATAGACGAATCTGGAACAGATATTCTTGCATCTGATTGGACTGAGACTACATCAGACCAAGAAACAAAAGGATTATTTGTCCCAAATGATCCAAATCTATTAAGACAGTTAAAATTTAGCTTGAATTTTCATTTAGCGCATCATCCTTCGATAGGAGGTGACGTTAACTAATGAAAGTAACAGCGGGGAAAAACCCACCGGAAGAAATAAATGTTTTTATTGAAATTCCACAAGGAGTATCTGTCAAATATGAGCTTGATAAAGAAAGTGGAGTTATTTTTGTAGACAGATTTTTGTTTACGGAAATGGAATATCCCTTTAATTACGGCTTTGTACCTGACACTTTGGCAGATGACGGAGACGCAGTTGATGTTTTAGTTTTATCCAGTAAACCAGTTGTCCCAGGAGTTGTAATTCCAAGCAGACCAATTGGAATGCTAGAAATGGAAGATGAAGCAGGCCTAGATAACAAAATAGTCGCAGTTCCAATGCCAAAAGTTGATAAAAAGTTTGCCGAGTATAATGACGTTAATGACATTCCGCAAAAAATAAAAGACGACATAAAATACTTTTTTGAAAATTACAAAAAAACAGAACCCGGCAAATGGGTAAAAATCAAAGAATGGAAGGGGAAAGCGGAAGCTTTAGCAGACATTAAAAAGTCTCTAAGGAAAAGCGAATAATTTATGGCAGCAATAGGTAAATTACAACAAACGGGAATAGCCGATGAAATGAAGCGGGCGTATTTGGATTACGCTATGTCTGTTATTGTCTCACGTGCACTTCCTGATATCAGGGATGGACTAAAGCCCGTACACAGGAGAATTCTCTACGCAATGCATGAAATGGGGCTTACTCATTCAACAAGGCATTCAAAAAGCGCAAAGATTGTCGGAGAAGTAATGGGAAAATTCCATCCTCATGGGGATATGCCAATTTATGACGCGTTGGTACGTCTTGCTCAAGATTTTTCTGTTAGATACCCACTTATTGACGGGCAGGGAAACTTTGGCTCTATTGACGGAGATCCACCAGCCGCTATGAGGTATACCGAGGCAAGACTGGCCGCAATATCTGCTGAAATTCTCTATGACCTAGATAAAGAAACAGTAGATTTTATAGAAAATTTTGATGCAACTCTTAAAGAACCCGTTTATATGCCGGCAAAGCTGCCAAACCTTCTTCTTATGGGAAGTGAAGGCATTGCGGTTGGAATGGCAACCAAAATTCCGCCACATAATTTAAGCGAGGTTTTGGACGCGGTCAATTTCATGATAGGAAAAACAAAGTTTTCCAGGGACGAAAAAAGCAGCAAAGTAACTCTTACGTCTGATACAACAATTGACGAATTACTGCAGTACATAAAAGGTCCGGACTTTCCAACAAGAGGAGCAATTTATGATATTGCAGAAATCAGAAATGTTTACGCAACAGGACGTGGAAGAATTTTAATTAGAGGAAAAGCAGACATTGAAGACATTGGAAATGGAAAAAGCGCAATCATAATTACAGAGCTTCCTTATCAGGTAAATAAGGCTCTTCTTGTCGCAAGAATTGCAGAGCTTGCAAAGGATAAAAAAATTGAGGGAATTACAGACCTTCGGGACGAGTCGGACAGACACGGAATGAGAGTAGTAATTGAACTAAAGCGTGATGCAACTCCAAGAAAGGTTCTGAATAATCTTTTCAAACACACAAGCCTTCAAACAACATTTCCGGCAAACATAGTAGCTCTTGTTGATGGAACCCCACAAACATTAAATCTTAAAACAATTTTAGAAGAATACCTAAAACACAGATATGACGTTGTAAAAAGAAGAAGTGAGTTTGAGCTAAAACAGGCAAAAGCAAGACTTCATATATTAGAAGGTCTTAAAATCGCAGTTGATAATTTAGATGCCGTTATTAAAACTATTAGGGAATCAAAAGATCAAGAAGACGCAAAGAAAAACTTAATAACTAAATTTAAGCTCAGCGAACTCCAATCAATCGCAATTTTGGATCTACAGTTAAGACGATTGGCCGCGCTTGAAAGACAAAAAATTGAAGATGAATACCAAATGATCAAAGAAACAATTGAGTATATTGAAAATCTCCTTGCACATCCTGAAAAGATTCTTGATGTTATAAAAGGAGAGCTAGATAAACTTAAGGAAAAATTTGGAGATGAGAGAAGAACTAAGGTTTACAAAAGCAAAGTTGACGAATTTTCAGACGAAGACCTAATCCCAAATGAACCAACGGTTATTACTATGACCGGCACAGGATACATTAAGCGCCAAGGGTTGACGAGTTTCACGATCCAACACCGGGGTGGAAAAGGAATTAGAGGAATGACCACAAAGGATGAAGACGCAATTTCCCACATTAGATTTGCACAAACACATGATAATATTTTGTTTTTTACAAATAAAGGAAAGGTCTATCAACTGCGCGCTTATGATATTTCAGAAAGCTCAAGAACAAGCAAGGGAACAGCAATTGTAAATTTATTAAATATAGAACAGGGAGAAAAGGTAGAAAGCTTTATAGTCTACGGAAAAGAGACAAAAGGCGGACATGTATTTTTGACAACACGAAAAGGAACCGTCAAAAAATCTAAACTTTCAGAATTTGAACATATAAGAAGAACCGGAATTCTGTCAATAAAACTTGACGGCGGAGACGAATTAGTATGGAGCAATTTAACAAGCGGAGACGATACGGTTCTAATTGTTACAAAAGAAGGAAAAGCAATTAGATTTAAAGAAGAGGAAGTAAGACCTATGGGAAGAGGCGCTAGGGGAGTTAGGGGAATTAAAATAGGGAAAACTGATGAAGTAATTACTATGGCAGTTATTAAAAAAAGTGAAAAACCAGACCTTCTAACAATTATGGAAAACGGATTAGGTAAAAAGACTACAGTTGACAGCTTTAGAGCACAGACAAGAGGAGGGCAGGGAGTAAAGGTTGCAAAGGTTTCAACGAAAACTGGAAAAGTCGCGTTTTCGGAAATTATTCCGAACAAAAGCACGGAACTTATTATAACTTCTCAAAAAGGCCAGATTGTAAAAATTTCTATTTCTTCAATTCCAAAACTCGCAAGAGATACGCAAGGAGTAATTCTGATGCGCTTCTCCTCGACTTCTGATCATGTTGCCGCCGCAACCTGCATTGAAGGGTCATAGCGAGTGACATCGAACTATGAAAATTGATGGTAAAGTACTTGCCGAAAAAGTCTTTGGCGAACTAAGAAACGAACTTACAAACCTGCCTCAACTCACTCTTGCAATTGTCACCTTGGGACCCGAAGATGCCTGGGAACATTACGTAAAACAAAAAATAAAACTTGCCAAGGAACTTGGAGTCTCGACGGAACTAATAAACATTAAGGATCCGGCAGAAGACAAACTAATCAAAGTCATTGAAGAACTGAATAACAATCCCAAAATAACTGGGATTATCGTGCAGAGACCACTAACAAAGCATATTAAAAAAGACAAGGTGATTTATGCAGTATCACCTAAAAAAGACATTGATGGATTTATTAAAAACTCTCTCTTTAAACCTCCGGTCTGGCTTGCTGTAAAAGACATACTGAAAGAAATTTACAATTTACAATTTACAATTTACAGAGAGCCGCAATTCACAGAATGGTTAAAATCCCAAAAGATAGCTGTTTTAGGCAAAGGAGAAACTGCCGGCCAACCAGTCATCGACGGACTAAAAGAATTAGGGGTTCAACCCCTAATCGTTGATTCAAAAACCGAAAATTCAACGGACATTATCAAAAAGTCGGATATTATTATTTCCGCAGTAGGAAGGAGTGATTTATTTTTTGCCGACGAGCTTAAAGAAGGGGTAGTCGTAATTGGAATTGGTCTTCATAGAGAAGAGGGAAAATTAAAACCGGATTTTGACGAAGAAGAAGTCTCAATTGCTGCAAAATACTATTCTCCAACCCCAGGTGGCGTCGGCCCATTAAACCTTGCCTATTTATTTGCGAATTTAATTACTGCCGCAAAAATTGAAAACTAGCTATTGACGAGTACCAATTGCCCTGTTATAGTTAAATTCCAGAGCCCAATCCGCTCTGTTTTTTTATGGCAATAAGCGAAACAGGACAAGTACAAGAACCCCAACCGCTGCGCGAGGTGCCATTTCATATTGACGTGCTGAGGCATACAGAAAGACAGGACCTTCTAGCTTTAGGGATAGAACCAAATGTGGTAAAAAGCGTTGATAGAAAACGAATTGGAATTTCAGAAATTCCTACAGGATATTTTGTCGAACTAACAAATGGACAACATAAAATCCGGGGAAACGTATATACAGAAATTGATGTTGAGATGGGTGACGGCACATGGACAGGAAGAGCACATTTCTTTCCTCAGGATGCAACAAAAAATGGCGAAGCTGTAGATCTTCCCGGATTCACAATAGAAGACGGATATCAGATTCTTATTCACAGCCCAGCAAGCGAAGACGAAACTCCTATGACCATAAGAATAGATTCCGTTTGTAAAACTTCTATGTATGATGGAGGCCACATTTCCTCAGCAGGAGAGGCTGGATTAGGATGTGATTGCTCAGGACAAAGAAATAAAGCAAAAAAAGCAATAATGCGATCTCCAAGAGGACTCTCAATATTAAGTCCTATGGAAGGGCGTGGAAATGGACAAAGAGTTCACGTACAACAAATACAGGTACAGAATTTTATGAAAAGGACAGGATTGGAAGTTCTGGATACTTTTGAAACCGTAGAAGCATTGGGACATAAAAGAGACTCTCGTCCTGACCTTTATTTCTTAGAAGCATTGATAATTATAGAATTACTTGGAATAGATAAAATAAATCTACTCTCTAATAATCCGGAAAAAATAGCGGCTCTTCAAGAAGCAGGAATAGAAGTAAGTCCAATTGATTTGATAGATACTGACAACCCTAATTATTATCAAGGAATAAACGCAAAGGCAAAAGCCGAAGGCGGACATAGTGGGCTAGCAAGAGTTATAGATTTATTTAGAAGAGATGGTGGAAATAATCCTACATGAAAACAATAAACACGGGATTTCTAGAATCAATTCAAAAAGAAATTCTGTCCAAAAATTCTAACATTTGCGTTGGTCTTGACTCCGATATAAATAAAATCCCCCAATCAGTTAAAACAGCCTCTATAAAAGACACACTATTGGAATTTAATAAAAAAATTATTGATGCAACTGCAGACATAGTCCCTGCATATAAGCTTAACTTGGCTTTTTATTATTCCCTAGGAAAAGAAGGAATAGAGGCGGCAATACTAACGAATCAATATATCAAAAATAAATATCCTACTGTAAAAATACTGGCAGATGTTAAAAAAAGTGAGATGCTAAGAACCGCAGAGCTTGTAGCAAGGGAAATGTTTGATGAGTTTGGATTTGATGCATTTACTCAAACGCCTTGGTTTGGATATGACACAGTTGAGCCTTTTTTGAACTATAAAGACAAAGCAGTATTTGTTATATGTCACGATTCCAATCCTTCCGCAAAAGATATCCAAGATGTAAAGCTAGAAAACGGAAAATTTTTATATGAACACGTAGCTAAATTGATAACTCAATGGAATTCCTCAGGAAATATTTTAATTGAAGCTCCTCTAACATACCCGGATATTCTAAGAAAAATTGTAAAAATCGCAGGAGAAGAACAGTTTTTCCTTTTAGCCGGACTAGGAGCTCAGGGAGGAGAAATAAAAAATCTTAAAATTTTCAGAAAAGATAATTTTTTAATTAGTGCATCAAGAAGTATAATTTTTGCTTCATCCGATAAAGATTTTGATGAAAAAGCAAGGGAAGTTGTGATAGGGTATACTAAGAGCATAAATTCTTTAAGCTTAAGATGAGAGAATAACTCTACGAAATAAAAAAGCCCCTGCTTATCCTTATATCAGTTTTTATTGGATTATTCATTTACACAAAACTCGCTGGGCCAATTCCTTTTTCTGTAACAAGTGTCCAGACGACAAAGAGCAGCTTATTTACGGCTTCGGGAACAGGAAAGACAACAACCGCTCCAAATACGGCCCAGATATCTCTAGGAGTAACAGAAACATCAACCACAGTATCAGACGCACAAGTAAAACTAAATACCAAGAGCAGTGGCGTCATAGGTTCGCTGAAAAAACTTGGCATCGAAGCAAAAAACATAAAAACTGTAAATTATTCTATTTCTCCAAACTATGATTTCACACCAAGACAGAAGATAACGGGGTACACTGCAAGCCAAAATTTAGAAGTAAAAACTCAGAAGACAGAACTCGCAAATAAAGCCATAGACGCGGCCACAGCAGCCGGCGCAAACGTAGTTTCGGGTGTAACTTTTATATTTGACGATGAAACTAGAGCAAAGCTTGAAGATAGAGCAAGAAAAGAAGCAGTTGAAAAGGCAAAGGAGAAAGCAAGATCTCTGGCAAACGCTGCTGGAATAAGACTTGGCAGAATAATAGATGTTCAGGAATCTTTAATTGGGCAATCCATTCAAATGGTTCAGAATTTTAAAACTGAGGCTGTGGGCAGCGATGCGACAAATATTACTCCAGGAGAGAATTCTATAGAAATAACAGTAACACTTTCCTATGAAACCCTCTAGCTTAATTATTTCCACTGTGGAAGGTTTTGTGAATATCTCTGAGCTGCTTATTTGTAACGTGGGTATAAATCTGGGTCGTTGCTATATTTTTGTGCCCAAGCATTTCCTGAACTGAGCGAATGTCGGCACCATTTGTTAACAAATCTGTTGCAAATGAATGGCGCAAAGTATGGACTGTTGCGTCAACCGGCAGGCGGGTAAGCCTTACATATTTCTTAACTATTCTTTCGATGCTTCTTGCAGTTAGCCGCATTTTCTCACCATTATTTTCCTGCGATACCGTACCCGAATAGCGGATAAAAAGAGGCTTAAAAACATCTTTTCTTGCTTTGATATACATTTCAACCGACTTTATAGCACGGTCGGAAAGAAAAACAACTCTTGCGCGTCCGCCTTTTCCAATTACACCAAATTCGCGCCTCTGCATATTTATCCCATCTTTATTAAGCTTTGTAAGTTCCGAAACACGAAGCCCAGTAGAAAAAAGCAAATCTATAATCGCACGGTCGCGAAGCCCATCTTCCTTTGATATATCAATAGAAGTCACCAAACGGTCAACCTGTTCTTTTTCTAAGAATTTCAGAGATCTACTCTCCGTCTTAGGTAAATCTATTTTTGAGGGTTCAAGAGTCTTGTAATCATTTTTTACCAAAAACCGCAAAAATGATCTAAGGGCAATAACATAATAGTTCTGCGTAACTCTTTTACGCGTCATTCCCTTGGCATCTTCATGATTAGCAAGGTAAACTCTATATTTTCTAACAGTAGGCAAATCCAAGTCTGCAATAGTTTTACCGGTCATTGAGGATTCAAACCAGTGGTTAAAAACTTCTAAGTAGTGTCTGTAGTCGCGGATTGTTAATTTGGAACAATTTTTTTCTATTTCCAAGTATTCCAGGAATTGGTCAATAAGTCCGGGCAGAGTATTATCCATTTTATTTTGCGACGCAACTAAATTTATTATGCGACACTCGGAAGATTTTGTCAAACTAGAATAATCTAATTAATAGTTGTATTCTTTACTTATGGAATCTTCCGGAATTTTTGAAGGCCTAAAAAAGCTAAAAAATGGCTTTGTCGATACTTTTGTAAAAGTTTATCCGGAAAAAATTCCCATTGAAGAAATTAACGAACCAAGAGTTGCTGAAGTTATTCTCAAATGGCTTGGAAACCCTAATCGCATCCGTTATGACTTATGAAGGATATGGAGCCATTTTTAAAAAAACTGACTTTCTTAAAAAACACCCTGAGGCATATAATGCAACAAGACTTGCCTTAACTCAACTTGAACAAAAAGGCGCTATATCCATAGAAGATACCGGAATTCTTGACCAAAATAATGAAACCAATGATTACCGAGTGATTAATGCAGAGATACTAAGACAAATAACTCAAAGAGAAAATATCCCTCCCTCAGTAACAAGCATCTGCACCAGTCTCCTAGATAATAGTTAACGGTTTCAGGATGCGTTTTTTAACCCCTAGATTATAAAAGTGGTATAAGTTGTCATCTACAAAATCCTCGGCAAAATAAATTAAAGATACTACGTCCTATAGTGGGGAAGTGGATCAGATTTTAGGCCATTAAATCTAGGGAGAATTAAGTGGAAGAAGAGCTAGGGCATATTAAAAATTCTGAATTATGAATTATGAATTATGAATTAATCTAGGGTCTTCTCCAGAGATATGTGCCTGGCTGACGTCGCAAAAGTTATATTGTGCGACACTACCAATCTACCTTTCCTACCGCTCAAAATCTCTCTTATTTATAGCTCTTCTCCTTAGGGAGTCATGAAATGCACCAGAATAACTTTTGATATACAAACATAGTACTCTTCACTGTTGCTAGCAAAATTTTTTGTTTAATCCAGCATCCTTAACTCTCTTCTCTGGACATATCTGGACGCGGTTACGTTTAGGTCGTAAAATCAAGCTAAGCGTCAACTTTTAGCTTCGTATGTGTGAAGCTTAGCGCAGGAGCATGAAAGAAAGAGCAAGAACAGCTGTCTCCGAAAACAAACGTTCGTGTTTATTTCTGTAGATAATGGCTAACGCTATCTCTTCGAGGAAGTACGAGGCTATTAGAAGCTGTGAAAATTCATACTAAATATCCGTGAAAACCAATAAGTTATCCACATTTTATGTCACAAAACATCCTATAATAATTTAAGTAATATGTATCAAACTATATCACTTCGTCTCTTTGCTCCTCAGTGCAAGCAATTTTATCCTGAGCTTGCTGAAGGGGCTCCCCTCGCCCATCAGAGGATCCCTGACAAATTATCCAGTCCAAGAGGTAAATAATACAAGAACGAAAAACACTACTGCCGCCACCCAAATATATTCAACAATTACGTTTTTGAAGAGCCTCTTATCAAACCACGCCTGAGTGAGACCGATTGTAGAGTAGAAAAAACCTGTCAAAAAAAGCGCCAGAACTGTAGGCTTAGAAGGCCAAAACCAAAGAACAAATCCAACTTCAAGAATACATATGGATAATAAACCGGCCCACCAAAAAGCCTCTTTTAGCTTAATTTCCAAATCATATGTCCATACAGAATGAAGAATAAGAGGAAATGTAAAGAAGAATAGAAGAGGAAGAAGTAAAAATATATTCAAATGCATGGAAAAGATTACATTTGCCAAGAAAAAGTATGAAAGTATGGTTATAACAAAAGAGACTGTTCTTGCCGAAGACAAAAGTGCTATGGTCCTAATCGCGGATACAACAAAAATATTCTCGCTTAAAAAAAGTGAATAGAGACCAAATCCATATACTAGTGTGACTACAATTCTGGTCAAAAAACGAGCCGGGACTAGGAAATAAAATAAACCGAATGCAAGCGAGTAGAAAAATGGTAAAATAAAAACCTCAGGAGTGAATTTTTCTTTAAAATCCTTTTGCAATGCCCAATACATAAAAAAATCTGTAAGGATTGAGAGTAAAATTACAGCCACAATCCCCGACTTCCCGAATAGATATTGAGTTATAAAAAGGCCTAAAGATAAAAGAAAAACAGCAAAAATAAATATTTGTCTTTTATTTATTTGAGGAAGTTTTGGCAATTTTATTCGTAATAGTCTAGAGCCATTAATCTGTCTCATAGCTTAAGTTTGAGTATACTTTTTGCACATCATCCAAGCTTTCTAAATTTGCTATAAAAGCATCAACTTTATAAGCCGCTTCTTTATTTAACTGTATGCCATTTATAGGAATCCGTATGAGAGATGCTTCTACGATACTAAGTCCATTTTGAGAAAGACTTTCCCGCACTGCGGCAAGCTTGTCTGCAGGCGTTAAGATAACTATTTCATCTCCATCTTCCTCAACATCCTCTGCTCCGGCGTCTGCCGCAAGCAAAAATACATCCTCCAAAGACTTATCATCTTTTTTAACCGTAACCCTTCCCATCTGAGAAAACTGATATGCAACGGAACCCGGCACACCAAAACTTCCTCCTAATTTATTAAAGATATTTTTAACTTCCGCAGTTGTTCTTTGCGAATTATCCGTAACGGCCTCAACCATAACAGAAACACCCATTGGAGCAAACCCCTCATATAAGATCTCCTCCATTTCTCCTTCACTTAGCCCTTTTGCTTTATCAATTGCCCTAACAACATTTTCTTTTGGCATATTAGCTTCTTGGGCGCGATCCATAGCAAGTCTTAATTTAAAATTTTGAGTTGGGTCGGCAATTCCTCCGCCTTGCTTAACTGCAATGGTTATAGCCTTTGCAAGCTTTGTAAAAATTTGACCTTTTTTTACATCAGCAACGCCTTTTTCTCTTTTGATTGACGACCATTTAGAATGTCCACTCATAAGTGTTAATTTTACTCTCAATCCTTGACTTTTTCAATCAAGAATAGTAAAATCTCCGTTATTCTTATTCCCCAAATGATATCACTTCAAAATCAAGCAATAAATACAGCACTTACCGGCGACTGGGAAAAAGCAGTAAAACTAAATAAATCTCTGATTAAAGGAAATCCAAATGATACAGACGCATTAAATCGTTTAGCTTTTGCATTTAGCATATTAGGTAAGTCAAAAGAAACAAAGTTAAATTATCAAAAGGTTTTAAAAATTGACCCACTTAACCCAATTGCCTTAAGAAACATTAAGCGTATTCCTACTAGTGCTACAAACACAGACTCAAATACCAATGGGTATAAATTAAGAAATATCTTCCTTGAAGAACCTGGAAAAACAAAAATAGTAGAACTTTTAAACATTGCTCCTGTAGAAGTTATCAATATGCTTAAAACCGGCCAATTGCTAAGTTTATCTATAAAACGGCTTAAGATATTTGTTTTATTTGGAAAACAATATGTTGGAATGCTTTCTGATGACATTGCAAAAAGACTAATTAAATTTATAGAAGCAGGCAATCTCTACGAAGCCTACACAAAGTCTGCAAACGGAAAAACTCTAATAATATTTATCAAGGAAACAAAAAGAGTTTCAAAATATAAAGACCAGCCATCATTTACTTATGGCACAGACTCTGCTTTTACCTTTGATAAAACTCCCAAGAAAACTAAATCTATCAAAAAAAATGATGAAGAAGATGATGAAGACTCAGATTATTCAGACGAAGCTGAAGCTTGATACAAAATTTTATCCTTTTGAAGCTTTTTTTTTGCGTTTATTATTCCCCTATTATCTTTTTCCCCTTTCAAAGATGCAAGGCTTAATAAAAAAGAAACTGCCAAAATTGCAATAAGTATTGCTATGAACATATTAATTACCTACTGTCTTACCTACCCGAATCATAATATCGGCTATTGTTTTCTGCTTGAGTTTTGCTGTTTTATACCCCAGTACTCTTGCCAATCTTTCCACCGTGTAAGTCTTATCTCCCGCATAATAAATTAGAGATTCTTTTTCATTTCTATCAGCCGTTGAAACAAAAATAACATTAACTCCCATACCCGTAAGTAATCTTGCTGCTTTATTTCCTACCCCATAATCTCCCGTAGCATTAACGACCTGAACTCTTAGTCCCTCGGATTCAATGACTGGGTCGTGGAATAATGCCATAACTATCTCATCTACTGTGGCATTTTGAAAAGAATCAATATTACGAATTGTTATATCTTCCATATCCACTGTTTTTGAAAACAAATAAAGCCTTGTCATGTCAATTGCTGTCAAAGTTGTTTTGATTTTCTTATTTCCAAATAAAGAAATAAAGAAAGATGGAATATTACTGGGCTCAACTTTAAGTGAATCTGCTGAAATTGTAGCTTCCTTTGGAATAACGGATGAGGATTTTGTTTTACTTCCAACATTTAGTAAGGAGATCTTGTGCTGTTTTGGAAAAAAAGATAAAAACTGTGCGCCATGATTACTTTCTACTTCTAAATAAAACGGGTACTTATCATCATACTTGCTTTGCTTCACTAAAGATGCAAATTTCCCAACAAGAGAAAGGGATATCAGAAGAACAATAATCGCTGAGAATATAATTCCTATTTTAAGATTATTTTTTTTAACTTTTGTCTTTTTGGGCATGTCAAATGACTTGAAATTTAGATAAAACTTCGCTTAATTCGGTCGATATTGGGCTTTCATACAATAGACGTTTTCCTGTCACAGGATGAGTAAATTTAATACTTGATGCATGCAGAAATTGCCTTTGAAGTAGCTTCCTGTCTTCTCTTGCAGTTTTTCTTCCACCATAAAGTTCGTCTGCAAAAATAGGACGGTTTAAATATTTCAAATGAACTCTTATCTGATGTGTTCTTCCGGTCTTTGGCATAAGTTGCAAAAGAGTTAGGGGTTCATTTTTCATCATATAATATCTTAACACCTTATACTCTGTTGTTGCATCTCTTCCACCCGCAACAATTCCAAATCTTTTCCTATTCCACGGAAGTCTTCCAACGGGCACGGATATTTCCCCTTCCTCAGGAACAATCTTTCCATGAACTAGGGCAGTATATGATTTTTCAACTTCTCTTTCTCTAAATTGCCTTAGAAGTTCTATGAATGCATCCTCAGTTTTTGCAACAAGAATAATTCCCGAAGTCTCTTTATCAAGCCTGTGTACAATCCCCCCTCTTTTATAAAACGCTTCCCTATTTGCTTCTTCATAATCGTGCTCCGTTGATTCGGACGTCGGACGAGACGGGGGAGCTATAGAATCCCGAATTCCCAATCTCTCTTCTGTCCAATCCTGCAGAGTTTTCTCACTTCCCGTAGTATCAGAGCGGTTTACGGTCATACCGGCCGGCTTATCCAAAACCATCAAGCTTGCATCTTCAAAGATAACATCTACTTTTAGCATTATTTTTTATTGAGGAATTTTATTTTAGAAATTAGTTTTTCTTTACTTACAAAAAAAGTCACCGAAATTACCAAAGTTAAAACCAGGAATATATTTTCTATTCCCAAAGAAAATTTTCCTGCAAATAATTTTGTCATGATAGAAATTATAGAAAACGCAATGATAAATATTATACTCATACTCCCCTCTCCTACCCTGCCCTTTAAAAATCTAGGTAACAAGAAAAATGAAAAGAATATAAACAAAAATATATAGGAAAAAATTGTAAATAAAACTTGCAAAGAGTTGAAATTTGCACCTGATAAAAGAAAATATCCGATTACTCCAATTGGCATACATGAAAGAAAAGAAAGAGCAAATAAATCCAAGAGTCTTTCAATAGGCATTTTTTTAAACTTGAAAGCAAAAAACAAAAATATACTTGTGCCCAAAACGCCACCTACAAGTGACAAGCCCGGAAAATATGGAAAAAGCAGAAAATATAAAGGATTCAGAAAATTGCCTGAAGGATTAGTTATAACAAATAAGAGTCTTGAAAATAAAAGAGATAAAGGAACCATGACAAAAGCAATATTAAAAAGAGAGTCTAAGGACACATCTTTTCTAAGGAGAATAAAGTCGTCTCGGGAAAGAAAATGCAGTGCAAAAAGAAATATAAAATAACAAAGAAATAAAATTAAGATAAAAAAATTCATTGGTTTTAATCAAAAAAATAAAACATAACACTTAAAAACACAAGTATGATTCCTAGTCCGGTCATAACACCAGCAACGCCTATTATATCCGCAATTCCTCCTGCAATAATTACAGGAATAAAAGATACTGCACCAGTAAGGGCATTTAGAAATCCATAAATTCTCCCCCGCATTTTCTCATTTGTTTCAATTTGCAAAGTAGCGTTTGAAGGTATAAACACTAAAGAATTTGCAAAACCTACAATAAAAGCCAGTAAAACGACAATATGCAAAATATTTATATCAACAACATGGGGCAAATATACGTTTAGACTGTGAACAAAACCAGCGGAAGATACTCTGTCTCCAAGAGGAAGCAGAATAAAAACAATTCCTGAAAGAGCAAATCCAACAGTACTTAAAAATTTATGTTTAAGCTTTCTCCCATAGCTGCCCAAAAGCAATCCTCCTAGTCCCATTCCTATAGCCGCAGGGGCCAGAAGTATCCATGAAAGGCTCTCAACCTCAACTCCTAAGATTTTACTCATATATCCGGGCCCCAATACCGCAAACATAAAAATAACTGCCTGCGAGACTGTCAAGACAACAAGAGCATGCATGACTTTTTTTGCTTTCCTCATAAAAGAAAATATCTCCCTGACCTCATAGGAAACAGATGATGCAATCTCAGCATCCGAATCATCAGTTTTATCTCTTACATTTAGTTTTATGAGACTTGTAAAAAAGGCGCTTACAAAAAAGAAGGCTGCTAAAATTAGAACTGTATTGACTTGTCCAAAAAGAAGAAGTACCGGTCCGGATAAAATATAACCTAAAAGTAAGGTCATATAAATTCCCAAACTAAAAACAGCATTTGCCGCAGTAAGAAGCTTCCTGGGAACAAGTAATGGAATAATTGCAGCTTCTGCCGGAAGGAAAAATTGAGTTGTAACCGCAATAAAAAATGTAAAAACATAAATAAGTCCCAAATGAAGATTAAGAATTAAAAAAGGAAGAATAAAAAGCCCCCTAATAAAATTAGTGATAAACATTACCTTTTTCTTATTCCACCTATCCACATACACACCGGAAATCAAACTAAAAAGTATCGCAGGAATTGTAAAAGATAGAATCACTCCAGAAACCGCTGTATTTGACTGGGTTAATTCATAAATTATAAAAATAAGCACAAAATGCTGCATGTTAAATGCAAGCTGGGTAAAAAATTCAGAAATCATTAAAAAGAGGAAAGAACGGATTTTGAGAACTTTTACAATATCATTTCCGTGTACCGCATTTTTGATACTATTCATAAGCTATACTCTTTCACTGTATGCACCTGTTCTTGTATCAACACGGATCTTATTTCCTACGTTAATAAATAAAGGAACCTTTGCCGTTAAGCCATTTTCCAAAACCGCGTCTTTGAAAACATTGGTTGCAGAATTTCCCTTAACTCCGGCAGCTGTATCCACCACTTTAAAATCCATTTTAGGCGGTAAATTAATAGACAAGGCTTCATCTCCCATAAAACTAATGTTAAAATTCTCACCCTCTTTAAGATAATAACTATCGCTGCCCATTATTTTTAGAGGAATACTCATTTGCTCAAAAGTTGTGGGATTCATGAAATACGCGTTATCAGAGTCTTTATATAGATACTGCACATCTCTTTTGAAAACGCTTACATCGTTAACTTTTGCTCCATTTATAAAACTCTTGTCAACTGTTCCTCCGGTTCTTACATTTTTAATTTTAACTTTTATATTGGCACTTCCCCGCCCCATCTTTATATGTTCGTAGGAAATTACCAGAAAAAGCTGTCCTTGATCTTCAAAAACCACACCTGCCCGCAAATCTGTTACAGAAATCATAATAAAATGAAAACTACTTTGTTCTTTTAATTCTTATGAGGCCAGAACACGCAATAACTTTTACCCCTTTTTTCTCCAAAGCATCGAGAAAAATATTTGCTCCAATTGAATCTGCTGCCATATGTCCACAATCAATTACATTAATATGGAGTTTCTTAAGTTCTTTTAAAGCTTCTTCCGGAACATGCATTTCAATTAGCGTTCCAACTCCAGCTTTTGCAAGCTCTATATAAAGCTCTTTTGAGGGATTGGTTCCTCCCGTAAATCCGACAACTACTTTTCCTGCTCTGCTTTTTTCCGTTCCCGATACAAGACTTGGTGCTTCTTTTCCTTTTGTCGCTTCAACAAACTCAGGAATTTCCTTTACACGCTCCAACACTTCTCCCGCAGTATCAAACACTTTTTTACCTAAATGCTTCTTCATGAAATCATTACCCATGTTATCCCATATGGTATGAAGTGCCAAAAGCGGAATGTTTAAAAGTTTTGCCGCATCTACTGTTTGTCCATGATTTATAGGACCGACACGTCTTTTAACCTCTTGCATTCTTTGTTCAAAAAGAGCATGCGCTACATTTGCCGGGACTCCGGCGGCAGCAAACATATCAACCTGAACATCCATTACTTCATGAAGACTTGCCAAAGCATGACCCGACGGGTGATGGGAAATTAAAAGGTCAATTTTTTCTCCTTTTTGGTTAAGTCTATCTGTTAGAAGAACTTCTGACGCATCTGCATCTATTCCTGCTATTACTTTTTTGACTTCCAATTTGGAATCTCCAACTAATATTCTTGAATCGGAATATGGATTTTTTAAAGATTCATTGTCAAAATATTTTTTTTGCTTTGCGGTCATTTCCTCATGCTCTTTCTTGTTCCTGACAAGAAGTTTTTTAACGCCAGCCTCTCCCCTTGGATCTGCCTGAATTCCCAAATCTAGCGCAAGATCATAAATTTGTTGAAGTGTCATACGGGATATTATAGAATATAGAAGCTCTAAGGTCAATCTAGACGAGCCGGGATGGTGGAATGGTATACACGCGGGTCTCAAAAACCCGTGGGCTTTAAACCCTTGAGAGTTCGAGTCTCTCTCCCGGCACTAGGGCGGAATGGAACGGACGAGCAAAGCGACGGAGTTCACTTGCGAAGCGATAGCGGAGACAAGTTTGGAGCGGTAGTCTCAAAAACTACTAGTCGCAAGACTGTGAGGGTTCGACTCCCTCTTCGCCCACCAAAAAGACAGTGGGAATAAAATCCCACTGTCTTTTTTATTCTAAGTATTCTAACTTAAACAGTTGGTGTTCCACCTGGCACTATTGGCTCTACTACTGGTTGCGCTGGTGTTTGCGTCGGCATTCCTCCTGGCTGTCCTGCATCTTGCTGACTTGGCTCAGACATAGGTACTGATATTGGTAATGTTGGTTCAGGCTGTACTGGAGGCATTCCTCCTGGCACTGGCGGCATTTGCCCACCAGGTTGTCCTGCTGGTTCAGTTGGCGGTGTTTGCACTGGAGGCATTCCTGCTCCTGGCATTCCTGCTGGATTTGGATTTTGTGCTGGGTTTCCCTGATTTTGATTTTGCTGATCGTCCATTATTTATTATCACCTCCCCCTTCTACTCGCTTTTTCTCTATATTATAAAATCTTATCCTAGCTCCTCTAAAAAGTAAATCTATCTCACCGGTTGGACCATTCCTATGCTTTGCGATTAAAAGTTTTGTCGCAATTGTGGGACCCAGCTCATCTTCCGGCCTATAAATAAACATGACAACGTCCGCATCTTGCTCTATGGCACCACTTTCTCTTAAGTCCGCAAGTTGTGGCTTTTTTTCACCTCTATGCTCAACCGCGCGCGAAAGCTGAGAAACCGCAATAACCGGAATCTTAAGCTCCCTTGCTAAGTTTTTCATAGCCTGAGAAACTGCCGATACTTCCTGAACTCTATTTTCATATCTCCTTCCGGAATCTACCAATTGTAAATAATCAATAATTATAAGTTTAATTTTATGTTCGGATTGAAGCCTTCTTGCTCTTGTTCTAATTTCCGATATTGAGATTCCCGGCGTGTCATCAATAAATATTTGTGCTTCTGCAAGCTTTCCCATTGCTTCTGATAATTTTGCAAAATCACTTTCGGAAAGTTTTCCTGTCTTAAGCCTCCATGCATCAACATCTGCCTGTCCCACTAAAAGTCTGTCTACTAATTCTTCCTGACTCATTTCCAAAGAAAATATTCCAACAGGCAATTTATCATTTACGGCTATATTTTGCGCAATGTTAACCATTAAGGCTGTCTTTCCCTGACCTGGTCTTGCCGCCAGAACTATGAGATTCGAATCTTGCAGACCGGAAAGAATATTGTCTAATGCGAAAAATCCTGTTTTAACACCGCGATAACCCTCTCCTCTTTTATGAAGCTCATCGATTCTATCAAAGCTATCCGCAAGAGCTTGCTTAATTGGAATAAATCCCCTAAGGCTGTTTCCCTGAGAAAGAGCAAAAACAAAAGCTTCGGCCCTATTTACAAGCTCCCCCACTTCTTTGTCGTCCATAAAGCCCATTTCCGCAATTTGTCCGCCTATTGAAATCAATGCCCTTTTTGTGGAAGCTTCTTTAACAAGCAGTGCGTAATGTTCTAGGTTTGCCGCAGTAGGAACAATATCAACAAGGTCAGAAAGATAATTGCCCTCAATTTTGTCAAAGAATTTTTGCTTTTTAAGTTGGGCTGTTAGAGTTAAAATATCAATTGGCTTTCTCTCTTCATACAAAGAAATCATTGCGTCAAAAATAAGACCGTTTAACTCATTGTAAAAATCAAGAGGATTAATAAGTTCTGAGGCCACACTTATTGCATCTTTGTCTATTAAGATAGCACCAAGCACAGATTGCTCGGCTTCTTCATTATTTGGAGGAACTTTCAAATTCGCCATAAATTATTTTCATCCTAAAACAATTACTTCCATTTCTTGTGGGAGTTTTTCAAAAGTTACTACATACTTATTAACAGGCGCGCTAGCTATTTCTTTAATAGTTTTTGCGGCTTCAACGGCTTTCTGTCCATATAAAACAACAACGCTTGGCTGCATTGTGGTAATTGCTTTGTCGCTTGGAATGTCATCCGCATCAATAATTACAACGTGCGCGGGTGTTACGCTTTCTGCCTTTGAAAGAGAAGTTGCCTTAGCAAGCAAAACATCCATCTTATCTAAAGACAATTTATACAAAACTGCCTCGGCGGCTACTACTCCGGATATTTTTACTCCTTTAATTTCATATTCGCCGGGACCTGATATTTCAACTCTAAATTCTGAGACGCTAGACGTATCAATACCTACCCCGTCTTCCAAGCCTATCACTGCGTCAGCTTCCGTTTTTAGAGTATCTGATTTTGGATTAACAACAAAGCTTGCAATTTTTGAACGAATTTTTATAGAACCTGGGCTAAGAAGTGTTATTTCCATGTCAACATCCTATCATAAGCTCAGTTTTCTTGACAAGAGGATCTTTTTGCCCTATCATTCAAACTCGTAAAGCATGAAAAAAGAAAAAATAGTTTTAGCCTTTATCGCAGCAATTATTGGACTTTTGGTCGCAGGGATTATTTTCTATATTTACGAATCTACAAAGATTGTTACCCCTCCAAAACTAACAACCATAGCAACTGTTCAAGAAAAAACAAATCCTTCTAAAGTTTCCCTTACTCTTTCAAAGCCCACTGATGAATCCGTTGTGGAAAGCAAAGTTATACAAGTTAGCGGTAAAACAAAACCTGACGCAACTATAATAATCCTTACTTCTTTGGATGAAAAAGTAATAGCGCCGTCATCAGACGGTAACTTTTCCGCTACTATAAATATCGGCGACGGACAAAATTTAATAGAAATAACTGCAATTGCTAGAACCGGTGAGCAGATAAAAATTACAAAAACCGTCACATTCTCAACAGAAAAATTTTAATCATGAAAAAGAAATTTATTACATTTTTAATTTTCTCAATTCTCTTTTCAAATTTTTTTATATTTAAGGCTGGTGCCGTAACCACAACTCCAACCCCAACGCCAACCAGCACTAACTTGCAACAAAAGGCGCAAAGACTTTTGGATTTGGTTGCATCGGATACTGCAAAATTAAATCTTACGGAAAAAAGAGGAATTATTGGAAAAGTTACAGATGCAACAACGACACAAATCACAGTTGATGATATAAATGGCAATACAAGATTCATAGATGTTGATGAATTAACAAAATTTACAAATCCTGCAGCTAGAGGATCTTTTGGAATCTCAGACATTGAGAAAGGATCCACAATTGGAGTTTTGGGTTTGTACAATAAAAGTTCAAGAAGAATTTTAGCAAGATTTGTAGACGTGACAATCCTTCCCCATTTTGTACACGGCACAGTAACTGCAATCAATAATCCGGATTTTAATTTTACCGTAGTTACGGATGAAAATAAAAGCCTGACTATAGACGTAACAACTGTAACAAAAACTTCATCCTATACACTTTTGGGTGGATTAATAAAATCAGGATTTTCAAAAATTATAGAAAAAGAAAATGTAGTTGTAATTGGTTACCCGGATAAAAAAGATACCTCTATAATTATACCCTCCTATATTATTCTCCTACTGGAACTTCCAGCAAACCCGGCAATAGAAATACCAGGTTCTAAATCTTCCGGTCAGATTCTTCCATCTCCAACTTCAACCAGAAACGGAAAAACACTAACCCCTATAGTTAAATAATGGATAAACTTTCCTCAACGACCAGAGCGTGTGAGATAACCGATGAGTGTTTTGATTTTATTTTGAAAAAGGTTAGAACTGGCGTGACAGAAAGAGAGCTATCAAGAGAAATTAGAAAATTTATAAATAAAAAGGGTGCAAGGCTTGCTTTCCATACAATAGTAGCGTTTGGAGAAAGTGCTTATGAAATTCACCACAAGCCAACAAATAAAAAGTTAATAAACAAAAATCAATTTATACTTTTTGATTTTGCTGCAAGAGTGAACGGATATTGCTCAGATATGTCTAGAACTATTGTTTTTGGAAAGGCAACTAAGAAACAAAGAAGAATTTATAGCACTGTTTTAGAAGCTCAGGAAAAAGCAATTAAAGCACTAAAGCCAAACTGCAAAGCATATGAGATAGATAGAATTGCCAGAGATTATATTTTCAAAAAAGGGTTTGACCCTATTCCCCATACTTTGGGACATGGAGTTGGAAAAAAAGTTCATGAAGGCTTTAAAATAGGCCCTGCATCTGCTTATACGTTAAGGATTGGCGATATTTTTACTATTGAACCAGGAATTTATATTAAAAATTTTGGAGGAGTCAGAATTGAAGACGTACTAATTTTAACAAAAAAAGGCCCAAAGCTCCTCACCCATTCCCCAAAAACCCTTATTGAGGTATAATATAGGCCACTATGACAAGCGAAATAGTAATGCCAAACAGAGCCACAGAGGCTTTTATTGGAGCTCTAAGTTTTAATTCTGCAAATATAAATACGGGCATCCCATTAGAAGAGTTTATGGAACATCTGGCGATGATAACTCCGCAGTCCACTGTCCGGATTTATGCTGGGCAGAAACCGAATGTCTTACAAATCATACAAAAAGAACCTCCTGTCGATTCGAACCAACGGGTAGCCATTGTTACGGAAACTATAGAAAGCGTATATCTTCGGGCGGGCGGAAAAAGAAGGGTTTATCAATCTGTACGCTATCTAGCGGCAATAGAACGTAATTGCCAACCAGATCAGAAACGTTACGTAATAGACCTAAGCACGACGCTGTCCGTTGACAGCATACAGAGAATGATTCCAGAAAGAATACGTAATCAAATAGAGTTTTATGTAGGCAATCGCTCCACTCGTCATAAAAAGGCTAGCTAATTTGATTAAAACCTCAAAAAAAGATATCATATAGCTATGAAAGTGCAGAATTTAAAAGGATTTAGGGATTTTTTACCTAAAGAGGCCAGAAAACGCCAATACGTGATTGATAAAATCCGCGGGGTGTTTGAGTCCTATGGTTTTGAACCTCTTGAAACGCCGGCGCTTGAATATAAAGAAATTCTCACAGGCAAATATGGAGAAGAAGAAAAACTAATTTATGATTTTAAAACCCGCGGCGGAGACGAAGTGGCTCTTAGATATGATCAAACTGTGCCACTTGCTAGAGTTATTGCTCAATATCAAAACACTCTTCCCTTGCCATTTAAAAGATATCAAATTCAAAATGTGTGGAGAGGTGAAAACACTCAAAAAGGAAGGTACAGGGAATTTTTACAATGTGACGCAGATACCGTTGGTTCTTCTTCGCTTGTTGCAGACGCCGAAATAATCAGACTTGTACTTTCAATTTATGAAACTCTCGGGCTAGAAGTAAAAATAAAAATAAATGACAGGAAAAATTTTGAGACTTTGGACAAAAATATAGTTTCCGCAATTGATAAACTTGAGAAAATTGGAGAAAGCTCAGTCCTATCAGAAATGGTAGAGAAAGGAATGAATGAAAAAGACGCTAAGAAAGTTTTATCTGTTCTTTCAAATAAACCACAAACAAAAGATATTAAAATGATTTTGCAGAATCTAGAAGAAATGGGAGCCGATACATCAAAAGTTATATACGAACCCACTCTTGCCAGAGGCCTTGATTATTACACCGGGATTATCTTTGAAACGGTCACGGAAGGTTCAACAAGTTCAATTTGCAGCGGAGGTCGATATGATAATTTAATCAGAAATTTTACCGGCAGGCAGATTCCTGCTGTTGGCTTTGGACTGGGATTTGACAGAACTATGGAGGTTTTAGAAGAAAAAAACCTACTTCCCGCTTCTGAGTCCGGAACAAAAGTTTTAGTAAGCGTTTTTTCGGAAGAATTGGGAAAAGAATCAATAAGAATCTCTAATATACTTAGAGAAAAAGGTATAAACACGGAGCTTTGGATAGATAGCCAAGATAAGCTCGATAAGCAGCTAAAATACGCAAGCTTAAAAAATATCCCTTATGTTTTAATCATTGGGCCGGAAGAGGCAAAAAACAATACTGCAACCTTAAAGAATATGGAATCAGGCGAACAAAAAAACCTCAGCCTTGAGGGCATTGCTAGCGAATTAATCTAGTTTTCTTGCTTTTCCACCATAACCCAATGAAATTTGAGCTTTACCGTTCGCTACTCTATGCTCTGGGTTTTTATTACTAAATTCCTTGTGCCCACCACATCTAATACAGTCTCCAAAAACAACTCCGTCCATTGGATCACCAAGCATCCAATGATGAACACAGTCAGGAGTAGATGAATTAATGCCAGATATCTCTAACGAGTCTATAACAAATTTTTCCTCTTCTCTTAAATTTACATCAAACCATCTAGGATCTATGCTATCTCTCAGCTGGCTATATCTAAGAAGAAGGTCTAAATCTCCATTTGCACAATCAAGTCTTGCGCGCAATAATACCTCAAGCCTGAGCTGATCTGATATACTTTCCGGCAAGTCCCTACCAGCAGTTTTATAAATCTCCCGCAGCTTATTCCAATAAATAGTGTCCTCCAAAATTAAACTTTCATTCAACAAGTTGGTTGCAAAATTATCGCTATTTTCTTGCTCTTGTGATAAGGGCTTTTTATTGAGAAATGCTTCTCGAGATTTCTTTCTTCTTTCTTTTTCTTTTTCAGGAGATAGATATTCTCTTAAAATGTCACTGCGTTCAGGACTATCACTATGATGCACAGCATTAGCGATCTGATCTCTCGTTAAATCCGTTATGGATATCATTTCGGGGATTGTTGCGTCTCTTAACACTAGCGGTTTTATAGTATTCCAAACAGTACTCCTTTTACGAAGATACTCATCTGTTTTAGGTTTACCAGTTTGGTCAATATTTTTTCTTCGGATTTCCAGTTGTTCCGGCGTAAGCGCAAGCAAGCCGACTATTTGCTTGGCCTGTTCTTCCGAACTTTTTCTGTGATAAGCTTCACTTATCCTCTGTCTAATCTCGACAGGCATAGCAACTCCTGGCTGGCCGCCCCTAAATGGCTTATTTTCTAAGTTAATCATAGCATTGATTAATATTCAAAAACAGGGTATAATTGTATCATAATGAAGGCAAATATTCATCCTCAGTTCTTTGAAGCGCAGGTTATTTGCGCATGTGGAAATAAATTTACCATAGGCTCAACTAAGGAAGTAATTCACGTGGAACTTTGCAACAAATGTCACCCATTTTATACTGGTGAGCAAAAATTTGTTGATAGCGCGTCTAGAATTCAAAAATTCCAAAACAAACAAAAAGTTGCACAAACTTTTGTTGTCAAAAAAACAAAGAAAATTGAAGAAAGAAAAGCAGCAGACAATGCCCCTAAGACTCTTCGCGAAATGCTAATGGCCGTTAAATAGATATCCTATCCGAACTTCATGGATGATTACAGGAAGGTACAACTTTTGGAACTTGAAAATAAGATTGAAGAGGCAAAAATGCTTCTCCTAGATCCCCTTTTGGGAAAACTAGCTCAGGAAGAAATTGACGAGCTTGAAGTTCAAAGAAAAAAACTTGAAGATGAAATTGCTGCCAGTTATAAACCCGCAGAAGATTCTCTTGACCAGCGTGATGTCATAATGGATATAAAAGGCGCAGCCGGCGGAGAAGAAGCAAAGCAATGGGGAGATGAGCTTCTTAGAATGTATTCCAGATACGCACAAACTATTGGCCTTACCGTTGAGCAAGTAGATGAAAGCGTAATCAAAATCTCAGGACGACCTAAGGTAGATCCGCCAGTTGGCGGACCATTCGGACTTTTTAAATATGAGGCAGGTGTTCACCGTGTACAAAGAGTACCCTTGACGGAAAAAAGAGGAAGAGTTCATACCTCAACCGCAACTGTTTCCATATTGCCGGAACTTGATGATATAGATTTACACATTGCAACGGAAGATATAGAGTTTAGCGCATACAGAGCCGGTGGTCATGGTGGGCAAAACGTAAATAAAGTGTCCACTGCTGTAAGAATAGTGCACAAACCAACAGGGATTGTAGTTACAGCCCAAACTGAAAGACACCAGGCACAAAACAGAGAAAATGCAATGAAGCTACTTCGTGCAAAGCTTTGGGAAATAGAAATAGAAAAAAAACAATCCCAACTTGCTTCCATTAAATCAACACAAGTAGGACGGGGAATGCGATCAGAAAAAATAAGAACTTATAACTTTCCGCAGGATAGACTCACGGATCACAGAATCAATAAAAGCTGGCATAACTTGCCGGTTTTAATGTCTGGAGAAATTGGCGAAGTAATTAAAGATGTAACAACTCAAGAAAATCAAACTCCTTAATATATTTAGAACTAATCAAATAAAAGAGGCATCTCTTTTTCTTTATACCTCTCTATAAGCTTCATATAATCTTTATCTAAAAGTATTTTCGCAATATGGTGCCCCCCTGCAATGTGAGGAAGAATAACGTAATCTGCTCCCTCTTTATAAAGTTCCACTGCTTCATGCTTTTCTAAAGCAAGCAAAATAACTTTTGGTTTTTTCTTTAAATTCTTAATTGCTTTCAAAAGAAGAATATTATCTTCCATGTCTGACACTGTTGAGATTATAAGTTTTGCCTTAGCAATGCCTGCTAATTCCTGAATCTCTGGGTCTGATATGTCTCCATATAAAGTTGTTATCTTGTCTTCCTGTAAATCTTCTACAATGTAAGGATCAAAATCTACCACTACTATTTTTCTATTTTCGTCTTTAAGTAGCGCTTCTAGAATTTGCCCCCCCGTTCTTCTTGCGCCAATTAATACCGCATGGTCTTCAAAAGGCTGTACACTCATTCTTTTTTCTTTTATTTTATTCCTTTCAAATAATCCAAGGTATGGAGACAACACTCTATAAAGACGGTTTCCATTAATAATCATATAGGTTGATACTACAAAGGTTATCGCTCCAACAAAAGTAACTAAAGAGACCACATCATCCGAAACGTGGCCAATCCTATTTCCCATATATATGACAATTAGAGAGAATTCAGAAATTTGTGCAACAGTAAGCCCTGTTAAAAGTCCTGTTCTTTTCCTATAGCCCAAAACTCCCATAATAACCATAACAATCAAAGGATTTCCTATGAGGATAAAGCTTGAAAGAATTATTCCAGGAATAAGTATAGGCGAGAAATTGGAAATTAACATTCTCATTCCAAGTGTCACAAAAAAGATGGTTATAAAAAAATCTCTTAGAGGTCTTATTTTTGTTGCAATCTGACTGCTTTCAATAGAATTGGCAAGAGAAAGTCCTGCTAAGAATCCACCAATTTCTATAGAAAATCCTATGAAAGATGAGCTTACAAGCGCAGAAATTCCGAATGCCCATGCAATACTAAAAAGAAAAAGAGTCTCATGGCTATGCGCAATTCTATTTACCATTCCTGGCACTAAATACTTGCTAGCAAGTATTACAGCGACAAACAAAGCTGTTGCTTTCAAAATTAATATAATAAAAGTTACATAAGACACAGACTCCCCTGATGAAAATCCAGACAGAAAAATAAGGGCAATTATTGCTATAAAATCCTGGACAAGAAGAAAACCAATGGATATCTTTCCATAAAGACTATTGAGGTCTTTCTTGTCTGAAAGAAGCTTTACGATAATTATGGTACTTGAAAAAGTAAGAGCCACGCCTACGTAAACAGATGTTATCTGAGAAAAACCCAATACAATACAAATAAAATATCCTACTAAGGAGGTAAAAATTATCTGGACTAGGCCAATAATAACTGAGGCTTTACCTACAGATTTTAGCTCTGAAAATTTAAGTTCCAATCCAAGCATAAAAAGAAGAAGAGTAATTCCTATTTCAGCCAGCGAAACTAATACCTCTTGTCCTTGAAGATTAAGAAGTCCAAGAGGTCCCAAAACAATACCAGTTAAAATATAAGCTAAAATGGGCGGCTGCCTAAAAAAACGGAAAATAAAAGAAAAAAAAGCTGCCAAACAAACAATAATTGTTATTTCAAAAAATATTTCTCCCATGAAGTATAATCTATAGTATATTAGAAATATGAAAATTGAGCTAGTAGAAAAAAAGAGGGAAACGCAAAGCGTAACATCTTTTATTTTCAAAAGCCCAACTCCTGTAAAATGGGTTGCAGGACAGTTTCTATTCTATACATTCCCCCACAATAATCCGGATCAGCGTGGCGTAACCCGTTATTTCACCGTATCCTCGGCACCTTTTGAAGAACATATTATGCTAACAACAAAGCTTGCAGACAAACACCCAAGTAGTTTTAAACAAAAACTTTTCTCCTCCCCCATTGGAATGGAGCTTGAAGTAACCGACACGGACGGAGATTTCACCGTAGACCTGCCTCGCAGCAAGGCGGGCGACCCGGGCAAAAAACTTATTTTCATTGCAGGCGGAATTGGAATTACGCCATATAGAAGCATACTGCTCGACTTAGACCACAAAAATTTACCAATAAATGTTACCCTTCTCTACGCAAATCATGACAATAATTTTGTTTTCAAAGAAGAACTCGAAACATTAGCTGTAACACATCCAACCTTCAAAATAAAATACTTCGTAAGCCCAAAACATATTGAAAAAGAAGACATCCAAGAAGCAATTGATGAAATTACAAACGAATCGATGGTGTATGTCTCCGGACCAGAAGTAATGACCGAAGCTTTTGAAAAAACTCTTAAAGAAATGGGATTACCGGAAGACAGAATTAAATTAGACTTCTTCCCCGGCTACGACTCCATAAAGTAGCGTATAGAAAATAAAAAATAGCGTATAGTTAAGGCGCGAGGAGTCTACAAAATTTTTGAATAGCGTAAGCGGTGCTCATTCTTGTCCCATTGAAAATCTATGACAGTACAATTGATAACGATAAAATTTTCGTAGACGACCTAAGCGCTAAACGTGGACTATTCAACAAACATTATTTCTGGCTCAAGATCAATATTATATTTTTCTTTTATTTCCTGTTGTTCAAATACAATCAAATCTTTCACATCCTGAGCTGTCGCCTCTTCCACGCTTACTATAAAATTTGGATGGGTTTCGGAAACCTGAGCGCCTCCTATTTTGTGCCCGACAATACCCGACTGCGCAATTATTTTTGCTGCAGGCAAAACAGGAAATGGATCATTTTTAATATGTCCCTCAAACTGCTTTAAAACATCAGCCCTTATTTTTTCAACTGCAACATTCTTAAAAATACTTCCGGCATTTGGTAAATGCAAAGGGTGTCTATCTTTTCTGTATTCAATATGATCGTCCGTTTCGGCTCTTACAGTGTCCGTATCGCCTGTTTCAACAGAAAATTGAGCGGATATTATTATTTCATTTAATCCTTCCCCACTCTTAAAAACGCTGTCTCTATAGCCAAATTTACACTGCGCCGCATTTCTTCTTTTTGTTTTAAGCGAGTCTATATCAAGACTTTCAACTTCAATGATACTGTCTTTTGTTTCCCCTCCAAATGCGCCCGCATTACCTCTTATTGCGCCTCCAATAGTTCCAGGAAGTCCTCCCGCCCACTCAAATCCGGAAAGAGAATTTTCCAAACAGAAATTGACAAAAGAACTGACTGCATCTCCCGCGCCTACTTTAGCTCCTGAGTTACTTCTTTCTATAAATTTTATTTCCGGATGAATTACGAGACCCGGAAATCCATTTTCCGAAACTAAAAGATTAGTTCCCCCACCCAAAACAAATATCCTTTTTTCATCGTCAGAAAAAGATGCAGAAAGCTCTTTCCATTCTTTTAATCCCTTTTTTAATTCTTCTATATCCGCAGCTCTTAGAAAATAACGGGCATTACCACCTATCCTAAAACTCGTATGCTCCTTAAGCAGAATGTCGCGTTGTATCATTGAGGATTTATTTTACTAACTCTTCTATAGCTTTTTCAAGTTGAGTATCCCGGGTAGGATCCTTTGCATCTAAAAGTACAGAAACATCAGGCGTAAGTCCTGTTCCGTGGATCCAGCGCTCTTTTGGAGTAAGCCATTTTGCAACTGTTATGTGAAGGCCTGCTCCGTCTCCCAAATCTTCTGCTTGCTGAATTGTTCCTTTGCCAAAAGAAATTTCACCTACAAGTTTTGCCCTATCATAATCCTGCATAGCTCCCGAAACAATTTCCGATGCAGACGCAGATCCTTTATTTATAAGAATCACCAATGGTGTATCTAGAAACATTCCCTTTCTTGAAGCGGCTAGGGTCTGCTTATCGGTTCCTGAATCCTGGATTACCACAGATGTCCCTTCGCTTAAAAATTCCGAGGCAATAAATGTCGCATCTGACAAATATCCTCCCGGATTATTTCTAAGATCCAGAATTATTCCCTTGAAACTTTTCTCTTTGTTTATATCTGTCATAAGCTTTGTAACCAAAGCTACCCAATCTTTATTTGTATCATCTCCAAACTGGGAAAGCCTTATGTATGCGACTGCGTCACTTTGATGATTTTTAAAAACATCTGTCGTCTTAATTTTATCTACATTCCTTACTTGCTTTACCCAGCCATCTACGCTTTTAATAGTTATTACATCTCTTGTAACTTTAATATCTTTTGTACTGGCTGCGCCTTTTTGTAAAATTGTTAATACAACGTCCGTACCCTTAGGCCCTCTTATAACACTCACAGCTTTATTTAAATCCCAGCCTGCCGTACTTTTGCCATCAACTTTAACAATCGTATCCTGTGCTTTTATTCCTGCTTTTTCGGCTGGACTTCCTACAAGTGGAACTTCAACAGTTATTTGGTTATTAAACATCATCAACCGTGCTCCAATTCCCTGAAATTGTCCGGCCAATCCATCTTTAAAATCACCATTTTGTACGGGTGGAAGATAAAGAGTATAAGGATCCCCAAGGCTTTGCACCATACCACTTATTGCTCCATCAAGCATTTTTTGTGGATCAACCTTTGTTTTATCATAGTAAGTTTTCTGTATTTTTGACCAGACTGTCCAAAATTGGGCAAAATCGACAGCCGTAAGCTCTACCGGTGGTTCTTTATTTACAACAGCAATTTGGGGATTATAATTTTTCCAATCAAAAGTTACTTTATTTACTCCAAAGTAATAACCGACCAAAAGAGATATAAGGATTACGAGCGCTATTCTTAATCTTTGTATTCTTTTATTCATAAGAGGATACCTTATACTTATCCACTACCATAAGGAACCAGCTAGCTTTCCCTTGAAACAAAAGGCAAAAGCGCCAAATGTCTTGCATGTTTAATGCTTTGTGCAAGTCTTCTTTGGTGTTTTGCACAAACTCCGCTTCTAAGTCTTGGCAATATCTTTCCTCTTTCTGTCAGATATCTTTTAAGAACCGCAGTATCCTTAAATGCAGGCAGCGTTTTGTCTTTACAAAACTGACATTTCTTAACAACTTTCATAGGTCTTCTATTTTCTTTTGGCATATATTTTAAATAAAATTAAAATGGAATATCATCCGGGGCAACTTCTTCTTCTTTCACTACGGGTGCTACTTCCTCCTCCTTATCATCTTTACTTCGACTTTGCTCAGCATCTTCGACCTTTTTAGAAACCTTTTTGGGTTTTTTTTCTACCTCTCCATCTGTTGGTTCAGGCGAACTCTCCATTTTATCTTCCTCTGGTCTTTTGCTGTCTAAAAGAATCATGTCAGATATTACAACTTCCGTTGAAGTCCTTTGAGTTCCGTCTTGTGCCTGCCAGCTTCTAGTAGCAAGTCTTCCTTCAACAAAAACTTTTCTTCCTTTAACTAAGAACTGAGAGCAAAGCTCTGCAAGCTTATTCCAAGCAACTATTTTATGGAATTCTGCCTCATCATGTTTTTCACCAGTATCTGATGTCCAATTTCTGTTAGTTGCAAGCCCAAAAGAACAAACAGCCGTTCCGTTTGGAGTATATCTAAGCTCTGGGTCGCGTGTTAAATTTCCTATTAATTGTGCTCTATTTAAACTTCTTGCCATTATTTAGTTCTCAAAAGTAAGTGCCTAATTATATTATCATTTGCCATGATCCTCTTTTCAAGGTCCAAAGGAACATTTTCGCCTTCCAATTGAAGACTCAAATAAACAGCCGAAGACTCTTTTTTAATTGGGTATGAAAGAACTTTTGTTCCCATATCATCTTCTTTTGTAATTTTAAGCACACCAATCCACCCTTTTATGGTATCAACAATCTTTTTTCTGTCTGCTTCTTTAAGAGATGGTCTTAAAACCAAAACTAATTCATAATTTCTCATAATTGAGCTTAATCTTACCATACAGATAAAAGGGTTGCAAGCACGAATTCCTTCTAGGAACCGATTTTAAATTCCATTACATCCCCGTCTCTTACTACATAATCGCGGCCTTCTAATCTTGCTTTTCCTAATTCCCTAGCTTTCTTCCAACCGCCACACGAAACAAAATCTTCAAATGAAATTACTTCTGCTTTTATAAATTTCTTCATGAAATCCGTATGTATCTCCCCTGCTGCTTCAACAGACGTAGAACCGCGTTTAACAGTCCATGCCCGCACCTCTTTCTCTCCCGAGGTTAAAAACGAGATTAAACCGAGCTCTTGATAAGCTTTTTGAATTAATCGCTCGAGACCAGAATATTCCAGTCCCAAATCTTTCAAATATTCTTTTTGCTCATCTTCTGTTAAACCTGCCAGTTCACTTTCTATTTGGGCTGATATTACAACCAGCTTTAGGGGTTGAACCCCTAAAACGTTTGCATAATTTTGAAGGATTTCAGGAATTTTATCTTTTGTGTAATCACTTTCCGAAACATTTAAAACTATAATCTCGGGTTTTTCTGCCAATGGCTCACCTTTTTTTTCAAGATCAGAAAGCTCAAGCTCTATTCTAATTGTTTCATAATCACTTTTGGCGTCAACGCTTCCCTCTTTGATAACATTTTCATCCTCAAATACCCTAACTACATGAGCAATAATTTTAACTTCTCGAATATGAGATAAAAACTTATTTCCCAATCCTTCTCCTTCACTTGCTCCTTTAACCAAACCCGCGATGTCAACAAATTCAACTGTTGCCGGTTTTATTGGAGGAAGCGCAGACATCTTTTCTTCATCACGAGTTATTTCGGCGAGTTTTAGTAATCTTTCGTCCGGAACAGGAACTATTCCTACATTTGGCTCAATTGTGGCAAAAGGATAATTCGCAGCCAAAGCTTGCTGCTTTTTCAAAAGCGCATTAAACAACGTCGACTTCCCCACATTCGGAAGACCCACGATTCCAACACTCAAATTCATGGTGTTAATTATAGCAAATTTAGATTAGTATCTATATTTTAATTTGTGATAGACTAAATATAGTTAAATGTTTGAAGAAATTAGAAAAAACTACACTTTAGTTAGAATCCTTATTATCCTGCTTATTATAGCTACGGGTAGTTATGTTTTATCTCTTGCATGGGCTATGTTAAGTAAATTTTTGGATCTATTTGTTATGCTTTTATCCGCTTGGCTTCTAAGTTTTATCCTAGATCCAATAGTAGAAAGACTACAAAAACTGAATATTTCAAAACTTATCGCCACTACCATTACCTATATTCTTTTCTTCGCTCTTTTGGTAGTAATAAGCATTATTTATCTTCCACTGGTAACATCTCAGATACTAACGATCATAAATACCCTTCCCCAATACTTGCGGTCTGCACCTCCTGTTGTAGCAAACCTAGTCAAATCAATTACAGAGCAAATCAGCAATTCTGTAATTTTAATACCTTCCTTTGCTTCATTCTTACTATCGGCTTTTATCACACTTATTCTATCTTTTTATTTTATAGTAGACCGGGAAAAGATTAATCAAGAGTTTTTTAACCTTATGCCCAAAACTTGGCACGGTTTTTTACGTTTTACGCAAAAATCAATCAATGAAATATTTGTCTCTTTTCTTAGAGTTCAACTTTTTTATGGAATCTCTTCTGGAATATTAACCTGGATAGTTTTAAGAGCTTTAAATATAGAATTTGCAGCTTCAATAGCTTTTATAGCTGGTAGCTTTGCCTTTATTCCTTTAATTGGGCCGTTTATAGCCGTTATCCCACCAGTTTTGGTAGCTTTTTTAGTAGATCCTACAAAAGCCTTAATTATTGCCGCAATACTAATTATTGCTCAACAAATAACTTTTAATATAATTGGACCAAGACTTTTGGGCAGAGCTTTTAAGATACATCCCGCAATTATATTAATTTCATTTTTAGTTGGTATGCAATTTGCAGGAGCACTTGGCGCGCTTTTGGCAATTCCGGTTTTGGGAATAAGCGCAATTATGACTCGCAAATTCGGCCACTATTTTCTCAATATTAAAAACGAAGAAATAAAAGATATTACCAAGTAACATAAAGTCATACGCTGAGGATTAATTCCTCCCAATCCACCCCAACACTCAGACTCATTAAGATAATTACATAAGAAGTATTAAATTAACCTAGTTTTTCTCTTTGGGAGCGCATAAATGTAAACCACTTCTCAAAAAAACCGAAAAGAGTTTTGAATGGAGTTTCAATTATAAAGTCAAACAAAAGTAAAAATATATTAATCTTTGAAAAACTTACAGTAAGTCTTTTTCCCAAGAGCACAAAAGGCATGAATGCAAAATAAAATAAGACCGATAAAAAGCCATTATTATCTTCATAAGCATTGTACACTTTTGAAGATTGGTTAATTCTAAACATTAAAAAAGAAACAATTATTAAAAATAATATAAATACTATCTGGCTAATAAAATTAACATTAAAGATGCTTAAAACAGACACAATTCCCCAAATACCTGCACCAAACACAAAAAACCAAAGCGTTATAAATACAGTATTTAAAAAAGGAGCTTTTTTTGTATGGGTACTAAAATTTACTTCCTCAATTTCAGATATTTCCGGATCATAAAGAATTGTCTTTAATTTATCTAGAATAACTTTTGTGTTGTTTTCATCCGGCACGCTTATAAAAAATATAGATAGAAACATTAAAAATGTCGGAGTTAAAATAGTTATACTTAAAAATCCCCATGAAACATGGCCAAAAAGCTGCCTTTCTATGCTTCCTTCTATCAAAATCGCAAAAATAACTTTAGTTGCAAAAAGAAATATTACACTTCTAACTATTGCCGTTCTAACTCTTTTGTGAATACCTTGATAGGAATCGCTACATATCTTTGAGACTATAGAAGTTAATTGCTCCGGATCTTGAAGAATTGTTATAGTCTGATCTTTATATCCATCTAGCATTTTCTTTAGAATAATAAAAGGGACGCAACGCTTTCTAATATAGGTATAAATCTGCTCGTTTAACGGATTGTAAAAGGCCTGCTCTATTTTATTGTATCCCTTTAAAAAATTTCCCAAAACTTGATCAAAAGAACTTTGCTCAAAACTCCCAAAATACTGACAAAAAAGATGATACCTAAGAAATGGCTTGTCCTCTTTTGCTACTGCTCTTCTAGTATTTATAAAAATTAATGCATTTTTATCTTCCTGCTCATCACCAACAATCTTTATCTTCCCGTCAAGGACGTGATACATAAAACTAGAAACAATTTGAATATTCTTATTAGGGTTAATAGTCAAAGCAATATCTGAAGACATTACATCTATTATCCACTCGTGCAAGATATTTTTATTTAAATCGTATATCTTAGGAGCTTCTTCATAAAGCTTTATGTATAAATTAATTTTTTTTGCTACTTCCTCAACTAGAGCTTCCGGAATAGTTTTATCGGGGAAATATTTTGCCCAAGCAAGCTCTCTTACCAACGGCTCTGCTATTTTAAATCCATTACTTCCAAGAAGAAGTTTTCTTTTAAGAATTCTTTCAATTGCTACACGAAATACCACCTCTTCTTCCTGGTATTCCATCGCGTTTCTAATTTTTTCATAAAAGCTTGCAACATCAGCAACAACAGAATCTACGGAGATCTTCTTACCGTAAATCTGCTCAGGCTTATATGATATTACTTCAATAAATTTTTGAGCAAGAGGTGAAAGCTTAAATTGTTGATTATTATTCAATTCAGAAGATTATAACACGAAATTTTATGATATAATTATTTTATGGAATTATTTAGTTTTATCCTTCACTTTGACGAACACCTCAAAAATATTATTAATATGTTTGGTTCATTTTCCTACGTTGTTTTATTTCTAATAGTTTTTGCAGAAACCGGTCTTGTTGTAACACCTTTTTTGCCAGGAGATTCCCTTCTTTTTATAGCCGGAACTCTTGCCGGAAGAGAATTATTAAACATTTGGGCAGTTTACCTTACGCTTCTCATTGCTGCAATTGTGGGAGATACGGTAAATTACTTTCTGGGCCATCGCTTTGGAACTCGTGTTTTTACCAAAGAAGATTCTTGGTTATTTAATAAAAAATATCTTGACAAAACCAGGGCGTTCTATGAAAATCACGGCAAAAAAACAATTATACTTGCCAGGTTTGTGCCAATAATTCGTACTTTTGCACCCTTCGTAGCAGGAGTTGGACAAATGCATTACAACACTTTCCTTGCCTACAATGTTATAGGAGCATTTATTTGGGTTACAAGCTTAACATTCGCGGGATACTTCTTTGGCGGACTACCTTTTATACAAGAAAATTTCGAATTTGCGGTAATTGGAATAGTTTTCGTTTCCCTCATCCCCATGCTCTTTGAATACACAAGACACAAACGATCTTCCAAATAATTATTACTCCTCAAAAAATAGCTGTTGGCAAAAAATTTCAAATATGTATATGATTAATTAGTATTTAAAAGGGGGTGATAAAAATGAATTTAGTTAAATTTTCTAAATGGGTTCTTATAGTTGGTGGTCTTTCAACAGCCTATGAAGCATTTTCAGGCGTAAATTTGGTCCAATCTGCTTTTGGATCTTTTAGCATGTACGTTAACGTTGTTGTTTTTGGAGGCGCAGCAGTTTACTTAGCGTACGTAATTCTTACAGTCAAGAAGAAGTAATTCTAAATAATTAATTAGCTACTTTTGAGAGTATCTCTGAAAGTAGCTAGTTTTTTGGGAATATGGAGTCATTTTTCGAAATAATCAAAGACTGCTTTTGAAATTTTTCCTATTCTATCCTCTGCTCCGGCAGGATTTGTGCTTTCAGATAAAACAACAATAATATAATCAGTTTTTTCACCAAAAACTATTCCCGCGTCATGGCTAAAATAATTAATTTCTCCCGTTTTATGTGCTACAACCGTCCCTTCTGGCAAATATTTTGGCAGTTTATTATCTAATTCTTGTTTCTTAAAAAGTTCCATCATCTTGTCAGATCTCTGTTGATTGACAATTTCTCCCTTATATAATTTTTCAAAGAATAACGATACATCAAACGCAGTAGTTTTTGGTGGAATTCCAAGAGATGTTTGCTCAAAACCATTATCTTTTATAAATTTCTTAGCATTAGATACACCAATCTTTTTGGACAAAATCAATGCTGAATAATTATGGGAAATTGCAACCATTTGCCTTATAGCATTGCTAACAGTAATTTCTAAAGTTCCTTCTGTTAACTCCGCCGATTCAGAAGATATATCAAATGCCTTATTCAGAACCACTATCTCTTCACTTAAAACTTCATTCTCTTTAATTCTCCCTTTCTGTAACTGATTCATAGTTTCTGATAAAATCCAGATTTTATACAAACTTCCTGCTTCAAACTGTTTTTTCTCTTCTAGATAGTACGACTCCCCTGTTTTTAAATTTTTAATTACAACGGAATATGTTCCTCTAGTGCCGGAAAGAACCTTCCTGACTACTTTTTCCAATCCAGATGAAGGAATAATGAAGTTTTTCAGTCTAACTAAGTTTGGTGATTCCACATATTTAATAATTACAAGATCAACTAACACTAATGACAGCAAAATGATTAACACTTTTTTTACATTGGACATATCTTTGGAAGATTATACCAAACGCCTGCCTGCCGGCAGGCTATTTCTTTTCCTTGAAATCAAGAGATATAGAGTTTATGCAAAATCTCTTTCCTGTTTCTGTTGGACCGTCGTCAAAAATGTGTCCCAAATGCGCTCCGCATTTATTGCACAGTACTTCTGTTCTTTTCATTCCTAAAGAATTATCTTGCGCAAGTTTAACATTTCCCTTTAATTCTTTATCGAAAGAGGGCCAGCCGCAATCACTATCGAATTTAGTATCTGACGCAAAAAGTTCCTCTCCGCAAACTGCGCATACATACATCCCTTCTTCAAAATGCTTATAGAATTTGCCTGTAAAAGGCGCTTCTGTCCCCTTCTCAAAGGCAACGTGATACAAATCGGGATCTAAATTTTTTTTCTTTTGAGCATCATCCATATCCAAATTATAGCAAAAAATTATTTAGAAGCAGCGGGAGGATTTTCTACCAGTTTTTGCTGAACCATATTCCCAAGTTGTTCTCTTACTTGCCAATACTGCCTTTCCCTGTCTAAATTGGCCGCTCCATGAGCGACCGGCACATTTACTTCTTCCGAGTACCTCTTTGCAAAATTAGTAAGATACTGTATGTCCATTGAATCTACAACGTCGGGATGGAAACCAAAATTTGGAGTTCTTTTTTGCTTCATAAACATCTTCCATAAAGGAACGGCCTGAACCATTTGCTCTGCAGTTTCTTCATCTGCTTGAAGGTCAGAAGATGGAAAGTTATCTATCCAAAATCTAAGAGCGTAAAAATCCTTAACGCCTTTACGTGGATCTAATTCCGAAGATGTTTGTTGTTTCAATTCAGTCATGCTACGATTATATAATACAGCCGATCCAAAGTAAAATTTATCTTTTGTTTCTATCCGCTTCTATTTTTATGATGAAAATATTTGCTGCAAATTGAGCAATGTCAGCTTCCTCTTTCATCCGTTTCACTTCTGTTCCTAATATGTTAGCCTCGGTTTTTGAATCTCCTACTGCTCTTTGAGCCCAGGATGACATACTAATCGGCGTAGTATTTCTAATTTGAACTGCTCTTTCTATAAAAGTACGTTGTTCGGTTCTATCATAAAGATCCAAATAAATACCCGTAAGTTTTGCTCTCGATACATAAAAATTAGCTAAGAATAACTTAGCATTTATACTTCTTTCTATGTATAAATACAAACCAGTCGTGCATTTAAGAAACATTTCATGATTACAACTATCCGCAAGGCTAGGGGCAGATACTTCTCCGGCAATTAGAGGAATATCCTCTGGGCTCATTTCTCTCATAGAAATGTGATTATATATGATGGGACTCTATTTTGCCAATCTTTTCCTTCTTTCATAAGTTTTCTAATCCTCCACCCCTCATAAAGTTCTCTTTTGTAATACGGCACATAAATGACTTTAAATCCTGCTTTTTCAAAAATGCCATTTGTCCAGTCATTGTTGCCAATAACTACGTCAACATCCGGAGCATTTTCAAGGACTTTCTCAAGCCAGATATCGTCGCTTGGAATATCATCGGATGGAATTATTTTTGAAACTCTTTCTTCTAAACCCTCTTGTTTTATAAACTCCCCTATCATATTCTTCCTATTTTTAAAACTATATGGGTTATTTTCATCAGTTACGTTTGCGCTGCCTATGCCAATAATTATTTTGTCTGCACTTTCGAGGGCTTTTTGTATTAAATATCTATGCCCCAAATGAAATGGCTGAAATCTTCCAATTACAAGACCGAGTTTATAATGTTTAGTGATTTGTGCCATAGCGAGAATTAAACTTCTGATGAGGTTATTTTATCACAAAATAATTTTATGGGGTAAAGCTGGTGGAGTCTAGAGTATTTCGATCTAATTCTGTTGTGGCTGAAGGCGTTGTACTATCTACTTGGATTAGCGCATCATTTAAATCTGAAGCGCTTTGAATTGCTGTAGGCGTTGGAGTCTCGGTTCCATTCTGCGGCATAACAGTAGGAGTTGGATAGTCTGAAAGACTTTCATTATTTTTACTCATTGAAAAATAATAGTAACCTCCAGCAACAAGAAGGAGAATTACAACTACCGCTAAAACTATCCACAACATTTTACTGCCACTTGAAGATGGCGGAGCTGGAACTTGCTGACTTTGGACAGACTGAGGTGCTGGAACTGGAACAGCTACTGGCGGAGGCGGAGGAACCGCTTGCGGCATTTCCTGAACTGGCATGGTTGGATTTTGTGTTTGATTTTGATTATCCATAATTTTATTGAACTGTTACGGGCTTTGCCGAATTTGTTGCGCTATGTTCTGCTCCTGTTACTCCTTTAACTGCCACAATAAGTGTTCTTACGGATTTTCTGTAAGCTTCAAGTGCGGACATAACTGCTCTCATATCCTTATTGAAAGTCTGAACCTGTTCTGCAGGACGGTCATTATCACAGCTAAAATTTACCGCATCAGACTGCGCCTGGACAAGAAGCGGAGCGATTGCAGCACTTTTTGTAGTTATATCGGAAACTAGGCCGTCATAATTTGCAACTATCTTGCCTTGCAGGAGTAGCTTTGTTTGATAAAACTGCTCAACTCTTGCAGCAATCTTTGCAAATACTTCTTGCTGATTAGTTGCCCTTTTAACTATCAGGTCTGAACGTTCTATAATTCCTGCTTGCCTTGCCTCGCATGCTTTAACTTTAAGGTCTGAAAGTGCGTCTTTTCTGGCCTGTTTTGCCGCGGATGCTGATGCTCTAATGTCTGCTTTCACTGCGGCTTTAGTGGGTCTGTCTGCTACTGAAGAGGCTGTATTAAGCGTTTGAGCATTCACAGAATAGGCAACTTGGAAAAAAGCTAAAAGTAAAATGGGAAGAATTAAAAACTTAATTAACTTCATAAGATAAATAATAGCGTACAATAATCTTTTACTTCTTGTCAAGCCGAGCCCCTAGCGAGGCGAAGACCCTGAGCTTGCCGAATGGGTCAATTCCGATTGAGCTTTACGACAATTGTTTCCCCATCTTTGTCTTCAATGTCAAAACCTAGCTTTCTTATTTTATTTCTCCACTGATCTGCCTGGGGATATCTCTTTTCTTTTCTTAACGCTTCCCTTTCCCTTACTAAACTTTGCACTTCCTCGGGAATCTCAATTTCTTTCTTTTTTTGTTTATTCTTAAGATCTAGTCCTAGTACTTTATCCATCTCAAATAGAGTGGCTACTTTGTCCTCTTCTAAAATATTTGATTTTAACATTTCCCAAACAACTGCCAATGCCTGAGATAAATTTAAGTCATTATTGATTGCATCCTTGAAGTGTCTTTCGAATTCCGCCGAGACTATCCCATCTTTTTTTGAATCCGAGACTTCATTGCGTAGTCTTTCAAGTGCTGTTTGCGCGGCTTCCAAGCTGTCCCATGTAAAGTTCACTTCCTGCCTGTAGTGAGTTTGAAGATAAAGATATCTAAGAGCCAACACATCAAATCCCTGCTCCTCGATATCTTTTAAAGTATAAAAGTTATCCAAAGATTTACTCATTTTAGCTCCATCAACCAGAAGATGAGCTCCGTGTACCCAATATTTAACGAAGGGCTTTTTATCTGTGGCTGCTTCACTTTGCGCAATTTCATTTTCATGATGCGGGAAAATTAAATCTACTCCTCCAACATGAATATCAAACTGATCACCCAAGGTAAGTTGACTCATAACCGAACACTCAATATGCCACCCAGGTCTTCCCCAACCCCAAGGACTTTCAAATCTCTTTGTTCCATCATCGGCAACGGCTTTCCATAAAACAAAATCGGCGACATCATCCTTAGTGTAATTGTCGGCAAGACTGCGCGTTCCGGTTTTGAGCTCTCTAGTCGAAACTCCGGAAAGCTTACCGTAATCAGGGAATTTTGTAATGTCAAAATATACGGAGCCCTCTTTTTCGTATGCAAATCCTTTGTCTATAAGGATTGCTATGTATTTAACCATTAGCTCAACGTATGCAGTTGCTCTAGGCTGTTTTCCTTTTTTCAGGTCAATATTCAAAGCTCTCACATCTTGGATAAATATTTCCGTAAACTCATTTGCTACTGTCTCTATCGTAGTATTTTGCTCCTGCGCTCTTTTTATAATCTTGTCATCAATATCTGTGATATTTTGTACTGCATTTACTTTGTAACCATTGAATTTCAGAGTACGAAGTAATAAGTCAGATAGAATAAACGTCCGCAGGTTTCCAATGTGCATAAAATCATAAACAGTAGGTCCGCAAGTATACATGCCAACATTTGGCGGATTTATTGGCTCAAACTCTTCAACCTTCCGAGTTAAAGTATTATATAGTTTCATCCGCTGGCTCCTGGGTTTTTTTCAACTCTTTGCGCTGCTCTTTGCACAAGCTCCGGCGGTTTTTCCATTTCTTTTTGTTGAAGTTCCATATCCTCCTGCCTATCTTCCCGTTCTATTTTTTCAGAAACTGATTCTTCTTCTTGTGTTGGAGGATTTACGACCGATTGGTAATAAGCCGCATGAAGTTCTTTTCTAACTAACTCAAGATTTGCCAGTTCCTCCGGAGTCTTTTCCGAACTATCGGAAGGAACATTACTAACCATGGCAGGCTGTTGAGGATTTGTATTCTGAGGCTGAGATTCTTCATAAAGACCTTTGACCACATCCTGATTTGAAACATCTTGGGGAGAAGCCGGGCTATCTCCTTGTGAGCCGGTAATTTGGGAAGCAGCTGCTTTAGCAGTGTCCGAAACAGCATTTGCGGCAGCCTGTCCTGTTTGCTTGGCAGCGGTTCCGGCGCTTTCTAAAACTTCACCAAAAACATTATTTGTATCCATTAGTAGTCGCTACGTCCTTCCATTGCGCGCTGAAGAGTTACTTCGTCTGCATATTCCAAATCCGCTCCCACAGGAAGCCCTCTTCCTATCCTGGTAATTCTTAATTTTGAATTATTAATTCTTAATTGTTTTGTAATATACATTGCCGTAGCCTCACCCTCCATTGTAGGATTTGTTGCCAAAATCACTTCTTTGATTGAATTTCCGTTTGTAGAATCTTTTATTCTTTGCAGCAGTTGATCAATATAAATTTCCCCTGGACCAATATTATTTAGCGGGTCAATCTTTCCATGCAATACATGGTATACACCATCATACTTCCCGTTTTTCTCAAGAGCCAAAACATCAAGAGGCTGCTCTACTACACAAACAACAGTTTTATTTCTTCTTGTATCGGAACATATGGAACAGGGGTCGGTCTCATCAACAGTAAAACATATCGAGCAAAGCAATGTATTTTTTTTAAGATTTAAAATTGACTCTGCAAACTTATCCAACTCCCCTTGAGGCACATGAAGTAAATAAAAAGTTAATCTTTGTGCCGTTTTAGGACCTACTCCTGGCAGTCTTTCAAAGCTCTCAATTAAATTTTGTATTGCTTTTGGAATTCTCATGCTTTTATTTCCTTTGCTATCTCTCCTGCAATAGAAACAATCTCCAATTTTTCAAATTTCTTATCTTCGGCAATTTCAATGCTGTCTGTGACAATTACCTTTGAAATAACACTATCTTGCAAAACTTTCGCAGCTCCTTCTGAAAAAACAGCGTGCGTTGCCATGGCAATTACTTCTTCTGCTCCATTCTCTTTAAGAAGTTTTGCACCCATAGTAATTGTTTTACCGCTTGAAATCATATCATCAACAATAATTGCAATTTTGGAAACTTCTCCCTCTATCTTTGTAGCAGCTACTTCTCCGCTATCTAAATCTCTATCTTTAGCAACTGTTGCATAAGGCATGTTACCCAGAAGTTCCGATATTATCTTAATTCGGCGGATTCCTCCCATGTCGGGAGATATTAAAACCGCACCGGCTTTATCTATTTTTGAGGCAAAAAGAGGAAGAGCGGATAAGTGAGTTACGGGAATATTGAAAAGTTCAGGGATTTTAATTGTGTGAAGATCAAAAGTTATAATCTTTGTTGCCCCTGCGGCTTCAAGTGCCTTAACTACTACATCCAAGGAGACCGCTTCTCCGTCTTTAAAAATATGGTCTTGCCTTTGATATCCAAGATACGGAATAACTGCGGTAACAGACTTTGCACCGCTTCTTTTAAGAGCATCTATTATAAAGAAGAGCTCCATGTAATTGTCTGCAGCAGGAATAGACGTTGATTGAATAACCACACATTGCTGGTCTAAAACTCTATCAACAACTCTTACTCTTTTTTCTCCATCAGGAAATACATGTATTTCCAAAGGAGAAAGTTTTACTTCAAGCAGCTGACAAACTTTTTCGGCTAGTGGCCTATTTGCGCTTCCGCTAAAAATCTTAGGAACCAAGTAAACCTCCTAATCCTCCACCCATTTGAGAAAGCTTTCTTGCTGCAACTTCCTGAGACTTTTTAATAGCCTCATTAATTGCTTCTTTTATATCATCATCAGAACGGCCGTTAGTTATAATCTCTCTTATTTTCTGGTCTCCTGTTATTTTTATGTTAACCCCTCTTTGTTCAATATCTAATACTTCTGCCTGTAAAACTTTTTGTATTTGCATTGCCTGGTCTCTCATTTTTTTAAGTTCACCAAGTTTGGAAAATGGATTCATCATTTTAAAACTTCACCTCCTTTAGTATAACTGAAACTTGAGCCTTTTTTCCAATTAAAGCACTCGCTACTTTTTCCAAGACTTCTAAAGTTTTTCCCTCTTCAAGTTTTTCTTTATGAAATTTATATTTTGTAGTTATATTAACTTTATTTCCGTCAATTTCCGCACTGCACCCCCGCAAAACTCCTGCAATGGAATGATTATGTGGTTTTACTTCTTCAATTAATTCCTGCAAGAAACTTGTTGCCCCGCCGGTTCTTTGTTCTATAGACGTCTGCCTACTATTATTATTTTCGTCAGATTTCTCATCTTGCGAAGGGGTGACGCGACTGGAGGGGGTCCCGTCGAGCGACCGCAACGGGCGAAGCGGAAGTGAGGACGTCGGACGGGACGAAGGAGCGGCAGGACCCCAAGTGTCATCCTGAGCGCCACTTGCAGCATGTGACAAACGAGCAGAGCTGGAGTCCCCCTGACAATATTCTATTACTGCCATTTCAAGTGGCAGCTGCGGTATAACCGAGTATTTTAATTGTGGATAATATTTTGTCACTAGTTCTATTAGCTTTTTAATTTCTTCTGCCGAAAACCCACCTGCAGGAGCAGACGAAGTTACCTTAAATTGAAACAAAAGTATTTTGTGAAGAGCTTCAATAAATTGATCCGTAAAATACTTAATATCAATTCCTTGCTCCGAGCATTTTCCAATTAGAGAAAGGGCCGATTTTATATCTTTTTCCGATAATGCTTTTAAAAGTTTTTCAATAATAATTACAAGACTTGAGGTTTTATAAATACTTTCCAAAAGTTCTTCGGTTATCTTTTTTTTATCCGCAGCAATCGCCAACTCCTCAAGTATTTTTGTACCATCTCTAAAACTTCCGTCGGACATTTTTGCAATCTCTTCCAAAACATGGGGTTGGATATTTAACTTCTCGCCCTTTGCTATCCGCTCAAAAGCTCTTACCAATTCTACATCTGTTGCCTTATTGAAAGTAATATGTACGCAGCGCGACACTATAGTTGCCGGAACCTTATGCGGCTCCGTTGTACAAAGTATAAAAATTGCGTGAGCCGGTGGTTCTTCCAAAGTTTTCAAAAGCGCATCAAAAGCTTCGGCCGTTAACATGTGAACCTCATCAATTATGTAAACCTTTTTGGAAGCCTTCATTGGAGCAAGTCTTATTTTCTCCCGCAAATCCCTTATCTCATCAATTCCCCTATTTGAAGCAGCATCAATTTCCAAAACATCAAAATTGCGTCCTTCCATTGTTGATATACACTGGTCACATTTATTGCATGGTTCAAACCCTGCTTGCCCTGAGCTCCTGTCCTGAGCGGAGCCGATGGATGCAGAACGGGTTTTGTTTTCGCAGTTTACAATTTTTGCAACAATCCTTGCAGTTGAAGTTTTTCCTAAACCTTTTGGACCTGTAAATAGAAACGCGTGGGAAAGTTCTTTGGCAGTAAGTATTGAAGAGAGCTTAACACGAACTTGCTCGCTGTCTAACTCTTCAATTGTTAAGGGTCTGTATTTTCTGTAAAAAACCATATTTACTATTCATGGTGAAGCCCGAGTAAATGTTCAAGTCCATGTATTACCAGCTCATCTACTTTGTCATCAACTAAAACTTCATCCCGAGACGCATCTTTAATAACTTCAGGATATGAAAGCACTATGTCTCCAAGCATTAACGTATCAACCTTAGGCATTACGGTTGACTCTCCCTCTGCCATAGAAAAAGAGAGAATATTTCTTGTCTTATCTTCTCCCTTATATTTCTTAGAAAGTTCCCGCATCTTTCTGTCTCCAACAACTGCAACGGATACTTCAACTTGGCCTTTAACTTCATGCTTATCAAGCAAAACAGATACAGTATTTTTTATTCTTTTTCTGTTAACCTTATATCTGCTCTCAACAAAAATAGGAACATTTACATCTGCCATAAATTAGGCCCAAACTTTCTTAACACGTCTTGCATCTTCTGCTTTTTGCTTACGGGCAAGTGAGGGCTTAAGATAAAATTCTCGTCTTTTTGCCTCTTGGATTATTCCTTCATTTATAACTTTTTTTGAAAATTTACGGATAAGCGATTCATCAGACTCACCCGGCATTTTTTTAACAACTACCATAAAAATAAAACACCCCCTTTACCCCGCTTAGCGGGGTTAAGTCCGCCCGAAAACGCTCCGTGAGCCGTGTACGAATAGTTCTGAAAAGGCAAACGGCAAGTTCGGGATGGACAACTATACCTATTATAGTACTTTTTGACTCGACAAACCAGTAGTCTACATCTTTGCGGATTTTCCTAAGGGGCCTGTGATGTGAACATGCAAATGGTCTATAACTTGTGCTCCTCCGCCATGCATTGTAAGACGGTATCCTTTATTTTTTATCTTCTTTTTAGCAACCATTTCCTGTGCAACAACTCTTATTTTTTTCCAAATCTTGTCATCGGACAAATAATTAAAATCCTTGATGTGTGCTTTGGGAACTACAAGGATATGTATCGGCTTTAGGGGATTTATGTCATCAAAGACCATTATGTCTTTGTCTTCATAGGCAAAATCTTTTGGAATCTCGTGACGGGCAATTTTACAGAAAACACAGGTATTCATATTTGTTCAAGCACCTTTATTATAGCATCAAGTTTTAGCCTCGTTGGCCTCATTTTTGGGTTTTTTACAGACCCATTCAAGAGCATTCTTTTTGAAACATGCAGAAACCAGGTTGCATCGGGGTCTATTTTTTTAAAATTCTCATAGGCTAAAGTTAGATCAATATCGGAATCCGGATTTGCTTTAATTCTTACATAACCTTTTCTTGGATCTTTCCTAACAACTAAAACATATCCCATTTTTTGAGAAAGTTTTATAACCGTATCGTTTAAAGTTTCAAAGCCGATTGCGCGTCCGTTGCTGATTTTGAACTGCTTTCCATTTTCCTTAATTTCTTTTTCCGCCCAAATTCTATTTTCAAACTCATGAAGTAATGCGTCTAAACTATTCATTACAAACTCTACATAATAACTATTATCTCCTGGCTTTTGAAGCTTAAGTCCATCTAAAATATTTACCAGAGAGAATTCATGATAATCGGCAATAGAATCTTTCCAGAAAACTTCCTTGAAGTGATCTATATCAACAACAACTTTTACAATCCGGGAGATAGCTTCTTCCTTACTCTTTGTTTTATCATTCTGAATTCTAAATTCTGAACTCGCAACTCTGACATAATCCCATGTTAGACTTGCTCCGCAAACTTTATCGCTTTGCGTTTGGTGGTGATCAAGCGGCCCAAGTCCAGTGTCAACGGTTATCACTTCATTTTCTCCAATCTTTTCTATAACTTCGTCTTTATTTTTGCTGGAGTCGAGTCTTTCTCCTGCAGCAACAAATTTTACCACAGCATCTTCCCAACCGGGTAAATATCTTTTAATAAGCCAAGTCGAGGTTATGGCGTCCATATCGGGCGATCCATGCGTTACAACAATTTTCATATCCCTATTATAGCAATTTTAAATTTTTAATTCTTAATTTTTATTCAATTTTTAATATTTTAAATTTTAAACATTTGGATTTGATTAGAAATTAGAAATTTTGAATTAGAAATTCTATTTGCTATTGACAAAGTCGCGCGAATTTAAGACGATATTACTTGCCATGGATAAACAACTCTCAGGATTTGATCCAAAACTTCAGGAAACATTTAACCGTGTAATGAGTACGCCCGTTCCTGCTCCTGCAATCAAACCTGCACAGACACCTGCTACCAGTGGATTTCAGCCAAACCCTACTCCTAACTCCATATCTACACCAGTAATTCCTGCGCCGGCTCAACCCGCAGCAACTATTAATCCAATCCCTATCCAACCACAACCGATAATGCCTCAGGTACAATCTTCACCTGAGCTAAAAACGGACGTTACAACAACTGCCCAGCCGCAACAAGCACCTGTTGATATAAACGCAACAAATTCTCAAGTATTCAGCTCCAAGAAAAAAGCCGGAAAAGTATCTCCTGTTATTTTAGGTTTGGGGGTTTTTGTGTTTTTATTAGTCTATACGCTTGTCTGGGTAAAAGTTTTTGGCGCAACTATTCCCTTCCTACCTTAATTTCTGGATTGCAGCATCTAACGTTATCATTTCCGAATCCTGACTAGCCCTTTTTTTCCATTCAACTTTTCCCTGTCCAACTTTTTTAGAAACAACAAGCCTAACAGGAATTCCAATCAAATCCGCATCCGCAAATTTTTGTCCGGCAGTCGCATTTTCTCTGTCATCCCAAAGCACATCTACTCCGGCATCCGTTAACTTCTCATAAGCTTCCTTTGCCCATGGTTCACTTTCTGCATCTTCAATATGAACTAGGTGAACGTCAAATGGAGATACTGCCGCAGGCCAAATAATTCCCTTGTCATCATGTGAAACTTCAACAATTGTCCCCATTGCACGCGTTATTCCCAAACCATAACAGCCCATCATTACATATTTTTCTTTTCCGTCTTTATCTTTAAATTTAAGTCCAAAAGCTTTTGAGAATTTGTCAGACAACGGAAAAATATTTCCAGCCTCTATGGTTTTAACTTTTTTTAGAGGTCCGTGACCCAAATCACACTCTTTTCCTTCTGCCACTTTTGCAATTTCTGTATTTTCCGAAAAATCTCCTCCCGGGCAATAAATAATCTCGTCCTCACCGGCTTCTGTTATAACCTGATATTCATGGGAAAAGTCAGAGAACGTTCCTCCCCCAGCTTTGGTCTCAATTGCATCAAGTCCCAATCTTTTAAAAATATTTTTGTAGGCTGCTTTCATTTTTTCGTAATAATCGTTCATGTCTTTTTCCGTCTCATGAAACGAATAAAAGTCTTTCATTAAAAACTCCCGCCCTCTTAAAATTCCAGCTTTTGCCCTGGCTTCATCTCTAAATTTTGTCTGAATTTGATAAAGATATACGGGCAAATCTTTATAGGAAAGGATAAACTCCTGCGCCAGAGGAACCAGAACTTCCTCATGCGTTGGCCCCAAGGCATATTCTTTTTCAAATTGGCTCGCAAGTTTGAAAAGCGCATCAAAACTATTCCACCGTCCGGACTTTTGCCAACTTTCTTTATTTTGCAAAGCAGAAAGAAGAATTTCCTGACCGCCGGCTTTATTCATTTCCTCCCTAACTATGTTTGAAATTTTATTAACAACACGAAGTCCCAATGGCAAAAAATTATAAACCCCCGCTACTTCTTTTCTTATAAATCCAGCCTGAGTTAGAAGCTTGGCATTGGTGGAGGTTTCATCTTTTGGTGCATCCTTTACAGTCTTCCCAAACAATTGTGAATATTTCATATTAGTAAAGCTTCCCTCCTATTATAGCATCATCTTTATCGGGAACTATCAGAATACATTCGTGCTCTTCGTCTGGTACACCCAGCGTTAAAGACTCAGACATGAAAGGACCAATTTGTCTCTGCGGAAAATTAACAACTCCCATCACTTTTCTACCAACCAACTCTTCTTTTTTATAGTGTTTTACCAGTTGCGCACTTGAATGTTTTATTCCAATTTCCGGTCCAAAGTTTATAGTCAATTTATAGGAAGGTTTGCGGGCCTGCGGAAAGTCATCAACTCCCGTTATTACTCCGACTCTAATATCCAATTTATCAAAATCATCAATTGTTGCCATAAAAAAACACCTCTTCCCATACAAGGACGAAGTGTTCTTCGTGGTACCACCCTGTTTCGCTTAATCTATTTTAGACTAAACCTCAAATCTCTCTTTTACGGTAGAGTTTCCGTACTGCTTATCGCAATCAGCTCGCTTGGCAGGAAACCAAACTCAAACGCTTTATATAAATCAATTATAAGCTCCAATAGTTATTTATGTCAAGATTCATTTTTCATATATCACTTTCTTTTAATTTCTTGTATAATCATCATTTGTACAAATATGAATAAGGAAATAAATCCAAATATATCTGTCGGATATGGCAATGGAATTGGAAAGGTTGAATTTAACCCAAAAAAATTCTCCGTTGAAAATCTTAGAAGGATTGTAGGAATGCAGATAAACAGCACGGATTCTCCTATAATAGGCTTTCTCTACAGGGACGGCCAGACACGAATAATGGGAAAGGATGATATCTTAAAAGCAAGAGCACTTGATAAAATAGGTTTAAGTAAATTCATAACCAAAGTTACAAGACAAATGGACAGAGTTGCAAGAGTTTTCATCGTAAGAAAAGTTGAGGATACACCCTACCATTCAAGCTTATCTGATAACTACATCTATGATTTTATAGAAGGTATTGATGGACTAGATGATATTCGCTAACTATTTAGGAAGTAGGGGTTGGCCGCTAAAAATCCTAAATATATCGTGGAGTGTAATGATCGCTATTAGAGTAAGAAGAACAACCATTCCTAGAGCGTGCGCATAGTTTTCATACTTCTGATTTACTTTTTTGCGTGTTACAAGTTCAATTAAAATAAAAAATAATCTTCCTCCGTCAAGTGCCGGAATTGGTAAAACATTTAAAATAGCTAAGTTTAAAGAAAGCAGTGAAATTAGAGACAAAACTGCTATTGGTCCAATCTGAACAAATTGCCCCGTAAGTTGTGCGATTCCGATAGGCCCGGCAACTCCCTGCGGAACCTGAGCCTTAGTAACCAAATCAAAAACGGTTTTGCCTAAACTTGCAGCAATCATCCAGGAAGTTTTAGCTGCTTCTATTGTTCCAACAACCGGCGCCTGATACCATGGGTATTTTTTAATTATTACATTTGTAGTAATGCTTACTCCCATAGGACCTTGTCCCGCGGGATAATTTTTACGTGGGATAATTTCTACCGACTGGGCCTTGTCATTTCTTTCAATCACCAAAGACAGCTTCTCTCCTAAATGTTTTTGTGTAAAAACCGTTAGCTCTTCAGCGCTTTTTATAGAAACACCATTTATTGATTTGATTAGGTCACCCTTAGAAAGACCCGCCATCTGAGCGGGTGAAGAAGGTGAAGTACCTGTAATTGATACTTTATCTCCAGGAACCGAAACGCCAGTTACTCCATAGAGATAAGAAATAATTACAACTGCCAGTAAAAAATTCATTACAACTCCGGCAAAAACAACTAGGACTCTTTGCCAAGCTGGTCTTGCAAAAAATGCCCTACCCAAATCGGCTGATAGCTGATGGCTAATGGCTGATGGCTTTATTTTCCCTCCTCCTGCCTCATCTTCTCCATAAAGTTTTACAAATCCACCAATTGGCAACCAATTTATGGAATAAAGAGTTTCTCCTTTTTTAATACTAAATGCGCGCGGTGGAAAACCAAAACCAAACTCTTCAACTTTTATTCCAAGCCACTTTGCAATAAAAAAATGTCCGGCCTCATGAATTAAAACAAGAAGCATGAGGATAAGTAGAAAAATTAAAGCGGTAAGCATAAATTAAATTTGAAGGAGTTCTTCTTCTTTGCGCTTGCCCATTTCATCAATTTGACTCATGTTGTCATCAGTTGCTCTTTGAATTTCTTTTTCAAGCCGCGCCATTTCATCTTCTCCAATTGTCTTGTCATTATATTGTTTCTTAATCTCTTCCATTGCCTCATGCCTTACTTGACGCACCATAATTTTGCCGTTTTCAAGCTTTTGCTTCATAAGCTTTATAAGTTCCAATCTTCTTTCTTCCGAAAGCATTGGAATTGCAATTCTTATGAGCTGTCCATCAATTACAGGATTTAGGCCTCCTCCTGATTCTATAATTCCTTTCTGAATTTCACCAATTATTGAACCATCAAAAGGGGTTACCGTTAATGTCTGATTATCAGTTGCGGAAATGGTAGCAAGCTCTACAACTTTAAGCCTTGCGGTTCCACCGTAAGCTGAGATGACAATATGTTCAACAAGCGAAGGGCTAGCGCGGCCGGCTCTAACTGTTGCCAAATCAGAATGCAAAACATCCAAAACTTTATCCATTTTTTCTTTTGTTTCTTGAGTTATATCATTCATAAATTTATTATTCTATACCGGCTCGAAGTTCCCTGACATGTTTAATAGCGGTCATAAATATCGCATTTAGTGGACTTTTTTCGCCGGAAGAATATGATGCTCCTATCCTGGCATAATCTTCACTACCAATATCAGATTTTGCTCTTTCATCTGAACCATCTATAATACTTCTTTCAAATTCTACGCACTTCATAACGTCGGTAAGTACATCGGGCAAAAGATTACCTAAAATATTTATGCGCCATGCAACTGCGGTTCTTCTTTTTACGGCCCATAGTTTAAAGTCTTGCGGGTTTAAAGTATCTGCGTCACAGAAATCAGAAACTTCTGCACTGTTCCATGAATCTAAAACAGCCTCTTTTTTTTGCATCAAATCTCCCGAAACAACAAGAGCCTCAGTCATATTGCAAGATTAGCAGAAAAAATAAAAATTCGCAATTATAAACTTACGAGGAGGACTATTCTTGTCCTATTTCAAAAACCTTGAATCTTTTAATTACAATATTTTCGCCGAGTTTCCCAATTGCCGATTTAACAAGCTTATCGATAGTCAAAGATGAATCGCGGATATATTCTTGACCGAGCAAGCTTTTAACATCAACGGGTTTCATTGCGGCTGCCTGCATTGCAATCTCATGTGCCAAGCTTTTAAACTCATCTGTTCTTGCGACAAAATCAGTCTCACACAAAAGTTCAATAAGTACACCAACTCTTCCGTTTCCATGAATATATGCTTCAATTATTCCTTGTGAGGTTTCCCTGTCTCCCTTTTTACCGGCCTTATCAATTCCCCGCTTTTTAAGCCATTCTAAAGCTTTATCGTAGTCATTATCTGACTCTTCAAGTGCCATTCTACAATCTGCAATTGCCGCTAACGACTGCTGGCGGAGTTTTTTCAGAAGTCCTATATCTGCCTTCATATTGAATTAAGAATTAAGAATTACGAATTCTTAAGCTTTTTTGTTTTTGTTTTAGTTTTTGTTTTTACTTCTTTTTTTGGTTTATCCTGAGCCTGTCGAAGGACTTTCTTTTCTTTTTTCAAATTACTAGAGCTTTCAGTGGCGACGGCTTTTTTTTCTTCCTTTGCTAGTTTATCCTGAGCCTGTCGAAGGACTTTTTCAGTATTATCTTTAAGAACTTTTTTACCCTCAATCCACGCATCCATTATAAACTTAACTATCAACTCAACGCTTCCAAGTGCATCATCATTTGCCGGAATTGGATAATCTATAACTTCAGGATCCGAATTTGTATCTACAAAGGCTACGGTTGGAACACCCATTACTTTTGCTTCTCTAACTGCAAGATCTTCAAGGTGAGAATCAATTATAAAAAGAGCATCCGGAGTTTTTTTCATACTTGAAATTCCGCCGTAAAAACTCTCAAGCTTTTGCTTTTCTTTTCCCCAGTCTCCTATTTCTTTCTTGGTATATTTGGACCTTTCTTCCTCATTTTTGAGTTTTTCTTCAATGTCGGCAAGTTTTGCAAAATTTTTGGAAACTTCGGCAAAGTTTGTAAGGATTCCCCCAATCCAACGGTTTGTAATAGAAAAAAGCCCATCGCCGGCGCCTAGCTCTTCTGCTTTTTTAACTTGAGCTATAACAGTCGGTTGTGCTTGTCTTTTTGTACCAACTACAACTAGACTACCACCTCTTGAGGCTAAATCTCTAATAAATGCTCCTGCTTCTTCAAGTCCAACTTTAGTTTTTGCAAGATCAATAATATGAATTCCGTCGCGGGCTTCAAAAACAAAATCGCGTGCTTTGGGGTTTTGACGTGTTACTTGATGTCCAAAATGACAACCAGCCTCTAATAATTCTTCAAGTGTAATTTCTCTCATAATCCTTTATCCTCCGCTTTCTTTTTCGCTTTTTGGGCGAACAGGATTAATCCGAAAGCGTGCGTGATGAAGCTATTATACACAATAAATGAAACTAAATCAAGCTAGTTTTATACGAGATACGCCCTATTAACATATCTTTTATATTCGGGTGTCTTCACAAAATCTGCCTGACTACCATCTGGATTAATTGTCTTTACTCCGCTTACCTGCTCTGTTTTCCTTGCTTCCAGCTCATTTATTGTGGCTGACTCCTCTGTTGGACGGTAAATGCCAAGTGTATCATCTAAAAAATTTCTCAACTGAGAATACGATATGGTTAGTCTTACTATATCATTTTCAAACTCCCTACTTCGGGATGGTGAGGAACTGTCATCAGGGACAAAAAACTTAAAATCAGCTTCTCCAAGAACGACTGGAAAAATTTCCTTTCCAATCACGTAGCCATTGTATGATCCTCCTCTATTTACCCTGTTTCCATTTGTTTTGTATTCACAAACACGGACAATCCTTGGTTTATCTCCATTTCTTTCTACCACAACACCATCTGGTACGGTTATACCTGCCAAAGACGCAGTCCCAAAAGGGTGCTCGATTCTTTGAACATGCGGATACATCTTTGACCACAAAACCAAGGTTTGGTCTTGAGATAAAATGGTTTGATTTGACGGCAAGGAAAAGTTTAGCCATATGAAAGCCAAATCGCTAAAAACTTTTCCCACAAAATCAGATCTTAAATCCTGGTCTTGAGCAAGCACCGAAGGATTCAACGCATATTTTGCCGCGTATGCGTACGTCTGTTTAAACAGATCCGTCTTTTTGTAGAAATCTAAAAGAGCTTTTCTGGAAGGATTTTCTGACAGTACTACAGTGGCATCCGCTGTCAACAGCCTCTGCGTGTCAACAAATCTATTGAGAATAGGAGAAAAATCAAGACCAAGATTTGGAGTTCTATCTACTCTTCGCATACCTGCAAGAGATTCATGGGTATTAAGCATCGAAATATTCTACTCCTTTTGTCTAATAGTATCAAGCTATAGGACTCTCATTGTAAGCTTATCGATCTGCTCTTCCCTGTGCCTTCCATATTTCCTCCACGGAGGAGTCAACCTGCCCGTGGCCCTCAATTCAAGATATTTAAGATCCTGTTCATGCATTCTTTGGCTTAGATTTGGTATTGATTTAAACACCGGCACAGAATTTATAACCTGAGCTTCCCGTACTGGAGTTAACCTAACTACAGAGCTAAAAGATCTTCTAAGATACGTAGGCCTTGATTTAGTTCCTCTGACATATCTGGTTTCATTAGGAGGAATTAAAACTATATTTATATCATCCGCAATATCAATACACGTTCTTGCCGAATCTGTTGATGAGGCAATATTTCTTAAGTATTGGCGGACTATAATCCGCGACTCGAATTCAAATGGTTTCATCTATTAACTTATTGGGTATTTTGAACAGAATTCTTTTACTTCCCCGGCGATTTTAAGCAAGCTTTCATTTTCTCTTACCTTTGCTCTGAATATCTTCCAGAAAGCAGAACGGGCTTCTTTTGTTTCAGGAACTTGCTCTCCGTGAACCTGGGTTATTACTGCATTTATCCAGGCTGCTATTTTTACCATTTCTTTTTCTTTCATTCCCCTTGTGGTTATAGCTGGAGTTCCAAGGCGGATTCCGGATGGATAAAACGGCGGCATGCTGTCTTTGGGTACTGCATTTTTATTTATTACAATTCCTGCTACTTCCAAGGCCAAAGCGCCAACTGCCCCGTTAACTTTTTTGTTAGTCAAATCAATTAAAATCAAATGATTATCTGTTCCCCCGCTTATTAGGTCAAACCCAAACTTTACGAGTTCATCCGCTAAGGTTTTTGCATTTTTTACAATCTGCTGCCCATATTTTTTAAACTCAGGAAGACTTGCTTCTTCCAGAGCAACTGCAATTGCCGCAGTCTGATTATCATGCGGCCCGCCTTGAAAACCGGGAAAAACTGCTTTATCAATTTTATCCGAAAGTTCCGGATCTTTAGCAAGCCCTTTTTCTGTTACCATTATCATTGCGCCACGCGGACCACGCAATGTCTTATGTGTTGTTGTCATAATTATGTCCACAAACGGCACTGGCGACGGATGAACTCCTGCAACTATAAGCCCAGCAATGTGAGAAATATCGGCAAGTAAGTATGTCGGAGATCCTGCAAGGACTCCAACTTCATCTGCAATTTCTCCGAATTTCTTAAAATCTATAATTCTTGGATAAGCTGTTGCGCCGCAAACTATAATTTTTGGCTTTTCCGCTCTTGCAGTTTCTAAAATTTGGTCATAGTCCAAAAGTCCCTGCTCATTTAATTCATAAGCTACAGTTTTAAAATATTTTCCGGAGAAAGAAACTGCTGATCCGTGAGTCAAATGCCCACCAAAGGCAATAGACAAACCCATAATTTTATCTTTCAACGGTTCCAAAAGCGCCATATAAATTTCTGCGTTTGCAGGACTTCCCGAATACGGCTGCACATTTACATACGGCACGCCAAAAAGTTTTTGCGCTCTTTCTTGTGCAAGTGATTCAACGCTATCAATAATTTTATTTCCCTGATAATATCTTTTCCGCGGGTATCCTTCCGAGTATTTATTAGTGAGCACTGAACCGAGGGCTTCCATAACTGCAACCGAAGTGTAATTTTCCGATGGAATCATTTCCAAGACTTCTTTTTGCCTTACTTCTTCTTGTTTAATAAGTTCAAAAATCTTTGGATCAATTGTTTTTAAGCTCATTTCAAATTAAGTATACCCCCCTATTTTTTCTTTTACAACCGCTTTTCTTGATTTAGAAGCCCAAATAGCCTATAATATGCAGGCTATGAGAGCAGAAACATTAACGCCAGGAAATGTTGTGGGGAATTTAGAAATCCCAGCAACACCCGAAAAATTTAAAACCAACTTCCCTTTCATTACAATAAACGGGAGGGCAGGCACTGGAAAAACCAGCTTGTCTGAACTTATTGCCAAAGACTTCGATATGAAGACTTACGATGTTGGTGGAATTTTTAGAAGATGGGATAGAATTTTTGGAAATCAAAGTGAAGTAATAGATTACGCTACTCGCGATGTAATAGTTGATCAAAGGCTTGATGAAAACACACAAAAAAAAATGAGAAGAACGCATCAATCAGATAGTCCTGTACTAATTGTCTCAAGGCTTGGAGGTTGGATAGCAAAAAATTTAGAAAATGAAGGCTCACCAATTGCTCCAAAAGTTTTGCTTACAGTTTCAAGAGAAATAGCTGCAAAAAGAGTTTGGGAAAGAGAAAGAAAAAGAAATCCACAATTTGACAGAACTGTTGAGCAAGTAAAAAAGGAACTTAGAAGAAGAAATACAAAAGATTTTGAATCCCTAAATGCAGCGCATCCGGAACTTCCCACAAATCCAATGAATAACGATTTAAGAGATAGTAATGGACAAAAAGTTTATGACATTATAATAATTACAGATAAACTTACAATCAAACAAGTTAAAGAAAAACTTTATAAAGCATTAGAAGAAAAAGGATTTCTTACAAGAACCGCCTAATTATTTTCAGGATAAGGAAGTGGCTTTCCGTTAATTGTTACATCAGGAAAAAGTCCTTGTTCTAAAACACCATTAATCATTATTCCCCTATATTCACCTCTTATATGCACCCTGCAGCTTAATACAGACTCTTTCATCATGGGGGTTTCCCAATCAACAGAACCTACGGCTGGATTTGAACAATCAATACTACTGCCATCAATTTCATCTTGAGATTCACATCCTGCCCCTTCTTTTATCCAGACCTCTATCTTTTTTCCGTTTCTATGATTTCCAAAGGTTTTAAGAAATTCATCAAATGCTACATCGTCAAGAGGTATTTCAGGATTTACGCCATCCCACATAGCGCTTCGCTTATTTCTCTCACGAACACCAGCAATTATCGACTGCAAATCATCAAGATTGTGTTCTATTTCTTTTGACATAGAATGTCTCTGGGACTATATCATATGAAGCTAGGCTAATCAACTTCTTTCTAAATCGACGAATTCGTAGTTATAGCCGTTTTCGGATACTTTTTCGCGGTAGACTTCTTTTTTAAATTCCGAATAGTCCGGAAAGAAAACATCTGCATCCGGAAATTTTGCGTGGATCAAGGTCAAATAAAGTTTATCCGCAAGCAACATTGAAAGTTCAAAAATTTTTCCCCCGCCGATTATAAAAATCTCCTGCCTGCCGGCAGGCATGGCTTCTTTCTCATTTTTTTTCGCTTCCTCGATTGCCTCTTCCACCGAACCACAGACAATTACATTCTTTGCATGATATATCGATATATCATGCATTGATGGATTCCGTGACACTACAATATTTACCCTATTTGGCAAGGGCTTACTTTGCATTGATTCAAAAGTTCGTTTGCCCATAATGATGGTGTGCCCACGGGTTTTATTGCGGAAACGATTCATATCCGTCGGCAATGCTCTTCCCCACGGCAAATCATTATTTGCGCCCATTTCTCTGTTTTCTCCAACTGCAACAATCATTGAAACTATTGGTTTATTCATTTCTTTCTCTTCCCTTCATATAATCCCCCAGCGACTACAAGCTCTCCTTTAATTGTGGCATGCGGATCATAATTTTCCAAAATTATTTTATCCGGTGTAAAGTCTTCAAGTTTATTTATTTTTCCAACCAATCGAACTGTCGGAAAAGGCTTTGGTTTTCTTTTCAATTGTTCTTTCATTTGCTCAATATGATTTTCATAAATATGCACATCTCCAAAAGTATGAATAAATTCACCTGGCTCAAGTTTTAGAATTTTCGCAAGGATAATCGTTAATAGTGAATAAGAAGCAATGTTAAATGGAACGCCGAGAAACAAATCCGCCGAACGTTGATAAAGTTGCAGAGATAATTTATTACCTCGCCTGCTTACTTGATACATATTGTGGCAAATTGGGAATCTACTGGCATCTTCATTTTCTGCCATTGTGTAAAGATATTCAGGGTTCCATGAAGTGACAATTGCATTGTGCGCATTTGGATCTGCTTTTATTTCATCAATAACCCATTGGAGTTGGTCAATTGTCCTTCCTTTTTTTCGCGTCGGCCATTTTCTCCACATTTCCCCATAAATTCTGGGCAACTCTCCCCATTTCTTGGCAAATTCCGAATCCGAGGCTATTTTGGCAATAAATTCATCCTTTGTTATTTGTTTATTGGTAGTATTTGTATATTTGTCATTTGACATTACAGATTTTCGTAAGAAAATCTTGTAGGGATAATCGTCCCAGATATGCACGTTATGGTCAACCAGATATTTTATATTTGTCTGCCCAGAGAAAAACCAATAAAGTTCTTCAATTACACCACGCCAGTAAACTTTCTTGGTAGTGAGTAACGGAAAACCTTTAGATAAATCAAAACGGATTTGCTTTCCAAATAAACTATAGTCGGCAACACCGGTTCCTCTATCAACCTGCTTTATTCCATTTTTGAGGATATCACGTGCTATATCCAAATACTGATACTCAGCGTGTTTGTGCATGAAGTGGTCTTCTCCCTCCTCTGTAAGCAAGATTATAAACCATTGCGTCTCCCCTGGTAATTACTTCGAGACCGGCAAAATGATTAATATCTCCCTCCCATTTATTTTTATATGTATATTCTCCGCTCTCAAAAATGTTTGGACCTCTTGTGGGCATACTATCTGGCATCGAACTTAACGCTTGCCTAAGAACCGAGATAGCTTCCCTATCATCAACTAATTCTTTCCCAAAGTAAATCATTTCCCAGCAAGGTTTTCCCCTATAGGAAACTTTTTCTATTCCTCCAACTGGCGTCCCATCTTCTCCATACCAATTATCATGAAAATCATAATCTCCCTCAGAAAATCTGGTCGAATGCGTCCCGTCCAGCTCATTAATTGGGGCTTTGCCAAATGCGTAACCGTCGTGCTTGGCCTTCATTAAAAAGTCCATTAATTCTCTTTCTTGTGGTGCTGACTCAGTTTCTATTACCATTGATTCGTCTCTAATGTAACAAAGTTTCTCCGCCGATGCAATATGAGGACTAAACCTGTTTTTCTTTTTTAGTGGCTAGTGGTAAAATAGCCCCATGACAGAAGCCTTACCTCCATTTGACCCAACAGATCCGCGTTATTGGGATGAACATCATTTGAATGACTCATGTGATTGGAAAAATAAACCTACGCGTCCAGTTATTCCAGAAGGTCAGTCTACATCTGTTAGAAGATTTGCGGAGAATGCTATTTTACATTACATATCCTTCTCAGACAAAAACCCCAAATGGAATCTCTATGATGGGCAAACATTTGACGGAACAAAATTTCCCCAAGGAACAGTTATTAGATTCTCAATGGAAGAACTTTTAATGCCACCGGGTGATCAGCCGGAAAATAGATATTTAGATTTTGTACGTCTCGGTGTAATTTGCAGTTACACTGCAAGCGAAGTAAAAAAGAAAATAATTTTACCTTTTATTGACTTTGCGTCTCACGGACAAGCAATTCCAATAACCCCAATAGATCCCATAATAAGAATCGGAGCGGTACAACATCTGAGAGTTGGGACAAATACGGGGCATATTCAGGAATCCTTATCTAGAGTAAGATCTCTTTCTGTTCAGGAGATTCCTTAAATCTGTTTTTCTGGTTTGATGATACTACTATCTTGCTTTTTTTGGTTTGAAACCTGCGGTTCTTACTTGTTCACGGACAGCCGTTCCAAGCTTCCATACCTCTATTGAGTTATAACGCAATAATATATCTCTTTGGGAGCCTTGGCCAGAATACCGGATGTGTGTCACCTCTCCCAACACTGTACCTTGCATCCTGAAAGCTGCTGCAGGATCTAATCTAACTAGCGGCACCATAAAGGACGGACCAGCAACCGCTTCACTCGACATTACAATTAGGATATCTGCAAAACCACCTACGATAGTCTTTGCCTGACCAATAACACCAAGATGAGATTCATTGCGCACTTCTGAATCCCGGCCTGCCCGGTCCACGTTATACCTTAACATAGTTCCCTTAGGCCAGTCAGCTAATTTAAAATTATGCCCTTTTTTAAAAACATCAATTGGCTCGCTTTGCTCAGTAGAATCTAAAAATTCATTTAAGCGAGTCACGGCGCGCCCGCGTTCCCTATCCTGCCATGCCAATAAATCGCTCTGCATTCCAGACGGCTTTATAACAACCGACTTTCCTCCTCTTAACCGAAACAATTCTTGGTTGCTAGTCGATCCATTAGGAAAAGGGAGTACGCGGCAATTATCATTAAAATCATGTCCCCAAAACGCTTCAAATTCTGCAGAACTAAGTTTTTCAACCATTTGGAGATTATACTATAAGGTCTTTATTCAAATCAACTAGCTACAATTATCAAACTTGCTTTTCTTTTTTGGTGGCTGTCACTCTTCCGCCTTGCCATTGTCCACGGTACATATTTCCTTTTCCTGCAACTTCACTAAATTGAATATGAACAAAGCGCGCTCCCATTTCTATTTCAACTGTAATTGGCCCTTCATTTTTAAGACCAAAAGTGAGTCCTCCGCAATATCCCGGCGGCACGTTTCCTGTTCGCAATACCAAGCCTGAACGATAGGTAGTGGAACGAGGAGTAATACTGGCAGTTAAATTATCCGGCATGTTTACGGACTCAATTGTTTTAACGAGGAAGAAATCTCCAGGCTTTATAGTAAGTACCGACTTACTTCCCTCAGTATATTTTTCGACGAGGTCTATGTCAGCAGTCTTTCTGTGTGTTTCTCCCAAAAAAGCGTCTCCTGAAATCCTATAAACTTCCCCAAGTCTTAGATCAAAACCTGCGCCTTCCGGATTTGTCAATTCCCTTTCCGACAAATTCTCAACAAGCTTCTTTTTCTTTACGAGTTCGAGTAGTATTTTTGGCCCAAGTACCATTATTAAATTTTAATTTTCGAGATGAGTCTTTTTGCAACTTCTTCAACGGCTCCCTCACCGTCTACAACAATTATCTCGCTAGCGAATTCCGAAGCGAGCCAATCATACCCGTCATTTACTTTTCTTAATTTTTCTTTATCTTCATAAATTTCTTTCACATCATCCTTTTGCGAGATGCGCGAAACCGCCGAATCAAGTGTTACTTTTAATAAAAAAGTATAATCAGGAACCATAAACTGATGATACATAGAAAGAATTGACTGAGAGATTAACAAAAAGTCTGTCGATTCCCTATCATACTTCCCCAATCTATCCAAAATTCCATAAACAACCGCAGACCAAAAACATCTATCTGAAATAACAATCTTCCCCGCCTTAAGTGCTGGCTCTATAATTTCTTCGTGGTGTAAAACGCGGTCTGTGGAAAACAAATATTGTAAAGCAGCAGGCGGAACTTTTGTTTTTCCTGTTAAAACCTGCTGGACAATGTCGCCAATTACTCCTTCTTTTCTTGGTTCACGCGTCAACACGGCTTTTTTTCCAATCGAGCGAAAATATTCCGCAAGTTTTTCTGCTTGTGTGGTTTTGCCGGACCCGTCTATTCCCTCAAGCGCAATATAGCGTCCGGGATAAGAATTTCTTTTTAAATCAATGTCTAGTTCTACGTGGTATTTCATTTTTCGCTACTGATTTTACTTTCGTCCGGACCCTTTTGGAATTTATATTTTGCGTCCTTTTTCTTTGTATATGGAACTTCCGCCTCGCTTGATAGTTGTTCAAAAGTCATAGCGCAAATTCTCATTCCCGGATAAAGTGCTACTGCAATGCGGCCCAGATTCCCAAGCTCCAAAACCGCTTGTCCGTCCCAACCGGGATCAAATATAGATGCTGTAGAATGAACAACAATTCCAAGACGACCAAGCGATGAACGACCTTCTAATCTTCCCAAAAGTTTTGGGCTTATTGTAATTTTTTCAAGAGTAACTGCTAAAACAAAATCTCCAGGCTGCATAATAAATTGCTCACCTTTTTTAACTTTTACTTCACGCGTTATTTCATTGCTGTAGTCTTTTTTAGAAGGATCTATGAAGGGATTTTTGCTGTGCTCATATACCCTAAACTTGTCGCCTAGTTTTAAATCAATTGAACAGGAACCAAGCTGGGTTTCAAAATCCGGCGCGGGAGAAATTTTTATATCCCCACTCTTTAATGCTTTTTTTATATCTCCGTCCGACAAAACCATGAGCAAAGTATAAAGTATCGAGTATTAAGTATCAAGTAATAAAAGCATTGACATTGCGTGTAAATCTCTACTACTATAGTAGTAGATACTTGAATGAAAAGAATTTGGGAATTTATAAAGAATGCTAGCCAATCTAGAACCACAGCGCTTTTGGTAATTCTTGTCATCGCCGCCGCCGTCCCCCTAACAGTTTTGGTCGCCCAAAAACAACAAAACTATCAGCAAAAAGCCTACGATGCAGGGCATCCTTGTTCCGCCCAGAAGGACAGTGTCCGATGCAACATGAATGGATGCATATGGACTGCGCTCCCGGTCACTGACCCAGAAGCCCCCACCATCCCAGGAATATGTTCAGAACCAGCCCAAAGCACTCCTCCTGTTGCCCAACCGACAGTAGCCACCCCTCCCGCAACTGCTCCCCAACCACCAGCCGCAACTCCGCCCGTACAAAGCGGAATTACGATTTCTAAATTTATAGCATGTTGGCCAAATCCTGACCCATCTAATTGTTATGGATATGGCGCGACAACAAATGGTAATTTAGGTGGCACTACGCCTATGCCTGTAAATAGTGGGGCTATTCTTTCATGGTATACAAACTACACTGGTACTGACAAACCTTGCTCCTTAGTAGGTGGTCAATCGAATCCGAATTTCGGTGCTCTTGCAGGAACAGGATCTCAACTTTTAGTTGCTACCACAACCAGCGTTTACACCATTACATGTGGCACTGATAGTAAGCAATTAACTATAGTTGTAACTCCACCAGGAGGAACTTGCAATCCAAATTCATACATCCCTGCTCTAGATACATTTTGCGGACCAAAATTAGTTACAGCTTGCGGCACATCCTCGACACAAAAAGGAACCAAACCTTGCTCTCAGGGTTGCAATACTACTACCAACGCCTGCAATGAAAGTGCAGTAGGCTCAATATCCTGTGTTGCATCTCCATCTACTGCAACTATTGGTCAATCGGTAACTTTCATTGCTTCAAATGGAGTTTCTGCTACGTGGAGCATTCCTAACAGCTCATCGCCCAATCAAACAGGAAATTCTGCTACTACCACATTTAGTACGGCGTCAACTTACACAGCAATAGTACGCGATGCACAAGGCACACAAAACTCTTGCAACGTAATTATTTCTGCAGCGGGTGGTAGCGGAACTGGAAATATGACTCAATGCATAGCTCAATATGGTCAACCGTTTTGTGGATCCAGTACTACTCTTACCGGATGCAATTATGGCGCTCCTATTGCAAATTGCACAACAGTTCTAACTAATCTTTATAACTGTGCGTACCCTGGAACTAATCAATCTGCTCAAGTCAATGCTCTTTGTAGCGGAGCTGCAGGTGGAAGCGGCGGCGGCACAACCGGAAATATTACTCTCTCCATTGGGCTTAATGGGGTTGGAAATGTCGGAGACAGCAAAAATCCGGGAACAAGCAACTTGTCAATTAAAAATCCAACAAG
>CALRGR010000003.1 GCA_943357985.1 Candidatus Levybacteria bacterium GW2011_GWA1_37_16 | reverse complement strand
TTTTCAAATGAGTTACTTGTCCAATGATTGACATGTTCAGGATGGGCGCCAAGACGAAGTAGATTTTTTCCTCTGAGAATTCTTTGCATCGTGAACCATGGTTCATTAGGAACAGTGAGCAAGAGGTATTTATTGCTGACTCGGATAAGTTCAGATATGCCCTTTTTGGGATCATCAAGATGTTCCAGTACCTCTGTGCAGATAACAAGGTCAAAAGAGCTATCTTTATATGGAAGAGAGTACATACTTCCATGCTTGATAATAAGTTGCGGATTTACTTTCTTTGAAAGGTCTATAGCAAGCTGTGAATTTTCAATTCCTTCAAGTTTTTTACCTATTCCTTTTTCAATGAGCTTCAGAAGAGTAAAGCCTTCACCACAGCCTGCATCGAGTATTCTTTCCGGATTCAAGGGTTTGATAGTTGAGATAAGATTAGAATAAAAGTTATTGATAAGGAGGCCCTGCAGTGGATTTTTGCTTGTGTGTTTTGCAAAATTTGTTGATAGTTGGGCTTTTGACATATATAATTGGTGCAGATTCACTATTATAGTGTAATTTCTTATGAAGATACAAGATATTGTGTTCTTGATTCTCTTTGCGCTTTTGGCCTATAAACAAAGTCCAAAGTTGAGTGCAAAGTTTGGAATAATTGCCCTTATTGTTGCTATTCCTCTTTTCACATTTTGGATTTTTTTTACTGCGGAGAGGCTCGTTTGGTACGCCGCCGCTTTTTTTCTACTTTGCGTAGCTCAGGAGTTGCTTAGAAAATCGGATAAAAAATAATATGAAAATTGGAATAGATGTTAGTCAAACGGCATACGAAAAAACCGGTACTGCAAATTATATAAAAAATCTTACAGAAGCACTTTTGAGGATTGACAATAACAACGAATACATTCTGTTTTTCTCATCACTACGACGGAAAATGCCCTACATCAAAATAAATAGTAAAACAAGCATTAAGAAATTTAGATTTCCCCCGTCCTTTCTTTCTTTGATTTGGAATAGATGGCACATCTTGCCAATTGAAAATTTAATTGGAGACATTGATATTTTTATAACCTCCGACTGGACAGAACCTCCTGTAAAAAAAGCTAAGAAGGTATCTATTATTTATGATCTTATTGTTTACCGCTATCCTAAAGAAACGCACAAAAAGATTATCAAAACTCAAAGAATGAAACTTAGATGGCTAAGAATTGAAGAAGATGTTGTTTTTTGTATTTCAGATTCAACAAGAAAAGATGTAGCTGAGATTTTAGGAATTCCAAAAGATAGGCTTAAGGTTATTTATCCGGGGGTAAGCCAATGACAATTGGAATAAACGGATATGAAGCGGTAGTGCCCAGGTTTGGATATGATAAAGAAGGGCTTCCCAACAGAGTCGGTAGCGGGGAATTTGCCTTCCAGCTGCTTTTAAATCTTTATAAAATCGATAGATCAAACTCTTATAGAATATATGTTCCTTCTTTAGCTTTAGGGTCCGACCCTCAAAACTTCCAAAAACTTGGTTTGCCCGAAGAAAGCGGACGGTGGAGATATGTTACTCTTGTAAAGAGGGTCGGACCCTGGACTATAACGTCTTTGGCCAAAAAACTTTTTTCTGACAGGGATAAAATTGATGTATTTTTCTCGCCAACACACTATCTTCCTCTTTATATTCCTTGTCCTTCTGTTATATCTATTCTTGATGTTTCTTATATAAAATTTCCAGAACTATTCAAAAAAAGAGATTTGTATCAGCTTAAAATTTGGGGGAGATACTCGATTAAAAAAGCTTCAAAAATCATTACCATAAGCGAGAGCAGTAAAAATGATATAATTAATTACTACGGTGTTCCAAGTTCGGCAGTTGTAGTTGTATACCCTGGAATAAAAGAGATGGATAAGAAAGCTGGAGTAAATATTAGGGCAAAATATAAAGTCGATGGCGGCTATATTTTGTTTGTTGGAACCCTTCAGCCAAGAAAAAATGTTGCAAAGCTTATAGAAGCTTTTTCCGAAATCAAAGATAAAAATATAAAGCTTGTAATAGTGGGGAAAAAAGGTTGGATGTTTGAGGAAATACTAAATGCTCCAAAGAAATATGGTGTTTTAGAAAGGGTTAAATTTATAGACAACGTATCAGATGGGGACTTGCCTGGATTTTACGCGGATGCATCCTGCTTTGTTTTGCCAAGTTTGTATGAGGGATTTGGCTTGCCGGTTCTTGAAGCAATGCAAAACGGCTGTCCTGTTATAACAAGTAACATATCATCGCTTCCTGAAGCAGGAGGAGATGCGGCTTTATATGTTAATCCACTGGATACATCTGATATTGCGGATAAAATTGATAAAGTCTTAACCGATGAGAATTTAAGGGCGGAGATGATAAAAAAGGGTTATGAGCAAGTCAAGAAATTCAGCTGGGAGAAAACCGCACGGGAAACTCTTAAAGTTCTTGAGAGCTTAGCAAGTTAATATGAAAAAAATTATAAGAAGAATTGGAACAATTTTACTTGAATTTGATGTATTTATTCTTAACTGCGTTGGTTGTATTCCCTCACATCATATACGCCGTTTATTCTATAGAGCAGCTGGTGTAAAAATAGGAAAGGGATCAACTATTCACACTAGGGCTATTTTTTATGATCCGAGAAATATAAGAATTGGCAAAGATACAATAATCGGAGAAGGTGTAGTTCTTGATGGAAGAGATAATCTTTTGATTGGTGATCATGTTGCTTTTGCAACAGAGGTTATGATTTATAATGCACAGCATGATATTGCCAGCGATGATTTTCATGCTACAGTAGCCCCCGTTGAAATAGGGGACTACGTTTTTATAGGTCCTAGGGCAATAATCCTGCCAGGAGTTAAAATTGGTAACGGTGCAGTTGTGGCAGCAGGTGCAGTTGTTACAAAAGACGTAGAAGCCTATTCAATTGTTGGCGGAGTTCCTGCAAGGGTAATAGGAGAGAGAAGAAAGGATTTAAACTACAAACTTGGCCGTGCTGCATGGTTTAGGTGATAAACAATGCCTGATATCTCTGTTATTATTTTAACTTTCAACTCCGAAAATTATATTGGGAAAGCTATTTCAAGTTTACTTGCCAAATATAAAAATGAAATTAACAATGGAAAGCTTGAAATAATAGTTATAGATAATAACTCTCAAGATGATACCGTAAAGAAGGCAAAAGAAATAAAATTTATCAAAGTTTTTAGCAATGAAGAAAACTTTGGTTTTGCAAAAGGAATAAATCTTGGAGCGTCCTATGCTTTGGGTAAATTCCTGCTTTTTATGAATCCGGATAGCATAATTTTTAGAGGTGACATTTTTTCCTTAGCGCAAAAATTTGAGGATGAAAAAGTTGCGGTTGTAGGAGGGGAATTCTTACATCTAGATGGAAAAAAAGAGCTATCTGCTGGAAAATTTTATAATTTTTTTAACACCTTACTACTGGCTTTTGGTCTTGATGAAAAATTAGGAGTGAGAATTTCTCCGAAAAAAGAAGAGCATGTTGATTTTGTAAGTGGGGGATTTATGATGGTAAGAAAAGATGTGTGGGAAAAACTTAATGGCTTTGATGAGAAGTTCTTTATGTACGTTGAGGATATGGAATTTTGTTACAGGGTAAAAAAACAAAACTTCCGCGTCCTTTTTAGCAACGCCGCAACAATTCAGCACGTTGGGCAGGCAAGTTCAGATAAGACTTTTGCAGTTGTCAACATTTACAAAGGTCTACTTTATTTCCACAAAAAACATAAAGGAATCCTTTCGTACTATCTTGTTAAAACAGTGCTTCTTATCAAAGCGTCTATACTTGTATTGGTAGGTAAATTAAGTAATAATAAATACCTAGGCGAAACTTATTCAAAAGCTCTGCGGCAGCTACTATGAAATTATTCAAATTTTTAAGGGAAAATATTCTTTTTTCAGCTACCCTATTTCTTCTTGCCTTTATTCCTCTTTATCCAAAGATTCCAATTGTAGACATACGAAATACTTGGGTTTACATAAGGCTTGAGGATTTTGCCGTGCTTATCTCCTTGAGTATTTGGGTATACTTTTTTATAAAGAAAAAAGTTACTTTAAAAACCCCATTAACTATCCCTATTCTCGCATTTTTGGTTGTGGGCGGAATTGCAACTCTAAACGGAGTACTCATTCTTTTTCCAAAGCTCTCAAATGTTTTTGCAAACGTTGGATTTTTGAGTTATTTAAGAAGAATAGAGTACATGTCTTTATTTTTTGTTGCGTACTGGGGATTTAAAGATAAAAGATTTCTGCCTCATGTCTGTGTAGTATTAACAACTACTTTGCTTCTTATTATTGGTTACGGATTTGGGCAGAGATTTCTGGGATTCCGGGCGTTTTTGACAATGAATGAAGAGTTTGCCAAGGGAGTCCCAATACAGCTCTCGGCGTTATCCAGAATACCATCAACGTTTGCTGGTCATTATGATTTGGCTGCCTATTTAGTACTTGTTATTCCTATAATTATTAGCTTAGCTTTTGGGGTTAGAAATTGGTTGTTTAAAATGGTGTTTTTGTCTACCGCGGCTTTAGGTTTTGTTCTTTTGTTTATGACCGTGTCACGGGTTTCATTCTTTGTTCTTATGGCATCTTTGGGGTTGCTGCTAATTATGCAGCGGAAAAAACTTATTATCGGATTGTTTCTAGCTCTTACTCTTTTACTTTTGATTTTTTCTCCCAGGCTTTTGGAGCGTTTTCAAAGTACGGTATCTGAAGTAGAGGTCTTAGTAGATGCAAAAACAGGCCAAGCGGTTGGGCAGGTTAAAAAAATTCCCAAGTCTTATGTTGAAAATAAGTTAATCGTATATGATCTGATTGATACTAGAACTGCAACATCAGCTTCAGTAATGGTTCCCTATAGGGATATTGATGCAGAGCTAAATTTGGTTGTTGAGCCTAATGCATCAAATGGAGAAACACTTCCTCAAGGCACAAGCTATATAAATCTTTCTCTGTCGCCCGTTGTAAGAAAATCCGGAAATTATTTTTATGAAAGATCGGTAAGCAGCAATGATTCACGTTCAGGACAAGTGCAAGTCTTCTATGGAGATTATCTTGTAAAAAAGGCAAAAGCTTATGACCTGTCTTTTACTACAAGATTCCAAGGAGAATGGCCTCACGCCATCTTAGCATTTGAACGCAATATCTTTTTGGGTAGCGGTTATGGTTCTGTAAGCCTTGCAGTAGACAATGATTATTTAAGACTTTTAGGAGAGACAGGACTATTGGGATTTATGGCATTTCTATCAATCTTTGCCGTTTTAGCAGTTTATATAAAAAAGATATTACCCAAGGTTGACTCCCGGCTTGCCAGGAGCTTTATTCTGGGATTTGCAGCTGGGACATTCGGGCTCGCATTAAATGCAATTCTTATTGATGTCTTTGAAGCGTCAAAAATTGCATTTTCCTACTGGTTACTCACCGGAATAACAATTGCACTTCTGTCTCAATATAAAGACAGTTATATAGACACATGGGGAGAAATTAAAAAGTTTGCAACTTCACAAGCTGCAATTATTTCTTATCTATTTATAATCTCTCTTACTTTCTTTTCATCAATGGTCACTTATTATTTTGCAGGAGATGACTTTACATGGCTTATGTGGGCCGCGGATTGTAGCGGTTGCAAAACCATTCCAACAATCTCCAGCTATTTTACTTCGGCAGATGGATTCTTCTATAGGCCTGGTGCAAAACTATATTTTGATTTTATGTATCAGACCTTCTGGCTTAATCAAACGGCTTATCATTTTGTTTCAATCCTCCTTCATTTTACGGCTTCATCTTTGGTATTTTTAATTTCTCAAAAGCTTTTGAAAAATGTTATTCTTTCGGCCGGAAGCGCATTCTTGTTCTTAATTTTAAGCGGAGGTACGGAGTCCATATTCTGGATTTCTGCTACGGGCATTCTTTTTAGTACGGTTTTTGTGCTTTCTTCCGTTCTTTCATTTATGAGCTGGAAAGGAAATAAAAAGTCATTCTATCTGGTGACTTCCGTATTGTTAGCAGCCACAGGCATGTTATTCCATGAAATTGGAGTCGTTGGGCCGTTTCTTATAATAACTTATGATCTTGTCTTTTCACAAACCCATATCATAAAATCACTAACCAATAAAGCATACTATCTTATAATTTTATCTCCACTTATTCCCTATGCGGTTCTTCGCTATCTCGCAGATAGCCATTGGTTAAGCGGAGATTACAATTATAATTTTGTTAAATTACCATTTAATTTTATCGGTAATCTTTTTGGATACTTTATGCTTTCGGCAGCAGGACCTTCAACTTTGCCTTTGTATGAAAAACTTAGAGATGTTCTAAAATCAAATATTGCACCTGCTCTTATTGGGTCCTTGATAATAATTTATTTTGCTTTTTTGGCATATCGTACAGTTATAAAAAAACTTGATTTCTCAGAAAAGAAAATAGTAGTTTTTGCTCTCCTATTTTTTATAGTTTCACTACTTCCTTTCTTGGGTTTAGGAAATATTGCATCACGTTATAGCTATCTTTCATCTGTCGGATTCTGTCTGCTGTTTGTAGTCATAGTTCAAAAACTTTATGGCTATCTGCTTGAAAATGGGAAATTAGTTGCAATGGCCATAATAGTAATTGTACTAATAATTTTTAGCTCCACGCATTTGTTTCAACTTCAAAAAATTAATGCAGATTGGAAGAACGCCGGCAGGAAGACTCAAAGCGTTCTGACAACTTTGGGCTATGTGTATGCGCACTATCCTGCAGAAGATGTCTCCGCGCTTTATTTTATAAATGTGCCCATCCGTGAGGGAGATGCATGGGTATTTCCGGTTGGACTTACCGACGCAGTGTGGCTCGTATTTAGAGATAAAAATGTAAAAGTGCACCAGGTAGGTACGGTAAAAGAAGCATTTGGTATTCTTGGGAATTCCACCACAGGAAGAGTCTTTGAGTTTGATAGTAATGGGAAATTAATAGAATACATAAAAAGAGTAACCGGCGGGATCGTCCCCGAAGGTAAGTAGTCTTCTTGCTAAGAAGTATCCAAAGTATTAAAATAAGAGAGGTGAGAAAACTTGAGATTCTTGCGCTCTTTTTAATTATTTTAGGAGCATTTGTAGTCAGGCTTTATAAATTCAACGCTCCAATTGGCGATTGGCACTCTTGGCGTCAGTCTGACACATCTTCGGTCTCTAGAAATTTTGTAAAAGATGGTTTTGATGTTTTAAATCCCAAGTTTGACGACTTATCTAAGGGAGTTTCGCTTATAGATAATCCAGAAGGTTATAGATACGTTGAATTCCCGATTTACAATTTCGCCCAAGCTGCCCTTTTTAAACACATAGGACATATAACTCTCGAGCAGTGGGGAAGGCTAGTCACTATTTTTTCCTCCCTCCTTTCAATCGCCTTTCTTTATTTTCTTGTAAGAAGTCACATAAATATAACTGCTGCGCTTTTTGCAGCTTTTTTCTTTGCCTTTCTTCCTTACAGTATTTATTATGGCAGAACGATTCTTCCTGACCCTTCAATGGTAATGGCTACTTTAGCCGGAATATATTTCTTTGATCTATGGATTAATACAGCAAATCTTAGAGTTTATGATTACCGTTTTATTCTTGCCTTGATATTTACGATCTCTGCATTTCTTCTTAAGCCTTTTGCAATATTTTTTGCCCTCCCCATGATTTATTTAGCTTTTGAAAAATTCGGCAAGTTGTTTGTTAAAAAATGGCAGCTCTGGGTTTTTTTGGCTCTTTCTTTAGCTCCTTTGGGCCTTTGGCAAGTCTTTATGCGTCAGCATCCTGAGGGAATTCCTAGAAACGACTGGCTTTTCAATGGTAACGGCATCCGTTTTAAGGGGTCATTTTTTCACTGGCTTTTTGGAGAAAGAATAGCACAGCTTATCTTAGGTTATTTTGGTCTTCCTGTTGTTATCTTGGGAATTCTTAGAAAGGTAAGCCAAAAAGAAGGATTCATTTTTTACTCATTCATATTATCCGCGATTGCTTTCATGACAATTGTTGCAACGGGAAATATTCAACATGATTATTATCAAATTTTGATTATTCCAACCATCGCCATATTTTTTGGTAAAGGCGCAGACATGATTGTTAAAAATGTAGGCGGTGTTTTTAATAAATATTTGTCTCTGGGAGCTCTTTTTGTTTGTATAGTTTTTATGTTTGCTTTCTCTTGGTTTGAAATTAGAGATTTTTACAATATTCAACATCCCGAAATTGTACAGGCAGGAGAAGCAGTTGATAGACTTACACCCAAGGATGCAAAGGTAGTAGCGCCTTATGGGGGAGATACAACGCTACTCTACAATACAAATAGAAAGGGATGGCCGGTTTTTGACAGACCCTTAAAACAATTTATAAAAGAAGGAGCAGATTATATGCTTTTTATTAACCCTACAGAGCCGGAGCTTAATTTTAAAAATTATTTTGCTGTCCTTAAGCAAAAAGATAAATATATAATATACGACTTAACTCATCCGCTTAAACCATTACAATGAGGATTCTAGTTGTTTCATCATTCTTGCCTTTCCCTCTCCATTCTGGTGGACACGTCCGTTTATATAATTTGATCTCTAGGCTTTCAAAACATCATGAAATAACTCTGGTCTGTGAAAAGAGAATAAATCAAAGATCGGAAGATGTTGAAGAAGTTTCTAAAATTTGCAAAAAGGTGGTGACCGTTTTACGTCATAATCAATGGTCGGTAGCTAATATTTTGAAAACTGGATTTTCATCCAACCCTTTTCTTATTACTGGTCACACAAATAAAGAACTAAAAACTAATATCGAAAAACTAATATCGGAAGGAAAATTCGATCTTATTCATGTTGAGACCTCATATGTTTTTCAAAATTTACCAATCGATATTGAAATTCCGGTTGTTCTAACAGAGCATAATATTGAATATTTGGTTTATCGTAGATTCGCACAAAATGTTCCATTTTTTTTGAGACCACTTCTGTATCTGGATACTCTGAAACTTGAAAGGATTGAAAAGCGTTTCTGGAAAAAAGCAAATAAGCTTATTTCTGTTTCGCAGGAAGAAGGAAGAGTAATGAATGCAGACGCGGTAGTTCCCAATGGAGTTGATGCAGGCAAGTTTAAGCTCTCAAGCGGTGGGGATAGAATACTCTTCATTGGAGATTTCAATTGGCTGCAAAATAGAGATAGCGCAGAAATGATACTTAAGAATATTTGGCCAAAAGTAAATGGTCAATGGTCCGCCCTGAGCGAGGCCGAAGGGTCAATGGTCAATAGTCAATATAAGTTGTGGATAGTTGGAAGAAAAATTCCTGACTATATTAAGGAAATGGATGGGAAAAATGTTATTTTTGATGAAAATTCTCCCGCGGATACGTACGAGATTTATAAGAAGAGCAAACTACTTTTAGCTCCCATTAGAGTTGGAGGAGGAACCAGCTTTAAAATATTGGAAGCTATGGCAAGCGGCGTTCCTGTTATTACAACACCACTGGGCAACGAGGGAATTAATGCAGTAAACGGCCAATCGGCAATTATTGCAAAAACAGACGAAGAATTTGCACAAGCAGTTAGAAGTCTAATAGAAGACAAAACCCTACATGAGAAGATTTCAAAAAATGCAAGAGCTTTAATTGAAAAAAACTTTGATTGGGATATAATTGTTGCCAAGCTTGAAGAAGTTTACAGCTCAATAGTAAATAATAAATAGTCAATAATAAATATTTTATGGATTTATCAATAATCATTGTAAGTTACAACACAAAAGAATTTCTAAGAAATCTTCTGAGTTCAATAGGAGAAAATATCTCAATTAGCATTAAGTATGAGGTGGTTGTTGTAGATAATGCTTCAGATGACTGCTCTGTGGAAATGATTGAGAAAGAGTTTCCGCAAGTGAAAATTGTTGCCAACAAGGAAAATTTAGGTTTTTCAAAAGCAAATAACATTGGTCTTAAAAAGACTGACAAAAGCCGCTACATTTTATTTTTAAATCCGGATACGCTTTTGGAAAAGGGAACAATAGAAGAAATGACTCGATTTATGGATGACCACCCGGATTGCGGGGCTTCAACTTGTAAAGTTATCATGCTAAATGGGGAGATTGATGACGCAACTCATAGGGGATTTCCAACTCCGTGGAACGCATTTACACATTTTTCTGGAATATTTAAACTTGCGCCGGGTTCTAAATTATTAAACGGATATTACATGGGTTGGGAAAATATTGATAAGGTGCATGAAATAGATGCTTTGGCAGGTGCTTTTATGTTGGTAAGGCGTAAGGCAGGAGAAGAAGTTAAATGGTGGGATGAGGATTATTTTTTCTATGGAGAAGATATAGATTTCTGTTTTATGCTAAAGAAAAAGGGATGGAAAATTTATTATGTCCCAACAGTTTCAATATTTCATCACAAAGGCGCGTCAAGCGGAATTAAAAAAATTTCAGAAGGTTCATCTTCTGCAACGCGGGAAACAAAAATAAGAATAACCAAGTCGCGTTTTAATGCTATGAAGATTTTTTATAGAAAGCATTATCAGGATAAATATCCTAAATTTTTGACGAGTTTTGTAAAATTGGGAATCAATATCAAATTGTGGTACTCTTTAAAAAGAATATGAAAGGCACCTTATTAGTCAGATTTGCAATAAGTTTTATTTTTATAGTTTTTGGAGTGTGGGAGATACTTGTGCCCGTTTATTGGGCACCTTTTATCCCTAAATTTGTTGGAGAAATATTTAACCCGCTTTTTGCAACAAGAATTCATGGACTTGTCCTTTTGGTTTTGGGAGTTCTAACTCTAATCAAATTTAGAAAGAAAATTATTGCTCCTTTAACTTCTGCTACGCTTTTAAGCGTAGTATTTTCTGTCTATGTATTCTCAGGATTCTCAGACTTATTGGTGCGAGATATTGTAATTTTTCTTTTTTCTCTATCTCTTCTCTTTGAGCCCGAAAAAGATAAGGACCTCTGAATTATTATGAAAATTGGAATTGATTGCCGTTTTTGGTCACAAACAGGCGTTGGAAGATATACTAGGAATTTGGTTATCGAACTTAGTAAATTAGACAAAAAGAATGATTATGTTCTGTTTGTAAGAAAAGAAGATTATGACGGAATAAAATCATCAATCGTAAATAGTAAATGGTCAATAGTCAATTGCAATGTTAAGTGGCATAGCATTGCGGAGCAAATTTTATTTCCAAGAATTCTAAATAAGCAAAACTTAGATTTGGTTCACTTTCCCTATTTTTCCCACCCAATTTTTTACAATAAGCCTTTTGTTGTAACAATACACGACTTAATAATTAATCATTTTCCTACAGGAAAAGCCTCAACTCAGCCCCTTTCTATTTACATACTTAAGTGGCTTGGATACAGGAAAGTTCTAAGTCACGCAGTTAAAAAATCTAAAAAAATAATTGTTCCGCTTGAATTTGTAAAAAATGATTTATCAAGAACTCTTGGAGTTTCAAAAGATAAAATTGAAGTAACGCCGGAAGGATTTGACCCTTCAATCTCTAAGGGAGAGATTTCAGGACAAGTCTCGCAAGCAACTAAAACACCTTATTTTCTCTATGTTGGGAATGCCTATCCGCACAAAAATTTAGAAAAACTTATTGAAGGATTTTATAAATCAAAAGTAGATACTAATTTAATATTGGTTGGTAAAGACGACTTTTTTTACAAAAGATTAGAAAAAGAAAAATTTAGAAACTTAGTTTTTCTTCACGATGTTACGGACTCAGAATTGTTTCATTTATATGCAAACTCTATTGCTGCGGTTTCTGCATCGCTTATGGAAGGGTTTGGCTTACTTCCTCTTGAAGCGTTTGGCGCGGGTACTATTCCTGTTGTCTCAAATATACCGGCATTTAGGGAAGTCTGCGGAGAAACGGCTATTTATTTTAGCCCACAAGATGCAGATGATATCGGAAAGAAACTGGGTTTAGCGTTTAAATTGTCGAAAAAGGAAAGAGGAGAAATTCTAAAGAAAGGAAAAACCATCTTGCCCCGCTTCTCTTGGGCCAAAATGGCCAAGGAGACATTAAGAATCTATGAAAGTAGCTATGGTATATGGCCGGGTAAATAAGCGGGGAGCAGCTAGCAGCTTAGGGTCCGACCATGAGCCTACTCAAGCGTCAACTCTCTAAGGACTTCCGTAGAATCAATTCTATAATCTTCAACAAAGCTTTCGTAGGAGAAATAATCATTTGGCCCGATTCTCTCAGCTGTTTTGAAATACTCCAATATTTCTTCTGGTTTTACCCAACTAGCGCTTTTTATCCCCAGATAGTGCCGATAACTTGAATAGTTATATGTTTTAGGGTCCGACCCTGTGTTTGATAAGTACTTCTTAAGCAAGCCTAGAAACACAGAGTAATCCTGCTCGTCTAAAAAAATATTTCGCTTTTCGACACTGCGGTTATACATATGATAATAACCATTTTCAATAAATTGTTTGACCGAATTCTTAGCAGGCATAAAGATTAGGGTCGGACCCTATACATATGGTATCATAATAACCTGGTGAAAGTGGCTTTGGTATATGATCGGGTAAATAAGTGGGGAGGGGCAGAAAGGCTTCTTCTTGCTCTGCATGATATTTTTCCTGACGCACCACTTTACACAGCTGTTTATAGTGCCAAGAAGGCACCATGGGCAGAAGTTTTTCCAAAGATAATTCCTTCATTTCTTCAAAAGTTTCCGTTTTCTGCTTATCATGAGCTATATGCGCCATTAATGCCTTTGGCTTTTGAGAGTTTTAATTTTAGCCGGTATGATTTGGTAATTTCGGTTACATCCGAGGCTGCAAAAGGAATAATCACGGTACCTGGCACCCGCCACATTTGCTACATGCTTACACCAACAAGATATTTGTGGAGTGGATACAAAGATTATTTTAAAAACGAATGGATAAGATTTCTTGCAACACCAATTGTTGAATATCTTAGTTTTTGGGACAAACAGGCTGCGCAAAGGCCGGATAAGATCATAGCCATATCGGAGGAGGTTAAAAAACGAATAAAGAAATATTACGGAAGAAGCTCGCAGGTAATTTATCCTCCTGTAATGCTAGAGAATAGAAGATTGATTAATTCTCGACCATCTAACTTCAAGAACTCATCTTCAATCATCCATCATCCACCGTCTGAGCCTTACTATCTTATTGTTTCCCGTCTGGTTCCATATAAAAAAATAGATATTGCAATAAAGGCTTTTAATAAATTAGGGCTTCCTCTTAAAATTATAGGAACCGGGTCACAGAAGAATAGATTAAAAGCTATGGCAGGGCCAAATATTGAGTTTTTAGGTAACTTGACGGACGAAGAGCTAGTAAAGTATTATAAGAAATGCGTTGCTTTGGTATTTCCGGGCAAAGAAGACTTTGGATTAACAGTTCTTGAAGCACAAAGTTTTGGGAAACCGGTAGTGGCATATGAGGGTGGAGGAGTAAAAGAGACTGTAATTAGCAAAAAGACAGGACTTTTTTTCTCTCCTCAAACGGAAAAAGAATTAATGGAAAAGATAAAAGAGTTTCAAAATACTAGATTTGATTCTAAAGATGCGAGGAAGCAGGCAAAAAAGTTCGATATTGAAAATTTTAAAAGAAGATTTTTGGAAGTTATAGAAAGCTCGAATTAATAAAGGATGTCATCCTGAGTGAGACGAAGGATCTATGCCTAGATTCTTTACTGTGTTCAGAATGACAACAAGATATTATGAGATTTATTGTTTTTGCAGGAGGCGTAGGAACCAGGCTTTGGCCGCTTTCGCGCCAAAATTCTCCAAAGCAGTTTGAAAAAATTGTAGGAGATAAATCCACTCTTCAGCTGGCAGTAGAGAGACTTACCCCAACTTTTAGTTACGACGATATATATGTATCAACAGGAGAAAAATACAAAGACGAAATTGAAAAGCAACTTCCCAAAATAAATAAATCCCATTTTATTTTTGAACCGGCAGTAAGAGACGTTGGTCCGGCAGTAGGATTGGCAATGGCAATTGTTGCAAAGACAGATCAAAATTCTCCTATTGGAATTGTGTGGAGCGATCATTTTGTTAAAAAAGAAACAAGATTTAGAGAAGTTTTAACTTTTGCAAAAAAAATAGTTGAAGAAAAGGGAAAAAATACAATAGTTTTCATAGGGCAACGTGCGCGCTTTGCAAACCAAAACTTAGGATGGATTGAATTTGGTAAGGAAGCAACACAAATAAGAGAAACGAAAATATTTCATTTTAAAAAACTTATCTATAGACCAAGTCTGGAAGATGCTGAAAAGTTTTTGGAATCCGGAAGTTATGCATGGAACCCCGGTTACTTTGTAACAACCCCTTCATATTTACTTCTGCAGTACAAAAAATTTGTACCGGAGCTTTATAAAGGCCTTATGGAAATTCAAGATGCCTACGACACAAATAAATACGAAGAAACTTTAAATAGAGTTTATCCTACTCTTGAAAAGATAAGTTTTGACGACGCAATACTTCATAATATTGATCCGGGCAATGCTTATGTAATTGCCGCAGATTTGTCTTGGAGTGATGTTGGTGCATGGGAGGCACTCAAAGAAGCTTTGGAAGTAAATTCCAAGGAAAATGTTACAAGGGGAAAAACAATGATTACGGATTCAACGGACAATTTGGTTTTTAATTATACAGACCAGCTTGTTGTAGGAATTGACTTAGAAGAAATGCTGGTTATAAATACAGATGATGTACTTTTAGTGTGTAATAAAAAATCGGTTCCAAAGATAAAAAAAATTGTTGAAAGTCTTACAGGAACCGATAACGAACACTTGGCTTAAACGACATATGTCTTACAAAGAGATTAAAAAAAGCGCACTTTATGAATTTGCAAAAAGAGTTATGGATATTTTCTTTTCCTTAATTCTTATAATAATTTTTTCCCCAGTTATGCTTCTTGTTGCAATTGCTATAAAACTAGATTCAAAAGGTCCAGTTCTTGCCGATACCCCGGAAAGAGTCGGAAGAAATGGAACTTTTTTCAAAATGCACAAATTCCGCTCAATGATTGAAAACGCGCATGAGATGTTACGTGAAAATCCTAAGTTTTCAAAGCTCTATGCAACATATAGGCATGAAAGCTATAAACTCAAAGATGACCCAAGGATTACACGTACCGGGCACTTTATAAGAAAACATTCTCTTGATGAGATTCCTCAATTTTTTAATATCTTAAAAGGAGATATGAGCTTAGTAGGCCCAAGAGCTTATTATCCGGATGAACTTCGTAATCAGCAGCTAAAATATCCTAATACAAGAGAAGCTGTAAAAGTTGTGTTATCTGTTAAGCCGGGACTTACAGGCTACTGGCAGGTATCAGGCAGGAGCGAAGTTAATTTTGACAAAAGAATTCAAATGGATGCTTCTTATGTTAAAAAACGTTCCGTATTCTATGATATGTGGATAATCCTTAAAACTCCGTGGGCAATGATCTCCGGCAAAGGCGCCCTCTAGGATTGACAATTAAGACTTTTTTAGGCTACGATATAGCTATGGAAGGATTTGAAAAGATAGAGCTTGGTAATCCCGTTTCTCCCGCAGCACCCAAAACAGCAGTAGACACCATGCCTGTAATACCTGCCTCGCCAAATCTTCGTCAAAGCGGGCCGCAAGTCCAAATGCCGAGCCGTGCAGGATTTTTAAGGAGAAAGCCCACGATGATTTTGATTGGAGTTTTGGGAGTATTGTTTCTTTTTATCTTGTTAATGATCATTCCCGTTATGAAAGTTTATAATTCTGCAAAGGTGACTTATGCTCAGGCGAAGGGAACTCTGGATGCCGCGAAGAAGCAAAATATCTCTCTTGCATCTACAAATCTTAATCAAACAAAGCAAGCCTTAACTCAGACACAAAAAGAACTTCACTCTCTGTCAATTCTTAAATGGGTTCCAATTGCAGCTTGGTATTATAACGATGCGGATCATATGATGAAAGCAGGATTTCACGGCCTTGATGCCGCAAGAGTTCTAATTGATTCTATAGAGCCATATGCAGACGTACTAGGGCTTAAAGGACAAGGAAGTTTTGCCGGCGGAAGTGCGGAAAACAGAATTCAAACAGCAGTTGCCACAATGAGTAAGGTAACTCCTAAGATTGATGATATAGAAAAATATCTGCTTTTGGCACAGACCGAAGTTGATCAGGTAAATCCAAATCACTACTATTCTTTCCTTGGTCTTAAAAAAGCACACGATAGCTTGGTGGCTCTTGAAAAATCTCTAGCCTCAGGAGTAAGTTTTGTTAAAGAAGCAAAGCCTCTTATAAAAGTATTGCCGGATCTGTTGGGTGCAAGTACGCCTAAAAAATATCTTGTTATATTTCAAAATGATAAAGAGTTAAGGCCTACAGGAGGTTTTATAACAGCATACTCAATATTTAGGTTGGATAAAGGAGTAATTCACGTAGACAAATCGGATAACATTTACAACTTAGACAATGGTATTCCTGGCAAGCCAAAAGCTCCGCAAGTGTTGGTGGACTACTTAAAAGTTAACGTTCTAAATCTTAGAGATTCAAATCTTTCTCCTGATTTTATAGAGTCCATGAAAACGTTTAATTCTATATATGACAAGGCATCCGGAAAAGTTAAGGTTGATGGAATAATTGCTGTTGATACTTCCGTTTTAGTCTCAACAATAAAAATACTTGATGACAGTGTTTCTGCAGCAGGCATGACGTTTACCACAAAAATAGACAAAAGATGTGATTGTCCACAGGTAATTTACGCTCTGGAAGATAATATTAGTACGCCTTTAAATGTTGACATTAAGGTTTCAAATCTTGCGGCAATTCAGGCGGGGAGAAAAGCAATTATTGGAGATTTGATGTATGCAATTATGGATAAGGCCTTGAAATCTTCTCCAAAAATTTATTGGGGTCCTCTAATGCAGGATCTTATAGCTAAAATCAACGAAAAACATGTTTTATTTAATCTGTATGACAGCGGAGCGCAGAAGGGAATTCATGCAATTAACGCGGATGGAGTTATAAAAACTTTTGATGGAGACTATCTTCACATAAATGAGGCAAATTTTGGAGGCGCAAAGTCAAATATTTTTGTAACAAAATCGGTAACTACAGATTACAAAGTAAGCGATGGGTCAATTATAAAAACGGTTACTATTGATTGGAAAAATCCGTACAGGGCTTCAGACTGTAATCTTGAGCGGGGCAATCTTTGTCTAAATGCAGTCCTTAGGGATTGGCTTAGGATTTATGTTCCAAAAGGTTCAACTCTTGTTGATAGCAAGGGATCGGAAGTAAAGTTAAAAATGTATGAGGAGCTGGGTAAAACCGTATATGAGGCAGTTATAATGGTAAGACCTCAGGGATCAGCTAAATTTACTATCTCATATAAACTGCCGGCAAGCGTTAAGTTTGTTCCGGATTTTCCAGTTCTTATCCAAAAGCAGCCAGGAACATATTCTGACCAATATACAATTAAAGTAAATGGCAGTAAGAAATCAGAGTTCCCGCTTCTGACAGACAAAGAGTTTAAGATTTCCAAATGAGAAGTTATAAAACAACAGGAGTTGTAATAAGAAGAAGAAACATAGGAGAAGCAGACAGGCTTTTGACAGTTTTCACAAAACACCACGGAAAAATTACCATACAGGCAAAAGGAGTCAGGAAAATTTCAAGCAGAAGATCCGGTCATATAGAACTTTTAAACTTGGTTTCTTTGTCTCTTTATAAAGGCCGTTCAATGTCTACGCTCACAGAAGTAGAAACTATAGATAACTTTTCAAGTGTTAAAGATAATCTTAAAAGTGTTGGTTTTGCGTATCATATTTGTGAACTCGTAGATAGTCTTTGTGCAGAAAATCAGGAAAACTCGCAAGTTTTCTCTCTTCTTTGCGATGTTTTGTCAAAGCTAGAAAGCAGAGAAGATCATGTAGTTTTAATTTCTGCTTTTGAAAAGCAGCTTCTTAGCGCTTTGGGCTTTTCGCACCAGACGCATTTGGTAAATACACAGGGGCTAATTGAAGAAATACTTGAAAGACGTCTTAAGACAAGGAGAATGTTTCCTTTTTTTGACTAATATATGACAGATAATTTAATGGATAAAATCGTTTCCCTTTCCAAAAGAAGGGGTTTTATTTTCCCTGGAAGTGAAATTTACGGAGGACTTGCCAACACATATGATTACGGTCCTGTAGGAGCAGAGTTGCTCAGAAACATAAGAAATCTTTGGTGGGATAATTTTGTCCATAAAAAGACGGACATTGTAGGAATTGATGCCAGTCTTATTTCTCATCAGGAAGTGTGGAAGGCTTCGGGTCACGCAACCGGATTTGCAGATGCATTGGTTGACTGTAAAAACTGTAAACTTAGAATGCGCGCCGACCATTTGATAGAAGATAGTACAAAAGAAAATTCAGAGGGATTAAATGAAGAAAAGTTATCAGAAATTATAAGAGATAGAAGAATAGCTTGTCCAAACTGCGGCAAATTTAACTGGACAGAAGTACGCAAGTTCAATCTGCTGTTTCCCGTAAACTTAGGAATTATTGAAGGTGATCAGTCGTTGGCGTATTTACGGGGAGAAACAGCTCAGGGAATGTTTATAAACTTCAAAAATGTTGTAGATTCAACGCGGGTTAAATTGCCTTTTGGTATTGCACAGCTTGGAAAAAGTTTTAGAAATGAAATAACTCCCGGAAATTCTGTTTTTAGAACATTGGAATTTGAACAGGGAGAAATAGAATATTTTTTTGACCCGGAAGTTAGTGATTGGCAAGAGCTTTTTGAAAACTGGAAAAAACAGATGTTTGCTTTTGTTACAGAAACTCTTGGTGTTTCAAAAGACAAGCTTAAATGGCGTGAGCATGATGATAAAGAGCGCTCGTTTTACAGTAAGAGAACTGTGGATTTGGAGTATGAATTTCCTTTTGGCTTTAAGGAGCTTTGGGGACTGGCATATAGAACCGACTATGATTTAAAACAGCATTCAAAATTTTCCAAACAAGATTTATCAATCACAGATCCGCAAAGCGGTAAGAAAATTGCGCCTCATGTTATAGAGCCTGCAGTAGGCATCAATCGCTTACTTCTAACAGTTCTTTGCGATGCTTACTCGGAAATTGAAGGCAGAGTTGTTTTGAAACTTTCTCCAAAGATTGCTCCGTACAAAGCAGCAGTTTTCCCGCTTCTTGCAAATAAGCCGGAGCTGGTTGAAAAAGCAAAGAAAGTTTATGAAGACTTAAGAAAAAACTTTCCTACTTATTGGGATGATAGGGGAAATATAGGAAAAAGATATCTTTATCAGGATGAAATAGGAACACCCTATTGTTTGACTATTGACTTTCAAACGCTGCAGGATGTTACAATAACCGTAAGAGACAGAGACACTGCAAAACAGGAAAGAATTAGCATTGATTCTGTTTCCGAATTTATCCAAAATAATCTAGATGCCTAGGACAGAAAGTCTTCTATTTCATGAGTCAGTTGAAAAACCCCAAGATAACTGTGCCGTTGTTGGTATTTTTTCAAGAACCTATGATATTTCGTCTTCAGTATTTAATGGATTGATTGAATTAAATCATCGTGGACAAGAAGGTTCTGGGATTTTGATTACGGACGGTGAAGAAATAGTTTTAACTAAAGGGGCAGGGCTTGCTTCTATTGTTTTTGGAATGATAAATGTGCTTCCGAATTTAGATAACGCAGTTATTGGTATTGGTCATAATCGTTATTCTACTTCCGGTTCTTTGGAAGAATTACAGCCGTTTTTAGATGATGGGATAGGTATAGCACATAATGGTAATTTAACAAATATAGAAGAGCTTCGCAGGAAATATGATATTGCAGAAGAAATTGATGGATCAAGGAGTGATACCAGAATTGCTCTTGCAGTGATTAATGAAATGGAAGGAGATGCAGGAGAGAAAATTGTTAAAGGAGTAGAACAGTTTGAAGGTGCATACAGTATGGTTTTTGCAACAAAAGACGCCTTATTTGCAAGTAGAGATCCGCACGGATTCAGACCTTTGTCGATAGGAAGGTTAAGGGATTCGGGCGGATATATAGTTATGTCTGAAACATCAGGTTTTTCTACGGGAACGGAATTTATAAGAGATGTTCTTCCGGGGGAAACCATCATGATAGACGATGACGGAGTAAAAACTATCGGCAAAAGAGAAGATGCCAATCTTGCTCAATGTATTTTTGAACTTATATATATATCTAGGCCGGATAGTAATGTATTTGGTATTTCCGTTGTTGAATTTAGATTAAGAGAAGGAGAAATTTTATCAAGGCATATGCCGGATGTTGACGTAATCATGCCTGTTCCCAGATCCGGTATAAGTGCGGCTCAAGGAGTTGCCAGCTCTGAAATAGCAAAAGAAAAAAAGATTCCATACATTGATGGCATATATACAAATCCATACAGAAATGTTGTGGATGGTCCAAGAACATTCATCCAGCCCAATGGAAGAGATAAAGCTGCTACACAAAAGTACAGTATAAATGAAGCCGTCGTTCGTGGTAAGAGAGTAGTTTTGGTAGACGATTCCTTAGTAAGAGGGTCTTTAAGAATTGTGGTTGAAAAATTAAGAGAAGCGGGAGCAAGAGAAGTACATGCTTTGATTGCTTCTCCTCCTATAGAGGATGGGTGTTTTTACGGAGTAGATTTTGGAAAAGATGAAGTACTTGCGCATAAAATGCCGGATATTGAAGAAAGAAGAAAGTATTTAGGGCTCGATAGTCTTTATTATTTGAGCGAAGCAGAGCTGCTTGAAGCTGCGTTGGGTAATCCGGTTGAGATCGAAGGGGATATTTTTGAGCAAAATGGTTTTTGCGGGGGATGTTTTACAGGTAGATATCCGACTAAAGTCTCAGATACAATAGTAAAAATTAATGAAATGCAACATGTCTCTTGACTTCCTTTGTTTTATTTGTAATAAATAATTAGTGAGAAATAATAAAAATATTTTAATTGGCGTTGCAGCGCTCGTAATAGTTCTCATTGTCGGAGGAGTTTATTTAGTTACTAGAAAGTCTGCAATAGCGCCTGTTACTCAGACTCAGGAGCAAACAATAGCTACTCTTAAGCCGGAAGATATTGGCTTGATGCTTTTCATGTCTGCAGACGGAAAGAAAGTAATCCTGGAAATTGACAAGACAGATGATATAGCATCTATTGACTATGAGCTTTCCTATACTTCAACAGGAGAGATTCCACGCGGTGCAATTGGCCACGTAGATGTGGTTGCAGGCAAGAAAATAACAAAAGAAATTACTCTTGGAACTTGTTCGGATGTCTGTCACTATGATGAAGGAGTCAGTAATATAAAAATTGTCGTAAAAGTCACAAAAATAGACGGAAATGTCTTCCAAGTAGAAGAATCCCTTTAAGTCGTAAATCGTCAATCGTAAATAGTCAATAGTCTTCCCCATATCTTGTGTTTTAGTCCGCTATGGTCTACTATTTTGCTCTTTTTCCCTATTGACACGTACTTCAAAACGGTTCAAAATGGTCTAAAGTGGTCTAAAGTGGGATGAGAAACAAATTAAACATATGCTTATTGGACAATACGGCGGTACAATTGGAGAGAAAAACAGAATTGCATTCCCTAAAAAGTTTAGGGATGAGCTGGGTGACAAACTCATTATTACTCAGGGCTTTGAAGGATCTCTTATTGTGGTCGCAGAAGCTAGTTGGAAATCTCTTCTTGAAGGAACAGAAGGCATGCCTCTTACAGATTTGTCCACCAGAGAAACACAAAGATTTTTACTTGGAACAGCAACAGAGGTTGAATTGGATGAAAAAGGAAGATTTGTACTACCGACACATTTAAAAGAATACGGGAGTCTGTCGGGTGAAATAGTTTTCTTAGGAATATCAAGATATGTTGAAATTTGGGACAAGAAAAAATGGGAAGAACACAACAGTATACTCGTTGGTACTATCACAAGCATTGCAGATAAACTGTCCGGAAAAGGAAATGAATGAGCGATTTTCATGTAAGTGTACTTTTACAAGAAGCTATAGATAGTCTAAATATAGAGCCTAAAAAGCTCTATATAGATGCAACTTTAGGCGGAGGCGGACATACCTTTGAAATTCTAAAGCGGGGCGGAAAAGTCTTAGGAATAGACTTAGATCAGGAAGCGCTGAATCAGGTTAAATCTCAGATCAAAGGTACCGAGTTTGAGCTCGGAAAAGACATAATTTTGGCTAAGGGAAATTTCAAAGACATTAAAGAGATCGGGCGTAAAAACGGTTTCGTGGAAGTTTCGGGAGTTTTGTTTGATTTGGGAGTGTCTAGCTATCAAGTAAACAAGCCGGAGAGAGGCTTTAGTTTTCAGCAGGATGGTCCTCTGGATATGAGAATGGATAAGGACGGTGCTGTTAAGGCGGCAGATCTAATAAACGTATTAAATAGTGGAGAATTATATGAATTATTTACTAAATTGGGTGAGGAGCACAATGCTCGCACCATTTCTAAAAATATTATTAGCGCCCGTGGAGTAAAGCCGATTGAGACTACTGCACAACTTGCAGATATAGTCGCAGAGAGCTTCGGGTTAAGGGGTGAGGTAAAACCTTTTATGAAAGCAAAAGTTAACACAAAAGTATTTCAAGCACTAAGAATTGCGGTAAATGACGAGCTTAATAACTTAAGAGCGGTTTTGCCTTCCGCGCTTGAGATATTAAGTCCGAGAGGAAGACTTGCTGTTATAAGTTTCCACTCACTGGAAGACAGAATTGTTAAATGGAAATTCATTGACTTTGAAGACAAAGGACTAGGCTCGATTATTACTAAGCATCCGGTTATTGCAGATCAAGTAGAAATTGATACTAACAGAAGAAGTAGCGCTGCAAAACTCAGAGTATTTGAAAAATCGTAAATGGTAAATCGTAAATCATAAATAAATTATGCATAAGCCTGCCTTAATAATATCAACGCTAATATTTGTTATACTTGTTTTATCAGTGGTAAGAATAAGCGTTTCAAATAGAATTTCAGTTTCAGGAATTGCGCTCCAAAATACAGAAGAAAATGTAAGCCTTCTAAAAAAAGAAAACTTAATTTTGCAGGAAAAACTTTTAACCTTGTCCTCTTTTACTAAAATTGCCTCAAACGCAGGGGAATTGGGATTTGCTCCAAACAAGACTAACTTTGTTATAAGCACGTCAATCTCTGTTGCCCGCCTTGACGCGAGGCAGGTTATAAAACAATGACCTGGCGTTACAGGTTTACCTTTTGTTTTCTAATTTTTCTTTTCTTTGTCGTTATTTCCCGTCTTTTTTACTGGCAGGTTGTTAAAGCATCGGAGCTTTCTCTTCTTGGGGAAAATCAATACGGAAGAATAATAAAACTTCAGCCGGCGCGTGGCCAAATCTATACATCAGACGGATTTCCTATAGTTGCCAATAGACTTATCTATACTGTTTTTGCAAACCCAAAAGTGGTTAAGGATAAAAAATTAACAGCTTTGGTTTTGGCTCCGATTCTAAAAACTGAGGAGGCTTCTGTATCCGCGCTTTTAAATCTGGATAAATTTTGGGTGGCACTTCCACCAAAGGTAGGCCTTGCAACAAAACAGCAAATTGAGCAATTAAAACTCCCCGGTATTGGGTTTGAAGAAAACTACACAAGGCTTTATTCGGAAGCATCAACTGCGGCCCATCTTTTGGGTTTTGTGGGTAAGAATGATGCGGATGTAGATACTGGTTATTTTGGGCTTGAAGGGCATTACGACAGGCTTTTGAGAGGCAAGGAAGGGCTTGCAAGCGTTATTCAGGATGCATTAGGAAGACCAATAGTTGCAAAACTAAATAGCGGGGATGAAAAAACAATTGATGGAGATAGTCTTGTCTTATCAATAGACAGAGCTATTCAGTATGCGGCAGAGAACAAGTTGAAAAAAGCAATTGATACTTACGGCGCAAGCGGGGGAATGGTTGCAGTTATGGATCCAGCAACAGGGCAAATTCTTGCAATGGTAGCAACTCCATCTTTTGATCCGCAAAAGTTCCAGGACTATTCCGAAAAAGAGTATAGAAATCCATTCATTAATGATGCTTATGAACCGGGTTCTACTTTTAAGCCTCTTATTATGTCAGCTGCCTTGGATGAAGGTTTGGTAACGCCAGAGACTAAATGTAATATCTGTGATAAACCTGTTTCAATAGGCGGATATACCATCAAAACCTGGAATGATAAGTATAAGCCCAATATTAGTATGATTGATACAATAATTCATTCGGATAATACAGGAATGGTTTTTGTTGGGAAGAAACTCGGACTAAATCGCATGCTATCGCATTTAGAAAAATTTGGCATAGGGCAAACAACGGGGATTGATTTGCAGGGAGAAGTGGCACAGCCAATTAAGGAAAAAGATAATTGGTATGAAGTAGATTTGGCAACGGTAAGTTTTGGTCAGGGAATCTCAATTACTCCCATACAGCTTCTTGCCGCTATAGGTTCAATTGCAAATGGAGGGCTTAGGATGGAACCGCACATTGTGGCGCAAATTCATACAGCAGAAGGGGACAAAGTAAAAATTCCGTCAAAAGTAGTCACAAGAACAATTTCGGAAAAAACTTCAAAAATAATGACGGAGATTATGGTAAATGCCGTAAATAAGGGAGAGGCGCAGTGGGCAAGGCTAAAAGGTTATAGAATTGCAGGTAAAACAGGAACAGCGTCAATTCCGGTTGCGGGACATTATGACCCAAACCAAACAATCGCTTCTTTTATTGGTTTTGCTCCCGCGGACAATCCAAAGTTCGTCATGCTTGTAATTATTGATAGGCCCACGACTAGCATATACGGTGCAGACACTGCCGCCCCGGTCTTTTTCTCCATCGCCAAAGACATATTGACGTATTACGGAATTCCCCCCACGGAATAATATTCTTCTTATTCTTGCCTTGAAGCATTAGGACGTTAATTTTTTTATGTAGCGAGCTATCAGGGGGATTCCTCGCAAACCTGTCGATGGAGGGGGTGAAATAACCCGATCAGCGAGCGGAGTAAAAATAGTCCGGCTTCACTGGCAAGAGAGGCTTTCGTTCTTTCGCCGGAACGAAAGGACAGAAAAGTAGGCACAAAAAAACCCCTTGCGGGGTCCCTTTGCCGAAAATCTATTGCTAGATTTTCTATCCCTAACACTTGCGTATTAGAGGTAAAAAGCATTATATAACTCAATACACACTCTTGTCAATAGATCAAAAGGTGTCAATATTAGTGGAATAGTAAATTGTAAGGAAAAGAAGTATAATTTTAATACAAATGAAGACCTATTTCCTCAATGATGATAAAAACTTCGCTCTCTATCTAGGTGATTCTTTAGAGTTAATGAAAAAGCTTCCCGAGGTTTATGATGATCTAAAGGCAGAGCTTGATAAAATGGTTTATAAACTCTACAACCTCACGCTAGGAGAGATTGGAGTTGTGGAAAATTCTAGCAAGAAATAATTTGACTTCTTAGTCAGAATTCCTCCTTCGTGGTATAATTATTCTCTTATGGCGCAACAGTATAAATTATCTCCTTCTGATTTTGTCATTCGGCTTCGCTCAGGACTAGTCGAAAGGCGTAATACATAAATATGTACAAGCTATCACCTTCCGACTTTGCTTATCTTTATGAAGATTGCAGGCTTTGCATATACAGAAAAACCTTTGAGGTGGACCCAAATTCTACTTCCGATATTCCTTTTTAAATCTCGATGAAAAAACCTTCAAGACTTCTCAGCCCTAAAAACCTTAGAGATAAGAAATTAACGCCCAGGGAAATTTCTCAAGAACTTTTTAATGATCTTCAGGGAAAATTAAAAAAGAATAAAAAAGGATAACTATTCCGTTGGGGATTCTATTGGAATTTCTGTTTCTGCTGCTACGCTTCGGCTTTGCTCAGGATCTTTGACTTTCTTTTTAGGTTTGATTGATTTTTCAGCTTTAATTGTTTTTACTAGTTGTTCTATCTCATCTTCTACTACTTTGGAAGCTTTCTCGTCATTTTTTAATGCTTTTGTGTTGGATAAAAGATTTAATATTTTATCAAGCTTTGCATTTATTGCGTCCATTTGAAGGTTTGGTTGTGATTGTGCTTGCGTGCCATTGCTATTGCTTTTTCTTTGCGTCATGTCTATTCCTTTTTCTTTATCTTCAAAACATCTACTGCAGAAAACTTCTTTTCCCTGTCTTGGTTCAAAGGGAAGCTGGCAAGTTTTGCCGCAGTTGTCGCATACTGCGCTAAACATTGGTCTATCGCCACCTGATCGCCTTGAATCTTCACGTGGACCCCCTCTGGAATCTCCTCTTGATTCATATCTATCTCCGCTTGAGCCTTCCGGTGTATGCTTTTTGAAACAATCTCTGCAATATACTGGTCTGTTGCCACGGGGTTCAAATGGAAGGTCACAGTCGCGGCCACAATCTGCGCATATTGCTTTAAATGTTTGTCTTTCTTCGTTTCCACCAGAAGATCCTCTATTATCATAGCTTCGTCTTGGTCTCGAGTTACCGCCTCTATTAAAATCTCTCATTGTTCCCATTATAGCAGAATTTAGAGCTAATTGCTAATTTTGTAGGAGTTTGATTAGGGCGGTTTCGTTCCAGGAGAGTCCTTTTATTGATTTTCTGGATTTTTCAAAACCTGCAAAGTGGGGAACTAGAGTCTTTTTGACGTAGCTCTTCAAAACTTGCGGATGAATGTAATAATTTCTACAAACCGATACGGTATTGTTAAGCTGACTTGCGACTTCCTTGATGGTGTCCATAATATTTTGCTTGATCGTCTTCTCACTCTCCGCGCCTCCTAATTTATAAAGGTGTCTTGCTGATAAATTGGTTGCTCCCCAAGTTCTAAAATCTTTTGTAGTAAATTCATTTTTAGTTATTTCTTTCAAAAATTCGTTAACATCCGCAGAATCAATTACATGACGCTCTCCGCTATCATCTATAAATTGAAAAAGCTCGTAGCCCGGAAGTTCAATACATTTTCTGATTGTTTTGGCAATTGTTGGGTTTGATATTTCGATTACATTCTCAATACCGCTTTTCCCTATGAATTTAAATGAAATTTGGTCTCCTCTTACTTTTGCGTGACGGTTTCTTAAAGTTGTTAGCCCGAAGCTTTCATTATTTCTTGCGTATTCTTCATTTCCAATGCGGATAAAAGTTTTCTCAAGCAACCAAACGACAGTAGCTAGGATTCTTTTCTTATCCATGTCTTTTTGGTGCAGGTCATAATCGATTTTCGAGCGGATTATTGGAAGGCTGAGGCCAAAATCCGTCAGTCTTTCAAATTTGCTTGTTTGAGTTGCTTTTACCCATTCCGGATGATAAATATACTGTTTACGTCTTTTGTCATCAGTGCCTGTTGCTTGAAGATATCCGTTTTCTGAAGCACAAATCCAGACTTTTTTCCAGGCTGGCGGAATTGCTAAGCTCTCAATCCGGCTAATTACGACTTTATCTTTTATTCTTTTGAGATCCTCGTCATAATAAGTGAAGTTTATACCAAGTTTTTGCCTCATAAAGCCGGGTATTTCATCCGTAATATGGCGCAGTCCCTCTTTTTTAATCTCAATCTGAAGTTGATTTTCATCAAGCGGGCTCATCTAACTTAAGAGTACACCATGTAAACTTTATTGACAATATTTTGGCTTTTTGAGGCTTAAACAGGTATAATACGAGTATGGTTTTGAGAAAGTTTGTTGTCTCTTTTGTGCTTTGGTATCTGCGTATGATTGCAAAAGTTCAGCTTATAAAAATAAGACCTATTGTTGTGGGTATTGGAGGTGCAAGCGGAAAAAGCTCTTTATCTTCAATTGTGGCCGCAACTCTTACTTCAAAGTATAAAGTGAAACAAGGTCAGGGCAAAAACAGCGAAACAGGCATCCCTTTGGATATTTTGGATATAAATCCGGGAAATTACACAATTTTAGACTGGATTCGTATTATTCTAACCTCATTTTTAGGTATTTTTATAAACTGGAAGCAATATGACGTTTATATTTGTGAAATGGGAATTGACGGTCCGGATGAGCCTAAAAACATGAGTTATTTACTAAAAATTGTAAAACCCCAGATAGCAACTCTCACAAACATTTCTTTTGAGCATAGCGTTTATTTTGAAAATAAAGCAAAAACGGAAGATGAAATTCTAAAAAAGACTATGGAGCAGGAAATGCTTCTTCTAAAATCTCTTCCTGGAGACGGATTTGCTGTTGTGAATATTGATGATGAATTAATTGAGAAAGAATCAGCCACGGTTATGGCTAGAAAATCAACAATATCGATTGAAAAAGAGAACGCAGACTTTTATGCGGATAATCTTGAAGTAACTCTTAACAAGTTCAGCTTTAATGTAAATCATCTTGGAGAAAGTTTTAAGTTAAAGCTCGATAGACCTCTTTCTGATCATTATGCCCGTTCATTTATGTCCGCAATATCAATTGCTTTATATCTTGGAGTTTCTATAAATGATGCAATTGTCTCGCTTGAACGAAATTTCAAGCTTCCTCCGGGCAGACTTTCCGTGTTTTATGGTATAAAAAACACAACGATTATTGACTCTTCTTATAATAACGCGACTTTACCGCCAATACTGGATATTTTAGATTTGCTTAAAAAAGTTTCAGGAAAAAGACGCAAGGTAGCAATTTTGGGAGACATGAGGGAGCTTGGTATGATTTCGGAGAAAATTCACAAGACAGTTGCTGATAAAATTCTTAAAACCTGCGATCTTGTAATTTTAGTTGGTCCAATGATGCAACAGTATGTGGCTCCTGTTCTTAAAAAAAATGGACTTGAAAACTTAAGCTTTAAAACTTTTTCGCAAGGACGGGACTTTATCCTTGATAATATACAAGAAGGAGATGTAGTTCTTATTAAGAGTTCGCAAAATACACTATTCTTAGAGCGTGTTACCGAGATGCTTTTGAAAAATTCAGCTGATAAAGCAAAACTTTGCAGGCGTGGGCAATTTTGGGACAAAAAAAGAGAGGAAACTTTATAATGCTTCAAGAAATTAAAAATATTTATCATTTGCTTAGCGCAATAGTTGCTAATATTTGGTACGGTTTCCCTTCCAAAGATTTGATAGTTGTTGGAGTGACCGGTACAGACGGTAAAACAACTACTGTAAACCTAATTCATCACATCCTAACCAAGGCGGGATTAAATTCCTCAATGATTTCAACGGTGGGAGCATCTGTTGAAGGGCTTTATGAAGACATAGGTCTTCATGTAACAACTCCATCCGAGTGGACAATTCAAAAACTTTTTAAAAGAATTTCAAATCTTAAAGAGAAGCGCAAAAAATACGTAGTTTTGGAAGTAACGTCTCATGCTTTAGATCAGCATAGAGTATGGGGAATAAATTTTGAAGGCGCAGTTTTAACAAATGTTACAAATGAGCATTTGGACTACCACAAAACTTATGAAAATTATGTTTCAACAAAGCTTAAACTTTTAAAAAAAGCAAAAATATCCATAACAAACATTGATGATGATTCTTTTAAGATAATTTCAAAAGATAAAGCTTCCTCCAGATTTCTGACTTATGGGATTTCAAAAGATGCTGATTTTTCAATAAAGGATTTTTCTTTTGAAAAGAATGTTTTCGGACAATTTAATAATTATAACATATTGGCAGCAGCTTCTGTCTGTACTGTTCTGGGAATTTCTAAGGAAAATATCGAAGAAGCAGTTGAGAGTTTTAAACTTCCAAAAGGAAGGCAAGAAATAGTTTTTGAAGGTCCATTTAGAGTTATGATTGATTTTGCGCACACTCCTAACTCTTTTGAGAAACTCTTGAAATTGGCAAGAAAAGAGACTAATGGAAGGATTATTCATGTTTTTGGAAGCGCAGGAAAAAGAGACAGTACAAAAAGACCTCTTATGGGGGATGCTTCAGACAGATTTTCAGATGTTATTATTTTGACAAGTGAAGATCCCCGCGGAGAAAGCGTAGATAAAATTGCGGATGATATAGAAAAGGGAATTAGAAATAAAGACAAGAGAATCAAGAACAAAACTCTTATTAAAATTTCTGACAGACAGAAAGCAATTGATGAGGCTATTAGAATAGCAAGAAAGGGAGATTTGGTTATCCTAACGGGAAAAAGTCATGAAAAATCAATGAATTTAGGCAATGGAGAAGAACCATGGGATGAATATGAAGCAGTAGCAAAAGCCCTTAAGAAGTTATGAAGAAAATAAAATCAATACATTTTGTTGGAATAAAAGGAGTTGGAACTGCACCTCTTGCGATTATTGCTAAGGAAGCTGGAATTAAGGTAACCGGTTCCGACATTGCCGAAGAGTTTATAACAGATGAGGGTTTAAAAAAAGCAGATATAGCCGTGTTTGAAGGTTTTGATAGTGAGCATGTTGCAGATGTTGATTTGGTTATTGCAAGTGGAGCACACGGTGGGAGAGATAACGTTGAGGTAAAAGCTGCGCTTTCAAATGGAATTAAGGTATTAATGCAGGGAGAAGCAGTCGGCGCATTTATGGAAGGCTCGGTTATCGACAAGCGATTCGAAGGCATATCTGTTGCAGGTGCGCATGGTAAGACCACTACAACGGCTATGATTGCAACAATTATAAAAGAAGTAGGACTTGATCCAACATATGTTATTGGAACAGGAAATATTCCATCCTTGGGTAGCTCGGGGCATTTTGGTCGTGGAAAATATTTTGTGGCAGAAGCAGATGAGTATATAACAGATCCAAAATATGATAAAACTGTAAAGTTTTTATGGCAGCATCCAAGAATTGCAGTTTTTACAAATATAGAGTTTGATCATCCGGATGTTTACTCTGCAATAGATGATATGAGGGGGGTTTTTGCTAAATTTGCAAACAGTTTGCCTTCAAACGGAGTCTTAATAGCAAATGGAGACGATGAGCAAGTGTCAATTTTTCTAAAAGAATACAAAGGCAGAGTTGTTACATTCGGTCTTTCTTCAAAGAATGATTTTCATCTTGAGAGAATTAGTATTTCAGGCGAGAAAACATTCTTTTGGGTAAATGGAAGAGAAATGAATTTTGGGGAATTTTCTGTTGGCGTGCCGGGAGAACACAATGCTGTAAATGCGTTAGCTGCCATTGTCGTAGCTGCCGAGCTTGGGATATCAATAGAAAAAATAAAGTTGGGTATCTCAAAATATAGCGGAAGCAAAAGAAGATTTGAGTTTGTGGGGAAATTACCAAGCGGCGCAATGGCTTTTGATGATTATGCACATCATCCAACAGAAATTAAAAAAACTCTCAGAGCGTTCAAAAAAACATTTCCAAAACAGAGAATTGTCTGTATTTTTCAGCCGCATACGTATTCTAGAACAAAATCATTGTTCGAACAGTTTAAAACCTCATTTGCGGACGCAAATACTATTATACTAACAAATATATACGCTTCGCTTAGAGAAGAGGCTGACCTAACTGTTTCATCTGCGCTTCTGGCTTCCGAAGTGGCTAAAGTTCATGGGGATGTTGTATTTTTGCCTACGCTTGCCAATGTGATAGAATATCTATCTAAAAAGGGATACGATAAGGGTACTATTGTTGTAACAATGGGTGCTGGAGATATTTATAAAATATGGACAAATTTGTTATAAAAGGCGGAAAAAAACTTAAAGGAAGCGTAGTTATCTCAGGTGCCAAAAATGTGGCTCTTAAAGTTGTGGTGGCATCATGTCTTACAGCAGAAGAAGTCATTATTGATAATATTCCTCACATTTCGGATTTTCAGGTAATGATAGATATCGTTAAAGAGTTGGGTGGAAAGGTGAGAATTCAAGATCATACCGCTTATATTCAAATGGAAGAATTCAAAAAGGAAAAAATTGCGTTGCAAGCTGCTGCGGAAGTAAGAACTTCCGCTATGTTTGTTGCTCCGCTTTTAGCACGTACAAATAGCGCGATAATTCCAAACCCAGGAGGTTGCAGAATTGGAGCCAGGCCAATTGACAGAACTATTTTAGGTCTTAAAAAAATGGGAGTTAACGCAACATATAACAGTAAAGATGGATTCTTTCATATTAAAGCAAGCAACGGGCTTAAGGGGGCCGCTTATAGATTCGAGAAAAACACGCACACGGGCACTGAGACTCTTCTTATGGCAGCAGTTTTGGCAAAAGGAAAGACGGTTTTAGATAATGCAGCGCAGGAACCGGAAGTTGATGAATTAATTGAATTTCTAAATAGAATGGGAGCAAGAGTTAAAAGAATTTCCAAAAGAAAAATTGTAGTTGAAGGTGTAGAAAAACTTCATGGTACAAGATTTTCAATCGCGCCTGACAGAAATGAAATAGTCACCTTTGCAATTGCGGCGATTATAACAGAGGGAGATATAACGGTAAAAGACGTAAAGAAACAGGAGCTTGTAGAATTTTTAGAAAAATTCAAGCAGGCTGGAGGACAATTTGAGGAAAAAGGAAAAGATTTAAGATTTTTCTATAAGGATGATCTTAAGGCAACAGATGCTACAACATCTTTTTATCCCGGCTTCATGACTGACTGGCAGGGTCCATGGGCAGTTCTTATGACTAAAGCCAGAGGAGAGTCAGTAATTCATGAAACAGTTTATGAAAGTAGATTTAACTATGTTAATCAGCTTTTAAAAATGGGAGCAAAGATAGAGCTTTTTAATCCAGAAGTTAAAAATCCACAAGAAGTTTACAATTTTAACCTTTCTGACAATAAAGCGGAGTTTAAGCATGCTGCTAAAATTACGGGACCCACAAATCTTCATAATGCGGTTGTAGAAATATCAGATTTAAGAGCAGGCGCAACTTTAGTTTTGGCTGCACTTTCTGCAAAGGGCGAAAGTGTAGTTTTTGGGGTTGAACATTTGGACCGCGGTTATGAAAATTTTGAAAAAAGACTTAAGAGTTTGGGAGCAGATATTAAAAGGATTAAAGAATAATATGAAAGCAGTTGTTTTAGCAGGCGGTTATTCAAGCAGATTTTATCCATACTCAAGAGTGGCTCATAAAACCATGAGTAAAATTATGGGAAAGCCAATTCTTGAATATACGCTTGAGGGATTAAAAGAAGCAGGAATAAAAGACATAATTTTAAGAGTAAGCGAAGACGGAGTAATTAAGAATTATTTTGGTGATGGTTCGGCCTCCGGCCTCTTCATAAACTACATTGAGCAAAAAGAAGCATTGGGAATGGGAGAGGTTCTTCTTAATGCAGAGAAATTCCTCGATGGCGATTTTATTCTCATTGGTGGAAATCACGTTACCAGTAAAAAACTTGTTTACGAATTGTTAAAAGCTCGAAAAGGTGGGTCCAAGGGCGTAATCCTTGTAAATAAAAGAGAAAATCCTTGGGATTATGGAGTAGTTGTTGTTAAAGACGGAAAGCTCGTACGCATAGTTGAAAAGCCTAAGAAGGGAGAGGAACCATCGGATCTGTGTTTAGTTAATGCATTTTTATTATCAACGGATATTATTGAGACGGTAAGACAAGTAAAAATGTCCGAATTTAATTTTGAACAAGAGGTACTTGAGCTTTACGTAAAGGAAAATTCAATTGATGTTGGACAGATAGAATTTGAAACATCAACTTTAAAGTACCCTTGGGATTTGCTTGCAACAAAAAATTTACTGATGAAAGATATTGTGGGAAGGATAGACGAAAGCGCAAAAATTTCAAAGAGCGCTGAGATTGATGATAATGTAATTATTGAAAGCGGAGCGCAAATCCTTGAAGGAGCAAAAATTAAGGGACCAGCTTACATTGGTAAAGATGTATATATTGGAACAAATTCTCTTATTAGAAATGAGTCAGATTTAGAAGAGGGAGTATCGGTTGGAGCGTTTACAGAAATTAAAAACAGCCTTTTTATGAAAGGGACGAGCATTCATTCAGGATTTGTAGGAGATTCAATTGTTGGTTCAAGTTGTAAAATTGGTTCTGCCTTTACAACCGCAAACAGAAAAATAGACAGGAAAAATATTCAGGCAGTAGTAAAAGGTTCAAAAGTAGACACTGGCCTTATCAGCCTGGGCGCGATAATTGGAAACAATGTAAAAATTGGAATAAAAGTTTCTATAATGCCTGGTGTCATAATTGGTAATAACGTCACAATTGGTCCGTCTACCAGTGTTTTTAAAAACATTGAAGATGATGTTACTTACTACGCGAAATTTCAGGAGATTATAGAGAAGAAATAATCTACAAATTATGAAAAAAATAGTTCTCTTTGACATTGACTACACTTTGTTTGACACAGACCTTTTTAAAGAAAGCGATCTTACAAAGCACACTTTGTATGAAGAAGTTGTTGGAGTTTTGGTGGAAATAGCGACCTATGCGACTCTTGGAATATTTTCAGAAGGAAACATAGAGCTTCAGCGAAATAAACTTCTCAAGACTGATATATTGAAAAACTTCAACGAGGAAGACATTCATATCTTCCTGGAAAAAACTACGCCAATTCCTCAGGTAATAGAGAAATATAAAGACCATCAAATTTTCTTGGTTGATGACAGGTCATCTATTCTTGAAAAGGTTAAAAAACATTCGCCTGCAGTTTTTACGGTTTTTATAGATAGAGAAAAAAGAATTTGGAAAGGAGACGAGCCAACGGACTACCAGGCAGACGCAGTGATTAAAAATCTTAACAAGTTGGTCGATTTAGTAAAGGAATAATATGTGTGGAATATTTGCTTATATCGGTAATAAAAATGACGCTGCTAATATAGCGTTCGAAGGTTTAAAAATTCTTGAATATAGAGGATACGATTCTTGGGGAATTGCAGTTAAAAAAGGCAAAAATCTTGCAGTTGATAAACACGTTGGTAAAATTGGAGGGGCAAGTGTGAATTTGCCAAAAAGCAATTTAGCAATTGGTCATACCCGCTGGGCAACTCACGGTGGCGTAACTGTTGCAAATTCACATCCTCATCTTGATTGCCGCAAGGAAATTGCAGTAGTTCACAACGGTATTGTTGAAAACTTCGAACAGCTTAAAGAAGAACTTATCAAAAAAGGACATAAGTTTGTCTCAGAAACCGATACGGAAGTTATTCCTCATCTTATTGAAGAAAATCTTAAGGGCAGCAGCGGATTTGCAACTTCAGTTAGAAAATCTTTCAATAAATTAAAAGGACTTAATGCAATTGTTATTGCATATGCTCCTTCAAGCGAAATTATAGCTGTCAAAAACGGTTCTCCTTTGGTTGTAGGTCTTGGAAAGGACGAATTTTATCTGGCCTCCGATATTTCAAGTTTTATAGAAAAAACAAAAAAAGTAATTTTCCTAAAAGATTATGAAATGGTTATTTTAGGTAAGGATATAGAGCTAATTTCGGTCCCCTCTGGTAAGCAGCTTGAAGTTGTGCCAGAAACTGTAACTTGGAAATTTGAACTATCAAGTATGGGTAAATTTCCTCATTTTATGATAAAAGAAATTTATGAGCAGCCGCTAGTTATAAGAAATATTGCAGAAAACTATGAAGATGAAATAAATGCTCTTTCAAAACTTATAAAAAAAGCCAGAGGAACATACTTTATTGGAGCCGGAACTGCTTTTCATGCAGGATTAACTGGCACATACCTTTTTTCAAAAATTGCAGAAACGCATGTTAATACCGCGGTTGCATCCGAGTTTAATTACCTTGAACATTTTCTAAATAAAGAAAGCTTAGTTATTGCTCTGTCTCAGTCAGGAGAGACTATTGATGTTATAGAGCCATTAAATAGGGCAAAGGTAAGAGGAAGTAAGATTGTTGCCATAACAAATGTTTTAGGATCTTCAATTTACAGAATGGCAGACTTTAAAATTCTTCTAAACGCAGGACCTGAAAAAGCAGTTGCATCAACAAAAGCATACATTGCAAAACTTTCCGTTCTTCTAATGTTAGTTTTTGCAATGGTAGAAAAAACTGCGGACGCGAAAAAGCTATTGCTTCTGGCTGCAGATGAGATTGATCGAATACTTGAGAAAAAAAACTCGGCCCAAATCAAGCAAGTTGCAAAGTTTCTTTCGATTGCGTCAAATATCTATGTAATCGGCAGAGGAGTTTCTTATCCATCGGCACTAGAGGCAGCTTTGAAGATAAAAGAAGTAAGCTATGTGCCAACAGAAGGCCTGGCAGGTGGGGAATTAAAACACGGGACAATTGCTCTTATTTCCAAAGGCACGCCTGTTATTGTATTTGCCCCAAATGATGATAGCTTTGAGTCAATAATTTCAAACGCAATTGAAATTAAAAGTAGAGGGGGAATAATAATTGGAATTGCAGACAAAAATCAGCCTGTGTTTGATTATTTCTTGCAAGTAAAAGATATAAAGGAAGCATCTTATATTGCGCAAATTGTTGCAATTCAGCTACTTGCTTACTATATGGCAGTCGACCTTAATTTAGATCCGGACAAGCCCCGTAACCTCGCCAAAAGCGTTACTGTGAAATAAAACTTAGGCTTCCTTCTGAATAACGTTGTAGAAAAAATGTGACCAATTTTGAAATTCTATTAAATTAGTCCCGCTGACTAAAATACCAACTCTTTCGGCTACTCTTTGTCTACCTTTCATCGCGAATTCAGTAATAGTAAATAATCCTGGATATCTTTTGGAAGGAGTTATCCAGTGCTCATATTTATGGCCATCGTAAGAATTAAAACCAGTCACGTATGACACTGAGAAATCGTCATTTACAACTAACAATCTATCGAGCATGTCTCCCAATATAGGATTGCCTGAAATATCAGGGACTTTAAATCTGGCAGCGAGTGAGGGTGAGTCTATAGAAACTTTTAGATATACAGGAATTTCCTTTTCTAGGCCTTCTTGTTGAGCTGTTAGTGCTTGAGCAACTAAACCCGCAGCAATTTGCTCTGATGTTCTTTTGGGGGCTTCGTGTATCATAGGTGACCTATAATAGTCATTTGCTTATTTATTGTCAAATTTATAAAAGCAAAAACCTCGCCAAATCCCCAGGAAATAAATATCGTGATATAATATTTTGAAAGTCAGAGGATAATTACAAAATCAGATAAAAATAAAGCTGTTTTAGGCGCTATCGCTCTTGATTTAAAACGAGTAGCATTGGGTTATTATAGAGGCTCTGATGTTATAACAGAAAGATTTTTAGAAGCTTTAAAGAGAAGAGCTGAAATAGACAATAAAGAATTAAAACCTTATTTAATTAAATAGCTTAGTAAGATTCAAAACATTAGAAAAGAAAATAAACCAGAAGCTGCAGAAGATGCACTTTTGTATAGTACGCTTTTCCAAAACGCTTCTTAAAATAAAAACCCCGCCAAGTCCCCGTGCTATAATTAACTTTCAAGATGAATAATGTTATAAAGTGTAAAAAGTGTGGGGCAGAAATTGAAGTATCGGAAGCTTTAACTCATCAGATAGAAGAACAAGTTTTGCTCACGCTGGAAATAAAGCACAAAAAAGAACTCGAAGATACAAAATTGGCAGCAGAAGAAGTCGCTAAAAAGAAAGTCGGAAAAGAATTTGAGCAATCCCTCGAAACTTTAAAAAAAGAAAACACAGAAGAAAAAGATAGAAATAAAAGCCTCACGGAAAAATTAGACAAACTTCTTGAAGAAATGAGAGCCTTAAGACGCAAAGATGAAGAGAGGGAATTGGAAATGAAGCAAAAAATAATGGATGAGGAGGAGAAGATTAGAAAAGAAGTCAGAAAGCAGTCGGAAGATGAACATCAATTCAAAGATTTGGAAAAGGACAAAAAACTTACAGATACCCTAAAACAACTTGAAGAGCTTAAAACCAAAATGGAACAAGGCTCTCAGCAAACACAAGGAGAAGTAATGGAGTTAGAACTCGAAAGAATTCTAAAAAGTGAATTTCCACAGGATAATATTCTTGAAGTTAAAAAAGGGGAAAGGGGAGCGGATATTGTTCATGAAGTGACAGATAAATTGGGAAGAAGTTGCGGGACAATTCTTTGGGAATCTAAAAATGCTCAGTGGCAAAATGGCTGGATTGCAAAATTAAAAGAAGATCAAAGAGCTAAAAAGTCAGATTTGGCAATCCTTGTCACAATAAATAAGCCGGAATTCTTAGATTCTTTTACTTACAAAGATGGAGTTTGGATAACTACATGGAAGTTTGTAGTTCCACTTGCGCTTTCTTTGCGGTATAACTTGGTAAGTCTAAATCATGAAAGGTCAAATGGAGAGGGAAAGAATGAAAAGATGGAGGTTCTGTATAAATACTTAACGGGTACTGAATTTAAGCATAGGGTTGAGGCAGTTGTTGAGGGTTTTGGAAATTTGCAGGACGAATTAGAAAGAGAAAAAAGATGGTTTAATTCCAAATGGGCAAGGCAGGAAAAAGAAATAAGAAAAGTTTTAGACAGTACTCATGGAATGTATGGAGATTTGCAGGGAATAATAGGTAAGTCACTCCCGGAAATTAAAACCCTAGAACTTGAGCCGCCCCTTTAGAGATAGAGTAGTGGTATAATTGGTTTTCATGGAGCAAGCACAGAAGCAATATAAATTATCCCCTTCCGACTTCAAGTATCTTTGGGAGGATTGTAAGTTTTGTTTCTATCAAAAAGTAAAACTTGGTATTCCTCCTCATTCCGGCGCTTTCCCTGCAATTTTTACTCACATGAATAGTCTTTTACAAAATTCTGTTATGGGAAAAAGCTTAAAAGATATTCATCCGGATTTGCCAGAGGGAATAATTGAAATTCAGGAAGGGTTTTTAAAATCCCAGCCAATAAAAGGCTCAGAAGACTGTTATATAAGTGGACGTTTTGATGTTTTAACTAAACTTGCAGATGGTACATACTCGGTTATAGATTTTAAAATAACAAAGCCAGATGAAGAGCAAATCAAAAAGTTTTCAAGTCAACTGCATGCTTATAAATATGCTTTGGAAAATCCCGCAGAAGGTAAGCCTATTAAAGTTTCAAGAATCGGACTAGTTAGCGTTTCACCGGACGCAATTGAGCATAAAGACGGAAAATTTGTATTTACTACATCTCCTAAATGGCATCCAATAGAGGAAGATATGGATGGATTTTTAAAATTCGTTAATGAGATTTCTAAAGTTCTAAATGGTGATTTGCCAAAACCGTCTGAAACGTGCAGGCTTTGCATTTATAGAAAATCCTTTGAAAGTATCGAGTCAACAACTTCAGACATCCCTTTCTAGTTTGCTTGGGATTCAGGGGGTAAAAACTCTTCTCCGTTTGGTTCGTCTTTTGATTGATACTCACTTGGTTTAAGCCATTGGACATATGTGCAGCCCGTTGTAACCTTTTTTTCCCTGTCCCAGCCACTGGTTGAACACTTTTTCATCTTTTTTCCTGTTGAGGTTGTATAAAGAACAAGCTTCTTTCCGCATTCTGGACAATCTTCATCAAGTTCTTTTGTTGTGCCGTTAATCCATTCTATAAAGTCACAGCCCTCTGCTTTTTTTGTATCTTTATTCCAGACATTGGTTGAACACTTTTTCATTTTCTTTCCAAAGCGTGTTTGCGCCATGACCAGTGGATTTCCGCACTTGGGGCATTTTTCATCTAGCTTTTCATCTTCTGCCTGAATCCATAATACATAGTCACAGCCTTCATTCTGTTTTGTTTCGGGATTCCAAGAGCCCTTAGAGCACCTTTGAAGCTTGCGGCCTGTTGCTGTCTCCGTAATAGGAGACAAGGCCGAACCGCATTTTGGACATTTCTCTTCCATAGAAACTATAATAGCATAAATTTGGTTGTTGCAATAAGGACAAAATTGGTATTAAATAAATACATGGCTGAAAGGTTTTCCAAACCCAAGAAAGAGAAAAAGAAACAAAAAAAGCAGAAGTAAGCTTGCTGCAGTCTCATCTTTAGGAGTATAATACCCTTTTATGGCGCAATTTTTGGGACTTACACTTTTGTCTGCTTTTATAACCGGTATTTTGCTTATTCCGTTTATTGATTTTTTATATAAAATAAAATTAAGGCGTCAGAAGCAAGTTACCCGCGACCTCTTTAATAAACCAACTCCCTATTTTGATAAATTTAATGCTTGGAAAACAGGCACTCCGTTTGGAGGCGGAATTCTTATAATAATTGTTGTTTCTATACTTACTCTTTGGGCTTACGGTCTTTTAAACGTGGATTTTAATCTTTGGCAGATATTTGTAGTTCTCTTTACTCTTTTAGGCTTTGGCGCTCTTGGTTTATATGATGATTTTAAAAAACTAAGCGACAAAAAAGAAGGATTCTTTGGTCTTAGATTTAGGTATAAATTTGCGATTCAATGGATTTTGGCTTTTATTATTGCCTTTATTCTTTATTCCCAGCTTGGGTATGATTTTATTTTTATAAAAGGCTTTGGGCTTGCAGTTATTGGCATTTTCTTTATTCCTCTTGCCGCTTTTATTATTGTTTCTTTTGCAAACGCTTTTAATATTGCCGACGGTCTTGATGGACAGGCAAGTGGTCTTCTGCTTATTGCGCTTGGTGCTTTTTTAACAATTTCCGCAAATCAATATGATAAATCACTCGGAATTTTTATAGCCATTCTTATGGGAAGCGTTGCTGCATTTTTGTACTTTAATATTTATCCTGCAAGAATTTGGCTCGGGGATGTAGGTTCTCTTGCATTGGGAGCAAGCATTGCCGTTATAGGTCTTTTAACAGGAAAAATAATAGCAATTGGATTTATTGGAGGAGTTCTTATTTTAGAAGTTGGTTCTTCTTTAATTCAGCTTCTTGGAAAGAGATATCTAGGACGAAAAATTTTTCCGGTTGCACCGCTTCATCTTTATCTTCAGAAACGAGGTTGGGAAGAGCCAAAGATTGTCATGCGATCCTGGCTTTTGGGATTTTTATTTGCCATAATGGGTCTTTACATAGCTCTTATAAAATGACCTCATGAAGCGTTTGGACATTACTTTAATACTCTCCATCATATTTCTTACTTTCTTTGGTCTCCTTATGATTTATGACGCATCTTCTTTTGTTGCATTTAGAGATTTTGCGGATAAATATCACTATTTAAAAGGACAGTTTTTATGGGCCATTTTGGGATTTGGGGCTCTAACGTTTTTCTCATTTTTTGACTATCACAGATTTTATAATCTTTCATTACCTTTGATGATAACTTCAATTGTACTTCTTATTATGGTTTTTATACCCGGGATTGGTGTTCATTTGCTTGGAGCAAGCCGATGGATTGATCTAAAAGTATTCTTACTGCAACCGACTGAATTTGTAAAGCTATCTTTAGCTATATATTTGGCTGCTTGGTTTTCAAGAAAAGAAAAGGGAAGATTTGTCCCGTTTGTGCTTCTAATGGGTCTTTTGGTCGCACTTATTATGATGCAGCCGGATATGGGAACTGCAATTGTAATAATGGGGGAAGCCATGGCGATATATTTTCTATCAGGAGGAAATATGCTTTATCTTCTTTCTTTAATTCCTGTTTTGGGAGCTTTGGGGCTAATACTTATAAAAACATCTCCTTATAGAGCTGAAAGGTTGGTAACCTTCTTAAATCCTAATCAAGATGTTCAAAATTCTTCCTATCACGTAAAGCAGATTTTAATCTCACTTGGAAATGGCGGAGTTTTTGGTTTGGGTCTTGGAAACTCTTTACAAAAATATGCATATCTTCCGGAAAATACAACGGATTCTATATTTGCAATAATTGCGGAGGAGCTTGGATTTGTTGGAGCAACAATTCTTATTTGTATTTTTGCAGTCGTTGTTTGGAGAGGATTTAGAATTGCTAGTCGTGCGCCGGATAATTTTGGAAGGCTTTTAGCAGCAGGAATTACAACTTTTTTGGCAATCCAGATGATAATAAATCTTGGCGCGCAGACCATGCTTCTTCCTCTTACGGGAATTCCTCTTCCTTTCATATCTTACGGAGGCTCGGCTCTTATCATAGAGTTGTGTGCTATTGGCATTTTATTAAACATATCAAGACAAAGCCACAGTTAGGTGCTAGAATCATAGTATGAGACTTGTAATAACAGGTGGTCATTTTTCTCCGGCTCAATGTGTGATAGAGGCTTTACCGCAAGATTCACAAGTTTTCTTTATAGGCAGAAAATCTTCATTTGAGGGAGATAAGTCCCCGACTTTGGAATATCAAACAATAAAATCTTTAAATATCCCATTCATAGATCTTCCAAGTGGCAGGTTTCAAAGGAAATTTACGATCCGCACAATCCCTTCATTAATAAAGCTTCCTTATGGTTTTGGCAAATCCATAACAATTCTTAGAAAAATAAGACCGGATGTGGTTTTAGGATTTGGTGGATATGTATCTTTGCCTGTTTCTCTTGCTGCATATTTTTTGAAAATTCCGGTTGTCATTCATGAGCAGACATTGCAAGTTGGAGTTTCCAACAAAATAATTGCAATGTGGGCCAAGATGATCTGCGTTTCCTGGAATAGCTCCAAGGACTTTTTTCCAGGCAAAAATGTGATAGTTACAGGAAATCCTGTGAGAAAAGAAATTATTGAGGCGGCAAATACTGACAAAAAACCGGACGAGTCCATTATCTACATAACAGGAGGAAGTACGGGTTCTCATTTCATAAACAGTTTAATTGAGAGATCGGTTGAAAAATTGCTCGGTAGATATTCCGTAATCCATCAAACAGGAGATTCTAAAAAGTTTAATGATTTTGAAAGACTACAGGAGCTAAAAAAAACCCTACCTGCGGATTTGGCAAAAAAATATAGGATTGAAAAATTTATTGAAAGCAAAGAAGCAGGGATAGTTCTTCAAAAAGCAACACTTGTTGTAGGCAGAGCGGGAATGAATACTGTAACGGAGCTAATTTTTCTTAAAAAGCCGTGCTTTTTGATTCCATTACCTATTGCAGCAAAAGGAGAGCAACATCAGAATGCTTTTTTTATAAAAGAACTGGGTCTGGGCGAGATAATGGAGCAAGATGAGTTGTCTGTTGAGAATTTTATCTCAAAAATAGACTATATGATGAGTAGTATCGATAAATACAGACTAAGCCCTGAATCTGAAAATTTAATAGAAAAGAAAGCGGCAGCGCATATTGTCTCTGTTGTTGAAGATGTTGCACGAAAGAAAAAATAGAAAAAGTAGAAAATATTTTAGATACTTAGGAATTATATTCGTTCTTTTGGGATCTTCTCTTGTTTTAACGGCTGTATTTATATTCTTTTCCCCTTATGTTTTCAAAAATCCTTTAGTTAGTCCTCTTCCAAAAGGAGTCAAAAGTCAAGATTTGGACATTAAAGGCCTTTTGGCAAAGGAAAAAATTAACGTATCAAAGATTGAAGTGGCAACTGATTCCTCATATATGGTAAGTCTTGAAGATGGAGGGATTGTGGTTATCTCTCCTGGAAAGGATATTTCTTCACAGGTGCGCTCTTTACAAATTATACTTTCTAGGCTTACAATAGAGGGTAAGAGATTTAAGACTCTGGATTTTAGGTTTGATAAACCCGTGGTTGCGTTTTAAAAACTATGACTGAAGGAAAAATAGTTGTTGGAATTGATATAGGTACTTCCAAAATAGTTACTCTTATTGCCAGAATTGATGAGGCTTTAAGTATCAATGTTGTTGGTGTTTCCGAGGTTTCTTCTGCGGGCATTAAAAAAGGACAAATAATAGATATAGTAGAAGCAGTTGTTTCCATAAATAATTCCTTGGAAGCGGCAGAGAGAATGGCGGGATATTCCGTTTCAAAGATTATTGCATCTGTTGGTGGGGCGCACATAGAGTCGCAAAATTCCCGTGGGGTTGTTGCAGTTTCAGCGCCTCATGGAGAAATAACCGAGAATGATTTAATGCGGGTAATTGATGCTGCGAAAGCAGTCTCTCTTCCATCAAGCCGTGAAATAATTCATATTTTGCCACGTAATTATATAGTTGATGGTCACGAAGGAGTTAAGGATCCAATTGGGATGACTGGAGTGCGTCTTGAGGTTGATACTCACATAATTTCCTCAAGCACTATGGCGCTTAGGAATATGGAAAAGGCATTTTCCGAAGTAGGCGTTGACGTTGAAGGAATGGTGTCTTCCGGATATGCTTCAAGCCTTGCAGTTTTATCCGACACAGAAAAAGAATTAGGAGTGGTAATGGTTGATATTGGAGCCGGAACCACAGATATATCTATTTATATTGATGGGTCTGTTGCCTATTCATCCGTCTTGGCAATCGGAGCCCGTCATATTACAAATGACTTGGCAATTGGACTTAGGATTTCACTTGAATCTGCCGAAAAAATAAAGCTCTTTCTTTCTAATACCAAAAAAGCGCTCAGAGTTGAAGCCGATGAGGAAGAAGGGGATACAAAAGAAAAAAAGCCATCGGACGAACTGAATTTAAGCTCATTACATTTACCGGAGGACATTAGTAAAGCATCCGAAAAAACTTTGGTTGACGGAATAATAAGGCCAAGAATTAATGAAATTTTTGCAATGGTGGGAATGGAAATTAAAAGAAGTGAATTTGGCGGCCAAACGCCAGCTGGACTTGTTGTAACAGGCGGAGGAGCAAAGACAGTTGGAGTAGCAGATGTTGCAAAAAGAGTTTTGGCAATGCCGGTTAGAATCGGAATACCCCAGGATATAAAAGGAATAATAGATGAAATTCAAGATCCTGCTTTTTCAACTGCGGTGGGACTTGTGGCGTATGGAGCAACTTTAGAGGTTTCATCTTCTTTGCCTTTTGGTTTTTCTTTTCCTGTAATGAAGAATATTAAATTTGGAAAGTATTTTTCAAAGCTGATAGAACTCGTCAAAAGCTTTTTACCCTAGCTCGCTCGCATAGTAGACGGTTGATGATACCTGCCTGCCGGCAGGCAGGGAAGATTGAAGATAGTATTAGAATTTGGAAAATAGAAGTTAGAGAATATAGCTTCCAGCTTCTATTCTCAAAACACTACTCTCTATTATCTACTTTCTATCGTCTAGTCAGACACTTAGGGTATTGCAAAAGTAAATTCTATCTGTTAGGATTTGCTTACTTTTAAAAGCTCATGCTAATTAGACCTCAAACAACAAACTTCGCAAAAATAAGAGTCTTCGGGATTGGCGGAGCCGGCAATAATGCAGTTGGTACTATGATAGCAAGCGGTAATATTTCGGGAGTTGATTTTGTTTCTGTAAATACAGACGCTCAAGCTCTTCTTACTTCCCAAGCAACAACTAAGCTTCAGATTGGTGAAAACTTAACAAAAGGCTTAGGATCCGGAGGAGATCCTGAAATTGGAAAGAATGCGGCGGAAGAATCTGCCGAAAAAATAAAAAATATGCTGGAGGGTAGTGATATGGTATTTTTGGCCGCAGGAATGGGTGGAGGAACTGGAACAGGGGCAACGCCTATAATTGCAAAGATTGCAAAAGAAGTTGGAGCGCTTACTATTGCAGTTGTTACAAAACCTTTTACTTTTGAAGGAACACGTAGGATGGTTGCTGCAGAAGACGGTCTTGAAGAATTAAAAGACAAAGTTGATACTCTTATTGTTATTCCAAACCAAAGAATTCTTGACGTAGTTGATAGAAAGCTTTCTCTTCTTGAAGCTTTTAGGGTTGCTGACTCGGTTTTGACTCAGGGTGTTCAGGGAATCTCCGATTTAATTACTATGCCGGGGCTTATTAATGTTGATTTTGCAGATGTTAGGGCAATTATGACAGATGCGGGAAGTGCGTTGATGGGAATAGGTACGGGAGTCGGAGAAAACAGAGCTCAGGCTGCAGCACGTACCGCAATTGCATCACCTCTTCTTGAAATATCTATGGACGGAGCGCGTGGTGTGCTATTTAATATTACCGGCGGACCAGATATCACAATGAGTGAGGTTGATGAGGCAGCAAAAATTATTTCAAGCGCTGCAGATCCTGATGCAAATATTATTTTTGGCGCAACAATAGATGAGAATATGCATGACCAGATAAAAATAACAGTTGTGGCAACCGGATTTGACCAGGCAAGACAAACTCTTAGAAGTTTTATGCCGCCTAGCGTTAATGTGAGCGCTCAGGTTTCGGAAGAATCCTCGCAGTCTGTTTCTGAGGAAGAACCGGTAAGACAAGAAGAAAATGAAGATGAAGACGTCTTTGACATCCCAGCATTCCTAAGACAAAGGAATTAATTCATTTCTTGTGGTGGTCGTAGCGGGCAAGAGTTGGAATTCCCAGTGTTATAAGTCCGACTACAATTAATGTTCCAACTCCTCCAACAACAACAGATATTGGTGCTCCAATTCTTGAGGCAAGTGCTCCAGCTTCAAAATCTCCAAGTTGAGGTCCTCCCATAAAGAAAATCATATTTATTGATGTCATCCTTCCTCTAATATAGTCAGGAGTTTCCAGCTGTCTGATAGTATTTCTAATAATTGTGCTTATTCCGTCTCCTACGCCTACTATGGAAAGAGCCACGAGGGATAAAAGGAATGTATGGGAAAATCCAAACAAAATTGTGCCAAGACCATAAAGAAAAACGGAAGAAAGAAGTATGGGTCCTTGTTTTCTTAATGTATGGAAATGCGCAAGTAAAAGTCCTGCCAAAACGGCGCCTATTGCTGGTGCTGCATATAAAAACCCAAGTCCTTCTGGTCCTACGCTTAAGATATCTTTTGCAAAAATAGGAATAAGAGCAGTTGCGGAAGAGAAGAAAGTGCTAAAGAAATCCAAAAGCATTGTTGACCAAATCATCGTCCTTGATTTTACGAAGGCAAGGCCTTCCATAATTGAAGAAAAGGAAATTTTTGTTGGAATTCCTTGTATAACTCCTGATGTATTTATAAAGAAAAGACTTATTATTACTGTTAAAAACGAAAGGGCATTTAAGTTATAAATTGTTCCCATACCTGTTTTGGCAATTAAAAACCCAGAAATAGCCGGACCCAAGATGCTTGCTGTTTGAAACATTATAGAATTTAGACTCATTGCATTGGCGAGATGTTTTCTGTCAACAAGTGCGGGTATGAATGCTTGACGGGCAGGCATATCAAAGGAAAGCGCTACGGCAAAAAGAACCGTGATTACATAAATTGAAGTAACGCTAATATTTCCTGTTATTGTTAAGAAAGCAAGAATAAAAGATAAAGTCGCAAGGCTGCTTTGGGTTAGAAATAAGATCTTTTTCCTGTTATGCGCATCTGCAACAGAGCCTCCAATTAGAGAAAAAATTAGAATTGGCATAAACCGCAAAAATCCTACAAGCCCTAGCGCAAATGCGGAGTGAGTAAGGATGTAAACGTGCCAATTTATGGCAACAAACTGCATTTGAGAACCAATGTTTGATACAAATTGAGAAACATAGAACATTCTGAAGTCGCGTGATGCAAAAGCAGGAAAGCGAGTAGGAAAATAGTTTTTCACGAGTATTTATTGTAACACAATATTGACATGGTCCTTAATTATATCTATTCTTGATTTAGTGGGAAAAGTTTTGATAATTTTGATAGTTGTTGGAGTAATGATTACGGCTTATGTAACCTATTCGAGTACAAGAGTAGGGGTGCTGGAAAAATCTATTGCGTCAAAAGAACCCGTAATTAATATTACTCCGACGCCTGCTGTATCCATATCAGAAAGAGAAGAAGTCCGTTCTCCGGATGGAAGTATGAAAATCATTATGCAAAAAACTAAAGCAGGGAATGGGATTACTTCTTATTCTTTCTTTGTCACGGGTCCAGAGACAAGCATGTTTGAAATTTACTCAAAAACGCTTACTACGGGAGAAATGTCTGTACCTTTAAATAGCTGGTCGCCTGATCATAAGTATCTGTTTATAACAGAAAATGACGGAAATGTGGATAATTACCTCGTTTTTAAGTCCACAGGTAAAGTTTTTGTGGATGGGAAAGCATATATTGATTTTAGATCTCACTACACTTTAAAAATGACGGAGTTTAGTCTAAAAGATGTTACTGGGTGGGATGCACCGGATCTTCTGCATGTGCGCACGAGTGGACCACCTTATTGGTTTGAACTTGGAAGTAATGCCTTCTACAGGCTTGTTCAACGTTAGGCCCGCCTTTCAAGCTCTGTGATGGCGAGGCAGGTTAGATAGCTTCTTCAACAGTAATTTTTAAGTCTTTTCCGTTGTAGTCAAAAACAAAAGATATATCCCTTTTTTTGTTGTTTGTAACATAAAGGTTTTGTGCTTGATCTCCTGCGTTTGCACCGGGATTATCATAAATAGATACACCAAATTCTCTAGGCACCTCTGGAATTGAGGCAAAATCGTGCCTTACCTTTGAAACAGCGTCAAGCTTAGCATCACGAGCAGCCCAATATATAAGCGAGGCTAAATGGCACACACCGTCTCCGGCTAACCATCCATCAGATTTAAACCCTTGAGATAAGTTAAAGTGAGCATTAGTTGTTTTTATAGTCTTACCTTTATACTCAGGTGCAATATCATCATGATAGGCAAAAGTCTCCCCCGGCTTAAGAGTTAAGTTATACTTAAAGGGCTCGTTGACTTTTTTCCAGTCTATATTTTTTGGATCAATTTTTTCTCCTGCAGAATATTTAAGAACAAGAAGAATGTTATCTCTAAAAACACCATTTACAAACGGGTCAGCATATCTATTATCCATAGAAAATTCACGTACAGCAAGCTGTTTTGCGTCAGGTGTCTGCGCGGGAAGCGCAGGCTGAACAAATCCCATAATAGGCAAAAATAATAATGAGAGCAACGTATTCATATATTTAAAACGGACCTTCTTTCGAAGATCCGTCTAGGCCTAGAGTGTATCATACTATAGGGCAAAAGTCAAGGTTGAAGAAAAGAAGTTTTAGGCATTTACAAATGACTACAAAATGCTTACTATAGATATATGCCAGTTAAGAAACGTCGTAAAACAGCCTCAAAATTTAGTTTTTGGTCTAATTTACAGATTCTTCTTTTTGCTTTTGGATTGCTACTTTTGGCTGTGTTCTTGGTATTTGGTAAAGCAGGTAACCCGATTGCCACGTGCGCTAATTCCATAAGTTGTATAAAAGATTTGTCCGGGAAGTATGAGGCCGGCAAAAGTGGTACGTTTTTAGGTAGAGTTGTAACACCTCCCACTTATTTAGCAGGCGATAGTTTAGGATCAAAAGTCCTGGGTTCAACAGCGGGCGAAAAACATATTTTTGTTGATTTAGCCACTCAAACGCTTCGCGCTTATGAAGGAGATAAGCTTGTCTACACTTTTCCTGTTTCAACCGGAAAATGGGGGGAAACCCCTACCGGGGACTTTAGGATTTGGGTGAAGTTGCGCTATACGCGAATGGAAGGCGGTTCTGGGAACACCTACTATAACTTACCCAATGTTCCATACACTATGTTTTACTCTAACAGTGAAGTGTCAAAAAGCAGAGGGTATTCCATGCATGGAGCCTATTGGCATAATAACTTTGGTCATACTATGAGTCATGGTTGTATTAATATGAGGTCGGAGGATGCGGGAGTGCTTTTTGCCTGGGCACAGCCTGCTACAGACGGCCATACTACCTACGAATCTAAAAATGACCCAGGAACGCTTGTAACGGTTTACGGTGAGCCTCCTAAGGAATAATCCACAGGATCCTTGAAGATAAGGCTCAATTGAATTAGAATAAGAGAATATGTTTAAACCCGTTTCTCCTCAAGTAGATTTTCCGCAAATGGAAAGAGATTTACTTTACAAGTGGTACAAAGACGGAATTGTCAAAAAATATTTACATAGAAATGACAGTTCGGAAGAAAAATTTAGCTTCCTTGATGGTCCAATAACCGCAAATAATCCAATGGGAGTTCATCATGCATGGGGAAGAACTTATAAAGATTTCTGGCAAAGATTCTGGAATATGAAGGGAAAAAAGCAGAGGTTTCAGAATGGCTTTGACGAGCAGGGTCTTTGGGTAGAAGTGGAAGTGGAAAAAGAGCTTCAGCTTCATAATAAGAAAGATATTGAAAATCTTGTCTCGGGCGACAAATTTAAAAGTATTGAAAAATTCATAAATCTTTGCAAGGAGAGGGTTAAAAAGTTTTCTCAGGTTCAAACAGAGCAATCCAAGAGGCTGGGATATTTCATGGATTGGGATAACTCCTATCATACATCTTCCCCTGAAAATAACTATGCCATTTGGAATTTCTTAAAAGTGGTAAATGAAAAAGGGTGGCTTTATAAGGGACACGATACTGTGCCATGGTGCCCAAGATGCGGAACAGCAATTTCCCAGCACGAGATTTTAACCGAGGAATATAAGGAAATTACCCATGAGACAGTCTATTTTAAGCTCCCAATAAAAGGTCGATCTAACGAGTTTTTGTTAGTATGGACCACGACTCCCTGGACGGTTCCTTCAAATGTAGCCGTGGCAGTAAATCCTAAAGAAAAGTATGTTTTGGTTGCGGGTGAAAATTCGGAGAAACTATGGGTGATGGAAAAACGAGCAACTTCTCTTGAGAATATAAAAAATGAACCTCTTGAAACAAAAATCGGAAAAGATTTAATTGGTTGGGAGTATGATGCGGCTTTTGATAGCTTGCCTCTTGTTAAGGAAGCGTTGGAGGGTTACAAACATCGAATCATTGATGGCGGAGACGTAGTAACTATAGAGGAGGGAACGGGACTTTTGCATGTTGCGCCAAGCGCAGGAGAAGAAGATTTTAAGCTAGGTAAGGAAAATAAGCTGCCCGTTATTCCCTCAATTGAAGAAGACGCATCCTACGTTGCGGAAATGGGCGAATTTGCAGGTGCAAATGCCAAAAAACATCCGGAGCTTATAATTGACTATCTTAAGTCTTTCGAAAACGGAAAATATTTCTACGCAACGCAAAGAATTACGCACAGATACCCAACATGTTGGAGATGCAAAACGGAACTTGTATGGAGGCTTGTTGATGAATGGTATATAGCCATGGATAGAAAAGACAGCTCGGGCAAGACCTACAGAGAGCAAATGGTTGAAGTTACCAAGCAAATTACGTGGATGCCCGCCTGGGGGCTTGAAAGAGAGCTTGACTGGCTTAAAAACATGCACGATTGGCTAATTTCCAAAAAAAGATACTGGGGCTTGGCTCTTCCAATCTGGTATTGCGAAAATTGTAAAAACTTTGAGGTTATTGGCGGAGAAGAACAGTTAAGGGAAAAAGCAGTTTCCGGATGGGAAGAATTTAATGGAAATAGTCCTCACAGGCCTTGGATTGACTCTATAAAGATTAAATGTGAAAAATGCGGAGAAGTGGTGTCCAGAATTCCGGACGTTGGAAATCCATGGCTAGATGCAGGGATTGTTCCTTATTCTACAATGCCCGAGGATTGGAGACCGGCAGATTTTATAACGGAATCATTTCCGGGACAATTTAAGAACTGGTTCTATTCTTTAATTGCAATGAGTGCAGCATTAGAAGGAAAGCCGTCTTTCAAAAGAGTTTTGGGTTTTGGATCGGTCAGGGACGAAAAGGGAGAGGAGATGCACAAAAGCAAAGGAAATTCGGTTGAATTTAACGAAGCAGCGGATAAAATAGGCGTAGACGTAATGAGATGGCTGTATCTTAAAACTAACCCGGAACACAATGTAAATTTTGGTTATCACGTTGCCGATGAAGTAAGAAGGTTTTTCCATATAAGACTTTGGAATAGCTATAGCTTTTTTGTGGGATACGCAAATAACGCCAATTGGGATTGTAAAATACAGGCTAAGGAATTGTCGGTGCTTGACAAGTGGGTCTTAAGTAGGCTAACAAATGTTGTACTTTCCGTAAACAAGAGCTTGGACGACTTTGATGCAATGAGCGCTCTTAAGGAGATTGAGGATTTTGTGGTTAATGATTTTTCAATGTGGTATGTAAGAAGATCAAGAGATAGAGTAGGGTCCACTTCGGAAGAGAATGAAAGAAATGCATCTTTGTCTGTAATGTATGGAGTTCTGGTTACGCTATCAAAGCTTTTGGCTCCGTTTACACCTTTTATAGCGGAGGAAATTTATAGAAATTTGGTAGAAGGAGAATCTGTTCACTTAGAAGACTATCCAAAAGGGGACTCAAGCTTGCTTAATCCGGAGTTGGAAAAAGAGATGGATTATGCTCGTAAAATTGTTGAAGCAGGGCACGCGGTCCGAAAACTAAACAATATAAAAGTAAGACAGCCATTAAGCTTGTTGATTGTTAGAGTCGAACCAAATCAGCCTTTGTCTGAAGAAGTTAAGCAGCTAATAAAAGATGAGGTTAATGTGAAAGATATCCAAGTTGACCGTGGAACTTTTGATGTTAAGCTTGTAACAGAAATTACACCGGAGCTTAAAGCGGAGGGAGAGTTTAGGGATATTGTAAGGAAGATTCAAGAAGAGAGAAAAGTTCTGGGAACAAAATTAGATGACAAAGTGAATGTTTCCATAGAAAGTTGGCCGGAAGAGTTTGAAAAAGAAATTAAAAACAAAGCATTAGTTAATTCTATTTCAAAAGGGGAATTTAAAGTAATTCTTGCCAAATGAATAGAGGAATTCTGTCCCATATAAATTTTTCACTTTTGGTTCCTGCACTTGCGCTTTTAGTACTAAGCCTCACGGTTATTTTTTCTGTGAGTTCTGTTCTTTTTTGGCGCCAATTAATTTTTGCTTTTGTATCTCTTGTTGTATTTTTAATCTGTTCAAATGTTAATTATAAAATTTTAAAATTATATTCTACTCCCATCTATATTGCTTCAATTGTTATTCTCTTGATTCTTCTTTTTATTGGGATAGAAAGCAGAGGTGCGGTAAGATGGTTTGAATTTTTTGGCTTAAGAATTCAATTCTCAGAATTTATGAAGCCATTTTTGGCTATTTCTTTTGCTTCATATCTTTCAGAGCACAAAAGTCAATCATTTAAAACTTTTCTTATGGTGTTCTTGTATTTACTGCCTTTGGCATTTCTTATATTTGTTCAGCCGGATTTAGGAAGTGCTCTTATTTATGGATTTGTAGTAATTCTCTCCCTGGTAATTTTTGGTTTTCCTTTTAAATATTTTTTGGGTGGACTTGCATTTTTTTTTATGCTTTCACCAGTTGTCTGGAGGTTTTTGCATGAATATCAAAAGCAAAGACTTTTAACTTTTATTAATCCAACATCAGACCCGCTAGGTACTTCTTATAACGCAATTCAGTCCGTTATTGCTGTTGGGTCCGGAATGTTTTTCGGACAAGGATTAGGGCAAGGAACTCAATCTGCTCTTAGATTTCTTCCGGAAAGACATACTGATTTTATTTTTGCTACAACCGCAGAAGAATTAGGCTTTGTGGGAGCACTTCTAATTCTTATAATTTTTGCAGTGCTTTTATATAAAATATTCGTAGTATTTACGAGGTGCAGCGATACTTTTCCTAGGGTGTTTTCCATAACTGCTTTTTTTATATTACTAGTCCAGTTTTTTATAAATGTTGGGATGAATGTTGGCGTTTTGCCTATTGTAGGAGTAACGCTGCCTTTTCTTTCTTATGGAGGCAGTTCTCTGTTGTCAAGTTTTATTCTTCTCGGATTTTTATCCGCTATTGACACTCAAGAGGGAAAAGATAATAAAGTGTTGGAAATTAGGTAGGGTTTTGATATAATGACAAAATGGAATACGCAGTAATCAAAACGGGTGGAAAACAATATAGAGTTTCCGTGGGAGATATTTTAGAAATAGCTAAGCTTGAAGGTGATATTGCAAGCTCGGTTACTTTTGAAAATGTACTACTTTGGGTTTCAGATTCTCAAGTTAAAATTGGTAAGCCAATGCTTCCTGATGTTAAAGTAAAGGCAAAAATTTTAGAACAAAAAAAAGGAGTAAAAATAAGAGTTTCTAAGTTTAAGGCTAAAGCAAGATACAGAAGGACAATTGGATTTAGAGCTCTTCTTACGAAGGTGGCAATAGAAAGTATTGATAGTGGTATAAAAAGTGCAGCTTTAAAAAAGAAGAAAGTAGTAGAAAAGAAATCTACAAAGAAATAAGCATCTAGTTTACTTTGATATCTTGACTGCGTGAAAATATTTTTGTAAAATACAGAAGCTTTTCACAGGGACTTACTTTATAAATTTATATGGCACATACAAAAGCACAAGGAGCCGTAAGAGGCAACAGAGATTCTATTTCAAAGCGCTTAGGCGTTAAGCTTTATGGCGGAGAAAAAGTAAAGCCGGGAAATATAATCGTTAGGCAAAAAGGAACAAAGTTTTTTGCAGGAAAAGGTGTATCTATTGGAAATGATTACACACTATTTGCAGTACTAGAGGGAATAGTTAATTTTAAAAAACTTAGAGGAAAAAATTGGGTGGAAATAATCAATGGATAATCAAACCGAAACCAGAATTTTTGAATTGGATATAAACGTACTTCAGGCAAATCCTCTTCAGCCAAGAGGTATTATTGTTTCCGCTTCACTTGCCGACTTAATTGAATCTATAAGAGAGCAGGGAATTTTGGAACCATTAGTTGTTGCTAAGACCCCAGCAGGTTATCAAATTATTGCAGGCGAGAGACGTTGGAGAGCTGCAAGAGCCTTGGGTCTTGAGAAAGTGCCAGTTGTTATAAAAGAAACAACCCCACAGGGAATGCTTGAAATGTCTATTGTTGAAAACGTTCAGAGAGAAGACTTAAATCCAATTGAAAGAGCGCAGGCTTATAAAAGACTCATTGATGAATTTGGGCTTGGAACAAACGAGGTCGCAAAGAGAGTTGGAAAAAGTGCTCCAACGGTTTCAAACACCATGAGACTTTTGTCATTGCCGGATGCTATAAAAGATGCTTTGGTTGCAGGAGTTATTACGGAAGGGCACGTAAGGCCTCTTATATCCTTGAGTGATCCAAAGCTAATGCTTGATTTATTTAAGAAAATCCTTAAAGAAAATAGCACGGTACGTCAAACAGAAGAAATGGCAAGACAGGTAAAATCTGAAGTTGAGAAAAAAGAACCAAGAAGTATAAGTGATAAACTTTATATTCCAGAACTCGATGAGATGGCAGAAAAAATTAAGCAGAAGCAGGGATTTGATAAAGTTAATGTTTTCCAGTCAAGAAGTCTTGCAAGAATTGTTTTAGTAATAAAGGGAGATCAAGAGCAAACTACACCAAAGCTAAAACAAATATCAGACATTTTAAGCCAGTCCTAGCGGCTGTAAGGATTTTTAATTGTCCGCATATCCTCTATAGGCCAATAGGCAAAGAAAGAGCCCCCGATTATAAAGTCTTTAGGAACAAATCCCCATTCTCTTGAATCGGAACTATATGGTCTGTTGTCTCCCATTGCAAAATATTGATCTTGTGGGACTGTAATTTCTGAAGCTTCTCTAAGAAATGATCCTCCGTAAGTTTTGACGTCCGGTTTAAGATATGCGCTTTCGTCCAGTATCTTGCCGTTTAAATACACGGAACCGTTTTTAATCATAATTCTGTCTCTGGGAAGTGCTACCACTCTTTTTATAAAATCTTCTTCATTATTTGTTGGAGATTTAAAAACTACAATATCACCAAGCTTGGGATCTGAAAAATGAAGCCCGATTATATTAGTTAGTACATATTCTTTATCTTTAAATGTTGGAAACATTGAAAGGCCGTTGACTTGAAACGGACGGAAAAAGAAAAACCAAATGAATATAAAAAATACTATTGAAAGAACAAGCGTTTCTGCAATATCTAAAAGAAGATGGAATATTTTACGTGCCGCGATAATAAACATATCTTTAAATTGTCGGACATTGGAGTTCTTTTGTCAATGAGGCTATTTTATGCTAAGATAATTTAGCAATTTTGGACTCGTAGCTCAGTGGTAGAGCGCTGTATTCACACCCGCCTGCCAAAGCACGCATAGCTCAGTGGTAGAGCGCTTCGTTCACATCGAAGAAGTCTCTGGTTCAAATCCAGATGCGTGCACAAGCGTGGCGGGGAGGTTTCAGATGTCGAAGGTTCGAATTTTTTCGGATCCACAACAATGGATAAAGTTTTTATAAAAATTGGCTATAATACATCGATACAACTTGTAGGAAAAGTACTATCTATTCTTCTGAGCATAGTAACAATTGGCTTTCTGACTCGCTACTTGGGTGCTTCTGGCTACGGTAATTTTACCTTGGTATTTGCATATATATCATTTTTTGCAGTAATTGCAGATTTTGGACTTCAGCTCACAATGGTTAGAGAGCTTGCAGGTAAAAATGAAAACGCCGAAAAGTTTTATGGAACTTATTTTTGGTTAAAGATTATTTTAATTCTATTATCAACGTTACTGGCATTCATTTTTTTACTGTTTTTTCCATATTCATCAATGTTAAAAACGGCAATACTCATTGGAGGAGTTGCTGTTGGTATATCCGGGATAACGGGTTTCGGAAGCGCAATTTTTCAGTCCAACATCAGACTTGATTTTATAACACTTGTTGACGTTATTACAAAGGTTGTAACAGTCTCTCTTATAATTTTATTCATAGCTCTTAAATTTAGTTTTTACAGCATAGTTTCAACGGTTTTGCTTGGAAACTTAGTGGGACTTGTAGTTACGGTAATCTTGCTGAAGAAAAGTATAAGTTTTAATTTCAATTTTGATAAATCCTTGGCGAAAAGAATATTCTTACTGAGTCTTCCAATTGGTTTTACAACTTTTTTTTCTCTGGCATATTTTAAATTGGATACCATAATACTTTCAGTTCTTAAAAACGCAGGAGAGGTAGGGATATATAGCCTGGCATATAAGACCCTTGAGAACGTTATTGTAGTTTGGGGATTTTATATGGCAAGTGTGTTTCCCTTACTCTCAAAATTTCAAGCAGGCAATGAGAATGATAAGTTGAATAAATTATTTAGACATTCTTTCTTTATTTCGCTTATACTTTCTCTTTTAATAATGTCAATTTCATATGTTTTTGCTCCCTTCATAATAAATGTTTTTGGTGGAAATGGATTCTCTCAGAGCGTAACGGCTCTTAGAATTCTAGTTTTTGCTATACCTTTTCTTTTTATCAACAATCTTCTATATTATAGATTTCTTGTAAAAAGGAATATGCTTCCTATTATTATAATTCTCATTTTGGGTTTAATATTAAACTTTATTTTAAACATAATTTATGTTCCACAATATGGATATCTTGCTTCAAGCTTCATTACCGTTCTTACAGAATTTTTCCTTTTCTCTTTACTTGTTCTAGCAATTTTAATGCAAAATCATAGGAGAAGTAAGAGTGCTTAAAATTTATATAATAATTTTAACTTTTAATAATGAAAAAACTATTACGGCCCTTCTTAATTCTCTTCTTTCGTTACAATCTGGGTTTAAAGTTATTGTTGTGGATAACGGGTCAACTGATAAGACGCTACTACAGGTTAAGAAATTCCAATTTGCGAGACTCATAGAAAATAAAAAAAACCTCGGATTTTCTGCGGGAAATAATATTGGGATAAAGCATGCACTAAATTCTCGGGCAGATGTAATTTTACTGCTTAATCCCGATACTGTTGTCCCCAAAACTTTTCTGAAAAGCTTCAACAAGAGCACAAGATTACTGCTTGATGGATATTCAATTATTGGTCCTAAAATTTTTGATGAAAACGGAAAAATTTGGTCTGTTGGAGGGTTATTGGATAAAAAAAGGTACTCCTCAATACTAAAGCATAAATTAAATTCAGAACTAGATTACATATCTGGGACAGCAATTTTTATAAAAAAGGAAGTCTTCGATAAGATTGGATTTTTGAAAGAAGACTATTTTCTCTACTATGAAGATGTAGATTTTTGCCAGAGAGCGAAGAAATCAGGTTTTAAACTTGCAACCGACAAGAATATTTCTATAATTCATAAGGCTTCATCTTCCGTTGGGAAAAACTCTCCTGCTATGCAATACTACATGGCACGAAATCATATGTTGTTTGTTGAAAGATTTGCGCCTTTATCAATAAAGATTAGAGAATTAATTAGGCTTCCAAAAACAATTTATCAAGCGAGGAATAAAAAGCATGAGCTAATCGGCATTGGAGATTACTTTTTAAGGAGGTTTGGCAAAAGTGCTTATTGGGGTTGATTGTGGATGTTTAGGAGTTAAAGATGAAAGGCTTAAGGTGGGAGTGTTTAGGTTGGTTGAAGATCTTTTGGTAACGCTTGGAAAATTAGATAAAAAAAATACGTATTATCTTTATAGCTTTTACCCAATAGACAAGTCACTTCTTAAATTTTTTGGTTCTAGAATGAAAAATATTGTGGTAAGGCCTACAAGGGGGTGGCTAAAAATTTGGCTTCCTCTTAGGATCAGTAGGGATAATACGGATGTTTTCTTAGGTTTTGGACAGAGTATTCCCAGATATCTTTCTTTTGAGAAAAAACCTTACACAATAAGCTTCTTTTATGATTTAGCTTTTGAAAAATTTCCTAAGATGTATAATGATGATCTATCAAAGCTTAAAAGAAACAGTAGGGAAGCCGCAGCTAAATCCGATGTTATTCTAACTATCTCCGAAAGCTCAAAAAAAGACATCTCAAAAATTTACGGAGTTAAAAAATTAAAAATAATGGTATCTTATCCTGGCCTGCATAAAGATTTTAAGCAAAGCGGAAAGAAATATAAAAACAAAAATCCTTATTTTTTATTTGTCGGTTCTTTGAAGAAGGGGAAAAATGTCCCAAATATTATAAAAGGATTTCTACTCTTCTTAGAAAAAACAGGTAAAGATTTTGACCTTATCATAGTTGGTGGGGATAAGTGGTTTGATGAGCAGATAGAAAAGAACAATTCAAATATAAAATTCCTAGGTAACTCGAGCGATGAGAAGATCAGGTCCCTATATGAAGGCGCAGTCGCTTTTGTGTCTCCGAGTTTTTATGAAGGATTCGGTTTCCCAATGCTTGAGGCTATGGCCTTAGGCTGCCCGGTTATAAGTTCAAATATCAGTTCAATTCCGGAAGTTGTAGGGGATGCAGGGATTTTAGTTAATCCAAACAACTATAAGGAGATAGGAAATGCTCTCATTGAAGTTTCCGGTAATTCTAGGAAAAGAAAATCTATGATTAAAAAAGGACTTGAAAGATCGAAGCAGTTTTCAAATATTAAGTTCGGAAAAGATGTCTTGAGTATAATAAATAGTTATGAATAGGATTTTTATAATTGTCCTACATTTTGGTGATCCTAAAGTAACACAGCAGTGCCTACAAAGTATTTTTCAAAGTAAATTAACTTTTCAAGGTTTGGTTGTTGTAGATAACGGGGGGAATTTTGAATCTAGGGACAAAAGAATAACTATTATTAAAAATAAAAAAAATCTCGGATTTGCCGAGGGAGTTAATGTGGGAATAAAATATGCTTTGTCAAATGGCGCAGATTACGTTTTACTCCTGAATAATGATACTCTTGTTGAAGATAATTTTCTAGACAGGTTAATAGGCTTTTCTGAGGAAAGTATGCAAGTTGGAATTGTGGGTCCTGCGATAAAGTTTAAAAAAGACGGTAAGGTGGTTTATGACATTGGAGGAAAGTTCAATAAAGTTTTCGGAAGGACATCTCATGAGGAGGTTTCGAAAGTCGTAAGTAAAACACCCAGACGAGTAGATTATGTTTCCGGTTGCGCAATGTTAATTAAAAAGGAGATTTTTGACAAGATTGGGCTTTTTGACGGCCGGTTTTTCCTGTATTATGAAGATGTGGATTTTTGTATTAGAGCAAGGAATAAAGGGTTCTTAACTTATGTATTACCAGGAATTTTTATAGAGCATGAACTGAGTATCTCTGTTGGCAAAGTATCTCCCCTTGCGGTTTATCATCAAACTAAAAGTGGACTACAGTTCGGAAAGAAACATTTTAAGAGTGGACTAATTTTAAATCGTATTTTTATACTTGCACAGAGTTTATTTATTTTAATAAAGAATCCAATTGCTGGAAAGTCGGCAATTTTAGCATTCAAATATTTATGATTACGGCTGTAGTTCTTACAAGAAACGAAGAAAAAAACATAGTTGATTGTTTGAGAAGTGTAAAATGGTGCGATGAGGTTTTGATTATTGATGATAATTCGGAAGATAGAACAATGGATCTGGCGAAAAGAGAAAATGTGGAAGTTATACAGCAAGATCTTAATGGTAATTTTTCAAAACAAAGAAATTTAGCTCTTGAGAAGGCAAAAAGTGACTGGGTTTTTTTTGTGGATGCAGATGAAAGAGTAACAGACTCATTGCGCTATGAAATTCAATCTTTAATTTCCGATCCAATGAATCCCTTCGATGGATTTTTGATTAAAAGAAAAGATATTATTTGGGGTAAAGAATTGAAGCATGGCGAAACAGGCAATATAAGTTTTGTCAGGCTAGCAAAGAAAAGTAGTGGTAAATGGGAAGGTCTGGTTCATGAAAAATGGAAAGTTAGAGGGAAAATAGACAAACTTAATAATTCGCTTCTGCATTATCCACATCAAACGCTTGGGCAATTTTTAACAGAAATTAATCTCTATACGGATATAAGAAGTAGAGAATTGTATGAAAAAGGAATGAAGTCAAATTTCTTCTTTATCATATTATATCCGAAGGCAAAATTCTTTCTTAATTATTTTATAAAAAGAGGATTTCTTGATGGAATAGAAGGTTTGGTCTTTGCTCTTGTTATGAGTTTTCATTCTTTTCTGGTTAGAGGAAAGCTTTGGATGTTATGGCAAAAAGAATAAAAGAATTTTTTTTTATAATTCTTCTTTTTATATTTCCATTGGGAGAAATCGCAAGAATTCAATTCCAAAATGGAGCCGCAATTATGGCAACAGATGTAGCTGTTGCTTTATTTGTGCTAGTGTCAGTGTTTAGAAAAAAGTTTATTACGGCAAGACTGACAAAGCCTGTGCTTGTATTTGTTTTCGTAGCGACGATCTCACTTATTATAAGTCTTGCGAATTTAAAACCTGCTGAGGGATTCATATCGGCATTGTACCTTTTAAGATGGGTTGCGTATGCAGGTGTCTATTTTTCGGTAGTAAGCCTTGGCGAAGGTTTCAAAAAGAAGATTCCTGCCATGCTTGTTGCAATGGGAGCAATTATTGCTGGATTTGGTTTTGTCCAATATTTTCTGTACCCAGATCTTAGAAACCTTTATTATTTGGGTTGGGATGAACATCTTTATAGATTATTTTCGAGCTTTTTGGATCCAAATTTTGCTGGAGCTTTTTTAGCCCTATATTTCTTATTTGTTTTTGGGCTATTTGTAAAAAGCAGAAGTTTGATTTACGGATTTATATCAGTACTTTCTTTAATAGCAATCGCTTTAACCTTTTCAAGAAGCGCGTATTTAATGTTTTTTGTAGGTGTATTTGTATTTTTATTCTTGCAAGGAAAAAAGAAGCTGATTCTAATCTTTGCTGTGTTATTTATTTGTTTGATATCGATAGTTTCTATGGTAGGACTTAAAAGCGAGGGTACAAATCTTTTGAGAATTACTTCAACGGAGGCACGTATTCCATCTGCAAAAAATGCATTAACTATTTTTGAGAAAAATCCTATTCTAGGAGTTGGATTTAATGCTTATGAGTTCGCAAGCAGAAGATATGGATTATCGGTGGATAGTAAATATCCAAATCATGCTGCAGCGGGCACAGACAATAGTTTTTTATTTGTTATGGCAACAACAGGAATTATTGGTCTGCTATCCTACTTATATCTTTGGTTCAAAATACTTTCTTTTCCAAGGAAGAATTTCTATTCGCCAATTATAATTTCCTCATCAGTTGCTCTATTTGTCGACAGCCTTTTTATAAACAGTCTTTTTTATCCGTTCATAATGCTCTGGATGTGGATTTTGATTGGCATTGCCGAGGACTAAGGGTTGTATGTGACTTTTAAATTTTTTTCGGTTGTGTTTCCAGCTTCGTCGGTTGCAGTGATTTTTATTTGATTTTCTCCATTTTGAAGAGGGAGATTATAAGAGAAGTTGCTGTTTTCGTCTACAATCGCCCAGAATCCGTTTACCGTGATCTTAGCGCTTGCACTTGTCTTTCCGCTAATCGGAGCAGTATTCTGATTTTTGGAGAATGTTTGTCCATCTGAGGGTGATGTGAGGTCAAGTGTTGGCTTTGTGTCGATGTATGTAACTGTCACAGACTGGGAAAAATCACTTTCTTTTCCCTTAGACTCTGACTTTGCTTTTATAGTATTTACTCCTTTTTCTAAATCCTGAATTAAAGAAAATGTTCCGTCTTTTTTAGTTAATACTTCATCTTTTAAGCCGTTATTAACATATATTCTAACTGTCTGGTTAGGGCTTCCTGTGCCAGATAGTGCTACTTTTGCACTGTTAGTGGCCGTAGGCGGAGGATCCAATACGGGGGGAGACATAAAGGATGAATCATTCGAGTTAGTATTTTGCGAAGTAATTGTGTTTTCTTTTTGATTGGCAATAAAAAGGCTAAAGTTTACAAGAAGCGGAATTCCAACCTTTATGATTAGGAAAATAACTGCAATTATTCCAAGTAAGTTTAAGATTAGGTTTCTTTTGCTTCTTTTTTCAATTATTCTGTTAAGTCTTGATTGCCGTCTTGCCATATAAATTATATTGATCTGATCAAACAATCCATATACTGTAGTATGGAGAGTTAAGGATATTTTTTTCTTAGAGCCGAAGGTGGGAGTCGAACCCACGACTTACTCTTTACGAAAGAGTTACTCTACCAACTGAGTTACTTCGGCAGTACCTCTATTCTATGAAATTTTTCTCACATTGACAACCCATTGAGCCTTTTGGTACCTTATGTCTAACTTTACTTATTTATAATGACAACTCATGAAGCACCACAGTCAAATTTAGAAGCAATTGCGATAGTTGAAGCAATGAGGCCTAGGCAGTTGAAAGCTGCTCATATGATGCTCACTGCTGAAGTTGATGGGAAATTAGTAAGGAGATTTGGAGAGCCAGGAAATTATAGCTATGAAACAGAAGAGGGAAGGTTTCCTATGATTACCATAGCTAGGAATGATCATGAATTTATTGGAGCAGCTAACTATGGTGGCACATAGATGCCCTTGCTTAGTTATTTTATAAATTTAAGGGGGCGGAAGTGAACATGATTATGAAATAATGGCAAGGCTTTTAGAAGATACAGAAATTCCATTTGATTATGATTATGTTACCGGAATACCTCTTACTGGTTACGATATAGCAAAACCATTTGCTGAGATGATCGGGATGCCTTACTCCAGAATTCTAGAGAAGCCTACATCAGGGATTGGCAGAAAGTTTGCTATTGGAGACCAAGGGGACGCTATAGTTTATTCTGATAAATCACTTGTTGTTGACGATCTTATTACAGGAGCTGCTACTAAAATTGATGAGGAAACGCTTTTATCAGAGAGTGGTTATATGGTTGGAGGGCATATAGTTGTAGTAGATAGACAAGAGGGAGGCATGCAAGAAATGAGAAAAAAGGGTAGCAATATTGTTGCTGGAATATCCGCAACTCAAATTTTCTCGTTTGCTTTAGCAAATAACATGATAGATAAAGAAGCTTACCAAAGGGTTATAGGAAATATTAAGAAGTAATTCTTGTCGGTTTGGTGACTTTGAGTTTATTGGCGACTTTAAGTTCTAGAATTGCTCTTCTTAGCTGTCCTTCTAGCATTGCGTTGTCTTGCTCGCTTACCTTTGCTTTCATGAGTTCTTCAGCTTTTTCTTTTGCTTCAATAGCTTTTGCAACTTCAATATTTTCGGCTCTTATTGCATAATCTGCAAGAATTGAAATCTTTTCCTTAGAAAATTCCAGAAACCCTCCTGTTATGGCAATTATTTGCTCGCTTCCGCCTTTTTTTATAATAAGTTCTCCGGGGACAATTTTTGCAAAAAGACCAACGTGTCTTGGGAGAATTCCCAGCTGGCCACTTTCCGTAGGAACCAAAACCTCCAAAACATTATCGCTATAAACCACTTTTTCGGGGGTAATTATTTCTAGAAGAATGTCCATTTCTATTTCTTACTTATTACTTCTTCAATGCCGCCCTTCATGAAGAAGGCTTGCTCCGAAACATTGTCATGTTTTCCGTCAAGTATTTCTTTAAATCCCCTAATTGTATCTTCTATTTTTACATATTTTCCAGCCTGTCCTGTGAATATTTCTGCAACAAAAAAAGGTTGACTTAAAAATCTCTGAATTTTTCTTGCTCTTGATACTAAGAGTTTGTCTTCATCTGATAATTCATCAACTCCGAGGATTGCTATGATATCCTGAAGGTCTTTGTATCTTTGCAGAACTTTCTGTACGCTCCTGGCAACATTGTAGTGGTCTTCTCCCACAATATTTGGATCAATCATCCTGGATGTTGATGTAAGAGGGTCAACAGCAGGGTAGATTCCTTGTTCTGCAATAGAACGCTCAAGGGCAATTGTTGCATCCAAGTGCGCAAAGATAGTTACAGGAGCAGGGTCTGTATAGTCATCAGCCGGAACATAAACAGCCTGAACAGATGTAATAGATCCATGTTTTGTAGATGTTATTCTCTCCTGTAATTTTCCCATTTCCGAAGCCAGCGTTGGTTGGTATCCAACAGCAGATGGCATACGGCCCAAAAGCGCGGAAACTTCAGCGCCTGCCTGAGCAAAGCGGAAAACATTGTCAATAAATAGAAGTACATCTTCTTTCTTAATATCCCTAAAGTACTCCGCCATTGTAAGGGCGGTTAATGCAATTCTAAGCCTGTTTCCGGGAGGTTCATTCATTTGTCCAAAAACCATTACGGTTTTGTCCAAAACATTCGCATCTTTCATCTCAAGCCACAAGTCATTTCCTTCACGGGTTCTTTCTCCTACGCCCGCAAAAACTGAATGTCCCTTGTGTTCTGTGGCAATACTTCTTATAAGTTCTTTAACGATAACTGTTTTTCCTACGCCTGCTCCTCCAAATACGGCAATTTTTCCACCTTTTGTGAATGGGGCAATAAGATCAATAACCTTTATTCCTGTTTCGAGGATTTGTGGTTTTGTCTCAAGTTCCGAAAGCTTTGGAGGATCACGGTGAATTGGATCATAGGAAATATTCTTATCTTGCTTAATGTTTCCTAACTCGTCAATTGCTTGACCAAGTACATTGAATATTCTTCCTAAAGTTTTAGATCCTACGGGAACTTTAATTGGGGCATGAGTTCTTTTTACTTTTATGCCACGGGAAAGACCGTCTGTTGTGCCCATGGCAAGAGTTTTGACTTCATGATCTCCAATAGAGAAGGCAACTTCAAGAATGAGTTTTTCGCCATTCTCTTTTTCTACCACCAGGGCTTCATTAATAAGAGGCATGTTCTTTTCAAACCTAACATCAATAATAGGTCCCGAAATTCCTATAATTATTCCTTCGTTAATTTTAGTATTAGTTGGCATATGTATTTGGTCCTGAGCTACTTAAAAGTTCGCTTGTTATTTTTTCTTGTCTTGATTTATTGTACTCAAGTTCCAGGTTTTGTATAATATCACCTGCATTGTCCGTTGCGTTTTTCATGGAAAGCATTCTTGCGGCTTGTTCTGAAAGATAGGTTTCAAGGAAATATTGATGAATAAGAGTTTCCAGGTAGTGTCTTAAAAGTACAGGGATTATGTCGGTTGGATTTGGTTCAAAAAGGGTGAAATCCGAGGTTTTCTGTATTTCTTCTTTTGGAATTTCGATTGGCAAGATTGTTTCAATTTTTGGAGTTTGAGAAAAAAGATTTGTAAACTTTGGAAAAAGAATTTGGACTTTGTTTGTCTTTTCGTTTAAGAAATAGTCGTCAATTATCTGAAGAATAGGAAAAACTACGCTAAATTTAGGGATAGAGGTTCCTAGCTCAAAAGACGCAATGACCTCATTTTGCATAAATTTAATTGAGCTTTCCAGTTTTTTCCCTATAGTTACTATAAAAAGACTATCTTTGTTTTCCTTGTTTTGTTTTAAGAGTTCATTTATCATGTTTGTTGCTAAGGCTCCGCAAAGACCTTTTTCAGGCGCAAAAACAATAAGCAGAACTTTATTTGATTTGTCTGTTGTTTTCATATATTCGTGATAATTTTCTTCTTCCAATTTAAAAAGCAAATTTTTTGAAATCATGGAAAGCTTGTCTGAATAAGGCCTTGAGGAGAGTGCTGCTTTCTGTGCTTTTTTAAGTTTTGATGCAGAAATCATCTGCATTGCTTTTGTAGTTTTTGAGACATTTTTTGCGGTTTTAATTCTTGATTTTAAAGCTAAAAGTGTTGCCATATGTTATAGAAATGATTTTTTGAACTTTTCGGTTGCTTCATTTATTTCTTTGCTAAGTGCATCTGTTAATTTATCTCCGCTTGAAAGTTCTGTAATAATCTTTTTGTGATTCTTATCCATATATGTATGATATGCTGTTTCAAATTTTGCAAAATTCTCAATGGGAACGTCATTCATAAGGCCATTTGTTACTGCAAAAATACTTAGTATTTCAAAAGGTTCAGTTAAAGGATTATATTGAGGTTGTTTAAGAATTTCGGTTGTTCTTTTTCCTCTTTCTAGTTGTTCTTGCGTTGCTTGATCTAATTCGCTTCCAAATTGAGCAAATGCTGCAAGTTCTGCATACTGGGCAAGTTCTAATCTTGTTCTCCCTGCAATAGATTTCATTGCTGCTGTTAATGCGGAGTTGCCAACTCTTGAAACTGAATTGCCAACGTTAATTGCCGGTCTTATACCGCTATTGAAAAGATCATTTTGAAGGTAAATTTGGCCATCTGTAATAGAAATAACATTTGTTGGAATATATGCTGCGATGTCGCTTGCCTGAGTTTCAATTATTGGTAAGGCGGTGATAGATCCGCCACCATTTTTTGCGTTAAGCTTTACTGCTCTTTCCAGTAGCCTGCTGTGAAGATAGAAGATGTCGCCGGGATATGCCTCTCGTCCGGCAGGGCGTCTTAATACTAAGGAAATTTGTCTGTATGCCCATGCATGTTTTGTAAGATCATCATAGACAATTAATACATCTTGTCCCTTTTCCATAAAATATTCGGCTATGGCACATCCAGCATATGGAGCAAGATATTGAAGAGAGGCATGGTTAGAAGCGGATGCAACAACTACTATTGTGTATTCCATGGCGCCGGTCTGGGTTAATTTGTCAATAACTTGTGCAATTGAGCTTTGTTTTTGGCCAATAGCAACGTAAATACAAATTACGGGCTTTTTATTTTGCTTTTGGTTAATTATGGTGTCAATTGCGATTGCAGTTTTTCCTAAGCCTCTGTCGCCAATAATAAGTTCTCTTTGTCCGCGGCCAATTGGAATCATAGCGTCAATTGCCTTAATTCCGGTTTTAAGAGGAGTGTTTACTGGTTCCCTTTCTACAACTCCTGCCGCAATTTTTTCAATTGGCATAAGTTTTCCTTGTTTTACTTTTGCTTTGCTGTCTAGAGGCTCTCCCAGAGGGCTTATAACTCTCCCCAGTAAATCTTCTGATGCATTAACGCCTATCATCTTGCCTGTTGTTTTAATCGTTGTTCCTTCTTCTAGGTTTTCTCCTCCCGTAAGAAGCGCTATAGATACATAGTCTTCATCCAAATTAAGAACAATTCCCCTTGCGCCGTCTTGGAAGATTACCTCTTCTCCCATTTCTGCTTTGTAGAGTCCGGAGGCAACAATAATGCCATCTGTATTTTTTTCAATCTTTCCCACAGACTGCATTTTTGTGTCTGATGAAAATGTCATCAGTCCTTTTTCTAATCTTTCTATTATTTTGTCGCTGTTAATCATATTGTTTTCTAATGTGCTCAACTATGTCTTCAAGTGTATTTTTTAAATTAAAATCATAAACTAAGTCTTGGCTCACTATTCTAATTCCTGTAATAAGCGATGAGTCAACAGAGTATCTAATTTCTTTTTTGGGAAATATTTTTTTGATCATATTCAGTTTCAAATTCTTTTTGTATCCTTCATCCGGTATCAGAATTTCTATTCTTTGCTTTCTTTCCCAATTTTTCAAAGCTTCTATGTACATTTTTAGATCACTTCTTGACATAGAACTAGTTATTTTCTCAGCCTTTTTATTATCAAGGTTATTTCCTACATAGCTTAATAAAGCCAATTTTTCAACTTGTTTTTTTATCATATTATTGTTTTATGTGTTTTATGGCGTTTTGCGAAATCTCTTTCTGTTCTTTTTCGGAAAAAAGTTCCTTGCTTGATTTAGTTAATAGTTCTATTGCCAGCCGGCTTACATATGTTGCCAGCTTCTTCTCTGTTTCGTTTTCGGACAATTCTATTTGTCTTTGTGCGTCTTCAATTAGTCTTGCTGCCTGTTTTTTAGAAGTCTCTTCTATAAGCTTTGCTTCTTCTTGAGCTTGTGTTTTAGCGTCTTTTATCATTTGTTCTGCGGCAAGTCTGGCCTTTTTAATTATTACTTTTTCCTTTTCCTGCGTGCTTTCAAGTAGCAGCCTTGCTTCTTCCGCTTGCTTAAGGCCTTCTTTAACAGTTTCTTCTCTTTTTTTGAGCATGTCTAAAATAGGCTTATACAAAAACCTTTTTAAAACATATAAAATTATCAAAAAGTTTATTACCTGAGCAATTAAAAGCACAGGATCAAATCCAAATTTTTCTAATAGCTCCATATAAAAATTCTTACTTTATAAAGGCCAGAATTAACGAGTAAATTGCGATAGCTTCCGCGAAAGCCATTCCTAAAAGCATTGCAGGTAATATTTTAGCTGAAGATTCAGGATTTCTTCCTATAGACTCCATTGCTTTGGCTCCTATGAGCCCGATTGCCAAAGCTGGCATAATACCTCCTATGGCAACGATTAACCCTCCAGAAATTGAAAAATCCATTAGTGACTCACCTCCTTAGCATGCTCACCATGTGGCGTTGACAATACCGCCATGAACACCATTGTAAGCATTGAAAAAACCAGGGCCTGGACCAGTCCAACGATTATTTCAAGTAAGAGGAATGGAATAGGGAAGAGAAATGCAAAAATTCCCGAAACAGTTATGAGAACAATTTCTCCCGCAAAGATATTTCCAAAAAGACGGAATGAAAGAGAGATGACCTTTGTAAACTCAGAAATTATTTCAAGCAGTCCTATAAATAGATTTATCGGGTTTAAGGAAAAATAACGACTAAGGTAACTTTTAATACCAATAGTTCCGATACTCATTGTATGAGTGGCTAGGGCGGATATTAAAGCAAGCGCTAGCGTTGTATTGAAATCTGAAGTAGTTCCGCGGAAAAGGGGAACAAGCTTACCTTCTTCAAAAAACCCGATGCTGCCAACACCGGGAATAAGTCCGCTCCAATTTGCAACTAGAATGAAAAGAAAAAAAGTCATAAAAAAAGGAAATATTTTTTTAGTATTTTCTTCTGCTATCGTTTCTGTTAAGTTGTAGAACCATTCAACCGTTAGCTCTACGCCGCTCTGGAAAAGGTTAGGAATTTTGGAAAGGTTTTTAGCAATGAAAAAAACAAGCCCAAGAATTATAGCGTCTACCAGAAGGGTATTGAGAATTGTATTGGTAACATTGAAAAAACCGAGGTGAAAAATTGATTCAGAAGAAAATGTAACCATTCCTTTTATATTAAGGCTAAACTATATATGTGTCAAGCAGGAAAAGAGCAGTTTTGTTGTTAGGTCAGATTAAAGGCTTTTACTGGAGAAATTTTTTCCACAATTATTACGGATTTATCATTGTTTATGTCTATTTTCCCTTCAATTATTACGACTGTGTCCATATTTAAGAGGTGTTTATATTCCGAAAATATTTTTGGAAAAACAACACACTCAATTACAATTCCCTTTTCATTGCCAATCGTTACAAATGCCATTTCGTTTCCGTTTTTCTTTGTAAATATTCTTCTTGTTGCTTCAATAATTCCTCCAATTGTCACTTTCTTGCCTTCTGTCTCTTCCTCAACAAAATCTATCTCATGCGTAATAATTGATCTAATTGATAAGAGCTCATTCATAAATGGGTGAGATGTAAGATAAAATCCTAAAAATTCTTTTTCAAAAGATAGTTTTTCATCTGTAGAAAAATCCTTTATGTCGTCTTGAGTATTTTTTTTGATTTCATGAGATTGGCCTGAATCTCCAAAAAGAGTAGACTGTCCTTCCTGTTCCTGTTTTTTCTTTTTTTGGACGTTGTCAATTATTTCAGGAGCAGTAATTAAAAGACTTGCTCTATTTCCAAATTGATCCATGGCGCCTGCTTTAATAAGGCTTTCTATGGTTTTTTTATTTACAGTGCTTAAATTCACCCGTAAGCAAAAGTCTTCAAAGCTCTTAAAGGGTCCTCTTTGTCCTCCCTCCAGAATTGTTTGAATAGCAGCTCCTCCAACGTTCTTTATTGCAGAAAGACCAAATCTTATTTTTGAATTTTCTTCAATTGTAAAATCACTCCTAGATTTATTTATGTCTGGTGGAAGAACGGAGACATTAAGTCTTTTGCATTCGGCAACTGCCTGAGCAAGCTTTTCATTTTTAGTGGGTCCCGTGCTTCCTCTTGATTCGGCAGTAAGAAGGGCTGTCATAAATTCAACAGAATAGTGTGCTTTTAGATAGCCCGTTCTAAAGGCAATTGTTGCATAACAGGCTGCATGAGCTTTATTGAATCCATATCCTGCAAAAGGTGCTATAAGGTTAAACATTTCTTCTGCCTTTTTTTCTGTTAGTCCGTTTTTTATGGCGCCTTTCACAAATATATCGTGCTGTTTTTTCATTTCTGAAGGAATTTTTTTCCCCATAGCTTTTCTAAATTTGTCGGCATCAAGCCATGAATAGCCGGCAATTGCAATGGAGATAAGCATAACGTCATCTTGAAAAGTAAGAATTCCATAGGATTGAGACAGGATATCTTTTAATCTTTCATCCGGAAAATCAATAAAGGCCGGGTTATGCTTTCTTTTTACAAACTCTGGAATATTTTGCATTGGACCAGGGCGGTAAAGAGCAACCATTGCCATAACGTCAAATATTGTTGTTGGCTTAAGGTCTTTTATGTATCTCCTCATTCCCGGTGACTCAAGCTGGAAAATTCCGGTCGTTTCACCGGAGGCTAAAAGGCTATATGTTTTTACATCTTCAAACCCAAGAGTTGAAAAATCTACAGTTTCGTCTTTATTTTCTTTTATAAATCTTAGAGTTTCTTGAATGATTGTAAGGTTTCTAAGTCCTAAGAAGTCCATTTTTAAAAGCCCAACACCGTCTTCTCCAATTGAATACATGTCGTATTGTGTAATTATTTTTTCACCGTTAGGCTCCCGTTGTAGTGGTGTATATTCGGTAATATCTTTGTCTGCAATAACAACACCGGCTGCATGTACTGAGGCGTGGCGGGAAACTCCCTCAAGCTTCATAGCAAGATCTAGGAGCCTTTTTGTTTCCGGTTCACCGTCGTAAGCCATTTTTAAATCCGAACTTTGTTCCAAGGCTGTTTCAAGAGTCATTGCGTGTCCTTGCCAGCCTGGTGGAATCATTTTTGAAATCCTATCCGGAACGGAATAGGGCATGCCCAAAGCTCTTCCTGCATCTCTGACCGAGCCTCTAGCTTCCATAGTTCCAAATGTTATAATCTGTGCTACCTTATCTCTCCCATATTTTTTGGTAACGTAATCTATTACCTCATCTCTTCTGTTGTCTGCAAAATCAAGATCAATATCAGGAGCGGAAGGTCTATCCGGGTTTAGAAATCTTTCAAATGGTAACTTAAAGTAAAGTGGGTCAACGTCAGTGATTCTCAGTGAGTAGCAAACAATAGCTCCCGCTGCAGATCCTCTTCCTGGCCCGACTGTAATGCCTCTGTCTTTTGCCCAATTAACAAAATCCGCAACAATCAGAATGTATGTCTCGTAACCTTTATTTAGAATAATTGAAAGCTCGTAGTCAGCTCTTTCTCTTATCGTTGGCGTTATCTGCCCGTACCTTTCAACAAGTCCTTTATCAACAAGCTCTTTTATGTATTCGCTTGAAGTTTTTCCGTCCGGTACTGCAAATTTTGGCATTGTCCATTTTCCAAGTGTAAGTTCCAAGTTGCACATATCTGCTATTTTTGATGTGTTTTCCAAAGCTTCCGGAGTTTGCAAGAAAAGGCCTGTCATTTCTTCTTTGCTTTTCATATAAAAATCAGGAGAGTCAATCATAGAAAGTCTTCTGTTTGGGGTATCTATTGTTGTTTGCGTTTGAATACAAAGCAGTATTTCCTGTGCCTGAGCATCGCTACTGTAAACATAGTGATTGTCATTTGTTGCAACCAGCGGAATCCCCAGTTTTTTTGACATCTCAACCAGCTTTTCGTTTAGCGGATCTTGTTTTTTAACGTTTAGATGTTTTTGGAGTTCTAAGTAAAAATTTCCTTCTCCAAAAATTTCAGAAAGTTTCTTTGCTCTTCTTATTGCTTCATCTTCTTTCCCTTCTATTAGCGGTTCTGAAACATATCCATTTACACAAGCCGAAAGACAAATTAATCCCTCATGATATTTTTCAAGAAGACTTTCGTCTGTTCTTGGTTTGTAATAATATCCATCTAGTTGTGCTTCGGATACTATTTTCATCAGATTTTTATAGCCTTTCATGTCTTTTGCCAGAAGTATTAAGTGGTTTGAGTCTGAATCTATTCCTGCTTCCTTATTTTCCTTTGCTCTTTTGCTTATATAAATTTCACAACCGATGATTGGTTTTATTCCCGCTTCTTTGCATGCTTTAAAAAATACTATAGTTCCATACATATTGCCATGATCTGTAATGGCAAGAGCTTTCATATCAAGCTCTTTGGCTCTTTGTACCATTGCTTTTATTTTTGACAATCCATCAAGTAGAGAATATTCGCTGTGGTTGTGTAGGTGAACGAAGTCTGTCATAGTTTCGAGAGCAAGCTCTCCTTATTATTTTAGCTTTTCTAGTATAGCATTTTTTACTGCGCTTGAATCGACCTTTTTACCTATTTTTTTCATAGTTTGTCCTAGCAAAAACTTAAGAGCATTCTCTTTTCCACCCTTATATTCATCTACAGCTTTTTGGTTTTCTATAAGTACTTCCGATATGTTTTCTTCCAGTTTTTCAGCAGACATTTCCTCAATCTTTCCACTTTCCAATATCGTTTCGATAAGTTTTGCAGGCAAAACTTCTCCGATATTAATTTTCTTATTAATAATCGTGTTTGCAATCTGTTTTGGTGTAATGTTATGCTTTTTGCCAACTTCGACTGTCTCTTCAAAATAATCAGCCAAGACTTTATCTCTTGTTATGATCTCCGAGTCGTAATGGGGTAGGATAAATTCACTTTGGAATCTTTCCAATTTTTGCTGGGGAAGTTCTGGCATGCTACCTTTTATTGTTTCTATTTCTAAGTCAGAAAATTTAATCGGAGGGATGTCGGGCTCTGGGAAGTACCTATAATCATTAGCTTCTTCTTTTAGTCTTTGTGATTTTGTTCCTTGGCTTTTTTCATCCCAGCCTCTGGTTTCCTGTGCAGGAGTTTCACCTTTATCTAAAAGTTCGCCTTGCCTTTTAATTTCAAAATTAATTGCTTTTTCTACAAAGCTAAATGAATTTATGTTTTTTACCTCAACTTTGTAATTCGGTAGGTTTCCATCGGGAGAGAGGGAAATATTTGGTTCTAATCTCATATCTCCTTTTTCCATATCCGCGTTGGAAACTTCTAAATAGCGGACAATTTGTTGAAGTTTCTGCAAGTATTCTTTAACTTCTGTTGCGTTTTCAAAATCAGGCTCCGTAACTATTTCTACAAGTGGAACGCCGCTTCTGTTGAAATCAACCAGTGAGTAATTTTGACTTTTGACTTTTGAGTTTTGAGTTTCAAATTGATGTATCAATTTGGCTGTGTCTTCTTCCATGTGAACTCTTCTAATCCTGATCCTTTTGTTATTCGATAAAATAATTTCGCCATTCTCACAGAAAGGTTTGTCGTATTGGCTTATTTGGTAGCCTTTGGAAAGGTCGGGGTAGAAATAATTTTTTCTATCGAATTTAGAAAAAGAGCTTATCTCACAGTTTAAAGACGACCCTATTTTTATACACCAGTCAATTGCTTGTTTGTTTGGAACGGGCAAAGCTCCGGGAAGACCTAAACAGACAGGACAAGTATGGCTATTAGGTTTCTGTCCAAAATAATTCGCAGAGCAGCCGCAAAACATTTTGCTCTTGGTTTTTAACTCTACGTGTACTTCAAGTCCAATGATGGGTTTCATAATGTTGGTTTTTGTTTATAAAAATCTGTTGATTTTTCGTATGCGTTTCCAATTTGAAATAGTTTCTCCTCAGAAAACTGAGGTCCTAATATTTGGATACCTACCGGCAATTCTGCTTGTCCTGAGCTCGCCGAACGGATAAAACCTGCGGGGACAGAAAGTCCTGGAATTCCGGCTAAATTTGCAGTGACTGTAAAAATATCAGACAAATACATTTTCAGCGGATCATTAACTTTTTCTCCAAGTTTCCATGGAGCCGTAGGGGATACTGGAGAAATAATTGCATCTACTTTTTCAAAAGCTTTATCAAAGTCTTGCTTTATTAAAGTCCTAACTTGCATAGCTTTTTTGTAGTAAGCGTCGTAGTAGCCTGTAGACAATGTAAATGTTCCCAGCATTATTCTTCTTTTCGCTTCCTCACCAAAGCTCGAACGATCATTGCCAAATCGGATACCATCGTATCTTGCTAAATTAGACGAAACTTCGGAAGACATAATAATGTAATAAACCGAAACTGCGTATTCAGTATTTGGAAGAGAGATTTCAACGATTTCAACTCCAAGTTCTTCGAGTTTTTTTATTGCTGTTTCGACTTTGTCTTTTATTGCACTATCGAGTCCCCCAGTAAAGTATTCTTTTGGAACTCCAATTTTTAATCCTTTTACTCCTTTTCCAATGCTTTTTGTATAATCTTGAGGCTCAACCCCAGGGGTCGTCGCATCAAGAGGGTCCGAACCTGCAGTAACGTTTAAAAGAATAGCTGAGTCTTCAACTGTTTTTGTAAAATGTCCTATTGTGTCAAGGGATGATGCCATGGCAATAATTCCATAACGGCTAACTCTGCCGTAAGTTGGTTTTAGCCCTACGAGATTGTTGAAGCTTGCAGGTAGCCTTATAGAGCCGCCTGTGTCGGTTCCTGTTGATGCAAGACACATGTCTGCAGCCAAAGAAGCAGCAGAGCCGCTGCTAGAGCCTCCAGGAACGTATTCTTTATTCCATGGGTTTTTGGTCGCACCAAAGTCGGAATTCTCTCCGCTTGAACCATGTGCCCACGCATCAAGATTTGTTTTTCCGAGTATTACAGCTCCGGCATCTTTTAGTTTTTTAGTAACTGTTGCGTCATATTGTGGAATATAGTTTTCCAGAACCTTGGAGGCGGCAGTAGTCTTTAGCCCTTTTGTCAAAAAAATATCTTTAAGGGCAATTGGAATTCCAAGTAAAGGTTTAGCCTCCCAGGTCTCCCCTTGCGAGGCTAATTTGTCTGCAATCTTTGCTTGCTCAAGTGCTCCTTTTTCATCAACTGTTATAAAAGCATTAATCTCATAATTGTGTTTTTTAATTTGCTCAAGGCAAGCTTTTGTGATATCGATCGAGGAAAACTTTTTTTCTTTTAGTTCTTTTATTGCTTCTGCAATTGTTAATTGATTTAAATTCATAACTATACGCTAAACGCTATTCACTAGTCGCTACTAATATTCCTTTTACTTTAAAAAGTCCGTTGTGAGTAGATTTGGATCCGGAGATTGCTTCTTGTTGAGTTAGCTCGCAGTCCTTAGCTATGTCTTCGCGAGTTATATTTTCAAGCCCTGTAACTTGTGAAGTTTCCTCAGCTCCGGAGGTACCTGCCTTGCCGGCAGGCAGGTTAACTTCCTTAAGTTTTTCTACATAAGTTAAAATTTCGGTCAGCTGCTTTTCGAGTTTACTTTCTTCCTGCGGGGAAATTGTAAGATTTGCCAGTTTTGCAATATGAGGAACATTTATTTTCATGCGGTAATTATAACGCAGTGCCAAGTCTCTTAGCAATGACACTTCGGGCTTTGTTTTCCAGTGTGTCGTCGAGCTTTTCTAATTTCACTTTTCCATACTTTTTCGTTAAAGCTTTTTGGATGAGAAAATCTGCTAGTTTTGGATTTTTTGGAAGAATTGGGCCATGAAGGTACGTGCCTATTGAGTTTTTATACATTATCCCTTCTGTTTCATCCCTCCCATTATTTCCAAAGCCTTTGATAACTTTGCCAAAAGAGAGGCTCTTATCAGCAAGATAAGTCATTCCTCCATGGTTTTCAAAACCGACTAAATAGCTTATGGTTGATGGTTTATTGGTTATGGGTTTATTTCTATCAACTAGTGACCATTGACTATTAACTTTTATGATTATGTTGCCGATAAGCCTTTTACGATTATTTCCGGGATGCTCGGTGTAAAGGTCAAGTATGGAGAGTCCGGGGATTTTGGTGCCATCTGCTTCTTTATAATATTGTCCTAAAAACTGATAAGCTCCGCAAATGAAAAGTCCGGGTGTTCCGGCCTCTACTAGCTCTTTTAGCAGAGTAGTCTTGTTAGCGCTAAAGTCATGGGAAACGATCATTTGTTGGGTATCCTGCGCACCGCCCATAAATAGGATATCGCAGGCTTTGAGCTCAGTATCCAAAAATCCAACGTCAAGGTGTTTTATTTCAACATCTATATTTCTCCACTGACATCTTTTTTGAAGAACTAAAATGTTTCCTCTATCGCCATAAGTATTCATTAAATCCGGGTATAGCCAACCAATTTTTAGCGTATAGTTCATAGCGTATAGCGTTTAGTTAAAGGATGCTCCTTCCGGTTAAGATTTTTCTTGTATCAAGCATTGCCGAATAAGTTGGGAGAATATAAAGAGTATGACCTGTTTTTAGCTTTGAAATTGCGTAATTAATTGCTTGCTCCAAATTTTCTCTAATCTCAAATTTTCCTTCCGAGTATTTAAGTCTTAGTCCCATATCAAAGCATCTTTCTCCGGAAATTGTTATTGAACTTGCTTTTCTCGATAACTCATCTGTATCTATATCCCAGATCCATGAGACGTCGCGTCCGTCAGGAATTCTGTCGTTTAATACAAGTAAAACATTGGGGGATTTTTCTTTTCCTAAGATTGCCTGAATAGATTGATTAAAGCTTGCGGGGTTTTTGGAGAGCATGACAAAGACGTCCTTATTTTTATATTTTATTTTTTCTTGTCTTCCAAAGGCCGGAGTAAAGTTTTGCAAAGACATCTCAATTGCATCCAAGCCAACACCAAACCCCTCTGTTAAAAGTAGCGCTGCAGCGTTGATATTGTATCGGTTGTACTCTCCAAGCAGAGGATTTGACAAGGTGTCGAATGAGTAAATTAATGGGTTTGTAAAATTGCATTTTGGACATTTAAATTTTCCCAAATGGGAATAAATTCTGCTTTCAAATTCTAATTTTGTAGAACAATGTGGACAGTATAAAAAGTCCACATCTGATTGTAGAGGGTCCGACCCTGTGCTCGAATTTATTTTCTTCGGTAGGCCAAAATAATAATTTTCTGTCCCGGATTTGGCACTTATGTAGGAAAGCATTGGGTCATCGCCATTTGAAATAAGAAAAGTTTCTTTTGGAAGATTTTCCAGTGCCTTTTTCCACTTTTCAGCAATAATATTTACTTCTCCGTATCTATCTAATTGATCCCTAAATAGGTTCAAAAGAATAACTGCGTAAGGCTTTGTATTTTCAAGAATAATCGATAGGGAATTTTCATCAACTTCAAAAATTGCAGTATCGAAATTAATTTTCCCTAGCAAGTTCGAATGAGAAATAAGACTTGAAGCTATCCCATTTAACAAGTTGGCGCCTTCTTCATTTCTAAAGACTTTCTTGCCGTTTGCTTCCAGGATTTCAGAAAGCATCTTAGAAGTAGTCGTCTTGCCATTTGTGCCTGCAACTAAAACAATCCTTAGCTTTGGATTAGTTCTCGTTAACTTCTTAACTATGTTGGAATCGAGGCCAAATGCGGCATGTCCAGGCCAAGTAGAACCACTCCTGTTCAATAATTTACTAATAAGCGAAACAGTTTTTCCAGCAAGTATGGAAAGTGTTTGTAGCATTTTACATTGAGCGGAGGATTCTAATGCGTTCTTCAATCGGAGGATGAGTATTGAAAAGTCCTGCAAACCATGTTGTTTTTTTCTTATCATTGAATGGGTTTTCAATATAAAGGTGGGCCGTTGCATTGCTTGCGTGTTTCATGGGCGTTTTGTCAGCAGCTAGCTTTTCAAGTGCAGATGCTAGGCCCTCGGGATATCTAGTTAAAAGCGCGCCGGACGCGTCCGCCAGAAACTCTCTTTTTCTTGAAACTGCAAGCTGAATTAGAGTTGCAACTAGAGGGGAAAGTATTGCAAAAGCAATTCCAATTGCAAGAAATATGAATTGAGAGTTTCCGCTACCTTGTCTGTCATTATCTCTCATGCCGCCAAACCAAAGACTACGCATGAAAAAGTCGGCCGCAATTGCTATAAATCCCACTAGAATTGCCACAACTGCCATAAGTCTGGTATCATAGTTTTTGATATGAGAAAGTTCGTGAGCCAACACTCCTTCAACCTCGGTTTTATTTAGCTTTTCAAGAAGACCTGTTGTTACACAAACTACTGCATGTTTTGGATCACGGCCAGTTGCAAAGGCATTAGGAGAGGCATCATTTGTCATATAAATTTGAGGCATTGGAAGGCCGTCACCTATACTTAAATTTTCTATGATTTTGAACAGATTGGGACTATCTTCTTTTTTAAGCTTCTTTGCTCCTGATATAGCCAGAACTAATTTGTCGGAATAGTAGTAACTGCCAAGACTTACAAGTCCGGCGAAAATAAGGCCAAATCCAACGAAGGAAAGTCCATAGCCTGATGCTTTGCCGAAAATATAGATGACGGTGACTATAAAAATTACAAACAGTAACATTATTAACCACGTTTTGAATTTATTCTGAGAAATAGAGGAATAGATGTTCATAGGGCAAGCCTAGAAAGAAACTTTTATTGGTTTCTTTTCGTCTTCTTCAATTTGAAAAAACTCCGCAGCCTTAAAAGCAAGAAGACTAGCGACAATCATATTTGGGAAAATTTGTATTTTGGTATTAAAGTCCATAACTGTTGAATTATAGAACTGGCGGCTGTAGGCAATTTTATTTTCTGTGTCAGAAAGCTCATCCTGGAGTTTAATGAAATTTTCATTTGCTTTAAGCGTCGGATAGTTTTCTGCTACAGCAAAAAGAGATTTAAGTGTGTCTGTAAGCATGTTGTCTGATTTTGCTTTTTCATGAGGACTTTTTGCTTGCATAAGTGAGGTTCTTGCTGCAGTAACTTTTTCTAGAACTTCTTTCTCATGTTTAACATATCCTTTTACGGATTCAATTAAATTTGGAATAAGATCAACTCTTCTTTTAAGCTGTACGTCTATGTGGGAAAACGCTTCGGAAATCTTTACCTTAGCCGAAACGAGGCCGTTATATATGGTAAGGAGATAAATAGCTATCAATGATACTACTCCTGCTACTATCCATATGCTGTTCATATTTTATAGTATATCACTTATTTAAGATGTAATCCACTCAACGAATTTATTGGCAGGTAAGGTATTTAGGATATCTTTCTTCTCTGTCCAGCCTCGTCTTGCAACAGACACCCCGTAGAACATATTGTCCATATGAGATATTGCGTGACTATCTGTGTTTATAACAAATTTTACCCCTGCTTCTTTTGCTTGCTTTACGAGTCCATCAGACAAATCAAGTCTTTCTGGCCAAGCATTTATCTCCAAAGCTTTATTGTTTTTAACACAAAAATCAAATATTCTATTCCAGTCAAGTTCGTATCCAGCTCTTAAGTTAAGAAGTCTTCCTGTTGGATGGGCTAGGATTTTAGCTTTTGGATTAGACAATCCTGCAAGGACTCTCCTTGTCATATCTTCCTTGTTGGTAGAGAAAGAGCTGTGGATTGAAACTATTAGCGCATCTACCAGCTCAAGGGTTTTATTGTCTATTGCTAACTCCCCCGAGGCTAGAATGTCCATTTCAAGTAGATTTATTACTCGAATACTTTTATTACTCTTTTTTATACTATCAATTATACTTTTTCTTTTTGAAAGTATTGAATAAAGTTCATTCTTTGTATGATTTCCGATACTTGGATTGTGATCTGAAAGTCCTATATATTCGTATTTTAATTCTTTAGCTCTATTTATCATTTCTTGCATTGAGGAAATTCCGTAATCATGACTTGAGTCGATTGGATAATTTGTGTGAATATGCAAATCTCCCCTTATATCTCCAATTTTAACCAAGTCGGGAAGATTATGTTTTAGCGCAGCCTCTATTTCTCCTTCATTCTCTCTGATTTCAGGAGGAATCCAGTCAAGTCCGAGATATTTATAAAACTTTTCTTCAGAAGTAAATTCTACAAGCGGGGATCCTTTTTCACTAAGAAGTTTAATTCCTCTTTCAGATAGGGACATGTGTCTTTTGAGAGAATATTCTCTTAAAGCTACATTGTGGTTCTTTGAGCCTGTAAAATGCTGGAGCATAGATCCGAATTGCTGTGGGGGTAGAGCAAGGAGATCAACGTGCTTACCTCCTCCAATAAGGATAGAAGCTGTAGTTGGGCCTTTTTCAATAATTCTTTCTTTGCCCGGAAAAGCAACGAAGTACTCTAAAACGGCTTTTGTATTTTTAGAAGCTACAGCAATGTCTACATCACCAATAGTTGAATTCATGCGCCTCAAGCTTCCTAGTGTTTCTGCCTCAATAACATCTTTGTGTTTTTTAAGATAAATAATTACTTCTTGGGCCAGGGTAAACGCATAAGATAACACCATTCTGCTGCTTTTGGTTGTGCCTTTGCCATATTCGCTTATTGCCCGTAGTATGTCTGATTGGGATTTTTCTCCAAACCCTTCAAGAATAGAAATTTTATCTTCTAAAGCTAGTGTTTTTATATCTTCAATTGCGGTTTTTGGATCATGTAGTTTGAAGTGCGAAACAAGTTTGCTTGCTTTTTTTGGACCAAAGGAAGGAATATCAAGAAGAGGAAAGACTGCAGGAGAAATGTCCGAAAGTACTTCCTCAAAATGCTTGACTTTACCTGTTCTAAAAAGTTCTTCCAGTCTGTCCTTTATTGTTGGACCAATGCCCGGTATATTTTGGAGCTTTCCTTGCTCGAATAGGGTTTTGAGTTCTGTGCTTGAGTGTTCTATTGCCTCTGCTGCTTTAAGATACGCAATTATTTGAAATTTAAATTTATACTCGTTTTTTATGGAATAAGCAGCTGCGACGTTTCTAAAAAGATTAATTATTTCAAGGTTGCTCATGCGAAAGAAATCATACCAAACCATTGACTAGAATTCAATTATTTGTTAGGATTGGAAGGAGCACTTAGCAACTTGGGGTGGTAGCTCAGTTGGTTAGAGCGCCTCCCTGTCACGGAGGAGGTCGCGAGTTCGAGTCTCGTCCATCCCGCCAAGCTCATAATCTGCCCAAGCCCCTGCCTAAGAATATGACAAAGAAAAAACCTGTCAAGTCACAAGAGTTTTTTTCTTATTTTAGGTTGAACGAATCCTATATAAGCTTGCTTCTTGGTGTTTTGGTTGTATTTATAATTGCATTGGTTGGTTTTTCGCTCTTAAGAATCACTAAAGTTCAAAATGCAGATAAAGAGGTAAGCTCAACACGTACTGTCTTGTCTGTTCCAGAGGTTTTAAATTCTAACTTGCTGGAAAAATATACGGTAATGTCAGGAGACAGCTTGTGGACTATATCTGAAAAAGTTTATGGATCGGGATACAACTGGACGGATATTGCAAAAGCAAATAACATTTCAAATCCCGGATTAATTTTTGTTGGGCAGCAGTTGAATATTTTAAATGTTAAGCCAATAATTCCTGGAGATGAAATTGCTCCTCAGGTAATAACCACACAAGCCGAAGGGGCAATACTTTTGGATACATATACCGTAGTTAAGGGAGATAATCTTTGGAGCATTGCAGTGAGGGCTTATGGAGACGGATTCCGATATCCGGAAATTGTGAAAGCAAATAATTTAGAAAACCCTTCTCTTATATTCTTAGGAAACGTTTTTAAGATACCCCGGCAATTTAGCTACTAGTTCCTAGCTACTAGAAATGAGTTTTGGTATACTCTTTTTGTTGCGATGGTAGTTCAATGGTAGAACGTCTCCTTCCCAAGGAGAAGGTTGAGGGTTCGATTCCCTTCCATCGCTCAAGAAAATTATCCTCACATACTCTTAAAGACTATCTATATTGCCGGATTTGTGGTAAAATGAAGGCCGTGAAATCAATAAAGCAAAGTTACAAGATAAATGCCTCTGTGGAAGAAGTTTGGCAAGCACTCACAAATCCAGTTTATATTGATGCTTGGGGTGGTGGTCCCTCAAGGATGAGCGATGAGATGGGAAAAAGATTTTCGCTTTGGGGTGCAGATATTTTTGGCAAGAATATAGAAGTTGATCGTCTTCAGAAGTTGAAGCAGGAATGGTACGGCGGGAAATGGGATGAGCCTTCAATTGTTACTTTCCTGCTTGAAGAAAAAGGCAATACGACTAAATTAACACTACTTCATGACATTATTCCTGATTATGAAGAAAAGAAAATTTCAGACGGATGGAAAAAATTCTATTTAGGCCCTCTTAAGAAATACCTCGAAAATAAATAGCCCCATGAAGAATTTCTGGTTGGAACTTCCTAGGCCATTTACAGTATTGGCACCTTTGGACGGAGTAACTGATTTTGTATTTAGACAAATGATTGTGAAGTTTGGTAAGCCAGATGTTTTATTTACTGAATTTACTTCATGCGATGGTCTGCAATCAAAAGGAAAAAAGAAGCTTGAAGGTAGATTAATGTTTAAACCAAACGAAGAACCTATTGTTGCGCAAATTTGGGGAGCAAATCCAAAAGATTTCTATGAGACCGCAAAATATATAAAGAAATTGCGGTTTTCCGGAATAGATATAAATATGGGGTGCCCAATAGCAGATATTATAAAAGGCGGAGGTTGTTCGGGATTAATTAAAAATCCAAAACTTGCTGCAGAAATTATCAAAGCAACAAAAGATGGCGCGGGTGGACTGCCCGTAAGTGTTAAAACCAGAATTGGATTTGCAAATGAAAGTATTGAGGATTGGATAGGGTTTTTGCTCAAACAGGATTTGGCAGCATTGAGTATTCATTTACGAACTGTCGGAGAACTCTCAAAAACTCCCGCTCATTGGGAGCTTATGCCTAAAATTATAAAAATGAGAGATTTGTACGCACCAAAAACAATAGTAATTGGCAACGGAGATATTATTTCGTTTCAGGAAATTAAGGAGAAGTATAAAAAATATAGATGTGAGGGGTTTATGGTTGGACGTGGTATTTTTGCAAATCCATGGATGTTTAATAAGTCGAAAAATGTCGAAGAAATTTCTGTCAAGGAAAGATTCGATACGTTTTTAAAACACATTAAGCTTTATGAAAAGACTTGGGGAAATACCAGAAATTTTGCCAATCTTAAAAAGTTCTGTAAGATTTATATCAATAATTTCAAAGATGCAGGAGAGTATAGGAAAAAAATAATGGAATCAAAATCTCTTAAAGAGTTAACGGAAATTGTTGAAACTTTAAGAAATTAGGGGATTGACGGGATTACTTTGATTTGATAACATTAATCGTGCCCCGTACAAAATCTAATAATTCAAAAACAAGTAGAACAATCCGTTCGATAAGCTCAGGATCTTCGTCGGCAAAACAGACTACGAAGTACATTTTTGTCTCCGGAGGAGTCATTTCGGGAATCGGAAAAGGTACTACCTCAGCATCTATTGGTCTTTTACTTAAATCAGCAGGTTATAAAGTAGCCCCTATAAAATTTGAAAACTATTTAAACATTGATGCAGGTACTATTAATCCAATAGAGCACGGCGATCCATTCCTTTGCGAAGACGGAACAGAAGGAGATATGGACATAGGAACTTATGAGAAATTTCTAAATGAAGACATGGAAGCTGAAAGTTTTATAACTATTGGGAGAATTTATAAAACCGTAATAGATAAAGAAAGAAGATTTGAATATAACGGTGAAGACGTTGAGGCAATTCCCCATATAACTGACGAGATTATTAGAAGGATTGAAGCTGTTGTTAAAAAAAGGGACGCGGAGATTGTTCTAATAGAATTAGGTGGTACAGCAGGAGAATATCAAAACGTTTTATATTATGAAGCTTCGCGTATTCTGACACTTAGAAAACCCGGAGACGTTGTGCATATCCATGTAAGTTATGTTCCAACTCCAAATCATTTAGGAGAACCAAAGACAAAGCCAACACAGCTTTCTGTTAAAACCCTAAATTCTATGGGAATTCAGCCTGACTTCATAGTTGCCAGGTCAGAAAAATATATAGATCAAAGAAGAAGAGAAAGATTTGCTCTTTTTTGCAATATGAAACCGGAGGATATTATTACTAGTCCGGACGTTTCTTCAATTTATGAAATTCCATTAGTTCTTCATCAGCAAGGAATGGAAGAAAAAATAATGAGAAAACTATCTTTGCCGATTAGAAAACCAGATTTAGTTCAATGGGAAAAGTTAATAGGTAGAGTAAAAGCTAAAAAAAATAAGGAAATTGAAGTTGCAATAATAGGAAAATACTTTAGTACTGGAGAATATCAGCTAAAAGACTCTTATGCTGCGCTTTTGGATGCAATAGACCACGCTGCGGTTGCCGCAGAGGTTACGGTTAAAAACCATTGGATAGATGCGGAAAAAGTTGAAAAAGAAGGTGCAAAACTTATTGGGAAACCTGACGGAATAATTGTTCCTATTGGATGGGGGGAAAGAGGATCTGAGGGAATGATTGCGGCTGCATCTTATGCACGTAAAAATAAAATCCCATATCTTGGGCTCTGCTATGGAATGCAGCTTTGTGTAATTGCATTTGCCCGGGATGTTTTGGGTTGGAAAGATGCAAATAGTGAGGAAAATTCAAAAGCTACAAAGCATCCCGTAATTCATTTAATGCCTGCACAAAAAGAGGTAATGGAGAAAAGAGCATACGGAGGAACAATGAGGCTTGGTTCCTGGGAAGCTATTGTTAAAAAAGGCACAAGGGCATATGAAATTTATGATAAATATAATGGTTTTATAGATAAAAAGACCGGACTTACGGCAGAAAGACATAGACACAGATATGAATTTAATGATGAATTTGTTAAAGATTTTGAAAAATCAGGACTTGTAATTTCGGCCCGTTCTAAAGCTGAAAACCTTGCAGAAATTGTTGAATTGCCAAAATCCGCTCACCCTTTTTATATTGGAACGCAAGGTCACCCGGAATATAAAAGCAGACCGCTTAATCCCCATCCAATATTTATGGCCTTTGTGGAAGCTTGTAAAAAGAGCTAAAACTAGATATAATAACCCTGTGATAAAAACTATTGATTTTGTTCCAGGCGATCTTGTTAGGGTTCACCAGAAAATAAAAGAAGATGAAAAAACGAGAATTCAGGTTTTTGAAGGAATAGTTTTGGGAATTCGTGGAAGAGGAGAAAACAAAAGCTTTACGGTTAGAAAATTAGTTGGAAATGTAGCTGTTGAAAGAATCTGGCCAATAGGATCTCCAAATATTGATAAAGTTGAAATTAAGGCTCACTCAAAAACAAGAGTTAGGAGAGCAAAGCTCTACCATTTAAGAAAAACAAATTAAATCAGATGAAGATTGCCAATCCAACTGCCAGATTGGGTGAAGATGCCGCGTGTAAGTTCCTCCAAAAATTAGGATACAAAATTATTGATAGAAATTTCCGTCAGGGCTATGGGGAGATAGATATAATCGCGGTTCATGATAATACGTTGGTTTTTGTAGAGGTTAAAACCCGTTCTTCCGATAATTTTGGTACTCCCTTTGAGGCAATAACTCCTTGGAAATTAAAGCCTCTTATTAGAACAGCTCAATTCTACAAACAGACCCACAAAGGCTTACCCGATGAAATGAGAATTGACGCCATAGGTATAAAAATAAATGGTTTTAAAATCGAAAGCATCGAACACCTCAAAAACATTACTGGATTTTAGAATAAGTAGATAAAGATAAAACTTTAAGAAGAATTAGGTAGAACGAGATGCATTTCTTTTCCTGAATTCTTTTTCTTGTTCCGCTAGGAATTTGACCGTCTCATTATGGTTTCTTTTGTCTTTATCCGTTGCAGATTCAATGTCAAAGCCTCTTATTACATTCGCTCTGTCAGCGAAATCCCTATAGCTGCTAGCTGCAATATAGATACGCGAATGTAAATCATCCTTCGGAGAAGTTCCAGAACTTTTATCGTAGGTTTCGAAATCATCGCCCTGTGGTTCTTGGGATTCATCTTCAAGATCTTGTAGCTCTCCAAATTTATCCAATCTTCTTCTGTTTAGTAATGATAGCGCCAACTCTTCATCGGGCGTGAGTATCCCACTTGGTCTTTCTACAGTTGGATATTGATTATAATAGAAGTCAGAAAGACTGTCTCCTTGTCTGATCATCTCACTATCAAGCTGTCCGTAGTCGATTTTTGGTGTTTGATTTGCTGGTTCACCTTTTCCAGCTGCGTCCTCTGACATATTGAATCCAATATATATTGCTATAGTGAGATTGTCAACATAAGAAGAAAACTAACTTGCCTTAAGTATGCGGATGCGATCTCGCAGTAAAGTTGCGGTTTCAAAGTCTAAATCTTTTGCAGCGGCTCTCATTTCACCTGAAAGTTTTTTTATTACTGCTTCTTTTTCATCAGGAAGTAGTACATCTTTATTTCCCATTTC
>CALRGR010000002.1 GCA_943357985.1 Candidatus Levybacteria bacterium GW2011_GWA1_37_16 | reverse complement strand
GCTCCCTGGATATCTACTCTTGCTCCTGAGAAGTTTGCAAAGTTAACATATCTTCCCTTTTTGAGTGTGAGTACCTTAGGAACAGGACGGGTGAAGGTAATCATGATTGTATCTCCTGGAACTGTGGTAGGAGTTGGCTTTGCTGTTGGTACTGCTGTTGTTGTTGGCTTAGGTGCAAAGATATTTACTCCTTTGCCTGAAAGAAGGAAGTACAAAGCAACAAGGAGTACCACAATGGCTGCTACTATTATGAGGTTATTTCTACCAATTCTATTTACTAGATTACTTAAGAAGTTCATTTCAATTAGAAAAAGACTGTCAAGATTAATTTAGGCAGAAAATCCTGACATTGTCAATAACCTGACAAAATTCACAGCATTAATTAGGGATTAAACCTCTAAAGAATAGTAAATTGTTTTTATGCTTGACCCCGCTAGACTTCTTACTTTCTCCCGGGGCTACGTCCCCGCGTCGAAAGGGCAAATCTACAAGGGTCTGCGTCTAAAAAAATCTTTAGATTTTTTTATCCTTGACATTATACTTTTCCTCTGATAAATTGGTTAAATGGAAAGTAAAAAAGAACTTCTTTCATACCTTAACAACATCTCCATTTTTATCTTAGGCATAGTACTTTTACTATTTCCTCTTGCAGTTACAACACTAACAACAGATGCTTTCACTTTTCCAAAACAAATAGTTATTGGAATATGCGTTTTGGTTGTACTTCTGCTTTTTGCGGTAAAAACCATAAGCGAAAAAAAAGTAATCTTCAGAATAACTCCCCTTGACTTACCGGTTATACTATTTATAATAGCGGTTTTAGCTTCAAGTATTTTTGCGGTAAACAGGCTTGATTCTTTTATCTCATTTGTTCCATTCTTATTATCTAGTTTTATATATTTTGTTATAGTTAATACGGCAAAAGATAGATCATCAATTAATTTTTTAAATGCATCATTTATAACAGGCGCCACAGTTATAGCAGTTGTTGGAATTGCTTCATTTTTTAAGATTTATCCGCTTCCCTTTACCTTTACCCATTCACAGACATTTACCTCTTTGGGGTCCCAACTTGAGCAGGCAATTTACCTTATAATAGCTTCCAGCTTTGTTATTTCTTTATCCTGGCCTCTTATCAAAAGATTAACTTCAGGCCAAACATCAGCTTTTGAGAAGACAAGAATACAAATATTTGATGGTGGATTCTTGCTTGCAACTGTTATTATAGTTGCAGGTGCGGCTGTAGCAGTATTTTCTCTTTTCAAATTGCAAAATCCCGTTATTCTTCCTTTTCAGACGGGCTTCCAGACCGCATTTGCCGAAATTTCCCAAGACACAGGACGCATTGCTCAGGGATTTCTGTTTGGAAGCGGATTTGGAACCTATGGCACCGACTTTGCAAGGTTCAAGCCGGTTTCTTTCAACCAATATAAAGATCTTTGGTCTTTATCATTTATCCGCTCTTCAAGTTTTGTTTTGGAAATTCTTGCAACAACCGGAATATTAGGACTCTCCGCATTTACCTTCCTTCTATACAAATTATTTAAAGAAAAAACATATTTTAAGCCTTTACTTTTAATAGTTGCGGCAGCTTTTATACTTCCCTTCTCTTTTATAACCCAGACATTATTCTTTATTCTTTTGGGACTCTATGCAGCTCGTGAGGGACTTTCTGAAAAAAATCAGCACAAATATTTTGACGTAGAGCCTCATTTTGTAACACTTAGACGCGGCATTCTATCACTTTCAAGTGTATCTGAGGGCAGAAGAGATGAAAAATTCCTTCCTTTTATATTCGCCGCAGTTGTAATAATTCTTGCAGGAATAATTGGATTTTTCTCAGGGAAATATATAATATCAGATCTAACCTTCCAAAAATCCCTGGTTGCCGCATCCGCAAATAACGGTTCCCAAACATACACTCTTCAAGGACAAGCAGTTAACATGTTTCCATACAGAGATGCATATTACAGAATTTTCTCTCAAACAAATTTGGCTTTGGCAACTTCCTTGACTTCACAATTACCTAAGGGGTCTTCTCCATCTGCACAAGTACAACAAACAGTCCTAACGCTTACTCAACAGTCAATAAATGCGGCACGCCAAGCAACTACAATTTCACCTCAAACTGCTGCCAATCGGAGCAATCTTTCATCTGTCTACAGAGCCCTTATTGGATTTGGACAAAACGCGGACAAGTTTGCTATTACTTCCCAACAACAAGCAATAGATTTAGACCCAAATAATCCTAACGAGTATATAAACCTTGGCGGAATTTACTACCAGCTAGGCCTTTGGGACAATGCTCAGACTCAGTTTCAAATAGCCATAAATTTAAAGCCCGACCTTGCTAACTCTTACTACAATCTTGGCCATGTACTTGAACAAAAGGAAGATCTAAAGAATGCGCTTGTTCAATACCAAACCGTAAAGAACCTGGTCACAAGTGATAAAACAAATCTTAATACTATAAATAAAGAAATAGAGGCACTTCAACAAAAAATAGATTCCGGAGTTGCGCCTTCAACTCAAACCGGGACACAAACTCAGCTTCCTGCACAAAATCCTCCTGTCCAAATCCCTTCCCCACCGGCAACCTCCAGTGCTAAGTAGTTTTCGTTGACTTTTTAAATGAAGTTAAGCATAATAAGGATGAGTTAAAGGCCATTTTGTTAAAAGCCCTAAACTCAGAATATGAAAAAAAGAATATTAGCAAAACAACAACAAGACCAAAGTAAGAGAAAGATTATAACTCTCCCAGATGGGCAGAGAGTCTATGAAGACCTCCACGAGAAGGCTCTGAAAGAACAAGCCCAGATGATAGAGAACATCAAAAATAGCACCGACGAAGATTAGAATCCCCCACAAAGTTAATAGACTTGAACATAAATTATTGGCTCATCGCGCACAATCTTTTCCTGAGCCGCTTGATTTCTTTCGCAGATCAACATTAACTACTACCTTTGACAGGCTTCGGGTATGACAATATGCATCCCTGAAAACAACTAGCGGGCACAAATCTGAAACATATTGGAAGAATTATTAGAATAGAAGGCGTAATCCGTACGAGACAACGAAATAATCCAGCAGTTATAGTAAGAGACAGAGACAATCGTCTATTAAGCTTGGGACGCGGAACTACTGTTAAAGCTTTTACTAAAGACTAAAAGTATTTGTGGACCTGAGGGGAATTGAACCCCTTTCTACTCCATGCCATGGAGTTATACTACCGGTGTACTACAGGCCCGAGTGGACTTACCGAGAATCGAACTCGGATCTCTGCAATGCGAATGCAGTGTTCTACCATTGAACCACAAGCCCGATTACCTATTTTACCAGCTTTATTGTAGGTATGAAAGAGGGTTTTGGAGCGTACCGTTTTTTGAGATTTCAAAGTGAAGATGAGACCCTGTTGTTCTTCCTGTTAATCCCATCCATCCAATTACTGTCTTTCCTGCCACCACACTCTGCCCTACAGATACATTAACAGCGGACATATGTGCGTAATGAGAACTATAACCGTCGCCTCCTGCAACATAAACGTTGTTCCCGTATCCACCATCATAAGTTCCGACATTAACGATTGATACTGTTCCGCTGTTCGCTGCAACTATTGGTGAACCATATGGCGCCGCTATATCAAGCGCCATGTGATACCAAGATGCAAACTGACTTACGTAGCCGCGTATAGGCCATGTAAATCCTGCGGAGGATATGCTGACAGGACCGGACGCTATGAATTTCTGACGCTTTATATACGGCTGCTCTTCGGGCTTAATTCCATCTGGAACTACAAGAATCTGCCCCTCAACCAAAGAAAATGTCTCCGGGTTTGCAAAATCATTGAATGGGAAATCAACTATTTTCTGCGCCTCCATGTCATACTTTTTAGCAATAGAATATACTGTGTCACCTTTTGATACCTTATGAGCTATGCCAGTTACCGGAAGAATTTGAAGCGTATCCCCTACTGTAATTCCATCACCGGTTAAATCATTTAACCACTTTATTGTATCTATTGATACTCCAAATTTCTGGGCAATTGTTGAAATAGTATCTCCCCTAGCAACAGTATAAGTTATAACTTTATCCCGGGGCTTTTGGGAAATATCTGTCTGGAATACATTATCTCCAACAATTATGCTTTGATTAGAAGCAGGAGAATCTATGGCTTTGGATGAAGCATTAGATGAAAAAACAGGATATGTACTTGCTAAAAATGGTGCCAAAGCAACGCCAATTATTAAGACTCCAATGACCGCCAAATGCAGAAAAGGCCGGTTATAACGGCCTCTTTTTACCATAAACAGCCTTACTAAGACATTCTTATTGCTTTCAAAAAAGACCGAGGAAATCATGATTTTTTTATGCAAATATAAGCTAAAAAATCTTAAAAATGAAGAAAATTCCAGACTTGAAATCTTTGCGAAATGATACAAGGCAAAAAATAGTTTTTTTCTAAACATGGGAGAAATCAGGTTACCAAAATTGAGTTGATAAGTCAACTCAATTTAGGCTTTTTGGAGACTCTTAAAGAACTCTTCGTTGGTTTCTGTTTTTGAAAGACGCTCAATCATAATTGAGGTTCTTTCATCCGGATTTAACATATCAAGCATACGTCTAACCGTTACAACCTGCTTAAGCTCTTCTTCTGAAAGCAAAAGCTCTTCCTGACGGGTTCCCGAACGCTCAATATTAATTGAAGGAAAAACTCTTTTATCTGCCAGCTTTCTGTCCAAATGAAGCTCCATGTTTCCTGTTCCCTTGAATTCCTCGTATATAAGATCGTCCATTCTGCTTCCGGTTTCAACCAGCGCTGTTCCTATAATGGTAAGTGATCCGCCTTCCTGACAGCTTCTTGCCGCTCCAAAGAATTTTTTTGCCGGCCAAAGTGCAGCGGGATCAAATCCGCCTGACAATGTTCTGCCACTTGGTGCAACAGCCAAGTTGTAGGCACGCGCAAGCCTTGTAATTGAATCAAGAAGAATAACAACATCTATTCCCTGCTCAACAAGTCTCTTTGCTCTATCCAATGCAATCTCAGCAACTCTTGTCTGAGCTTCTGGCGGTTCATCAAAGTTTGAAGACACAACATCTCCCTTAACAGATTGCCCAATATCTGTAACTTCCTCCGGTCTTTCTCCAATTAAAGCGGCAATAAGATGCGCTTTTGGAAAATTTTGAGCAACTGCAGCGGCTAACTCTTTAAGAATTGTTGTTTTTCCAGCCTTTGGAGGAGAAACAATCATTCCTCTTTGTCCAAATCCAATCGGAGCGAACAAATCTATAATTCGTGTTGAAATTGGAGTTTTGCCGGTTGTTAGAACAATCTGTTTTTTAGGATATATAGCTGTTAGATCGTCAAAATAAGGCCTATTTATAGATGCGTCCGCTTCCATTCCATTTACTTTTTCAACCTTCAAAAGCCCAAAATATCGCTCCGTATCTTTTGGAGGACGGCCAAGTCCTTCAATTAAATCCCCGGAACGCAGCATAAATCTTCTAATTTGAGACTGAGAAATGTAGACATCCCGTTGCGAGGGAATAAATTTAGGACGCAAGAATCCGTGCCCTTCAGGCATAAGATCTAAAATTCCAGAAACTACAGTCGTTGGTGCTTGATTTTGATAAGAATACTGCTCGCGAGAAGGTTGAACCGGGACCGGAGCTTGCACTAACACAGGTTCATCTGAAACCGCAGGCTTTACACCTATGATATCCTCGGCAGACAAATCTGCCGGCAGGCTGGTTAATATTTTTTTCTTATATGGCATACAATTAATTAAAAATTAAAAATTAAGAATTTAAAATTACGAACTAAGCTTTTGCTTGCGGGAAAACTTCTTTTAGGAAGAAAACTCTAAAAGCAATCTTATTACACCATATCTACTGCTCCTTTGTCAAGAGCAGAAAATAGCAACTAGTTCTGAATTACGAATTATGAATTATGAATTAGATGCTACTCTAGTCGCCGATTCGAAGCGTAGTGCATGAAAAAGCAAGTGAGATGAACGCCCGCCTGCCTCGCCAGGTGGGAAAAAGGTAAAGGCGAAGTCCGACCTTTTTAGTGAATAATCGAGCTTTTGAGCGCACGAGCTAGACTTGGCGAGAGGCTTTGCGTACTTTCGCCGGAAGAAAAGAGAAAAATCTAACCCCATTGACATAGCCTATAATAGTATGATAGTATTAGCAGATTAGAAAAGCCACGAGGCTAATTTATATGAAAAAACTTATTGCATCTTTAATTTTAACAGTTATCTTCTCGCTTATAGGAAGCGGGACTTCTTATGCAGCCGGAAACTGCCAACCTATTTATGGCGGCGGACAAACTTGCGTAACTTCTGCAAATATTCTTATAGATAAAAAGGTTCAAAACCCAAAAAATGGCCAATACGTTGATAACCTTTCCGTAAATGACCCAAGATTTGGGGCAAGCCAAAATGTTTCCTTCCAGCTTACTGTTACAAATACAGGTAGTGCCAATATTGACAAATTAATGGTAAAAGATATCTTTCCTCAATATGTAAGCTTTATATCAGGACCTGGAAGCTTTGACTTAGCCAGCAAAACCTTATCTTTTGAAGTTAATAACCTTGTAGCAGGAGAATCAAGAACATTCACAATTGCAGGACAAATTATCGCAGACAGTGCCTTAACAGCAGGATCTGGGATAAATTGTGTTGCAAATCAATCAAAAGCACAGATTGTGTCAAACAGCCAAATGAGCCAGGACAATGCCCAGCTTTGTATTCAAAAAGGAATAGTTATTCCTACAACCAAAGGCGGACTTCCGGTTCTTTTACCTCCTAAAATGATATCTACGCCTGCAACAGGACCTGAAATGGCTGTGCTTCCTTTACTTGGCGGAAGTGGAATTCTTGGTTGGTTCCTTAGAAAAAAGTCAAAAAGCAACTAGTTCCTAGCAACTAGTGGCTAGTAGCTATCTTTCTACCTCTTTAGTGTATCTTTCCTTGGAGAGCTTCAGCACTTTTTCTCTGTTTTGAGTGATACTTGCTGGAAGCGGAAGAGTAAAACACAAAAACGGCGACTGAGTCATACCACGAATAGATAGCTTGAGTATTGCCTGCCAATTTCCAAGCGCCAGTAAGTCTTCTTCTTTAAATCTCTCACCAAATTCGCGTGCCATGTAGCGGGCATCCTCTGCTCCTATTAAGAATGACATCATACTTCCTGCATTTCCAAATATTGCCGCCCTGACATCTTCTGGAATTTGTGCAATATATTGGTTTGCCAAGATTAAATTGAGCCTGTATTTTCTTGCCTCGGAAAGAATTTTAATAAAGGATGTTGTTGCAAAATTTTGAAATTCATCAACATAAAGATAAAAATCCCGCCTGTCTTCTTCTTCCACATGAACTCTATTCATGGCTGCAAGCTGAATTTTTGTAATAATCATGGCACCTAAAAGAGCCGCGTTGTCTTCTCCTAAATACCCTTGGGACAAATTAAGAACTAAAATCTTACCTTCATTCATAATTTTATCTATATCAATTGTAGATTTAGGATGGCCTATAATATTTCTAATCCGCTCCGATGATGTAAACTGCCCTACTTTGTTTAGGATTGAGGAAATTGACTCGGCGCGTAGCCTTTCCGTCATATTTTCAAATTCATTTACCCAATAACTTTTAAGCGTTGGTGACTTAATATTTGCAATAACTTTTGCCCTAAATGCTGCGTTGGTCAAAACTTCAGGCACCATCATAAGGGTTGCATCAGGCATTTCCATAACGGAAATAATCGCGTTTCTTAAATGATACTCAAGTCTTGGCCCCCAGGAAGTCCCATAAAGTTTCTTAAAAATAGCCACAATTCCGGACGCAACCAGTTCTTTTTGACTTTCATTTGCGACTTCCAGAGGATTAATTGCAAAGCTCCTTGTAGGATCTGAGGGGTCAAGATAAATAAAATCATTCACTCTGTACGATGGAACAAATTCCAAGAGATGGCTGGATAAATCTCCATGAGGATCAATTACACAAAAACCGCGTTTTTTACGCATATCATCAGCTGCTAAATTTGCAATAAGCGTAGATTTTCCGGTTCCTGACTTCCCAATAATATACATATGCTTTCTTCTGTCTTCATTTCTTATTCCAAAAATCTGCTCTTTGTTTTTAAACTCTGTTTTGCCAAAAAAATTAATTTCTTCTTTTTCTTCGTCCGTTAGTCCTTCTGCGACAGGAAGTGTTTCCGGAGGCTCGGAAAGTATGGTTTTATGCCAGGAAATGTTGTGTAAAGTGGCAAGCTTCATAGTTGGAAAATGAAAAACAGTTGCAAGTTCCGCTACGTTTAAGATTTGTCCTGTTGGCATAAACCGCCTGCTTCTTTTTATCATGGCTGCAATAAGTCTTTTTTTTTGCCACAAAAGCGCCCTGCGGAAAATAAAACTATTCCCCGACGGATTATTAAAAGAGGAAAAACTATTTGCCATCTCAAACATAAATTGCCTACTGTTTTCCTTGGAATCAGATATTGCCAAAAGTCTTATTGCACTCTTAAAACCTGAATGCTCTACTTTCTCCGCAATTACTTTGGCATATGGATTGGTAACCGTTATTCCCGCCGAATCTTTTTTCTTTTCTGTTGAGGCTTTATGCCCTTTTGCCTGCCATCCTCTGGAAATTGGAATAAGCATTACCTGGATCCATGCAAAATCGGACACTTTAGCTTTTGATAAAACTGCCAAAAGAGAACTCATTGGATCCACATCCTTGAAATCCTTATAAGTTCTAATAGGATATAAAAATCCAGAGGTTAGCTTCATTTGACCAAGATCAGGCACTCTCCCCTGATTCACTTCTGCCTCCAACGGATCTTTTACTTTTATCAAAATCGCTTTTGGATATTGAGATACAAGCTGGCTTTGAATAAATGCAGAAAGAGACGCAGGAGTTGAAATGTAAAAATGAATCGTCTGACTTATGACTCCAATTTCAAAACTGATTGGAATTCCAAGGGGATAAAAATATAGAATTCTTTTTTTAAGATTAGTGAGGCTGGAGAAAAATTGAACCATAGCCTCAGGAGTCTCTTCTCCCGTGCGTGAGGTCTTAATTTCAAGAAGCACCCTATTTTCATCCATAGAGATAGTTTACAACAAAGTTAGCGTATAGCAAATAGCGTCTAGCGTATAGTTTTCCTTGCAATTCAAACAATAGCCTTTAATTCGTCACCTTTTTGAGTAATTCTTGAGAATTGAATGAGCGAAGCAGGGGGAGGTCCGAGGCAAAACGAAGTGTGAACGTGGAGGGGGAAGACTTTCCCCCGTTGAGCGAGTGAGATTTGAACGAATGAAGCAAAACTTGTGACAACAGTTTCTACTTATCTTTGCTGTCAAAGAGAAGGAAGAAGGTTTTTTCGGCAGAAAAGAAAAGTAAACATAAATATAATTTCTAGATAATAGTATAATTTGAAGCTAAATTATACACCTCCCGATTATACCGCCGGGGAGTTCCATCCTCCTTTTACATCACAATCTCTAGACTACTCTACAAACAAGAATCTATGACTCGTACAAGAGCTTATTGTTAAAAATGCTAAAAATGGTCAAAAAGTCTTATAATAATTACCTATAGGACTCAACTTGGGACAACTTGACAAAGCCTATAATAATTGATAGACTACCCTTGTTTTCCACTCCTATGCCCAAATTGCGGGCATTTTGATTTGAAAACACGCACATTAACAAGGCATGCAGAGAATCTGAAAAAAAGTCTTGTGGGCTTTGGTCATTATTTATTTAGCGGCCAGCGCCCACAAGACTAACATCAGGTTCTTAACTAGCAAATTAGATTAAGGAAAAGAAAACGGATTACCTTAAGTTGCATTGGAAAGTTTTTCTTAGACCAATAGTAGCTTCTCTAGCTGTGGCAATATGGTTTCCATGGCTTGGCGCACTTCTGCTAATTATAGCTATCATTCCACCCATAGTGGTATTGGTGGCTTTCAGAGTGTACTTGCCTCGGAAAACCAAACATCCACGTGGAGAATAACTTCGCGTAAGCGATGAGAAAACGGCGACATGAAGTCCCGAAAGGACAGTTCAATGAAGAACTTGATTCGGCATTTGGTCAACGACTGGGAATGGAACCTGGTTCTCGGCTTGGCTTTCTTCGGACTTGGACTTGCTTTCACGTACGAAATCGCTACAGCCGTACCGCTATATGATTCATCAAGAGAACTGCTCCTCTGGGAGTCTATTGGGATCATGTACGCAGGACTAATCTGGGCATACGCAAGTGTGCTGTTCCTGCGTCCACCTTGGGCAATCGTTCAAACAAGTAGCTTCGCCAAAAGAAAAAGAAAGGATGGAGACATCTAAACTGTGGTGCTGATAGTGTCCAATCAAACCTAAGGCGGGGAGAACGGACTGCAGTCATGTCTCGAGGCAAATGGGAAGCTGCGATTGTTGACGCGATCCTTATCGGAGCGCTTTCGGCACTCGTGATCTTTCTGGTCATACATCGAGGAGAAGACTGGCGGCTTTGGTCACCATTCTTATAGGTCAACCCGGAGCATTGAATAGCGACTAGTAAGGAGGTCAGAGATGACTTTCGGTTACGGACGCATCGGCGAGCGACCACCCTGCTCAAAAGGCACGGGAAACGCATCTGCACGGGGAAGCCCTTAGCAGAAGTTCGCGATTTTCATCTATCGGTCGATAATTCAAGCTCTTAAGGAGCGTATGAAACACATCAGATGGTTGGTTGTACCGGCATTCGCCGCACTCATGGCCTTCATGGTCATGTCGGCAACGCCCAGCAAGGCTCTAGCAGAAAGCTGCAGAGACAGACAAACTGGCCCGTGGTCGAACTTCACCCTGAGCTACATGTGTAGCGTCAGCGGCGATGTTTTGATGGACAATCAGCCCCAGTACGACAACAACGTCTGGACAGGGCTGATCGTCACGTGCGCCAACATCAACGGATGCAATGGTAGTACCCAGTACTGGGGTGCCAGCATTTCGGGACGGACTCCCAGCGACTTGCAAGCAGAGATGCTTCGCACTGGCTGCGGCACCGGTTCCGGATGTAGCTACGTCAACATGGTCTCTTGGACAGGCTATCAACCGCCTGCGTACGTTCCGCAACCGATGTATCCGCCATACCAGCCGCCCACGCTCTACCCATCGGGTACGACGCAAAGCGGTTGGGCTGGACCGATAACTGTCGGAGCATCGGGACCAAGCTCGTGGATCATCATCAACGGAGCAGGAGGCTACGACCAGAACTGCTGGTACCCTTCGACTCCGGGAGCTGGAACTGCTGTCAACGAGATACCGAACATCTCGATCAGCAACCCACCGGTGGGTCTTAGGCTCTGTGCCTACAAGGGCATGGAAGTACGAAGCGCACGCTTTGAAGCCGGGCAATACGCCCAGATTCAGGGAGTAGCGATCGCACTCGATGGTGGCAGAAGCTGCAACAGTGGCAACTGCGTCACCAACACGGCGACGGCGACATCGACCGGCGGAGTGGTTTACTACTTGGTACCAGTGGGTTCGAACGCAAGTCCGTTCACACCATGGAATCAGGTTCAGCCGAACAATCCGCCAACGGTGGCACCCGGCTCGACACCCAAGTACATGTAGCTTCCGCAAGAAAAGCGGAGAAGGGTTAGGTTACGATGAATTTGGAACAGCTTGCAACGCCTCTGGTCATCACGACCACGAGTCCGTTGCCGGCAGCAACCGCGGTAACAGCATACGCTGAAACCCTCGCGGCAACCGGCGGGACTGCTCCGTACAGCTGGACGGCCACTGGCCTTCCGGCTGGACTGACGCTTGATCCCGCTACCGGCGCCCTTTCGGGGACTCCGAAAACAGCAGCGGGAGCAGTTACGATTGACGTGACTGTGACAGATGCGACGGGAGCAACTGCGACTAGTCATCTCACGATGGCAGTAAACGCAGCCCCTCGGCGCGCTGGAAGTTTGGTTCCTTGGGCCGTTGGCGCAGCAGCTGCACTGCTCATCGTCTTCGCAATCTGGAACAGCGGAGGCTCGGACAAGGGTGTGAAGACCACATCCAAGCCGACCGCGACGGCGTCTGCTACGGCAGGCTCTGCTACCGACCTCACGGCTCTGATGAACGACGCTCGCGTCGCTCAGATCAAGGCGGACATCCAGTCCGGCAAGATTAAGGACGCCAATGACCTGAATGGAGCTCTCGCAAGGGCGAACTTCACTCCGGAGCAACAGGCAAAACTCGCGGAAGCGCTGAAAGGCGTTATCTCGAGTAAAGTTCCAAGCAACCAGGCCATGTGCCCACGCGACTACGTGGTCAAGGCTGGAGAAACCTTCGATGTGCCCGCAGGGTGCAACATCAAGGGTGACGTCGAAGTCCTAGTCAACGGAAAGTTCGTCCCGCAGAAGCAGGGCAGCGATCCGAAGACCGGAACCATCGTTTCCTGTCCACAGGGCTGCACGATCCGTGCTCCTGGTGGCGCCAACGTTGGACCGCGGACTGTCCCCGACATCAAGTCGGAGATGGAGAAGACGGGCTGCGAAAACGGTTGTGCGACCGTCAAGGTCTACACGATTGGTAGCCCAGCTACTGCGTCTGCTCCGAATGGCAAGGCTTCGCCTCCCCAGGCTTCTTCGTCCAGCTGTGGACCGGAGCTCAAGAGGAACGAAGTTCGAGTCATTCCTGCAGGATGCATCATCGTCGGCGACGTCTTCGCGCGACACGCATCCTCAGATCCTTGGATCTGGACCACAGATAAGGTGCAAGACACCGGCTCTGTGCAAAAGCTTTCCAAGAATCTGGAAATCAAGGCTCCTTTCGGCGCCTCCGTCCAGGACAGCAAGACTGACCTAAAGAGTCTCGTCGAGACTACGAAGGCCATCGGCTGCGACCTGAACGACGGATGTTCCGGCGGAGTTTTCGGTTGGATTCACCAACCATAGCATGATTGATAGTTGCACCCCGCAACTATATGAGTCACTGGGTGACACGGGGGGCAGGATTTGCTAGTTACATGTGGTTTGCGTAGGACGTAAATCTCAAACTCATCGATTGCGATGATAAGAGAACGCGTACCAACGCATTGCCACATGAGTGGGATTTCTCAATTGAGAAGTTGTAAGACGCTATGTCCTACACCTCTCTTTTTAGAGATTTTCCCACCTGCGCGCCTGCCATCTTCCGATTAAATCGGAACTGATGAGCCCTTCTAAAATCAGGGCGAAATGGAAACACAAAAAAGTGTAAACTATTTATAGAGTGAGGAAAATTATAAACAAAAACTTCCTATATCCTCTTGTCTTATTTTTACTCTCAGCTTTTATAGCATTTCAAAACTATACTCCTGGAACTTTCCTTTCGGGCTGGGATACTCTTCACCCAGAATTTAATTTTTCCCTTAATCTCCATAGAACATTCTTTGGTGTTTTTAGATTTGAGCAAGGCTTAGGAGCAGTTGCAGGACATTCGCATATGGCAGACTTACCAAGAATTGTTTTTCTTTTTCTTTCAAGCTTTATCCTTCCAACAAATTTCTTACGCTACTTCTATATGTTTCTTATGCTTATTATTGGACCTTTGGGAATGTATTATTTTCTCTTGAAAGTTGTTATCAAAGAAAAAACATCCTCATTTCTAGGCGCACTTTTTTATCTTCTAAACATTGGCACTGTACAAATATTTTTTGTACCGTTTGAAATGTTTGTTACTCAATATGGGTTTTTACCCTGGCTTTTTCTTTTTGCTACGCAGTATTTGAAATCTAAAGAAAAAAAATATCTTTTACTTTTCTGCCTTATTACCCTTCTCTCCACTCCAATTGCATATGCTGCCACTCTTTGGTATGTTCAATTTGCCTTTTTTGTTTCCTACGTCTTAGTTTTTGCAATTCTAAACAAAGACAATGCGATTAAAAAAAGAGCAATTCAGCTTATAGCGGCCACTTTAGCTATCAACTCTTTCTGGATTTTACCAAATATTTATTTTACCCTAAACTATGCAAAAAGCGTAAGTGAAGCAAACATTAATAAATTATTTTCTCCTCAGGCGTTTCTCTATAACAAAGAATTTGGAACTTTAAAAGACATACTTCTTATGAAAAACTTCTTCTTTGACTGGAATATTTATGATGGCAAAGGAAATTTTATTCAGCTATTAGCTACCTGGAATTCTCACCTGGTAAACCTTTTAATTTTGGGAGTTTTATTTAGCTTTGCTTCTGTTTCCGGTCTAATCTCAGGTGTCGTAAGGAAAAATAAAGTTATTTTATCTCTGTTCCCTGGTCTTGGAATTTGTCTATTTTTGCTTATTAATGATAACCCCCCTACGGGAGGGGTGTACACATTTTTGCAAAATTCTCTTCCCATTTTTAGAGAAGTATTAAGATTTCCGGATAACAAAGTGCTGGGACTTTTTGTATTTTGTTTTTCTATATTTTTTGCCTTTGGACTTGAAAGCCTTAAGGAAATTGTATTTCAAATTTCTTCCAAATTCTCAAAGACCTTTACTTTAGCAAGCTCGATTTTTACCGTAATTGTTCTTGTCTGGTTTATGCTTCCAGCCGTTCAGGGAAATTTGATAAGTCCAAAAATGAGGATTAAAATTCCGCAGGAATACTTCTCGCTTTTTAACTGGTTCAATAATCAAAGTGACAGTGGAAAAATTGCAAATTTACCAATACATTCATTCTGGGGATGGGAATACTACAACTGGCATGACGATAAAAGTCCAAGCTTCCAAGGAGCGGGATTTCTTTGGTTTGGCATAAAACAACCTCTTCTTGCGCGTGATTTTGACCGTTGGGTTCCAACAAATGAGCAATATTATAGAGAAATGTCCTACGCAATTTATAGCCAAAATACAACACTTCTCTACTCTGTTATTAAAAAATATGACATTCATTATGTTTTAATAGATAAAAACATAATTGCTCCACAGGCAGGATCAGAAGTTCTTTTTTACAAACAGACGGATGAGATGCTTAACGCGCTTATTAAAAATGAAACACTGGAAATGCCGGTAAAATTTGGGGCTGTTTCTGTCTATAAAGTGAAGAATAAGGACGTGGTGGAAACATTCACTACACTTTCTTCTAACATTCCAAACCTTTACGAGGATTTTGCTTACCAAAAATATGGAAACTATATATCCCAAATAGACTTTTCACTACTCGATAACGGAAGTATTCTTAAAAGCGATTTATTTAATATAAACTCCCAGGGATTACTAATTAAAAAACAGGGACTAAACGATACAAGCCTAATTCCTCCTACTTATATTGATGTGGAGAAAAATGTAAGCGCCCAGATTGTGGTTCAAAAAGACGATACAAATAAACTAACAATTAGCTTTTATCCTGACACTTTCTCTGAAAATAGAAATGCCGTACCGATTGTTGCTCAAACACAACTTCCAAATAAGAGTATCGAAAGGATTACCCTTAGCGTTAACAAAAAGGATAATTTCCTACTTAAGAATATCTCTTCAAGACCAACCCCGTTAGGTCAGATACTCCTAAATACACAGGAAGATAATACGGTTTCGCTACATGATGATAGTCAGTCAACGGAAGTTGTACCTGACTTTTCAACCTTGAAATACATGCTTTTGCCTTGTACCCAAGAGCAAAATGAAAATACTTTTGGCATAAACATAGATAGAAGTGGGAAAGGGTTCACTATCTTTGGGAAGAACACTTCTCTTTGTCTGACAATTCCGGTAACTGAAATTTCAAAAATAAACCCGAGTAAATCTATTACCAAAGACTCTCTTATAGGAATGCGTTTTTCATATACGGGAAGTAAGAAATCTAATGTATGTGCTGTAAATTTACTCACCGGTGGATGTATAAAGAATATGGATAACGAAACCGATAAAATCGGTAGCACGGACATTGGCAATCTTGGAATAAAGATTACCCTAGATGCCCTATTACATACCCCTGCACCTTCTACCAGGTTTGGAGTAGTGCTTCAAAAAATAAAAGAAGAAGATAAAGCTACTTATCAAAACGTTAGCTTTGTTATAACAAAACCTTTCTATAGCGCAACTTTGGATTCCAAGATTATAAACACTTCCCTTTCTAACGCTGCTGTAACCAAAAATAAAGGCGACTTACTTATTCCATTCTTACAAAACGATGAATTCTCAAAAAACATAGAGCAAATTTCTCAGCCTAATAACTCTTGCCCTGGAGCTATAGCGGACGATACACAAAAAAAATTGGGCGTGGGCTACATTGAGTACATATCTAAAAAAGGTGCTTATTGTGACTATTTTAGTTACCAAAATCTTCCACAAAATACTACTTACGGCATAATTTTCACCTCAAAAAATGTAAAAGGATTACCTCTTAGTGTTTGCGTTTCAAATCCATATTCAAATCATTGCGACATTTACTCAAATCTTCCATCCGATAAAGAAAAAAGACAGACGGTGTTTATACTTCCACCAATGTCAGAGGACAAATCTGGATTCACAATTGACGTAAATAACTTTGCAATCAATGGAACTGAAAGCGTAAATGATCTTTATTCTATTCAAGTTGTTCCCTTTCCTTATTCTTGGCTTACAAATATGAGCTCGGGAAAAGAACTAAAGAACAACAAAATAGTTATATACCCCTATTCGTTTGATAAGGGATGGAAAGCATATCTAATTAATAATTCAGAATTAAAAATTAAAAATTGGGCAAACATGACATTTCCGTTTTTATTTGGTACGGAACTTAAAAATCATGTAAAAATTAACGGCTGGGAGAACGGCTGGGTCCAAGAACAATCATCAATCAATAATCAACAATCAACAATCGTTATTGTCTTCCTTCCACAGTACCTTGAATATTTTGGCTTCATTTTGCTGATTTTTATTCCTCTCATATTTGTTATAAAACGCAATTTATGATAGAATTTAAACTTCTGTGATGAAGAAAAGAGAAAAACCTGCCGTATCTATTCTTTTACCTGTCCATAACTCTGAGAAGCATCTTAGCGAGTGCTTAAAGAGCTTACTCATGCAAAGCTACCGCCCTATCGAGATAATTGCAATTGATGACTCATCCACTGACAGCTCCTATAAAATCCTCCTCAAATTTAAAAAGAAAGACAAAAGGCTAAAAGTTTATAAAAATGTCAAAAGATATGGATACGCTGTGACTTTAAACAGGCTTTTTAATAGAGCAAAAGGCCAGTTTATTGGCTTTATGGACGCAGATGATATAAATGAGAAGGATAGAATCAAGAAGCAGCACGAATTCTTAATCTCAAACCCAAACGTTGTGGCTGTTGGAACCCAATGCAGGTTTATAAATGAAAATGATAAAAGAATAGGAAAAAGTAAGTTTCCGGCCAAAAATCGTTTTATTTACCAAAATCCCCTTCACGGAATTACACTTCAATTTGAAACACTTCTTATAAACAGGCACAATTTACCCAAGGACGTACTAAAAGTAAACACAAATTCCCACCCTTTTACCTATAGCGACTTTCTAATGAAGCTACTTCCCTACGGAAAATTCGCCAATCTTACTACCTACCTCTATATGCATAGACGAAATCCTCAAGATTATTTCTCTGATATTAAGCAAAATCTCCTATCCTTGGCCAAGCTTTGGGTAAAATCCGCGGCTGATTATTCCTATAGACCTTCACTTCGCTCCGTTTTTTCCTCTGTAGTAAAAGCTTCCTAACTAAACACTATACGATACCTTAACCCACAGGTTATCCACATTTTTCCATGACTCAAAAAATATGCTGTCAAATCAATCTAAACTATTAACTATTTACTCTAGGTCTAGTAGATTTTGGGTGATATTAATGCTATAGGTTTGACACACTTGACAAGGTGTGATAAAATCCAAATTGACATGAAAATAAACCTTTTCGGAAACAAAAAGAGAGCTAGAAAGACAATCGCCGACTACAAACAAGAGGTTTTAGTTAGTCAGGGGAAAGAACAGTTCCAATCGCTTTTGAAAAAGGGTTTATCAATACCAGTAGTGCTTTTATAGGGAAAAGGTTGTCATCCTGAACGGACGTGAAGGATATTAAGACAAAAACAGATTCTTCGCTGCTCTCAGAATGACAATGAAAAAAAGCACAAAAAAGAGCATCGCTTTCGTTACACAGTAACTTATAATTTCAGGTACGAAAAGCAATGCTCTCGTTAAAACGACAAATAGTCTTTGGACAGAAAAGTAAACTAAATGTGTTTTACCTTTTCTAACATAAGAGGTAAATAATTGTCAAGGAAAATAGACGAAGCTAAAAGTAGTAATTTTTATTGAATTGACAAGTTAATTCAACGTCATTTAATTTGTAATTTTAAAAGAGGTAGGGATCTTGGGCAGGGATTCCTACCTCTTTTAAGTTTGTTCCAAACTTAAAATTAGTGTATAGTTCTTGAATTACAAATTATGAATTATGAATTACGAATTCCCCTCTTCGCCGATTCGAAGAGAAGTGCATGAGAAATTGAATGAAATGAACGCCCTAAAAACGGGCAAGGCGAAGTCCGTCGTTTTTAGTGAATGAGTGAGATTTTGAAAGCACGGAGCTAGACTTGGCGGGAGCTTTTGCTTCTTTTCGCGGAGAAAAGAAGAGAATAATTACATCTTCTTTGCAAATAGCATTCTACCGGCGCTTGTTTGAATAACACGGAAAACAATTACATCAACTTCGCGGTCCAAAAAATCACTGGCATTTTCAACAACAATCATAGTGCCGTCATCCAAATATCCTACTCCCTGTGTCAAATCCTTGCCCTTGTGAAGAATTTTTATATGCAGTGCCTCTCCTGGTACAGCAGTTACCTTAACAATGTTAGCAAGGGTATTCATATTGATTACCACAACTCCCATAATACTTGCCCGTTTTTCAAGATTATAATCGCAGGTCACAATCCTTGCTTTATAGGATTTAGCAGCTCTGATTAGCCTCTCATCTACCTCTTTTATGTCATCTTTTAGAAGAGATTTTTCTTGGCTCTCCGATAAAACCACCACTTTTACTCCTCTTGCCTTTTTAAGGCTTTCTAATAACTCAAGTCCTTTTCTTCCCCGTTCTCTTTTTACAGTGTCGTGAGAATCTGCGATATGTTTTAACTCCAAAAGTATGCTTTCTAAAACCACAAAAACACCGGGAATAAGACCAATTCTTACAACTTCAAATATACGGCCATCAATAATTGCCGAGGTGTCTAAAAATACTGCATTTTCTATTTTCCTTTCTGTTTTTTTACGTCTGCGGGGTCTTGGAAGAATAGACGGCAAACGACTTATAACTGTTTTTGCTACCTCATCTGCAATTACTCCTACAAGCCAGGGGGTCCAGCTGGTATTTTCCTCAAGTTTCTTTATAGCTTCTTTTTTTATTTGTTGTGCTTTGGGTTTTGTCATACATTCGGCTACGCTCAGTACAAGTAGTCTTATTTTACGCTCATAAATGCTTGATTTAAAGTTTTAAAATTGGCGCTTGTTATTATATCTTTAAAACCAAGTTTACGGGCTTCTTTAATTCTCTTTTCAAGCATAGGTGCAGCTCTTAATTCTCCAAGAAGCCCAACTTCTGCAATCCCCACGGTTTTTGACATAGGTATATTTTTAAAACTTGAGTAAATTGCCAGACAAATTCCCAAATCCGAAGCCGGATCTTGTATTTTTAATCCCCCTGCAACATTTACAAAAACGTCTAAGCCGGACGTTGGAATTTGTGCGTGTTTTTGCAAAACCGCAAGCAAAAGCTCAAGTCTTCGAGAGTCAATCCCGGATGCGACTCTTCTTGGCATTGGCATTTTTGTAAAATTAACAAGCGCTTGAATTTCTACAAGAAATGCCCTGCTACCTTCTAATGTAACTATAAGAACTGAGCCGGGTAATGACTCTTCTTGTTGTTTTGTTAAAAAAATTTGTTCAGGACTTTTTATCTCCTCTATTCCCTTTTCTTCCATTAAAAAAACACCTACTTCATCAACCGGACCAAATCTATTTTTAAGACTTCTTAGAACTCTTGTTGCAGAGAATTTATCACCTTCTAAAAAAAGTACAGCGTCAACCATATGAGACAAAACCATTGGGCCTGCAACCATTCCATCCTTTGTTACATGCCCTATCATAATTATTGGAATTTTAAGAGTTTTTGCTGTTTTTATAAATTGCGCTGCCGAATATCTTACTTGCCCCATACTTCCGGCAAGACCGGCAACGTTTTCAGATTCCATTGTCTGAATTGAATCTATAATAACCAAATCCGGCTTTGTTTGCGCAATTATCGACACAACCGAATCAGTATCTGAAATTGAAAGAACTAGAAAGTTTTTTGTGGGTTTTGTCTTTGCAATTCTTAAAGATCTAAGCTTTATTTGTTCCAAAGATTCTTCAGCAGAAACATACAAAACTGTTTTCCCTTTATCCGAGATGTTAAGAGCTGCTTGCAAAAGCAAAGTGGATTTTCCAACTCCCGGATCACCTGCTAGTAAAATTACAGAGCCAGCAACTATTCCTCCACCCAAAACTACATCCAGTTCTGAAAATCCTGTTAACTGCCTGTCTTTTGCCTGATATGAAATTTTATCGAGGGTTTTAGGAATTATGTCCGATGCATGTCTGACTGAAGTATTGCTTTCGCCAATTTTTAATTTTGAATTCTGAGTTTTGAATTCTTTAAAAGTATTCCAAAGTCCGCATTCCGGACATTTACCCATATACTGCACTGTGTCGTATCCGCACTCTTGACAGACAAAGGAGGTTGTGGATTTTGCCATAATTCTATCTGTATCCGATAGGTTTTTCTTTAAGAACAGGAGTCAAAAGTATTCTTCTTGTCCGCCTGTCGACACCTTCAACAGTCGCATTAATAGAATCTCCAGTTTTGTAAGTTACCGTTGGTGGAACTTTTTCCTTTTTTATAATTCCAACAACTCCATCTAAATCAATAAGAACTCCCGCAGCAATAACGCTTGTTACTATACCAGCCACTTTTTTATCAACCGGATAATTTCCTACAAGTTTTTCAAATGGATCTGCTCCGGTTCTTTTAAGAGAAAGGTTAATTCTTCTGGCTTCCTTATCAACTCCTGTTACTTGCGCTTCAAGAATATCTCCTGATTTATAAAGGCTGGTAAGGTCTGTAACATTTTCCCAAGAAACTTCCGAAATATGAATAAATCCTTCTGTTTGCTTTCCTTCCCCAAGAGGAATTGAGACAAAAATTCCAAATGGCGCAACATTTAGAACTGTTGTTTTAGCTTTTTCTCCTACCTTTAAGCTTTTAACTTCTTTTTCAAAGTCTGCAGATGTTGTTACGTGTTTTTGGGATAAAACAATTCTGCGAGTGGCGCGGTCAAGTTCTAAAACTACAACTTTAGTTTTAGTTCCTATCAAGATTTTAGAATCTCCTCTAAATGTCATATGGGAGTTTGGCAAAAAACCTAAAATTCCGTCTTTGGAAGAAACCAAAAATCCGCCTTTTGTTGCTTCGTCGATTACTACCTCAATTACTTCCTTTTTATCTTTTAGCTCATCAAGCTTTTTCCACTGACGGTCATCTAAAAATCGTCTAAGAGAAACTACCGGATATCCCATATCTGATTCGGGATTTAAGATTTGAACGGAGACTTTGTCCCCTACTTTAAGCGTTGATAAAAGACTATCCATAAGTCTTTTTTCTTTTTCCAAGACTACGGCTTCTGCTTTGGCGTTTATATTAACCAGGATTTCGCTGGGGGTAAGCTTTGTAATAGTTCCTTCTACGATGTCTCCCTTTTTAAGATTGGTTACCTGAGTAGTTACTCTTTTTAGGAGTTCCGCCATTGTTGTTGCAGCATGTCCTGAGCCTGTCGAATGGACGCCTTTTGAGGAATTAGTTGAAGTTGTTGAATTTGACACGCATTAAATTTCCTTTCATGTGAGATTTTCTTTATTATACACCTTTTGTTTTTGTGTTTGAGTCCTCCGGCCTTGACCCATTGTCCCAAGGAAAACCCCAGTATCGTAGGCGCTTAGACGTTTCACTTCTCTGTTCGGAATGGGAAGAGGTGGTTCCACCTAGCTTCAAAGACCGAAAGACTCAAGCACAAAACGCTTTCGTCAGCTGACGAATTAACTTTTTAACAAGGAAGAGAAGAAAATACTTTGAATCGATTAACAGAATTCAAAGAGCAATTTGTAGGGTAAAACATTATATTTTACATAATTTGCCCTATCAACCATTAGTACGGGTAGGCTTAACACCTTACAGTGCTTCCACCGCCCGCCTATCAACCTCGTAATCTACAAGGGGTTTCATCCAATAAATTGGAGTGAGATCTAATCTTGGAGTCTGCTTCCCACTTAGATGCTTTCAGCGGTTATCAGTTAGGAATCTAGCTACTCAGCGTTGCCCCTTTAGGGAACAACTGACACACCAGGGATTCCTCCAACCCAGTCCTCTCGTACTAGGGTCAGCTCTCCTCAAATCTCGACGGTTGTCCTGGATAGAGACCGAACTGTCTTACGACGTTCTGAACCCAGCTCGCGTACCGCTTTAACGGGCGAACAGCCCGACCCTTGGGAGCTTCTTCACCCCCAGGATGCGATGAGCCGACATCGCTATCATTCTGCATAGCAGAATCAAATTGAAATCTGCTTTGCATGATTCATCTGTTACCAAATGATTTTGACTATACCTTCATCCCGATTGGTATCGGGAGCTAGCCGTATTATACGAGTCATATATTTCCCCGATTTACATCGGGAAGAAACTCATATCAGCCGCCATAGGCGGCTAGTCGATACAGGAGTTCTGCAATGCAGAACCGCCCTCGGTATTGACCAACACTTGTTCGGAGTATTGGTGTTCACCGATTTGAACTAGTTATTATAATTTTACAAAAAGACCTATCTTCCCTTTGTATATACAGACTCAAGCATTACTGCTTGGGCGCCCCAATGTTATTTAAGGTGCCAAACCGCATCGTCGCTGTGGACGCTTGGATGCGATCAGCCTGTTATCCCCGGGGTAGCTTTTATCCGTTAAGCTCCGCGCATACCACTATGCCACGGAGGATCATTAAGACCTGCTTTCGCACCTGCTCGACTTGTAAGTCTCGCAGTCAAGCTGGCTTTTGCCTTTACGCTATCATCTCGATTTCCATCCGAGATTAGCCAACCTTTGTGCAACTCCGTTACGATTTAGGAGTCAACCTCCCCAGTTAAACTACCCACCAGACACTGTTCCTTAGCCGAATGTTTATGCGGCAATAAGGTAATGATTGATCATTTCAAAGAGAGGTATTTCACTGTCGCGCAAGCGCTCCCTCCTATTCTAAACAATTAAAATAAACTTTCAAATGCCAAGCTATAGTAAAGCTCCCGGGGTCTTTTTGTCCAAGGACAACTAGGCCGCGTCTTCACAGCCAACTCAATTTCGCCGGGTAATGGTTCAAGACAGTTATTCAGTCGTTCTGCCTTTCGTGCGGGTCGGAACTCGCCCGACAAGGAATTTCGCTACCATAGAACAGTTATAGTTACTGCTGCCGTTTACTGGAGCTTAAGTACTAAGCTAACTCTTGCGAGATCACTATATACTTTTGACTTACCAGCACTGGGCAGGCGTCAGCCCCTATACGTTGCTTTTCAGCTTTGCAGGGACCTGTGTTTTAGATAAACAGTCGCTAAATACTCTTTTGTTGCAACCACCTTGCGGTGGCAGGGCATCTCCCAAAGGTTACGCCCAGATTTTTTGCCGAGTTCCTTGAACCACTTTCTCCCGATCGCCTTAGTCTACTCGACCAGCCCACCTGTGTCAGTTTTCGGTACGGTAAAATATAACTTTTCCCACATCGCTCTTGCGAGCTATGAGGGACCAATGAGGATTTTCTTGGAAACTGAAACTTATTGAATCTCCCGCCTTACGGCGGGATTTCCATCACAACTCAATTAAACAGACCGGCGGATTTTCCAACCAACCCTATTTCGTTGCTTAGACAGCCAAAAGGCTGCTCAATTTTTCCAATTCCGTCACCACCTTGGAATTTGATATATTCTGTAGTCGAATTTCAACGACTTCTCCATCGGGCTACCCCCCAATTAAACGAGGTGCACCCTTAGGACCGACTAACCCTCCGATGACTTACATTGCGGAGGAAACCTCGGGCATTCGGCGTACGCCATTCTCAGGCGTATCTCGCTACTCATACCGGCATTCTCACTTCTATCCGCTCCACCAAACCTTACAGTTCAGCTTCAATGCAAATAGAACGCTCCCCTACCCCTCGCCTTGCGGCAAAGCTCAATCTTCGGTAAAAAGCTTAATCCTCGATAAATTTTCGGCGCCAAATTCCATCCTCCAGTGAGCTGTTACGCTATCTTTAAAGGATGGCTGCTTCTAAGCCAACCTCCTGGTTGTCTGTGGAATCTGACTTCCTTCTAAACTTAGCTTTTATTTAGAGACCTTAGATGTGAGTCTGGGCTGTTTCCCTTTCGACTGATCAGCTTAGCCCGACCAGCCTGACTAGTTTGATAAAATATTGCGTATTCGGAGTTTGATTGGTTATGACATCTTACGACGTCAAAAACCATTCAGTGCTCTACCCCACAACATTCATGACAAACCGCTATACCTAAATATATTTCGGGGAGAACCAGCTATCTCCGGGTTCGATTGGCATATTGCCCCTAACCTCAGATCGTCCCAACCAATTGCTACTGATACGGGTTCGGGCCTCCCCCTATCTTTCGATAGGGTTCACCCTGTCCAAGGTTAGCTCACCCGGTTTCGGGTCTAATCCCATGCGCAAACGCTCAGTTAGAGCATGCTTTCACTACGCCTACCTTTGAATAATCAAAGTTAAACAAGCGCATGTGGAATAACTCACCGGTTCATTCTTCAATAGGCACGACATCAGTCCTTGCGAACCTCTGTCTGCTTGTTAGTTAACAATTTCAGATCTATTTCACTCCCCTTCCGGGGTATTTTTCACCTTTCCCTCACGGTACTAGTTCACTATCGGTAGATTTTGGTGTTTAGTCTTGGAACGTGGACGTCCCAGATTCCCACAGGGTTTCACCGTACCCCATGGTACTTAGGTACAGACTATCGGAGTTTTTCATTTCGCTTACGAGTCTTTCACTCTCTTTGGAGAACCATTCCAGATCCTTCTGCTATAAAAAACCGCATCGAATATCGTCTGCCCTGCAACCCTCCAATAAATTGGAGTTTAGACTGTTCCGCTTTCGCTCGCCGCTACTGACGGAATCTCATTTGATTTATTTTCCTGGCATTACTTAGATGTTTCAGTTCATGCCGTTCCCCGCTCAAACACTATGGCCCTTACGGGTTTTTATGTTTGGCTAGTCCGATTTACATCGGACTGGGTTGCCCCATTCGGACACCGCCGGATCAAAGGTCTATGACACCTCCCCGACGAGTTTCGCCGCCATATGCGTCCTTCCTCGGCCAAAATCTCCAAGGCATCCATTGTTAACATTATGAGTAAACTATGTAAAAACGCTTTACCCTATTAAATCGCTCCCTGAATCCTATTAATCCAGACGTACAATTTAGTAGGTAATTACTTACTATGCTACGTTCACCCCAGTGAACGTAGGCTTACATTTCTTCTCTTCGCTTGTTAAAGAGCTAATTTAAGACTTAGTCACTATTTTCTGGTCTTGACGCAGAACTTGCGTAACGAAGACCAAAAAGCAATGACTAAAATTAGGTTTTAGTTGCTAGCGTTTAGCGTTTAGTAAATTCTAAACTCAAAGCGTCAAGAAACTATACCCTATACGCTAATCCCTATTCCCTATCTGGGTGGACCCGAGGAGAGTCGAACTCCCTACCTCCTCGTTGCAAACGAGGCGTTCAACCGGGTAAACTTCGGGCCCGTAAGACTCAAGTCCAACACTAAATTTTCAAACCTTTATAGAGAAACTAAGACACGAAGAGACCAATAGGGATTCGCCTAGGCGAATGTATTGAAGTTAATTTTTTATCAAAATCATAAATATCTAAATTTCCCAAAAGGTAAAATCTATTTTACAATTTAACGTGGAGGCTGTCAAGGGGTACAAAGTAGATAAGAAATTAGACTTTTGGGGCTGAAGGCGCCTGCACTTCTACCATGTATGATTCCCTTACGGCAATCTTAGATCTATTAACTATTGCATCATTCATTGCTTTTAGTAAAGTATGTGGCATTGCTTTTCTAAGAGGCTTTGTATAGGCATCATTTTTAGAGTAACCAGGGCCTACATAATCACTATTGTCTCTACCAAAATTAAGATTAATCTTTTCACCGGATTCATCCGTGAAGCTTACTCTAACTTCATCTATAGTATTACCACCTGGATAATAGACAGCTCGTGTGGATATATCTAATCCGCCAATCGTAAATGATGCCTTATGTCTGGCGTTTATTCTGTTTGTAGCCTCTGCTTCAGTCCCACGCTGGCGCATAAAATCAGGAAGTTTGTGAGCAATTGGAAATTCAACACCGCGCACATTAGGAATATCTCCCAGCCCTAAACGCGGAAATAAGTCTTCAACTACTATCCTTCTTACGTCTTTTTTGGCTGAATCTTGAGGAACGAGTTCTTTATCAACTAGGCTCACTTCCTTACTATTCTTAATCTCTTCATATTTTCTCGATGTCACTTCTGCATTATGTCTGTTTACGGCATCGGCGGCAGCCAAACCTCCAACAGCAACGCTTGGAATTGCACTTACTAATGCTACTGCAGCAACGCCTTTTCCTACTTCTTTAATTCCGCTTAATACTTGCCTACGGGTTATACGCTTTTGAAGAAATCCTTTCTGATCTTGAGAACCTGATTCTGGGGTTGGAGTTCCGTCTGCCATAAGCTGATTAAGCACTATTAAGTCTATCTTGTCAAGCTATTCTTGCTCGCGGAGGAATTTTTCTACGTCTAGTGCGGCCATAGTTCCAAATCCTGCTGCTGTTACTGCCTGTTTATAAGTATTATCATGCACATCTCCTGCAACATAAACCCTGTCAAGGTTTGTTTTTGTATGATCATAAACTTTTATAAATCCATGCTCATCTAAATCAATTCCTTTGAAAACCGTCGTGTTTGGTATGTGCCCTATTGCTACAAAAACTCCCTGAACTAGCATCTGCGACTCCTCGTTGGTTTTATTATTTTTAATTTTTACACCCGCTACCTTCTCTTCTCCTAAAATTTCTGTGACTTCGCTATTGAAAATGAACTTAATTTTTGGGTTTTTCTTGGCTCTTTCTTGCATTATTTGGGAGGCACGGAGAGTTTCACCTCGATAGACTACATTTACGGCCTTTGCAAATTTGGTCAAAACCGTGGCTTCTTCCATGGCAGAATCTCCACCGCCGACAACAATTACGTCAAGATTGCGGAAGAATGGAGCGTCACATGGTGCACAACTTGAAACTCCCCGGCCTATTTTTTCTTTTTCACCGGGAGCGTCAAGCCATTTAGTGTCAGCTCCAGTTGCAATAATAACAGTCTTGCCCTCATAAGAGTTGGATCCGGTTTTTACAACAAGTGGTGACTTAGAAAAATCCCCTTCTACAAAGTCTTCTTCAACTATTTGAGTACCAAACTTCTCCGCCTGTTTTCGCATTGCAAGCATTAAATCGGGTCCTTGAATTCCCTCTGGAAAGCCCGGAAAATTCTCAACAAGAGTTGTAAGCATTAACTGCCCACCCCATCTTCCTCCAGCAACAATTAGAGTTTTTAGGTTTGCACGGGTTGTATAAATGGCTGCTGTGAGGCCGGAGGGGCCGGAACCAATGATGATTACGTCAAATAGTTTTTCGTCCATGTGGTATTAGAGCAATTCTTCAATTGCCTTTTTGTAGTTATCTTTGCTTTGTGCACCAATTATTGTCTTTCCCGGTTTTCCTGCTTTGAATAGAATAACAGTTGGAATACTCATGACAGAAAAGTTCTGAGCAGCCTTAGGATTTTCATCAACATTAACTTTGCATATTTTTATTTTGCCTTCATATTCTTTTGCCAACTCTTCAACAATTGGGGTAACAATGCTGCAAGGAGCGCACCAAGGGGCCCAAAAATCAACAAGAACAGGAGTATCGGATTTCAACACCTCTTGTTCAAAATTGTTATCTGTAAATATAATATCCGACATATTTTTATTTATGAGAGTTTTAGAATACCAAACAAGAAGAGTTCCTGTCAATGATATTTTTGCTATACTATCATTTGTGAAAACATTTTCTTATGTAGCCTGGACACAAGCACTTCTTGCAACTTTAGGAAGTCTATTTATGAGTAGGTTTCTACATTTTCCTCCATGCGAATTATGCTGGTACCAGCGCGCACTTATGTTTCCGCTTGTGGTAGTAATAGCAGTTGGAATTTTAAGAAAAGATAAAAACATGCCGTTTTACGCTCTTCCTTTAAGTATCGGGGGGCTAATTGTTGCTTCCTATCATAACCTTTTATATTACGGTTTAATTCCGGAAACAATAAGTCCCTGCACGATTGGCGCTTCTTGCACACAAAAACAGCTTGAACTTTTTGGATTTGTAACAATTCCCCTTCTCTCTTTTATTTCTTTTGCTATAATAACTTTTTGCATGGTTTTAGTGCTTAAGAAAAAAACAAAATGAAACAAGAAGCAAAAATACTTTTGGGAGTTGGAGCAGTAGCTATTGCAATCCTTGTTGGAGCAGTAGTTCTTTTAAGCGGTAACACGTCTACTCCAATAACTTCTACTACAAAAGCAGATCCTAAAATTTTATTCAGAAGCGACAGTGATAAACTGGGGAGCGCGTCAGCAAAAGTCACACTTGTTGAATTTAGCGACTACCAATGTCCAGCTTGCGGCGCAGCTTATCCAATAATAAAACAGATAATAAATGATTACAAAGATAAAGTTTTATTTGTATACAGAAACTTCCCTTTATCAATACACCAAAATTCTAAAATTGCAGCAGAGGCTGCAGAGGCAGCCGGCGCGCAAGGAAAATATTGGCAGATGCACGATATGCTATTTGAAAACCAAAGCGCATGGAGTAGCAGTAGTAACCCACTTGACATGTTTACCGAATATGCAAAAAGCATTGGGCTTGACACCGATAAATTCAAAAATGATGTAGAAGGAAATAAATATTCAGACAAAATTAAGGCAGACATAAATGATGGAGTTAGTCTTGGAGTTAATTCTACCCCCACCTTTTATTTAAACGGGGAGAAAGTAACGGGACTTGCCTCTTTCAATGACCTAAAAAGCAAAATTGATGCTCTCCTTAAGTAATTAGACTTAAGACAATAAAGCTTCTTTCTCAAGTAACTCTTTCTTTTTGACAATTAGATGTCTATTTTTGATTTCTATTAGGCCCTTTCTTTCCAATTTTTTAAGTTCTATGCTTACGGTTTCCCTGGCTACGCCAAGGAGCGCTGCTATGTCTTTATGCGTCATTGAAATTGGTATCTCTATCTCTTTTCCTTTTTTCTCTCCAAAACGCTCTACTAGAATTAAAATTATTGAAGCAAGCTTTTGGCCGGCATTACCGTAAACCAGATAATTCATTCTTTCCAAAAGTCCCCCAAGACGGGTAAGAGCCCTTGATGTTAACTCAAATAATATGTCTTTATCTCTATGTATAAACTGCAGAAATTTATCTTTTGGTACAAGAAGCAAAGATGAAGAAGTAAGTGAATCTACGTAATACTCATTTTGTGTGTTATTTATAAGCCAAATCACAGGAAAAAAATCTCCAGGCTTGAAGATTATCAGAGAAAGTTCTTGACCATCTTCTGACACTGAATAGAGCCTAACATAACCGCTTTTTAGATAAAAAACTCCTTGAGGCGTTTCAAAAGGACGCAGTATTATTTCACCCTTTTTATAATGTAAAAGGCGAAAATTCTCGAAGAAATCTATAATTTTCCTAGAGGATTCTTCTCTGTCCACCAATCCTAATTCTAGAACAATAAAAGCAATTAATCAATAATTGTTAAAAATCTCACAAATTTTTAGTAATAAACATCACTGTAACTATTTACATATCGTCTTAAAATCATCTTATGAAAGGAGGTGAATCATGAATAAAACATCGGGAGCATTTTTAGAATCATGGCCAATGCCTATAAATTTTCATGAAGTAATATCATTTAAGTCTCTTAAAGAGTGCTTTGTGACAAAAAAGCAAAATGAGACTAGCAGAACACAGAAATCAACACATGGAAAAGTGAAACCTACCTCTTGACTCAATTGTGCAGACAGTTTGGGGCTTGACAATCCTTTTGCCAAATCTTTAGAATAAGATATTCCTATGGTAACAAAAGCTTCCTCAAAAAGTTCAGAAAGTTATAGTATCAGAGTTCCAAAACTCTCTTTGAAAAACACTTCCTACCTTCCCGTTCTTATGGTTCTTCTTCTTATTGCATCTTTTTTCCTGGGAAGACTTTCAAGCCAAGTTGAATATCTTAAAAAAGGCGCTACAATTGGAACAGCTGTTGGACAAGCCGTTCCTCAAGCCGCTCCCCCAAGAGCTGCTCCCACATTGGCTGTAGATAAAGTAAAACCGATTTCCGACAGTGACCATATAAGAGGAAATAAGGATGCAAAAGTGGCTATAATTGAATATTCGGACCTAGAGTGTCCTTTCTGCAAAACTTTCCACCCAAACGTAAATGACATATTAAAAACTTACCCAGACAAGGTAAAGCTTGTATACAGACACTATCCTCTCTCATTTCATGCAAATGCACAAAAAGAAGCAGAAGCCTCAGAATGCGTTGCGGAGTTAGGCGGAAATGATTCCTTTTGGAATTTTATTGACAAGTTATTTGAAAGAACTACTTCAAACGGAACAGGATTTGCTCTAGATAAACTAGGACCTTTGGCAGCAGAAGTAGGAGTCAATCAGCAATCCTTCCAAAGCTGTCTTGATACTGGAAAGTACACTAAAAAAGTTCAGGATCAGTTTGCGGAAGGCTCGGCAGCAGGAGTAACTGGCACACCAACAAGCTTTATAATAGATCGGGATGGAAAAGGAGAGGCAATAGTTGGAGCTCAACCTAAAGAATCTATAACAGCAGCCATCGATAAACTTCTTAAATAATCGCTGAAGCAACAATCCACATAATAACAACTCCCAAGACCAGAAGAAGACTTTCGACTGCGGCAAATCCGTGTCTCTTTTCATAATGAATCTCAGGAATTAAATCAGAAGAAGCAATATAGATAAAAAATCCTGCTGTAATTGCCAGAAGTACTGGTATATAAGGCTCAAGAAAATTCCCTAGTAGAAAAGTTAAGATAGCGCCTGCAAATGATATTACGGCGCTTGCTATGTTAACTATGATTATCTTTCTTCTTGCCATTCCCTTATGCAACATTAACCCAAAATCTCCTATTTCCTGCGGCATCTCATGAGCAAATACGGCAAGCGTAGTTGCAATTCCAAGAGCCGGACTTGTCATAAAAGTTGCAGCAATAACAACTCCGTCAATAAAATTATGCACAGTATCTCCAATTACTATAAGCGGCAGTGTGGTTTTTGATTCTCTTTCTCCTTCAAACTGTTCATGATGGTGAAACCAATGAATAAATCTTTCAATTAGAAAGAACAATATAATTCCAAAAAGCGTCCAGAATAGCACATCTTCCCCACCCCCATGCAATGCCTCAGGAAGAAGATCAAAGAATGCGGTACCAAGCAGTATTCCGGCTGCAAATGAAGCTAGAAAATGAGAAATTTTTAGGGCTAACTTTTCCTTGGATAAAAGAATAATTCCGCCAATAAGAGCGGCTATGCTGCCCATAAAAGTCGCCAGTAATATGTTAACTAAAGTTGACAATTCTTGCATATTCCAAAAAACTCCAAAGAATGTTTTTTAATTAGAATGCCTTTCTTTTTTTGGATTTCCTCAACAAGCACAGAAATATTACAATCCGAAATGTCCTCTACTACATCACAGTTTTGGCAAATAAAGTGGTGGTGGTCATCTCTTTTGATTTCGTATCTAAACTTCCCTTCTCTAAACTCAACCTTATCTATAAAACCTTTTTCTAAAAGAAAGTCCATGACTCTGTAAACGGTTACTTTATTTGTACTTAAATTTTTTGCCCTTAAGAAATTAACAATCTGAGAAACGTCTACGGGAGAATAGGATTTGGATAGAAATTCAACAATAGTAGCTCTTGCCGGTGTTCTGCTAATTGAGTTCATCTTAATGATTATATGCAACTAAGTTGCATTTGTCAAGGAGCCAAGTCTGACTTGGTGACGAAGACCCTGAGCTTTATCGAATGTATCGAATGTGTCATAGAGCCTTACCGACATAAGCAAGAAGTAGGTTTCTTATAATTCTTCCTGCAAACATAGCTACCATATATCTCTTGAAATTATAACCAGTACTTCCAGCCATAATTCCAATTGCATCAAAGATAGGATTTGGAATAAGCGCAAGAGCAAAAATAACAATTAATCCATGTCTATCAAAAACGCGCACTACTTTTTGGAACAATTCACTTTCATGCCTTACAAATATATGTTTACCACTATGCCCCAATAAATAACTAGTTGAGTCCCCCAAAACTCCTCCCAAAGTTGCCACAATAGCAACCAAGATTGGATTGTAAACTGACCCACCCGCTATAACTGTTACAAGGGAAAAGTTAGGCACAAAAAGAGTAGCGGTTGAGAAAAAATTGATGAGAAATACTCCCAATATTCCCCACGTTTTTAGATGAATAAGTTTATCCTGAAATAAAAAAGTAAGGATAATCAAGAGTATTGAAGAGCCAAAGGTGAGAAAATAGAGAGTATATTTATTTTTTAACATTTTGTTTGCCTTTTACCACCTCTTTAAATTCCTTAAGCTTCCACATGAAAAGTGCACCTTTATTTCTTGCATTGCTGTCTACGGCAAAAGAAAGAGCTTTTTCTAAAATTGAACGATGAACAGTCTTTGCCAATTTTATAAAAAGCGCTCTATGCTTATAATCATCAAGCTGTTCTGCCAAATAGATACCAAAGGACTGAAATTCACGGGAAATATATTTATCCTCAACAGGCGAAAAGTTTTCTAGAATTTGTTTAACCGTCTTCATAGATTCGATTTCACTCACTATGACCCTGAGGATTAGTCGAATGGGTCACCTTGTATTAAATTTGTTCATTGCAACGTCTGTTCCATTTTCTAAAACTTCTTGCAAAGCATCTGATGCATTTTTTATAACTTTTTTAACTTTCCCCTTCTCTTTGGGCGAAAAATTTCGCAAAACAAAATCTTCCACAACAATCTTTTCCCCAAATTCAATTCCAAGCCTTACTCTCCAAAATTTATCCGTACCAAGACTCTTTGTAACTGACGCAACTCCATTGTGCCCTGCGTCTCCTCCACCAAATCTGATTTTTAAATTTCCAACTTGAAAATCTATATCGTCATGGACAATCCAAATATCTTCAGGTTTAATTTTATAAAACTTTGAAATAAGAGAAACAGCCATGCCGGAGTTATTCATGTAGGTTTTAGGCTTAACAAGAATAACTTTTTCCATGATTGCTTGGCCTGAGCTTGCTCGCAGTGAGCTTGACGAACCTGCCGAACGGCGGTGCCATTCTATCTGGGCAATATCACTTTTGAATTTTTTACTATCATTCCAAACGGTATCTTTTTGAGGCTCAAAATCTTTCAAAAACTGATCAACAATCATAAACCCCAAGTTATGACGTGTTTTTGCGTATTTCTCTCCCGGATTACCAAGCCCCACTATTAATTTCATATTCGGATTATATCAGAAAAGTTCTATTTGCTCTTTCTTAACTTCTTAAATTTTATCGGACCCGTCTCGACTCGCCCGCTCGCCGGACGAGGCGGACCATATTGCAACTTTTCCATATTCACCATCAAATCCGGGCGTAATTGAGATATCTCCACGTCTTACTTTCAAAACTCCCTCGGCAACTCTCTCTCCCCCAACTCTTTTTATGTCATCCAGCGGAGTTTTTAACAATACTTTAAGTTCTGAGCCGAGTTCATCGCATAATTTATCAAAAAGCATCTTTACTTTTTCAGACGAGGTCGTCGAGTCAAGACCTTCGGCAACAATTTCAAGAAGTGGTACAAGTTTTACAAAAGGAGGATGAATATTTTTTGGATCTTTTATCCAATTGACTCCATTTTCATCCGGTTGAGGAATCGGCTCATCGGTTGAAACCTCACGGCCTGCAACCTGCTGGACTCTAAACATTACTCCCTCTATTAATTTTCTTTTGCAAACAGGACAAATTGCTCCTTTTTCTTTTACATCTTTTGGGGAAAGAGAAACTCCACAATTCCTGTGTCCGGTGTAATGATATTTCCCTTCTTCAGGATAAAATTCAATCGTATGAGAAACTTTTGATTCTTCATCTAGCATTGCAAGGGCTTTTCCAAATTCAGAATATGATAATTTTGGCAATTTAAAAACCGTTGCTTCTCTTCCCATTTTTGGGGCAGAATGAGCATCGGAAAAAGAAAGTATTGCGCGCTTTTCAAGCTCAGGAATCTGCCAATTCATAAAAGGATCAGAGGAAATTCCCGTTTCAATTCCGTAGATGTATTTTGAGAGATCGCCAAATGCTTCCTCTATAGTATCAAAGCCGCTTGCAGAACCGTAAAGTCCAAAGTGAGGTGTCCAGACGTGACACGGAATAAGAATGACTTTTTTGTCAATAGACAGCGCCATTTCCAAAAGCTGTTTTGAGGAAAGGCCAACAATCGGTCTACCGTCAGACGCAATATTACAACCTCTTCTTATTAATTCTTTGTTAATTTTTTCAGCGATTTCTAAATTTGGCGCAAACAATAAATTATGAATTCTTCTTAGTTTTTCTCCTTGCTTAAAAATGCTCGCAATTTCTGTTGAAAGCATAAATTTCGTCTTGTTATCGATATTTTTTAGTTTATAAACTCCTTCCCCATCTTCTTCTAGCAAAGCTTTAATTTCCTTAAACCACAATGGATGTGTAAAATCCGTTGCTGACAAAACATCTATTCCCTTTTTTACTGCCCACGCAGCCATAAAAGGAAGCGTCATGCTTGGAGAAACAGCCCTGGAGTATTTACTATGCAAATGTAAATCTGTTACAAATTCCACTTGGAGTTTATTCTAACACAAAAATTTAATTTACTTTTTATACTGCTGGAAAAACATCTCGGCGAGTTCTTTAACAGATGTTGCGTCTTCTGCTTTCTTATCTTTATCTCTAAAAGAGACAAGCCTTGGAAAACGCAAAGCATATCCGGGCTCTGTTTCGGTCTTGCTCTTCGAGTCTGAGCCTGAGGGCTCATCCCTCAGAGTCGAACGACCGGCCGTGTGAATTGGGGAACGGGTTATTTCATCCGCTAATACTTCAATTACAATCTCCGGTCTAATCCAAACAGAAGGCGTAATAAGCGAGCTGACACGCGCAGGTTTATGATCAACTTTTATTTTGTCCGCTCTTTTGTGAATTTCGCGCCATTCATCATCCGTAAGGCCTGTTCCAATTCTTGAAACAGTAACAAATTCATCTTTTTTACTATCATAAACACCAACCAAAAGCGCTCCGGCTCCAAAATCCGCCCTCTTACCTTTTCCAAAAATATATCCCAAAATTACGCAATCAATAGTGTCGTGCAATTCTCCAGCCGAATGCCTTTTAAGCTTTACCCAATTAAAATTACGTCCTCCAGCTTCATATTTACTATCCAGTTTCTTAATAACAACTCCTTCCAAACCTTTGGAAATTGCATCTTCCAACATAATTCCCAACTCTTTGGGGTCTGAAATTGTCTGAGTAATTGTCGGAATAAGCGTTCCATCCTCTTCAATCGTGCTTTTTAAAGCTTTAATGCGCTCCGTCAATGGGCTATCTATTAAAGATTTTCCGTCTTTATATAAAATGTCAAAAACAAATGCTTTAAGAGGAAGTTTTGCAGCCATTTCCTCAATTCCGTGCTTTCTTCTTCTTTTTGTTGTTTCCTGAAAAGGCAAAAATTCTTCAGACTCAGGGCTGTATGCAAGAGCTTCCGAATCTAAAATCGCAGTTTTTGCTTTTACTTGCTTTAGTGTTCCCTCAATAAGCTCAGGGAACATATGAGTCATATTTTCAAGATTTCTGGAAAACATAGAAACATTGTCTCCGTCTTTGTGGATTTGAACCCTAAAACCATCATATTTATACTGCACGTCAACGGTTCCCATCTTTTCAATTGCTTTTTGAGGGGTCGGAAGCCTTTCGCAAAGTTCAGACCTAATTGGATATCCGACTTTTACCTCAAGCTTTTCAACAGCCGGCAGTCCCTTTTCCCATAAAATCTGCGCAATTAGCCCCAAATCGGAAGTCCTGTTATATGCCCCCTCCAATATCTTTTTCTTGCTCCTATCATTAAATTTTGCCACAGAAAGACCTTCTAAAATTGTGGGATCGCCAATTCCCAAACGCAAATTTCCGAGAGGGATTCTAACAAGATATTTTGCCGAGATTGAGTCGAGTTTCTTTAATAAGTCAGAGAGAAGTTTTAGCCTCTTCTCCACTGTCCCCTCCCCATTTGTACCTGCAATTTGAGTTAAAATTTCAAAAACTTGTGCTACTGTTAATTTTGAATTCTGAACTTTGAATTTTGAATTAAGTTGCGAAGCAACTAGTCCCATGTCCCCAAGTTTTCCATAAAGTTTTAAAACCTCATCTTTCGAACTACCGTAGGAAATGGCAATAGACTGGGCTACTGTTTTTTCTGCCATTCCAATCTCAACAGGCTTAAAAAATGGAGCAATTCTCCCTTGAACCAAGTAGCAAATCATGGAAATTTCTGCCTTTGAAGAACTTTTGAATAGGTCTGAAAGTATGTCTATCAAAGCAAGACGGGATGAAGTATTATCAAGTTTTTCAAGATATAAGGATAAATTTTTAAACGTCATACAAATTTAAATGACAAAACGCGTGGCTTCCCTACCGCTTCTGTCGGCTTCAGAATATAGGAGCCAAATATATCTAATAATTCTTCTTTTTCTTTTACTTCTTTATTGTCTTGTCCTTCACCCATATTATTTCATTATATACTTTGCGCCCTTGGTGCTTCCGCTCTTGGTGATAATACCATTCTTTATAAGAGCTTTCAATTCGTTTAGAATTGTGTCCTCGGATACCATTGGAAAAAGCTGTGGAAATCCTTTATTCTGCAAGTGTCCTGTTTTTTGAATATATTCAATAATCTTGAGCTGACGCTCCGAAAGCATTAGTGGTGTACCGCCAAGTTTTGATTTAAGCTTTGCATCAATTGACACTCTTTCTACCTTTTCTTTTATCTTTGACAGTTCTATTGCTAACCCCTGAGTAAAGTATTCAAGCCATCGGGTTAAATCTCCCCCATTCTTTTCAACGCTTTGGAGTGCTTCGTAATATGCGCCGGAGTCGGAATCAAAGTATTCCTCCAAAGAAAAGAATTTTCTTATGTCATAACCGTTTTGAAAAAGGATAAGGGTTGATAAAGCACGGGCTACTCGCCCATTTCCATCAATAAATGGATGAATTCTTACCAGCTCATAATGAACAATTCCACTACTCAAAACAGGATGAGTATCCAAATCCTCCGAGCTATTTATGAATGCCAAAAGATCCTTAACTTGGAAAGGAATAGCTATGGCAAGTGGCGGACGAAATGAAACTTCCCCAGTTGCGCTATTTTTGACTACAACCTGAGTTTTTCTAAACTCTCCACATTGTCCAGACTCTAAAATTTTATTAACTGTCAATTTATGGATGTATCTTATCAGCTCTTCCGAAACTATATTCTTCTCATTCTCTTCAACTCCTATAAAATCCATTGCTTTTCTGTAATTTATAACTTCTTGAATATCCCGGTCCCGGCCGACAACATCTATACCCTCTAAAACTTTTTCCGCCTGAGAAAGATTGAGTTCATTTCCCTCAATATGAGTTCCAAAATGAACGGCTCTTACTATTGCTTCATTTTGAAATCTTTTCTCATAATACGGAAGAAGTGGCGCGTGATCTATAACCTCTTTTGAGGCTTCAATAATCCCAATATTCTTTAGTATCCTGTTAGTAATAGCAAATTTAGGTATGTACATAGAAATGCAGCGACTAGTTTCTAGCTACTAGTGGCTAGTTGCTTAGTAAAACTGCTATAATTATATCATTATATGCCGAATAATTCCCGAAGCAAGAAAAGACTCCATGTAGAGCTTGTGAGACAAATGCTAATCCTTGCAACAAGCGGTTTTGGCCTTGTAGCAGCGCTTGCTTGGAATAATCTTATTCAGGAATTTGTAAATAACTACATCAGAAAGTGGTTTCCGGAAAGTGGAATCATTTCTCTTCTTATTTATGCTTTGGTTATAACGGGACTTGCAGTTTTTGTAACTTACCAACTCTCTTCTCTCTCCGAAAAACTACAAAACGAAAATTAACTATCTAGTACGAAACTTAATTCGAGGTTCAATAACTCTTGCATGACCAGAATCCAATCTTTCCTGTCTTTCTTGCTCTATTGTCTTTGGAGGCTTTTGAACAGGATTATCTATTCTATCTTGGTAATCAGACCAAACCCTAGTGAAAAACTCTGCATCAACTATTTTTGTACCATCTGAAAGACGACGCCATGGAATATTTGGATTAGACTTACCGTTATTATTTTCAACCATAACGAAAAATATACAACAAAATAATAACTAAATCAATCTTTTCATTAATTGAGGGATTTCGAAAGCGAGGTCTGAGGCGCTGAAATAAGGTCCGACCTTCGTGAACAGAGAATCTCCTGCTTTTTTGTTTATATAACTTCCCGCACTTGCGGCCAAAAATGCATCATTCTTACAATATAATGCTCCTACGAGTCCCGCTAAAACGTCTCCTGTTCCGCCCTTTGTCATCCCTTCATTACCGCCAGAGATTTCGACCGACTCACTCGGCGAGGCAACAATGTCCCTCTCCCCCTTCGCCAAAATTACTACGTTATATTTCTTTGCCATTTCCACAATTGTATTTTCATTACCCGCTGTTCCAAACAACTTTTCAAACTCCATGTGGTGAGGCGTCACAATTGCATTCTTTGGCAAAACTTGAGGCGAGATAACCTGCAAACTTCCTCCGTCTATTACCCATTTCTTGTCCGGGTATGCCTTAAGAAGGGTTTCCGTTAACTCTTTTGTATCATCATCCCCTTCTTCAATTCCACTCTCACGCGGAAGCCCCGGACCAATCAAGATGCAATCAACCTCTTTTATATAATCATCGATTTTTGAACGCGGAATTACAATTCCATTTCTAAATTCCTCTTTTGCGGCTTGTACCAATTGATTATTTTCAGGAATTGAAGCATAAAAAACCATATCTACAATTCGCGATGCAACCTGTAGTGACCATAGAGATGCTGCATGAAAGAGTTTTGAACCACCAATTAAAAGAAGTTTCCCATTCTGTCCCTTATGAGAATCGTGCTCCGGTTTGTATAGGTTTTTTAGTACCGAACTATCAAACTTTTCCATCTTTTTTCAATTCTATCACAGAGCCTTTTAATTTACTGCCTATGAACTCCCTATGCGTTGTGGTCACTATAGACTGCTGTTTATCTATCATTTCCGTTACTAGTTTTATGTGGCCACCGTCAAGCTCGGAGAATATATCATCAAGAAGGAGTAACGGACGATGACCGAGCGTTTTTTCTATAAAATCAAGCTGTAAAAGCTTGAGCTGTAAGATAACGAGACGCTGTTGCCCTCTTGAACCAAAACTCTTTACATCTGATGTTGCATTTGTTGCATTGTCAAACATCGAGACCGCAAAATCATCTCTATGCGGGCCAACCAAAGTCACGGCCGAAGAGAGTTCCGCATCTTTATATTGCAATAGCCTAGCCTCCGAAATAACACTTTTATCATAAGTGACAATAAAGTCAAAAATATCTTTTTTGGCCTTATTTATAAACTCAATAAACTCTTCTCTTTTTTGAGTAACAATCGAACCCGTATTTATAAGAAGCGTATCCCAATAGTCAAATTGTTTTTCATTTCTTTGTCCCGTGCCTCTCGCCAAATCCAAAAGCGCGTTTCTTTGCCTTAGGGCTTTTACATAAGCGGAACTTGCGTACCTATAATCTTTGTCCGATTGCTCCAAAACTGCATCCAAGAACTCCCGTCTTAAATGCGGTGAACCAGTTATTATGTCCAAATCCGATGGGGAAAATATTATTGAAGTCAAGTTTCCTGAAAAATTTATTCTACTTTTTGAAACTCCGTTGACCAAATATTTCTTCCTCACTCTTTCTTGCTCAGAAGAACCAGCAACCATTAAAACTTCAAGCTCAACATCCGATGTTTCACCTTTAATCTTTACCACACCTTCACCTTTTTTTACTACATCCTCATCTTTTGCACCTTTAAAACTTTTCCCGGTTGTTAAATATGAGATAGATTCTAAAAGATTTGTCTTACCGGAAGTATTGGGACCCACTATAAAAGTAGTTTTATTGGAAAATTCAAACGAGGCTTTTGGATGGTTTCTAAAGCTTGAGAGAGCTAAACTTTTAAGTAACATTGCGCCCTCTACTTTATCACAGTTCCCACAAAATTTTCACCAGCTATATATTTAGCAACATTTTCAAAGTTATTTCCATTCAAAACTGCAACTTTAAGTTCTAATTCTTCTGATTTTTGTGCGGCAATAGGATCAAAAGGCACATTCATTCCGGGCTTCCATTCATCTCCAACTATTTTCCTGAACTCTAACCAAGATATCTTGTCCATCGGCTTTGCATCTTCAAATTGCTTAGGATCTTTGTCATAAACTTTATCAACATTTGAAAGATTTATCATTGATTTTATTCCATAATCCTCACATAAAAGAGCAGCGCAATAGTCAGTTGACCAACCCGGCTTCCATCCTGCGGCAACAACAACAGGCTCTGTTGCCTTTCTTATAATTTCGTAATGCTTAATAACATATGGATGTGCAATATCTCTAAAAATGGTGCGGACTAAATGCGCGTTTAATTTTGTTGCATGAATTCCAAGCCAGTCCAAATCATCACGGTTTAGCTCATGACCTATAACATCCCTGCCTGCATCACGGTAGTTACGGGCAATTGAACCTCCTCCTATAACCAAAAAAAACTGGCGGTGGGGATTTTTAGCCAGATGTTCACGGATAAATTTATTAAGTCTTGAAAGGAAATCTGTATCAATTCCTCCGTCGGGAACAACAAGGGAGCCCCCAATGGACATTACAATCTTTTCTGTATAGCCGTTTGCCATAATTCAATTATAACTTATTATGTCCTGAGCAGTTTTCGACTGCGAATGGGCATAAAAAACTAGCACTTGGCCTCGCCAACTGAAGCTTCAGCAAAAGAGGGTGCTAGAATAGGATAGTAGCATAGGGGTTATAAAAATACAATAGATTTATTTCTGACAATTGGGACAAAAGTAGGTACCGCGGCTGCCGATTCTCAATGTTCTTGCCCTGAGCGAAGCCGAATGGGTCTACTTCTGGTAACTCTGGCATGTGGGGATTATAGCAAATTATCTACCCTTACCTGTAAATGCAGCAAAATCAACTTCCGGGAGATCTGACATATAATCCCCCTCTTCTCCTACTAATTAGAAACGTAGTTGTGATTATTAAAAATCCAATCATAGAAAGTATAACCAAAATGCTAATTTTATCTGCCAAAAATCCTAGGATTAAAACCGGAACAGGCGTAATAAATGCTATCATAATATCTAAAAATGAGAATATTCTTCCATGCATCTCAACTTTTGCATTAATCTGTAAAATTGTTCTTGCCTGCACCGCAATAACAACTATAGCTATCCCCAGAAAAAACGCACCTGCAATAGTAGTAATTCTTGTGATTAGAACTCCAGCTATAAACGGTGTCAAGCCAAAGATAAACAATATTAATCCTACGCCAAAACAAGCTGCAAATATAGATTTTATATGTCCCATTATCTTCTCAATTCTAGATAGCAAAGACACTCCTAAAATTAGACCTACAACAAGCGGCCCCATTAAAACATAACTAACCGATGTAATTTCAAGCCTTAAGTATCTACTCACAAATTCTAAAAGTAAAATACTCATAGCTCCTACGATAAACTCAACAAAAACCAAAAGCGTAATAGGAATATAAATGTTTTCATGGCTTTTTACTTCTCCAATAGTCTGCTTAAATAAATGAAAGGTTTTTTTAAAAATTGTGCCATTTGGAAGTTGAGGTCTTACCATCTCAACTTTCTTAAGACTTAAGCGAAGAATAAATCCAACAACAAGAAGAACGCTGCTTAATATAAAAGGCACTATTTCCCCAAAACTTCCAAGCCCTCCAAAAAGCTGAATGATAGGTCCTGCTATCGCATATCCCAAAAGCACAGAACCCATAAGAGTAAAAAGAAAAAAAGTATTAGCATGCTCTAATGTCTCCTCTGACACCATAAGGGGAATTGTCGCTGCTTCTGCCGGGATAAAAAATCTTGCAACGGAAGACGTTAAAAAAGCAATTACCATAATAATTACTGTATTTGCTCCCGCAAATGCATAAGAAAGAAAAAGAAAAGCTAGTAAAGCATCCGTTATAAGCATTAATTTTTTTCTGTCCACCATATCAACAACGGGACCAGCCACTATTCCAAAGATAAAAGCAGGAAGAGTTAAAGCTGCATAAAGCTGAGCTTGTACAAATGGAGAATGAGTCCTGTCTGCAAGAATAAGAAGTGCCGTATAGTTGCACATATTAAAAGAGACTTGAAGAAGAACTTGATTTCCCCAAAGAGACATAAATTGACTGTTTTTAAAAATAGTGGGTAATTTAAAACTCATATTCAACGCGGGATTAAGCTTAAAAGATTTACGTCCATATAATCAGATTTAAGAAGCAAGAGAAAGAAAATTATCCCGGCAATTACAATGTAAATCTCCTTATCAAGTTTTTTCTGTTTTCTAAAAGACAGGACAGAAACTACAAAAAAAAGCGTTATTAAACTTGCGACAGAAAACATATACAAAGCATGCCAAAATCCCAAAATATTCCAATGCCACGGCGTTGGCATTGTCCAATTCACTAATCCTTGCAAAGCTTGAATTATATGAAAATATGCAGTTATTACAAATCCTCCAAGGAAACCCGCCCTTAAGCTATATTTATGGACAAACTCTCTCTTTTTGTAAAGAAAGGCAACCATAACCATATTCACAATCGGAAGAAGAATTCCGTCCCCATAGATTGAAGACTTAAAGCTCAAACTACTGCGAAGATTAGCAACTAGAGGAGATTTAATTGAAATCAGATATAAATTAAGGATCGCGCCTGCTCCAAAACCAAAGAAAAATGTTGCCAGTCCCGTGGTAATTATAGCCTTATTTTTGCTCATTTAGTCACTTTAGAAATAAACTTCTTCAATTCCCTATCAAAGTTTTCCGCGGAAAACTTTTTGGCATGTTTTATGATAGCATTTTTATCAAAATCTATTGTTTTAAATTTATTAAGTGCCATGGTAAGCGGTCCCGCGGAAAGCCTATCAAAAAATACACCTGTCGCCACTTGCCCTGAGCCTGCCGAAGGGTCTACTACGGTCTCTATAACTCCCCCTGACTTGTAAGCTATAACAGGAGTGCCAACCATCATTGCTTCAACTGGAGTAATCCCAAAATCCTCATCCTCTGCCGCAAAAATATATGCTTTGGCGTTTTTCATTAGATCGAGCTTTTCCTCGTCTGATATTTCACCTAAAAAATCCACGTTTTTACCGGCAATGCGTCTAAGAGAATCACCGTATCCCGCAAATTCCTTACCAAAGATTTTTAAAGGAATTCTTAATTTTGTAAAAGTCATAACAATAAGCTCTATATGTTTTGGCCGTGCAAGCCTACCTCCTGCCAGATAATATGAATTAGGAATTATGAATTTTGAATTATGAATTTTTTTTCTTGATTCCTTATTCCCTATTCCTGATTCCTGAACACCCACCGGAGGATAAATTACAACAGCATCACGTCTATAGAACTTTTTAATTCTTCCTGCTACATTTTTTGAATTTGCTATAAAATAATCTACATTTTGTGCGGCTTTATAATCTAAAAGACGCAGGAAATGGTTAGCAAGCTCTCCTAAAAATCTCAAAACAGGGTTTTTCTTCCACTCCCTTGCTGTTGCAAACCCATATAGATATCTTGGAGGCGTGTGGGTGTAAGAGATAAGCACGGCTTTTTCCTTATCTAGGATATTTGGGAAGTATGCACCGGTTTGAGATGTAATTATTAAATCAAAATCCGAGAAGTTGAAAAGCTTAAAAGCTAAAGGAGATAAGAGTCTAAAAGGCGAAATTAATTTGGCTTTAAAAGGAAGATATTGCAAGAAAGATGTTCTAATTTTGTATTCACTAAACCTTTGCCTATGAGGTCCTAAATATTTAGGCAAATATACCGTTGTATATACAGTTGCTTTAGGATATAACTTAATTAACTCTTCCAGAACTCGTTCAGCGCCACCGTACTCTTTTATGTAATCGTGAACAATTGCAATTTTCATATTAAATCAGATTCTCGATAGCATATTGCGCTCCACCCACAGAAATATCCGCAACAATAAGAGGCGGATTAGACATTAAGCACAGGAGTGCTTCTCCTCTTGGGATGCCTTTCCGCTCTAAATAATCGATAGCCGAAGTTACAAATCTGTTTCCCCTAAAATAGGGGTCCATTTTTTTATCCTCCGCGGATATTCGCATCTCTTCTTCTATGTCATTTAAATGCTCACGTGTTGTAATGACATGGTCTGCACGCATTTCCAGTCGTCCCCATTCTGCAATTCCTTCCGTAACTATATTAAATGCTATAAGAACGTCTTCAAATCTTCCTATATGACTCATGGCTCTTAAATATTTTTCTTCATCTATCTGTCCCCGAATTAAAGCATTGCCAAATGCAATTCCAATTGTAGGATTAGTAGATGAATCAAGCAGGGTTTTTATTGTTTCAAAATAATCCGGGTTTACCTCCTTAAAAAGCCCGTGCATTCCCTCGTGAATTCGGGTTTCAAATTTATCTTTCGGGCTTAAATTTGGATTGTAGATGAAAGCGTTTTTTTCAGGAAAATAAATTCCCATATCCCCACGCAACTCTTTAGTCATTCTAAAATGGATTATTCTGTTTATTAAACTTCCGGATATTTCTTTGGGGGGATGATTAAAATCTATCCCTAGCCGATCTACTATCAAATCTCTAACATTAACCCCTACTGTTTTCATTTCTCCTAACTGACCTGTTACTTCTGGCATAATTTTATAGTAATTTTATTTGATTCATTGAATCGGCAATTCCACCGTTTTTAAAAACCTCATCAAGCCTTTTTGGCAAAGTCTTAAAATCGTAAGCTTCAAGTGCCTTTTTAAATCCGGGGACGTCGAGATTTTTCAAAGAACAATCGGCAAAGTCATATTTAAAAGGTGCATTCGTAAGTATTGTTGCCAGCTGGTGAGCAAGTAGAGCATTGGCTTTTCCATTTTCTAATTTTTCTGCTAATTTGGGATTTTTGAGCCGCAGTTTGTCCAAGCTTTTGTAAATATTGGTAACGGAATGATATTCATTTATTAAATCCGTCGCGGTTTTGGGACCAATACCGGCAACTCCGGGATAATTGTCCGACGCGTCCCCCATTAGCGCCTTCATTTCAATAAATTCCTGAGCTGGGATTCCATATTTTTCTTTAACTTTGTCTTCATCATATAAAGTCATTTCAGAAATTCCCTTAAGAGGCGCCAAAACCTTAGTCCTTCCGTTTACAAGCTGAAGCATATCTCTATCCCCCGTTAATATGTAAACCAAATGTCCTGTTGCTTTAGCTTTCTCGGCAATTGTACCTATAATATCGTCTGCTTCAAGCCCGTCAACTCCATAAATAGAAATTTTCGCTGCTTCTAAAATCTTTTGGATTATTCCAAACTGAGGAGATAAATCGCTATCCATTGCGGGACGCTGAGACTGGTAACCCTTGAATAATTCTTTACGGAAATTTGGGCTCGGCCTGTCAAAAGCTATTGCGATATGCTCAGGCTTAAATTCCTGCATCACTTTAAGAATCATTGAAAAAAATCCCTGTACAGCTCCCGTAGGAGTCCCGTCGAGGCGTCTAAGGGGTGGCATTGCATGATATGCACGGTGCACAATCGCAGAGCCATCAACAAGAATAAAAACCTCTTTATCAACATCCATGAAGGTATTATAACATCAAAGATCTAAATTCCGGGGGTTTGGGATAGGAGTTTTCGGTAGACATGAATTAATGCCATCATAGTCGTTGGAATAGTAACAAAAAGCCCGACTCCTAAAAGAAGAAACCCAATTATATTTACTAAACCAACTATAAATTGAAATAGAAGAATTCTTAGTTTTACTCCTTCGGTGAGCGATGAACTCTTCTTGAAAGAATCCATTATTCCAGCATTCTTATCAACTATAAAATAGCTAAAAAAGGTAAATTTAAGAGATAAGTAAATCCCTGGAATTATAAGAAGAACAATACCCGCTGCAATCATGAGTACGGATAAAATCGAAGCTATAAAAATTGGGATCAAAAGACGGTTCTGAGAATAGAAATTAGATAAGACGAGAGGTTTTCCGTCGTAGAGATCAAACATGATTCTAAAAACTCCTATGTATATTATAACCCAGACTACCGCTACTATTATCCCCCATACAAAAGCAAGAATATTATTATGACCGAATATACTCCCGATTATACTTAGTGCTATATTAATAAGAATTAAAATTCCGGCAATTTTAAGGAAATTAACTACATTTTTCTTAAATAATTCAAATCCAAACTTTATCGCTTCGGAACTTGAGAAAGTCTTGCCTGCAGGTGAACTTGGTGCGGCTGGAGCAGGAATTCATGGAACTGGTGGAACTGTTTGCGGAGCCACCTGAGCGGGAGTTTGATTATTTGCTGAATTGTTATCCACTAAACTAAGTATATCAAAAGACTTATGGATATCAACTAGGCTTTGGCAAAAGAGAATGCCTTGCGGGGACCCATGAGAGCCAAGAATTCTTCAGATTCCAAAGTTTCTTTTTTCAAAAGCTCTTCCGCTAGAATATCAAGCTTATCTCTAAATTTAGATATGATTGCTATTGCTTGCTTGTAGGCTACATCTGTTATTTTTTTAATCTGCTCATCAATTTTGGCGCTCATGTTTTCAGAAGTCTGGTTACTTTCATAATAAGACTTAGTATCTTCATCAAAAGTCATTGGCCCCAGATCACTCATTCCAAATTCAACAACCATAAGACGCGCCAGTCTTGTTGCCTTTTTCAAATCACTTGACGCTCCTGTTGTCATTTCGGAAAAGACCACACTTTCGGCAGCTCTTCCTCCCATTGCCATTGCAATCTGCTCAATTAACCTTGTTTTCGTCTCATGAACTCTGTCTTCGGGCGCAATTTCTGTCTGCCCCAAAGATTCGCTACGGCCAACAATTGAAATTCTGTGAATCGGGTCCAAATGCGGCATTTGCCAAGAAACCAAAGCATGTCCTGCTTCGTGATACGCGGTCATTTTCTTATCCTCATCTGACTGAAGACGTCTTTTTTCCGGCCCAAGCTTTACTTTTGTTGCCGCTTCTTCAAGATCTTTCATATCAATTGCCTTTTTCTCAAGTCTTGCAGCTAGAATTGCCGCCTCATTTAACATGTTTTCAATATCAGCTCCAGAAAACCCAACTGTACGTCTTGCAACTTTATCCCAATCAAGGTTTTTAACAAAGGGCTTGCCACGTGCATGAATGGCTAAAATTGCCTTTCTTCCAACAATATCCGGCATATCCAAAATTACACGCCTATCAAATCTTCCTGGCCTTATGAGTGCCGGATCCAATACATCTGGCCTATTGGTTGCTGCCATAACAATAAGTTGCTCATTTGGAGTAAATCCGTCCATTTCAACAAGAATTTGATTAAGAGTCTGTTCCCTCTCATCGTGTCCTCCCATAAATCCGGCTCCACGCTGTCTTCCAATTGCATCAATTTCATCAATAAAGATTATTGCCGGCTGTGATTTTTTTGCAGTAGCAAAAAGGTCCCGTGCTCTTGAAGCCCCAACTCCAACCAACATCTCCATAAATTCAGATCCTGCTATTGAAAAGAATTGTACATTTGCTTCTCCTGCAGTAGCACGTGCCAAAAGAGTTTTTCCTGTTCCTGCAGGTCCTACCATAAGTACTCCCTTTGGAGTCCTTGCTCCCATTGCTTTATATTTTTCAGGGTGCTTTAGAAAATCTACAATCTCGGCTAACTCCTGTTTTGCTTCGTCTACTCCGGCTACATCGGAAAATTTAATTCTAGGAGTGTCTTTGCTAAAAAGCTTTGCACGCGACTGACCAAAGGAAAATATATTTTCCTGCGCACCCCTGGCTTGTCTAAAGATAAAGTAGAAAAATCCAACCATCAAAAGTATTGGCAAAACGGAAGAGAGAATATTTATCCAAGAATTAAGACCAGTGTCATCCTTAATAATGACTTTTGTCTTATCAAGTGACACTCCAGCATCTTTGAAGAGCTGGTAAACGTTTTGACCAGGCTCTTTTGTACTAGTAAGTATCTTATCTTTTTCGGTAACTGTAAGAACAATATCAGATACCTTAATTTCAGAAACCTTTCCTTGTCTTACATCACTAATTATCTGAGAAATTGGGACTACCTTCTTGGGTTCAACTGACTGATTAAATCCAAAAAAAGTGAAAGCAATAAAAAGTAAGACAAAACCGTAGATAAGCGCGTTTTTCCAAGAAAGATTTACTCTTATAATTTTTGACTTTTTTCTTTTGCTTGGGGTTAAGGCTGCCATCGTAGACCGTAGTATACCACTAGAAGGAGCCTATTTTCAAGCAGTCCTGCCTAATCCTAGCGCGTCTAATACTTTTTGCATTGTTTCATTTGATTTTTCTATTGCAAAGTCGCGTCCTCCATCCAAAATTTGATTTAAATATTCTTCATTCCCTCTAATTTCTTCATATTTCTTTTTTATTTGAGACAAATCTAAAACAACCAAATCCGCAAGCAAAGTTTTAAATTCTCCATAAGATTTTCCTTCAAGCTGGTTATAAGAATCTGTTAAAGTCTGATTTTTAAAAGCCGAATAAATTGTTAAAAGATTAGAAAGTCCTTCCGAGCCTCTATCTTTTGAAATATGCGTTTGCGAATCCGTTACTGCTTTTTTAATTTTCTCTCTAATTTGATCTTCTGAATCAAGTAAATAAACGGTTCCAAGCTGATTAACGTCTGATTTGCTCATTTTTGAAGTTGGCGCTTGAAGACTCATAACGCGCGCTGCTTCTTTTCCAATAACAGGAATTGGCAATTTAAAAACTTCTCCGAATTGCTTATTAAATTTTTTTGCTAAATCTCTTGCTAGTTCTAAATGCTGTTTTTGATCTTCTCCAACAGGTACTTCGTCTGTTTGATAGAGCAAAATATCTGCGGCCATTAAAACCGGATAATCAAAAAGGCCCACATTTTCACCGTATTTTTGGGATTTCTCCTTAAATTGTGTCATTCTTTCAAGCTGTCCAAATGAAGTAATTGTATTTAAAATCCAACCAAGCTGCGTATGGTTTGGATTTTCGCTCTGCACAAAAATATGAGCTTTTTCAGGGTCAATTCCGCAGGCAATATATAAAGCTGTCATTTCCAGTATTTTCTCACGCAGAACTTTTGGATCTTGCGGAACAGTTATCGTGTGTAAATCTACAATGCAAAAAATGGCATCTCTACCCTCCTGCATCGTAACCCATTGCTTAAGCGCGCCGACATAATTTCCTATGTGTAAATTTCCTGACGGCTGAACTCCTGAAAAAATTACCTTATCCATTTTTCTATTGTAGCAAAATCTTTTATTTCTGTCCCGGTGTAGGTGCTTTAGTAGCTAGCGCTAGACCATGAGCTGCAAGTTGTTGCATTACATTTTCTAGCTTTTTGGGTCCAAAATTATTAATTCTAAGTAAATCTTCAGCCCGATTCATAGATAATGCACCGGCATTATCTAGAAAATATGGTGCACTTGAAACCGAATGATGGTGCATGAAATCATTAAGACCCCAGGGGTGTCTGTGGTCGATTTCGATATTCCCATTATTTTTGCCATAAGCTCTTTTATAGCGAAAAGCGGTTATTACTGCACTTTGAAGACCCAATTCATCTACGCCAATCTTTTCTTCTTAAAATAAGTCCATCTTAGAGAGAACTTCTTTCTCTTGATCTATAAGATATTTTACTACGCGCTGGGTAGCAGGAATATCTTTAAATAAATCAGGAGACCCGATAAAAGCTTCTATGTTTTCTGGGAAAGAGGATGCTTATCCGGGATTGGATAGAAAATCAGATAAGCTTACTTCTGAAAGATCTGGATACAATTCAGCGTATTGCTGGAGCAGATTATTTGCCCTTTCTTGAGCTGGAGCTAAATCAACCACTTCTTTCCTATCATTATTAGTAACCAGGACTAATGGACCAGGATCTGTAACTTCTGCAGCTTTTAATAATTGTCTTGCGGCTTTTATTGCTCTGCTTTTAACAGGGTCTTGCCTATTCTCGGGAAGTCTTTCAGCGGCATCAAGTCTATCAAATACCATAGGGCAATTATAGCACCTGACAAATCTTTTTCAACTTAGCAAATTATTAACTTCTTTTTTGAATTGCTCACCGCGGTCTTTATAATTTTCAAACATTCCAAAACTTGCACAAGCAGGAGAAAGAAGAACTACGTCTCCATCTTCCGCGATTTTTGAGACTGCAATGATAATTTCAGTCATATTCTTACAATCTTCTATGTATGTTAAACCTGCTCTTTGATGCCCAATAGATTCCTTAATCCTCTCCCATTCAACGCCTATTCCAATAATTGCTTTTATATTTGGCTTTTCAAAAATAAGTTGCCCCAATTCTTTGAAGTCTGATTTCTTACTGGACCCGCCAAGAATTAATATTTCAGGCTCCGTAAAAGCTTCTATTGCAGCTATTGCAGTTTCGGGCGTTGTTGAAAATGAATCGTCATAGTATCTGACTCCGTTGACTTCACGGGCAAGCTCCAGGCGGTGTTCCAAGCCTTTAAAAGTGCGGAGTACTTGGGCAATATTTTTTCTGGAAACTCCGGCTAAGATTGCCGCCATGGCTGCCGCACAAACATTTTCCAAATTATGTTTTCCCGGCAAAAGAATCTCGGCAGTTTCGATGATTTCCTGTTCAACCCCTCCTCTTCTAACAGTTACATTCTCATTTTTAACAAAGCATCCTTCCATGACTTCGTCTTCCCGTGAGACATAAAAAATCTGTGCTGACGAGTAAACATCAGATTCCCTGCTTGCAGGATAATCTTTATTTACAATTGCAAAGTCACTCTCTACTTGATGTCTTAAAATATTCCTTTTTGCATCTATATATTCCAAAACATCTTTGTGCCAATCTAAATGTTCGCTTGTTGTCATAAGCATAACTGCAATATGCGGACTCTTAGACAAATCGATCAACTGGAAACTGGAAAGTTCTAAGACAACAATACTACCTGATGTTAGTTTTTCGAGAAAAGTGAGGGGAGGAACTCCGATATTTCCACCAAGGTATGCATCTTTTCCTTCTGTTTTTAACATTTCATAAATAAGAGATGATGTTGTTCCCTTCCCTTTTGTACCTGTCACGCCAATTATTGAACAAGGACAAAGGTCAAAAAATAATTTTGTTTGAGATGTAACTTTTCCTTCAAGGATCTCGAGATTATCGAGTCTTACTCCCGGACTTCTTACAATAATGTCATACTGATTTAAATCTTTGAGATAGCCTTTATTATCTTTAATATCAAGAACTGAAACCTGAGCGCCTTGTTTTTTGAAAAATTCAACCGAAGACTCCCCTTCTACTCCAAGTCCCAAAACTGCAATTTTTTTACCTTTAAAATCTGCCATAAAAAGTACCAGGGGTGGGAGTTGAACCCACGACCGCAAGGATATGAATCTTGTGCTCTAACCACTGAGCTACCCTGGCTTGCCACCTATTTTATCAGGTTGACGAGCCTTAAATCAAATTGTATAATGTTCAAACGCGCGGGGTAGTGTACGGTGCACACGAGGCTCAAAAATGGGCCCTTTATACGGCAACGTATAAAAGAGAATTTAGCTATATCGGTGAAACCCTAGACAAAGGGCAATACCGAGGGAAGTCGTCCCGATTTAATCGAGATTGACCCCGTAGAGACTATACGCTGAACATCCTAGATTTATCAAGGATGATGATATAGTCCGACACTCTGGGTAACCGGAGAAACAGATTGCATAATCTTGTAGGCTGGGTCCAACTCCCAGCCCCGCAACACTTCAGCTGGGCGAAGCACAGATGAAGTGTCCTGAGCAAGACTTGAGCACATGCGAAAATCGCGTCGAAGGGCAAGTGCGATTTCATTGCTTCGCTCAGTTCAGTGCAAGCACTTTTCTATGTGGTTTGTTTATATACTTTTGTGTTCAGACGGAAGTCTTTATACTGGCTCCTCGAACAATCCAGACAGAAGATTTTCCGACCATAAAAACGGCAAGGGTGGAAGATACACAAGATCTCATAAACCTATTAAGAAAGTTTACCTAGAGGAGCTTAGTTCCCAATCTGAAGCTTTAAAAAGAGAAAGCCAAATTAAGGGCTGGGATAAGACTAAGAAAATAAAAGTTTTAAATTTGAAATTCTAGAAAAACAGGTTCCACCATTTCTTCCAATTTGGAATTAGGTCTTCTATAGGCCTTGCGGAACTACTACTTATAAGAAGCCCGCTGGGAATAAGTATATTCTGTTCCCCCGGTTTTGACAGGAAAAGATTGTCTCTTGCCTGCTGTTCTACAAATTTAGGGTTATTTGTTAATGAAAGCTTTTGTTTTAGTGTCTGATTCTCATTTTTCTGTTTTACAAGCTGTTTTTGATAAGAAATAACCAAATCTTGCTTTTTCCAAAGGTCATATATTGAACGGGCAAGACCAACGATTACTAAGCTTAAGCTGAAAACTAAAATTGCGAATATAATTCTTTTCATAAGCCTTTTATAAATGCTTCTTGACTATTAGCTTCATTCTTGATATTATAGGATATTGTTTATCCTTCGGCAAGCTCAGGATGCTGAGCGAAATCGAAGATTGATATATCGAACTATGAAAATCATAAAGCTTTCGGACGCAAATGAAGAGTTCAGAAATTATCTTAAAGGCAACAAAAACTCAAGTGCTACTATTGTAGCATACGGTAAGGATGTGGAACAGCTTGTAACGTTCTTAAATGAGCTTAAAAAGAACCATATTCATGAAGTAGATAAAGAAGACATTGATGCCTTTTTAGCCTCAATGAGCAAAAACGGTTACACAGCTAAATCAATCTCAAGAAAGCTCAATTCCACCCGTACTTTCTATAGGTTTTTGAAAATCAATGAATATATAACAGACGACCCTTCTCTTTTAGTTGATCATCCACAATATCACTTAGCTCCACCTAGAATTTTAACTCCTACGGAATATAGAGCACTAAGAGATGCGGCTCAAAATGATGCCAGAATGTATGCCATTATTGAGATCTTACTTCAAACAGGAATTAGAATTGGAGAACTTGCAGCTTTAAAAATGGAAGATGTTAAAAAAGATTCTCTTCATATTCCAGCAGTTGAAAAACATGAAGAAAGAGATGTTCCTCTCAATGCCCGTTCCCGTGAGGCTTTAAGACGCTATCTTGAAATTAGACCCAAGATTGAAAGCGGGCCGCTTTTTGTGACCAAGTCAGGAAAATCATTCTTGGTTAGAAATATTAGAACTGCAATTGAGCGCTACTTTAGAATTGCGGAAATTAAAAACGCCAAAGTAAATGATTTAAGGCACACTTTTGTTGCACATCACTTGCGCCACGGCATTTCTTTGGTCTTACTTTCCAAGCTTTTGGGCCATAAAAGACTCTCAACAACCGAAAGATATCTTGATTTTGTTCCTGACAGAGCAAAAGAAACCGCAATAATGTCCGAACTATAATTTAGCGGATTACTACTCTTTTGAAGCTTTCGGCAGCTTTATAACCACCCTTTTTTCCAAGCATTTTTGCTCTTTTTCTTACTCTTTTTTCAACATCGGCAAAGTTTTCAAACTGGCTCTTATGAAGTGCTAGTGCTTTTATTTTTTTCTCTATTGTTTTGCTAATATCTACAAAAAACTCTCCTCCTCCAAAGCTGACAAATAATATTTCTTCAACTTTGTGAGGCCTCAGTCCTACTTTCTCATGCTCCAAGAATGTAAGTCTATCACGGGAAAGAGGAAAAACAGCATCCATTGCAGCCACAGCTGCTGCCCTATGATCCGTATGATTTATAAATTCTTCGGAGTAATAAAAAGTGGGGTCCATAGTTATTACAATATTAGGCTTAACGGTTCTTATGACCCTAACCAACTCTTCCTTAAGTTTTAAATCGGAAACAAGCTGAGTATCCGGATGATTTAAAAAGAAGACCTTTTTAACTCCCAAAACTTTTGCTGCTTCCTCCTGCTCCGATTTACGGATTGCAGCCAGTTTCTTATGTGTCATCCTAGGGTCTTCCGAGCCTCTGCTGCCGTCTGTACAGATAACATAACAAGCGGTTGCTCCTTCTTCCACCCACTTTGCAATTGTTCCGGATGCTCCAAAATCCGTATCATCAGGATGCGCGCCAATGGCTAAAATTATTTTGTTTTTCATACTTTAATTATACTATAAAGCTCTTCAATATAACCTTTTCTTACCCAAAATGGAAACCTGTATTCTCTCTTAAATCCACCAATTTCAGAAATGATTTTGCCGACAACAGATTGTTTTATGGCGGCAAAGCTACTCTCCCCTTCTTGATTTATGCTTAGTAAATATTTCTTCGTATTCTTTTTAATATCAGATAGATATTTCTTAACTATCTTTTTATTTATCTCTGGGAAAGAATCAGAATTTAAAGCTATATCAAACCTGTTTTTTGCCACTTTTGAGAATTCAAAGTCCGGCAAAATCTTTATAGCTTTTTCTTTTTCCCCAAAAAGAGAAATCGAACCAATAGGTAAGGTTTTAAGTAAAAAATATCCTTGCAAAACATTTATATATGGCAAATCAAAAATGCTGTAATCGGCAATTCCTAATTTGTAAGCATAGTAAGCTGCTTTTCCAACTCCTCCGCCAATTTCTGCCACCTTTGCTTTTTTGCCTGCTATTTCGGCCAAACGAAAAGCTGTATAAAGTGCATAAATATCACGTATATGAATCGAGCCTTTTTTAAGTTTCAGCTTCAAAAGAGCGTTTTCAAAATCTGCAGTTGTAATTTCAAAACCAAGTTTTTTCTCAATTTCAGAAACTATTTTATTTACATTCTTGTAAATGTTTTCGCCATTTCTTCCCTGTTCCGGATTCTCATAAGACAAAACTCCCAAATATTCTGCTAAAGATATAAGCTTATCTTTAGTATTAACTCCTAAAAACCTTCTAAAAATTTGAGAGGCACGGATTTTTTCATATTCTTTTTCCCCCTGCACAAGTCCCTGAGAAATTCCTCTTGCGTGAACACCAAATAAATAATTGGCAAGAAGTTTTGGATCATCACTTTCCAAAACTTCTATAAATTCTCTATGGTCAGACATAGCTAAATCTGTCCAAATATCCTTCTCCCTGCCTGCAGGCCCGCTTCGCAGCGAGACGAGCAAGACAGGCTTTTTAACTTCATCAGTAGCTTTTGCCAGCTTATATGCTTTCAAAAGCCTTCTTGAAATATTTACATCATCTTTCTCCGGTTTGTTTTTCAAGATAATTACAGTTTGTACTTGTGGATAACCTTTGGGAAAAGTATGCAGCAAAAATTTATTGAGGACGTATCCTCTATCACGCGTTAACTTAAGGGCAGAGGTTTTAATAAATCTGGGGACAAAAATCATTGTGGGTGCGCTTGGGATCGGACCAAGGACATCTACTTTATAAGAGTAGCGCTCTACCACTGAGCTACGCACCCTGATTGCTTGCTATTCTATCAAGAGAGGAAGGCAAGAGCAAGCTAAAGCTTTGCGCGCTGCCCTATTTCTGCTTCAATCTGAATCGCATCGCGTCCATATTTTAGACGTGAAAGTTCTTTTATAAGCTCGGCAATTCTTGGATTTGCCATTGCTTTTTCTGCTGTCATATCGCGTGTTAAATCCATAGAGAAAGGCGGCACAGGCTCCCCTCCAACAATAGTTTTAATATAAGTATTAAATCTGTCAATATTTATAAGATCTGCTTCTGTAAACGTTGGCTGGAATTCATGCTGCAGATAGTTTGCATCCGTAACTCCAACTCTAAAAGAGGCAACCGTTCCAACATTTCCAAATATAGCATTTTTCACTTCCTCATCCATTTGTCCAACAAACTGGTTTGCAACAATTAAATTAAGTCTGTATTTTCGGGCTTCGGAAAGTATTTGAGCAAAGTCAGGAGTTGCAAAGTTTTGGAACTCATCAACGTATAAAAAGAAGTCTTTTCTCTGGTCTTGTGGCACATCTTGACGGCTCATTGCAGCAATTAGAATTTTAGGAACAAGTATTAGCCCCAAGAAATTTGAATTCTCTTCCCCAATTTTTCCTTTTGAAAGATTAACAAGTAAAATTTTCTTCTCATCCATTACCTGCCTGAAGTTAAAAGAACTATAAGATTGACCAATGATATTTCTTATCATTTTATTTGTAACAAAACGGCCAAATTTAGAAACAATGTAATCTAGCACTTCAGACTTATGGAAATCACTAGTTTGTGCTATCTGGTCTGTCCAGTATCTCCTAATAATTGGATCTTGGACTTTTGGCAAAAGTTCCTGTACAAAATTTGCATCTGTTAAAACTCTTACAACTTCAATAAAAGTAGCTCCTGGATCATACATAACCGTTAGCATTGCGTTTCTTATAGCATGCTCAAAGCGAGGCCCGATAATTCCGGTTTTGTTTGGGTCAAAAAGTTTATACATGAGGCCGATGATTGAGGTTACAACATAATGCTTTTGCTCCTCCGTTGAGGCTTCTAGCATATTAAAACCCATCGGACGGGTTGTATCTGATGGATCAAATAAAATAACATCTTCTGCCCTATTTGAAGGAATAAGCTGTAAAATGTCATCAATTAAATCTCCATGCGGATCAATAACAGCAAGACCTTCGCCATTATTAATATCCTGCATTATCATAGCCTTAAGAAACTCAGATTTTCCAGTTCCTGTTTTTCCAATAATATACATGTGTCTGCGCCTATCATCTATGTCTATATGGACGGGCTTAGAAAGGCCCCTATAGGTACTTCTCCCAAGAAAAAGACCATGATCGGGGATTTGGGAGGGGGCCGGCGCTCTTTTTGAACTTACCCAGAAAATATGAGGAGTTGCAACAGACTTATTTGGAAGATGGAAAACAGTTGCCAATTCTTCACTTGAAAGAACCGAAGTCTGCCCTTTTCTCATTGGAAGATATCTATAGATAAAATCAGCCATAAACATTCCTTTAAGTCTTAATTTATTTTTTGTAAAGGAATTTGCTCCGGAAAACTGATTAAAAGCGTTCACTATATTTCCCAGATGAGCATCCGCTGCCTCTTTTGTGCTTGAGCTGACAACAATTCTAACTACGGTATCAAAGCCTGATTTCCCGATTTTATTCTCGATTCCTTCAAGCTCCTTAGGATCTGCCGAATATTTTGCTGTTTCCGGATTTGCTTCTGCTTTTTTAACTTTGGAAAGATGTGTCCGTCCAAATTTCTTCCATTTTCCCTCAGCAGGAGAAATTAAAATTTGAATTGCTGCTCCCTCTCCTTCTGTCATTTTGGCAAGTACTGAAGTAATTGAAGAGAGTGGATCTGTAGCCAAATCTTTATAAACTTTAATTGGCATATAATCAGACTTTTTAAGCTTTAAGCTGGCAAAAGCTACCTTTCCTTCTTTTGAAAAAATATTGTATTCATTTCCTACTGTATAACCTTCTCTCATTGAAGATTTTTCTTCTACAGTTTTTATCTCAGCATCAGGATATGCTCCGTTTATTTGCTTTTCTACAAAGTCCTTAAGTTTATTAGGAACGTATATATAAAACCTTATATCGGCAGGCATTCCTACTATTTCAAAAGAAATGTGCGGCTGAAGATGCAAAAAAGAAAACCTTCCGCTTTTTCTAAATGATGCAAGAGAAGAGAAAAGCTGTTCTGCTGCATCTATTTTTATCTCATTGTCCCGCGCTAGGGAAACCTGAAGAAGAGTTGAGTCCAAAGAATACTTCTCTCTTTCTCTATTTCTATACCAGACACTAAGTAGATAAACTCCTAAAGCCGCAAGACCTACTAAAACTATAGAAAGAGCAAGGCCTATTAAAAAGGCCGTCAAAAACTGAACAAGACTATCTAAGGAAAATGATACCGGATTCATTAAGACAATCCTCCTTTCATTACTTGTGGCTTAGGTGTAAAAAATTTATTCCACAATTTTGCAAGCCATGAACTAGAATTTTCTATAGAACCTTTCTGTTCAAATTTTGCTTGTGCTGGAGTCATAGTAAATGGATTTTCCGAAAGCTTCACCGGAACAGGCTGGGCTGAAGGAGAAATAGTCATTCCTACCTGATTATGCTCAACTGTCAAATTTGGATTATCATGCTGGACAGGCGTCTTGATTCCTATCTCTCCAAGCTCTTTACTTATCATAGGAACTGTTTCTGCTGAACTTGCAAACGAAATTACAGGGCCTTCCTCCTTATGCACACCAGAACCAGACACAACAGGAACTGGGAGAATAGGAGATGCTAGGATTATGGATGGATCAGTCTGAATATTTGGGACTGCTTGAACCGGATCGGCAGTAGGATTCATAATGCATTCATCATATCACGCAATGCCAAGCGTGTCATTATAAAAGCCTCACAAAAGACTAACGGTTAACAGGCTACCTTTTTGCTGCCACAATGTTGACATTTTGTAAGAAGTTGATCTTTTGGCCTTACATTTGTCTCTCCACACTGCGGACAGTCAAATTTTCTGTCTCCATACTTATCTGGTTCCAGATTAAATTCCTGCTGAAATTCCATAAGAGTACTGGATGAAGAATTACCACAACTCCCCCCAACAACAGGAGGAGCATAGCTTCCATAAGTATCTATCAAATTCTTAGTGTTCAAATCATAATGAGTAAATTCTCCTGAAACAATTTCATTCTTTTTATTTATTGTAAAATTTTCTATTGCTCTTTTTATTTTATTAAGTTCATGCTCGGGCGCATTCCTTTTTACCGCATCAATAAAAATATCCATTAGACTGGCAAGCCTTGTTTCCAGCCGACTTTTCCAAGAAATATCAATAGCTTCTTTTTCGCCAATTTCTGCAAGAATATCTTCTGCGGAATTTCTACTTTTTGTTTTTGGGATAAATATAGGATTTGCCAGAAAGTCAACATCTATTTGGAAGCTATCCGCCTGATTCGAAAACAATCTTATAATCTCCCTATGTTCTTCAAGCTGAAGTTTATTTCTATAAGGAATTTCCCTTATTTGTCCATTTCTAACCTCTCCTACAAATGTGAAGCTATAATCACCGTATCCATCCTCTTTTGCCCCCGGAGGAGAAATCCAAAGAAAAAGAAAATCTTCTCCTGCTAAAAACTTCTCCTCAACTTTTTCAAATCCTAAACACTCTGCAACTTCCCTTTTTGAGCTTTGCCCGTCTATTTCTTTTTGTCTGATAAAATTTCTAAATATATCCCTGACAGGTGCATTTTCTTTTGCTCTAAGGAACCTTTCACCACTGGAATTTTGTCCTTCTTGATAAAAAATTTCATCAAATTTTACAGCTAACCTATACTCTCCCAAGTACCTAAGCATATTATTTCTTGCCTCTTGTTCCCTTGCTGCAAAAACCTCCGTAGGTTCTCCTTCAAAAGGCTTTCTATGATATGCTGCTGCTTCCAGTCCTACACTAAATGCTTCTTTAGCCACGCCAGATTGTCTCCTTTTTCTTATCAAGCAAATTTACAAAGCGGGCCATTGTAAAAAGCAGGTCAGATAGTCTATTTACATAGATTAAAATGCCTGAATCGAGTTTAGTTTTTTTAGAAAGACTAACTATTCTTCTTTCCGCTCGTCTGGAAACTGTTCTTGCCAAATGCAAAGCTGCGCCTGCTTCCCCCCCGCCCGGCAAGATAAAGTTCATGAGTCTTGGGAGTTGCCTTGTCATGTCATCGATCAGTTTTTCAAACTCTTTTGCCCGCTTGATAGAATCTATTTTTGAGGCTGATTTTGGATTTGCTAAATTAGCTCCAATAACAAATAAATCACTTTGAATTTCTTGCAATTCCTTTTTTATACTTGCTACTGAATACTTAATACTCGATACTTTTGATGCGGCCAAGCCCAGCACGGCATTTAATTCATCAACGGAACCTACTGCTTCTATTACGAGGCTATCTTTATAAACTCTTTTTCCATTAAAAAGGCCCGTTTTACCTTTGTCTCCTGTTCTTGTATAAATTGGCATGATATTAAATAAAAAACCTTCTCAATCGAGAAGGTTACACAAGTATTTCCTTTGCTCGAAGGAGACAGAATTTTGATTTGAAGCCTTCGACCCGACTTTTACGGTTGCGGCACAGTGTCTGACTTACACAGACTTCGGAACTCCAAACTAAATTTTAATTATGTTTGAACTATTCGCTAGACACTATTTACTATACGCTGCCCTAGCATTCGGCGTATCCGCAGCCATAACATTTGCGGCAGCCTTCTTCGTATGCAAAAGTTCCACTTCCACACTCAGGACAAATATCAAAAAGTCCTGTTGTAGAAGCCTCCGCAAAAGATTCATGTACGGGTTCAATCATTGGAAGAGGAGAAATTATAACATTTTCAACCAGTACCGGTGTCTCTTCTACTTTTTGCTGATTGTTTTGGTGTCCGTTAAAAACAAATCCCGGCTTGTCTTCAACGTGTCCGTTTACTGCAAACCCGTGATGATTTGCCAAAACTTTGGCCAAAGCATCAGGAAGTGATCTAACTCTGTCTTTTCCAAATCCAACGCTTCTTGCTCCACCAATTCCTGAAAGCTGTGCAACTATTTTTCTTACCTTTTCGCGGGGGGCTACATCACTTTCAAGCCTAAGAGATAACGAAATCATACGTCCCAACGCATTTGCCATTGCCTCAACATCGGATCCAGACTTTCCAATAGTTATAAAGACTTCAAGCGGTTCTCTATTTTCATTATGATTGATTGTTACGTAGGTTCTTCCAACTGGTGTTTCAAGCTGATAAGTGTATCCTTCAAGAATCATTGGCCTACTTTGGGCTACTTTTTTTGGTACAACTTCTTCTTTTTTAGCTTGTGCTGAGCTTGCCGAAGCATCCCCAACTCTGGATAATACTCCTTCTCTTGAACCGTCCCTCATGTAAGTTACTCCTTTAAGACCTAAGTCATATGCCGACATGTAAAGAGTTTTAACATCATCAATTGTGTGAGAATTTGGAGCATTTACTGTTTTTGAAATAGAAGAATCAATATATTCTTGAGCTGCTGCCTGAACTATCGTATGCTCAAGAGGAGTTAAGTCATTTGCCGAAACAAAATATTCCGGTCTTTCTGCTCCAGGATTTGCTTCTTTCCACTGCTCAAATAGTGGATGATACATCATATGTTCCCCTGTTCTGTCCCTTCTTATGAAAGTGAATTCGTAAACCGGCTCAATTCCAGAGGAAACCCCTGCCAAGAGACTTGTTGTTCCCGTTGGAGCAATTGTAAGTAAAACCGCGTTTCTTATTCCATTTTTTGCAATTTTATCTCTCAAAGACTTTGGCAATGCTTTTATGTGATATCCCTTAAGGTACTTTTCTTTGTTAAATTTAGGAAAAGAGCCTTTTTCCGATGCAACTTCTGTTGATGCCTCATAAGAATTATTTCTGAGTGTCTCAAAAATCTTTCTAATAATAGGAAGTGATTCTTCGCTCCCGTAACGGATCTTCATTTTAATAAGCGCATCCGCTATTCCCATTATTCCAAGTCCGGTTCTTCTTATGTCCTTTGCGCATTTTTCATTCTCCGGAAAGAAATAATAGGTTGAATCAATGACATTATCCATAAATCTCATGGCTACTTTTACATCTTTTCCAAAGTTTTCAAAATCAAATACTTCATCCCCGCCTTGACCGCCGTCAAGCGAGGCAGGCCTTACATAAGCAGATAAATTCATTGCTCCAAGATTACAGACTGCCCATCCACCAAGAGGCTGCTCCCCGCAAGGATTTGTTGCAATCAATTTCTCAAAATACCAAGTATTGCTTCTTTTGTTGCTTCGCTCTAAGAAATGAAGACCTGGCTCTGCAGACTTCCAAGCTGCCTCACAAATTAAATCCCAGAGTTGTCTTGCTTTTATGGTTTTGTAAACTTTTACTTTTCCTCCCATCTTCTTCCACTCATCCAAGTTTCCATTCCATTTAGAATCGTAGCGCGGGTCGTCTAAATCCGGGTAGACTAAATTCCAATCTGCATCATCTTTTACAGCTTGCATAAAGTCATCCGAAACACAAACTGAAAGATTTGCTCCATTAATTTTTGATAAATCCTGCTTAACTGTTATGAATTCCTCAATATCCGGATGCCAATCCCAAAGCATGATCATCGTTGCTCCTCTTCGGGTTCCGCCCTGTTGCACAACATCATGCGTTGCGTAGGAGAAAAGTCCTGCCCAAGTTACAGGACCAGATGAAGTTCCATTTACCTTTTTAACTCTTGCCCCATTTGGCCGTAGCGATGAGAGATTAAGTCCTACTCCACCTGAACGGGATTGAATTTCAACCAATTGCTTTAAAGAGTCAAGAATTCCTTCTCTTGAATCTTTAGGTGAGGGAATTACAAAACAGTTAAAGTAAGTTACCTGATAATCTGTTCCTGCACCCGAGAGGATTCTTCCGCCTGGAACAAATTTGAAGTCCTCCATAATGCTGTAGAATTTGTCTTCCCACTGCTTGCGGACTTCTTTTTTCTCTTTCTTTGCGATTCCCCTTGCTACTCTCTTCCACATTTCTTCGGGTTCATGCTCCAAAAGCTCCCCGTCTTTGCCTTTCAAGGCGTACCTGTCTAAAAATACTTTTTCTCTTATTCCGTCTAGTTTCATATTTATTTTTCCACTTGTCATTTAATAAGTCTTTTTAATTCCTTTTCAAAATCTTCAACATCTACAAATCTTCTAAAAACGCTAGAAAATCTTATGTAAGCAACTTTGTCTATCTTTTTTAACTTATTTGCAACCAGTTGCCCTATTTTCTTACTTTCTACTTCTACGCTGTCTCCTCCACGCAACTCTCTTTCTACTTCCGTTACCAGCTTATCTATTTTTTCCAGAGATACTTTTGTTTTCTGCGCTGCATTTGCAAGTCCTGCTTTTAATTTATCTCTAGTAAACTGCTCTCTTCTTCCGTCTTTCTTTATTACGACTAAATGTACATTTTCTATTCTCTCGTACGTTGTAAATCTCTTATCACATTTAAGACAAGACCGTCTTCTTCTTATGGTTTCTAAGTCCTCGCTGTCTCTTGTTTCAACAACTTCTGTTTCACTTCCTCCGCAGTAGGGACATTTCATAATAGCTATCTAGTGCTAAGACACAGCTTATTGCACTAAATATGCGGTGTCAACTAGAAATTTCTATATCAAAAATGGTCAACCTTAAAATCTAGCCTCAAAAGCAAAAATAACCGGGCTTAACTTCCAAAAATCAAAGAATGGAGAGTATATTTTATGTACAATCTATGCAATTTATTCCTATTTCTGAGAAAGAATTAACTTTGCTTTTTTTTCAAAAACTGCAGCTCTCTTCTCTTCCTCAACAAAACTCGCCCTTAAACTGCCACTGGTTTTAGTTTCTAATTCTTTTAAAACTTCCTGATGTTTTCTTGCCGAATTATAAAGTTGAGCCGCAATATCTCCTACCGGCTTGCCTTCTTTTCTTGCTTGAACTGCTTGAGCAATAGCTGATTCAAAATAATTTTCTCCCTTTGAAATACTTGTTACTGCCAACTCATACTTCTTTTTATCTCCCAGATATATTCCCGCAGAAAGCATCTTGTCCGCCTGGAGCAAATCAAACTCTGCTTTTTTCAATGGTTCTGTAATTAAAAATGAAATAACGCGGTCACGAGTTGCACGCAGAAAATAAAATGGACTATCCGGTAAAAGACCAGGATATGGAAGTATGTAATCAACGGATGTTTGAGCCGAATCCGAACTCGAATTCTCTTGAGCAAAAGAATAAGTCGAAATTAAAAAGAAGCTAAAAAGAGTTAAAGCTAATACCAACTTTTTCATGATCTTATCTCTTTGCAACTACGTTTAACCAGTCACTTTCCAAGGGCTTAAAGGGTTTTCTAAATAGATAGTCCCAGCTTCTTCCATCAAAAGAACCTCCATAAAATGAAATTTTTGAAAATCCATTTTTTTCAAGTACTCTTTTTATGCTATCCTTAGTAACATAGGCCATGGTACTGTTTCTGACTCCCAACCATTTCCACCTATTATTAGCAGATCGTAAAATTGCGAAAGTTTTTTGAATTGTTTTATCCTTCAAATTAGGCTCATCATAAAATTCCAAAAACCCATATTCCTTCTCTACTCCATTTTTCAATTTTGCAAAACCAAAACTTAAAAATCTTTTCTTAGTCTTTATTACTTTTTCAAAATTAGTAATTTGAAGAACCATTACTCCCCTACTAGACATGTATTGAGAAGATATTTTGATAAGTTTTTCAAAAGTACCTGGATTATGAGAAAGAGTATTTCCTAGAAAAGTTATTGCATCAAAATTTGTTTTAAGCTTAGCTAGAATTGGCTCTGCCTCTCCATAATAAAAACCTGCATTTTGCATTTGAGCTTTTGATAATTTTAATTTTCTCTTAGCTGCTTCCTTAATCATATCCAAGCTTCTATCTGTCCCATTAGACACAATCCCTCTTCTTGCAAATTCTATTACATGGTCCCCTGTTCCACATCCAATATCCATCACATTTCTTACCTTATTTTCAGAAAAAATTTTCATTAAATCAGGCATTTCGTGTTTTAATCTATCTTCTATGTCTACGGCCGCATAATATGACTTTGAAAGCCAATCGTTGTAATCTGCATCCTCATTAAATGCTAGCCTATCTCCAACTAAGGAACTGAAAATGTCGCCATTAGAAATTATTCCTATCAAGTTACCTTTATCGTCAATAACGGGAAGTCGACCTACTTTATTAACAAACATAAGAGACTGGGCATGAAGTAGCTGAGTATCAGCTTTCACCGCCGTGATTTTTGTGCTCATTACTTTTTCTGCAATCATGGAAAAAATTTCGGATGTTTTTTCCTCCATTAACTCAAAGTTGCCTTCTCTGAACGGATCTTCAAAATATTCTTTTTCCGAGGGATAGAATTTAGCAAGTATATCTTTTTCTGTGATAAATCCTATTACCTTTTTATTTTCGCAAACGGGGACTCCATTTATACCACGGCCAAAAATTAGAAGAACTACGTCTTTTATCTTCGTATCTTTTGATACAAAATCTACGTGGGCGGACATTACATCTGCAACTTTCATATTAACCTTAGAGCAGCACTACTTTAACATTAAAAAATAAAAAATTCAAGGAGAAATGTACCTTACTCATAGAAGAAGTATATTCTTTTCTATTTATCACGTGCTCTTAAAAATTCTTCGACCACTTTTATGTATGCTTGCGTATCTTCTTTTGTTCCTATGCTCACTCGCACAGTTCCTAAAGGATCTGGCCTTCTTCTTACTAGAATATTTCTTGCTCTGAGAAAGTCAATAAAACCTGGTGGTTCTTCTAATAGGTGGAATCCGGCACTGCTTGGGAAAAACTTGATATTGTTTCTTCGGTAAAAATCTTCAAGCATTGGTTTTGAATCAGTCATTACTTCCGAAACATAAGCATCAATATCTGCGACAACTTCAGGATTTCTTAATGTTTTTATCGCTAATGCAGTTACCGTAGGTAGATCATAAGGGCCTCTTATCTTCCTTAACTCTGCAATGTTTTCTGCACGAGATATAACATAACCTGCTCTAAGAGCTGATATTCCCATGTTTTTTGATAAACTTCTTACAATGAATAAATTAGAATATTTACCTATGTCACCAACAACGGTAAGCTCTGGAGCAAAATCATTATATGCCTCATCCACCAAAACTCCGGCACTAACTTTAGCAGCTTTTTCGATTATCGCCTCTACTTGTTCCTTGGGAACAGGTGTTCCGGTAGGATTGTTGGGGTTACATACAACAACAAGTTTCACGCCAGGCTTAATCGCTTCCATTACTTCATCAAAAGGGAACTTCAAGTTAGGGCCACTATAACGAGGAGCAATAATATTTGCCCCTTGCACATGAGATGACTCCTCAAGCATCGCAAAAGTTGGAGCAGGGATTATAACACCGTCTCCGTCTTTAACTAAAAGTCTAGTTATAATATCTATTGCCTGATCTCCTCCAACGGCTGGAATTACCTCTTCTGACGTCACTCCTGCAAAATTTGCTATTACTTCATTTAAATCTCCATATTCAGGATAAATTTGAAATTCTCCTCTTGCAGCATAATCCCTTACAGCCTCTTGTACTATATGGTGGGGTGGTCTAGTTCTTTCATTAAAATCCAATCGAAGAAAATTCGGAGCGCTTCTTCCCTCAATAGGCGGGCTATAAGGTTTCATATCTTTAACAGGTCTTCTAAAAATTTCTCCTTCTTGTATCATATATAATTATAACAAAATTCCACACAATTTTGGGCTATATGGAATTCCCCAATTTTTCCAAGTCCTATGTTACCATAAATTAATTTTTTTGCAAATTTTATGTGTATTTGCAAAATGGCAATAGAGTATGATATATTCCGCTGGCTTTATAAATTCTAATATGAATGCAAAAACTGAATCATTACGCGTAGCATCAGAGCCCATTGAAAGTTGGCGAAGGAAAAGACCATATCCTCGTCCAGATGTTTGGGCGAGACCAGAAAATGTAATTAATTCATCAATTCAAGATAGAGCAAATGAAATTGTTCTAGATTTAATGTTTGGCTCTACTCCACCCCTTCGTAAAGCAGTAGACTTAGGTTTTGGAAGAGCAATACAGGGAACGGTTTTAGGCAGAGAGGATGAAGATAAAAAAATAGTAATTGATGGAGAGGCAGAAAAGCTTGCATACAAAATAATAACCAGGTCTGCTGAGCAAAATGGACTTAGTTTGTTTGTTTTTTCAGAACATGAACATTTAAAAATAGGAGATGTTCCTCAAGTCGTAGGAAGCTTTGATCCTATTGACGATTCTCTCGATCATCAAATAGGCTTAAATACGCCTCCATATTTAGCGCTTGGACTTATGGATACAAATGGTAATCCAATAGCAGCTGGCGTAGCAAACTTATTAACAGGTCACATTACGATAAATCGCAATGGCAAAAATTACATATATAATCCAAATGAAAAATATCTCATAGAATTACCTGTCCCTAAAAAAGTAGAGAGTATAAAAGATCCCACTTTTGTCCCTATTAGCTATGGCGGAAAATATAAATACACACATCCTTTCCGGGCAAATTTTGATGCCGTAGACAGGGATAGAAATCAAGATATGCCGCTTCATGGAATAGCTGGTTCGCATATTTATGGCGAGGAAATAGCAACTGGAGCAGCCAGCGCATATATTATGTTCGGTGAGCCAATATCAGAGCTTGTTCAGGGGCTAGCGTTTGCGAGAGACGCAGGATATATCGTGGCTAGCGTCAACCCAGAGGACGGATCATATGAAGAATATAAATTTGATGTAGATTTCTATTTAAAAAACCCTGACCGCTATAACACAGATAGAGTTCCATTTTTGGTAGTAGCAAATTCAAAGCCTTTGCTCAGAGAATTAATTACATATGGTTTTACAAAATCGCTTAATTCAGCTAATTTCAATTGGGAAAATTAATTTTTAACTCCTAGCGCCTCAAGGGCGATTTTGAGGGATTGATCGGCGTTGTGGGAATAAGTATTAATTACTAAATCGTAGTATTTCTTATCCCAATTAACCCAGCCAGAATCATTATTCACATACAATCTTCTCCATTTATCAAGATTTCTTGCCTCTCTTAAAACTGCCTCTTCCTTTGCTTGCTCAATTGAAAATCCGCGGCTATTTACAAGCCTATCAATTCTAATATCTATTTTATCCTTACCGTCATCATCTTCAACAACAAGAAGAATCTTAAAAACTCCGTCAATTCCCTGCGCATCAAATCCTACAAGATGGCTTTGTATTATGTGGTTTTCTTCCTCACGGAGCATTTTCTTTATTTTCTCTTCAAACTCAATGTCAAAATTGTCCGGTCTTTGATTTACCTCAAGCTCCGTCAGGTTAAGTTCTTTGTGTATTTTTTCAAACAACTCTCCTCCTTCAAGAATTTTCCAGTTTAGTTTTTCCGCGAGTTTCTTGGCCAAGGTTGTTTGTCCGCTGCCGATTCTTCCGGAGATTGTAATGTTTCTAATACCTGTCTTCACAAGTTACTTCCCCCCACCATTATAGCTTGTTCAACAAGCCTATTTGCATAGCCGTACTCATTGTCATACCAAGCAATTACTTTTACCATATTACCGCCAACTACCTGGGTAAGAGACAAGTCAATTATTGCAGAGTGCGGATTTCCAATAATATCGGAGCTTACAATAGGCTCCTCTGTTACCTCAAGTATTCCTTTGTATTCCGGTTTTTCCGCTTCCTTTTTAAAGATAGAGTTTATTTCCTCTACAGTTGTGTCTTTTTTAAGAAGAAACGTAAAGTCGGAAAGTGAGCCAACCGGCACTGGAACCCTAATTGAAAGCCCTGAAAAAATGCCGGAAAGCTCAGGCACTACCTGTCCTGCCGCAGTTGTTGCGCCTGTTGAAGTGGGAACTATATTAAACGCTGCTGCTCGGGCCCTTCTTGGATCTTTGTGTCCTCCGTCTTGAAGTCTTTGGTCGGAAGTATAGGCGTGAATTGTTGTCATCATTGCCTTCTCTACGCCAAAAGAAGAAGCCATTATTTTAGCAACGGGAGCTATGCAATTTGTAGTACAAGATGCATTGTTTATTAAATTCTCGCCCTTATAATCTTTATCGTTAACGGATATTACAAAGGTAGAAACATTTCCGCCCTTGGCAGGCGTAGCAAGTATTACTTTCTTAGCGCCTGCTGTTAAATGCGCCTGCAATTTATCTTCTGTTATAAATTTACCTGTTGATTCAATAACTACATCTATATCTAGTGCCTGCCACGGAAGTTTTGTCGGCTCTTTTTCTGAGAAAATTTTTATTTCTTTTCCGTCTATGACAAAAGCATCATTTTTGGCCTCCAAAGAGTGGCCACTGAGCATTCCATAAACCGAGTCATATTTTAAAAGATTTAACCATCCTTTAATATCTGAAGATGAACCCGCATTAATTGCAACAACTTCAATTTCCGAGGTGTATTTCTCAAGAATTACTCTATGCGCTACTCTTCCTATTCTTCCATAACCGTTTATTGCAACCCTAATCATAGGAAAAGTATAACACAGCAACTAGCGTATAGAAAATAGCGTTTAGCGTATAGTTGAATCCATAAATCGCCAACTCGAAGCGTAGTGCATGAGAAATTGAATGAAATGAACGCCCTAAAAACGGGCAAGGCGAAGTCCGTCGTTTTTAGTGAATGAGTGAGATTTAGAAAGCACGGGGCTAGACTTGGCGAGAGGCTTTGCGTACTTTCGCCGGAACGAAAGTACAAGAAATGGTTTTGCCGACACAAAAGAAGAAAGAAAATGATTGTGCTACTATGTATAGTAGTCATGACACTCATTAAAAACTTCGAGCAGCTATGCAAAACTCCTCAGAGAAAAATAGTATTGGATATTATTGAAGAATGTCTCACCTCAATTCAACCGGAGAAAATTTTGGCTCAAAATTTGAAGTTTACGGATGGGATTTTAAGGATTATGGATAACAATTTTAATTTAGGCGAGTTTGAGAAGGTATTTTTACTTGGAATTGGCAAAGGCTCTGCCAGAATATCAAAAATTATTGAAAATTTACTGGGAGATAAATTGACAGATGGTTTTGTAATAGATGGCGTGCAGGAAAACTTCACAAAAATCAAAGAGACGATTGGCACCCATCCCCTACCGTCTCAGGCAAATCTTGATTTTACTCAAAATGTTTTGCAAAACCTAGGCGGCCTCTCAGAAAAAGATTTAGTAATTATCGTTGTCTGCGGGGGCGGCTCTGCGATGCTTGTTTCTCCTCAGGAGGGCATAACTCTGGAACAGAAGATTGAAGTAAATAAGCAGCTTTTGAAATCCGGCGCGACAATTGAGGAGATGAATGTTTTAAGAAAACATTTATCCAAAGTCAAAGGCGGCGGGCTTGCAAAAGAACTATATCCTGCCCATATTGTAGGTCTCATATTTTCTGATGTTCCAGGAAATGATCTATATGTTATCGCGTCCGGTCCTATAACCAAAGACAGATCAACTATTGCAGATGCAAAAAGTATTATTGATAAATACGGCATCGACACAAATATTGTAGATAAATTAGTGGAGCCGCCAAAAGAAGACAAATATTTTGAAAATGTTACTACTTTTTTAATGCTTTCTAACCAAACCGCACTTAAGGCCATGACAAATAAAGCAAAGGAATTAGGAGTAAATGCCAGAATTCTCTCCGATAAATTTCAAGGAGACGCAAGAGAAGTCGGGCAGCAATTAATAACAGAGACTCAAAAGGCAGAAATACTTTTAATAGGGGGCGAAACAACACTTAGAGTAAGCGGAAATGGAATTGGCGGAAGAAATCTTGAAGTCGTTCTTAACTCTCTTCGCTACCTAAAAGGGGACGTAACTATTGCATCTTTTGACTCAGACGGTTGGGACAATTGCAGCGCGGCAGGAGCAATTGGAGATTTGCAAACCGCAGCAGCGGCTAAAACTCAAAATTTAGATATTAGACAGTATTTAAAAGATAATAATACTCTTGAATTTTTTGAAAAAACAGGCGATACGATATTGACCGGCCGCCTCCCCAGCAACGTCTCCGACCTAATAGTGGTCTATAAATACTAGTCGCTTTGCGTAGAGTCTTGGGCTTCTAATTGTTTGATTTGATCGGCTATTTCTCTATTGTAATCGTTATTTACAACCGAACCGTCAGGCAGATGTGTAATCTTTTCACGTAATTCGGCGATTTGGACTTGTAATTCGCTTGGAATAGAAATACCATCAGCAATTAGTTGAGTTCTTAGAGCTTCAAGCCTTGCATTATCTGCAGCAACAAGATCCGCTGCTACTGTTGGTACTGTCCTAGAGCCTCTTTCATCTGTGGAAACACCAGTTTGAGGAAATTGCAGCCATTTTTTTCTACTAATAATAGTAGCTACATATTCAGACCTTAAGGCTTGACCTTCATTAGCTGATACTTCTTTCTGAATAACGGGAGATGGATTATTTATTTCAGGGACACTATTACCTTCTGGCATAGTATTAGCATACTACTATATTAATACTCTTTACAAATTTGATAAGATAGAGTTGTGGGAGAGTTAAGCGAAGAAAAATTAAAAGATTTAGAAGTTAAGGCAAATAAGATAAGGCAGCTTATTATTGAAATGCTTGTTGAGGCAGGAAGCGGCCACTCGGCAGGGCCTTTGGGGATGGCAGATATTTTTACCGCTTTTTACTTTCATATACTAAACCACGATCCTAAAAATCCGGATATGCCAGACAGAGACAGACTTATTCTTTCAAATGGCCATATTGTCCCTGTCCGCTATGCCACAATGGCGCTTGCAGGATATTTTCCTATTGAGGAACTAAAGACCTTGCGAAAAATTAACTCAAGGCTACAGGGACATCCCCATGCCGCTTCCCTACCCGGTCTTGAGACAACATCCGGACCGCTAGGAGAGGGACTTTCTCAAGCAATTGGTATTGCCTTGGCTGCAAAATTGGATGGCAAGAAATTTCAAGTTTATTGCATAACCTCAGACGGAGAACATCAGGAAGGAAATACATGGGAAGCAATAATGTTTGCGGGCAAATATAAAGTTAACATCATCAATGTAATAGATAGAAATAACATTCAAATTGACGGAAATACGGAAAACATAATGCCGCTTGAACCATTAAAAGAAAAGTATGAAGCTTTTAATTGGCATGTAGTTGAAGTTGACGGAAATGATATCAAAGCTTTTATTGAGGCTGTAGAAGAAGCCAAAAAGATAATTGATAAGCCGGTTTTCATTCTGACCAATACTGTCCCAGGCAAAGGAGTAAGTTTTATGGAAAATGATTATACATGGCATGGCAAACCGCCGACAAAAGAAGAAGCAGAAAAAGCAATGACAGAACTGAAGCAACTAGCGACTAGTGGCTAGCAACTAGAATATGTTAAATCCACATTTAAACTTAAGTCCTAAAATATTTGATCAGGATGTAGAAAAAAAAGCAACAAGGGACGGCTTTGGAAAGGCGCTTGTGGAACTCGGAGAAGCAAATAAAGATGTAGTTGTGCTAACTGGAGATTTATCCGAGTCAACAAGAACTGATGGTTTTGCAAAAAAGTTTCCAGAAAGATTTTTTGAATGCGGAGTAGCAGAACAAAACATGGCTGCAATTGCAGCAGGACTTTCGGAAGGCGGAAAAATTCCATTTATTTCCTCTTATGCAACTTTTTCCCCTGGAAAAAACTGGGAAACAATAAGAACCACTATTATTTACAATCAAGCAAATGTAAAAATTGCAGGTCATCACGCTGGAATTATGACAGGACCGGACGGTGCAACTCACCAGGCAACAGAAGATATTGCTATAACCCGCCCATGGCCCGGAATAATAGTATTTGTTCCATGTGATGCTGTCGAAGCAAAAAAAACAACTATAGAGGCTGGAAGGATTAAAGGACCTGTCTATTTAAGGTATAGCCGTGATAAAAGCCCAATAATTACAACTGAGGAAACTCCATTTGAGTCTGGGAAAGTGCAAACTTTTTGGACAAGCGAGTCTCCACAGGTTTCAATTTTTGCAACCGGATATATCCTCTATCACGCGCTACTTGCTGCAAAAGAACTGGAAGAAGAAGGCATAAAAACGCTTGTTTTAAATGTTGCAACCATAAAACCTGCAGATGAAAAAGGAATTCTCTCTGCCGTAAAAGAAACGGGTGCTGTGGTTACCGTTGAAGATCATCAAGTTGCCGGAGGACTTGGAGGACTTATCGCAGAAATTTTAGCTAAGAATATGCCTGCTCCAATAGAATTTATAGGCTTGCAAGATACATTTGCCGAAAGCGGAAAACCTGACGAATTAATTGAAAAATATGGAATGGGCAAAAACTCAATCAAAGAAGCCGTAAAGAAGGTTATTTCAAGAAAATAACCTAATTTGAAATTTTTAATTCTTAATTTTTATTCAATTTTTAATATTTAAATTTTAAAACATTTGGATTTGATTAGAAATTAGAAATTAGAAATTTGAAATTATGAATCCAAAGCTTTTAAATGAATTTAAAAAATCATTCAAAGGAGACATATCAACAGATGAGCAAGCTTTGGATGAGTTTTCCCATGATGCTTCCCTATTTGAAGTAAAACCTCAAGTAATTGTTTATCCAAAAACTGAAAAAGAGATTGAAAATCTTGTTAAATTTGTTTCTGAAAATAAGAAAGACTATCCAAATCTTTCCTTAACTGCACGCTGTGCAGGAACTGATATGAGCGGTGGACCAATTAACGATTCCATCATAATTTCCTTTGAAAGGTTTAATAAGTTACCAACAATTAATGGAATCATAGCCACAACAGAGCCTGGAGTTTACTACAGAGATTTTGAAAAGGAAACTTTAAAAAGCAACTTAATCTTCCCCTCCTACCCTGCATCACGGGAAATTTGCGCAATAGGAGGAATTATAAATAATAATGCAGGTGGAGAAAAATCCCTGCAATATGGAAAAACTGAACGTTACGTAAAAAGAGTGAAAGTAGTTTTGTCTGACGGAAGCATCTGTGAATTTAAACAAGTGACCGAAGCTGAACTTAAAAAGAAAATGGAATTAAAAAACCTCGAGGGAGAAATCTACAGAAAAATGTTTCAACTAATAACTACTAACTACAAACTATTAACTGATTCCAAGCCTCAGGTTTCTAAAAACTCCGCCGGATATTTCTTATGGAATGTTTGGGATAAAGAAAATGGAATTTTTGACTTGAGCAAACTCTGGGTAGGCTCACAGGGAACTCTGGGAATGCTTTTGGAAGCTGATATAGAACTTGTACCGGTTCACAAGCACAGCGAAATGATGATTATATTCCTTAAAGATTACTCTCATTTAAATGAAGTTATAGATGCCGTTCTACCTCTTAAACCTGAAAGCTTTGAATCATATGATGACAATACTCTTAAGCTTGCTCTTAAATTTTTCCCTGCTTTTGCAAAACTTCTTGGAACAAAAGGGATATTACAAACTGCTTTTTACTTTTTACCCGAGTTTTTTATGCTCGCATTTGGGGGACTGCCGAAATTAATCCTGCAGGTTGATTTTACAGGAGATGATCCAGATGAGCTTGCAAACAAAATTGATAAACTTGCCGAAAAATTAAAACCATTGAAGCTAAAAACCAGCATTGCAATTGACAAAGAGGAACAAAAATACTGGACAATCCGCAGGGAAAGTTTCAACCTACTAAGACAGCACGTAACAAACATGCACACTGCACCTTTTATTGATGACTTTGTGCTAAACCCGGCAGATGCCGCGGAAGTTTTGCCCCAGATAGTAAATATTATAAAAAAATACAAGGGTTTTATTTTTACCATTGCAGGACACATTGGAAATGGAAACTTCCACATTATTCCGCTTGTTGATATTCAAGACAAGAAAGTAAGGGATGCAATTCCTGTTATTGCTGACCAAGTTTACGACATTGTAATAAAACATGGAGGCTCGATAACTGGAGAACATAATGATGGGCTTATAAGAACTCCCTATCTTGAAAAGATGTACGGCAAAAAAATAACTGATCTTTTTGCCGAAACTAAAAAGATTTTTGATCCACAAAACATATTCAATCCAAGGAAAAAAGTTGGTGGAAGCTTAGATTACGCGATGTCTCACATCCGCACAAACTGGTAAAACTTCTGCTATAATTTATTTATGCCTTGGCAGGATTTGGTTCTCTCTATAGGTACTTGGATATTCGTAATCGCTTTAATCCCCACGGTTCGCGGAAAACAAAAACCTGAATTCTCAACAAGTTTCATGACAGGAACTGTTCTTTTTATATTTGCCCTGACTTATTTAAGCCTACAGCTTTGGATGAGTGCAGTATCAACTTTTGTTACAACAGCATTATGGCTTACTCTCGCATACCAAAGACATAAGCAAAAATAGATTAACTGAGGGCTTCGAGGCCTGGAAGCTTATCTCCGGAGAGAAACGCAAGCATTGCTCCCCCACCTATTGAATAAAAAGAAAATTTATCAAGAAGTTTTTCTTTATCTAAAAATGCGATAGTATCTCCTCCACCTACAACAGTATAGGCACCACTTTTAATAATTCCCTTAGCTAGCCTTCTGGACTGCTCAGAAAACTTTGAATCTTCAACTTTGCCTACCGGGCCATTCCAAACAACGGTTTTAGCAAGTTTTATAATCTGCAGAAAGTTTTCTGTACTCTCAGGAGTAATATCCATACCTGAATCCTGCATCTCAGAGACTAAAAGCGCAGAGCGAATTTTATCCTGCTTTTCGTGCTGAAGCTTCATAAGAGTTGTGGCTTCTGTGACAAGTTTTCCTCCCACCAAAACATAGTCTGCAAAATCATGCATTTTATCAATTAAAGGAAGTTTTGTTTCTATTTTTGCGCCCCCTACTATGACAACCAAGGGTCTTTTTGGATCTTTCATGAGCTCGGATAAAATTTTAACTTCTTCTTCAAGTCTAAATCCGGCAAAATGAGGCAAGTATTTTGGAATACCAGAGACAGATGCCTGGTTTCTATGAGACACGGCGAAAGCATCATTTACGTAAATATCGGCAAGGCCTGCCAACCTCTTTGCAAAAACTTGTCCTGAACTAACCAAAGGATCCTCTTCCTCTTTATAAAATCTTAAGTTTTCAAGCAAAAATAAGTTATCTGCAAATTTCCATCCCGGAAAATCATCGAGCTCGGCCATCTTGGCTTTTAACTTTGTCTGTACTCCGAGCCATTTTGCAACCGGCTCCAAACTAAATTCTTTATTAGCTATTCCTTTTGGCCTTCCCAAATGTCCGGCAAGAATTACCTTTGCCCTATTATTTAGAAGATAATGAAGAGTCGGAAACCAAGCTCTAAGCCTTGCCTCATCCATTACTTTTTCATTGACAACCGGAACATCCAAGTCTGCCCTAAGAAAGACTTTTTTCCCGGAAACTTGAGCATTTTTAATATTTGGTAATTTCATAACTAAACGCTATACGCACTGCCTGCCGGCAGGCAGGTATTCTCTAAACGCTAATCTGTGAACTCCTGACAAAACATTTCTCCATATATTTCCCCGTCAATGACTCCAATTCCAACTTGGCCAAAATTTGGTGACAAAATATTTGCTTTATGTCCCAGGCTTTGCATAAGTCCCTGCATTGCAATTGCTACATTTGGCGCAAGAGCTAGGTTTTCTCCCGCATAAGAGTAAGAGATTCCTGCCTTATCCATTCTATCAAAAGTGGAAAGTCCCTCTGGAGTAAAATGAGAAAAATATCCTCTTTCAAACATATTTTCACAATGTTCTCTGCCTACCTGCGCAAGGTCGTTACTAAAAGTTAGTTTAGGAAACCCTTTTTTTTCTCTTTCTTGGTTTAGAAGCGCAAGCATTTCCTGTTCCGTTTTGTAATCAGTAGAAAATTTATTTGTTGTAAAGTGAAGATTTACAGATTCATCACTTTTAGGCTCTACTGTTATAAAGTTTAAAGTGTCCGAGACAGCTCCACCAAAAACATTATTGAGATTTTTTTCAAAACCCTGACTATTTGAGGTTAGAAAGCTTCCTATTTTTGAGGAAAAAATATTATCTTTAAGTGTTGGAGAAAGTGGAAGAGAGACAATAAGCGTTAAAAAGAATGTAATTAAAATAAGACTTGATAAAAAACCCGGAACAATACCTAAGAAATTATTTATTCTAACAAACTCAAGTCTTGATAATATATTTTTTGAAAATGATGAAACTACAAATTTTTTAAAGATAAAGGCTATTATAATCTCGCTTATAAATGCTGCCAGCATAAAGCCCAAAGCGTTGGAAAAACCAATAGACAAAGAAAAAACTTTTACCAAAAATGCAGCAACAATTGCATAGTATTTTATCGCTACAATAAATGAAAGAAAAAAACTCAAAAAATCTATGACTCCATTTATAAAACCTACGGCGTAGCCCTCAATAATATAAAAAGCAAAAATAAAGATAATTAAAATATCAACCCAGTTATATTGAGAAGTAGTCGATTTTATGATTGAAAGAAGTAATTCAAAAGCGTTCATGGTTTTATTATATAAAACTTACAGTATCATTGTCATAGGAATGGTTCAATGATATCATTAGGATACTTGTGCTGAGCTTGCCGAAGTATGAAATTAGATATAAAAGGGCTTAAAAAAGTTTTTAAGAGGCTCATAAGAAAAAAAAGATATTCTATTCCTGCAGTTTTTGGTATTCTATTTGCCGCTACTTTTTTACTTTTTATTTTTAAAGATATCCCTTCGCCTACAAGGCTGGCAAGCTCCTCTATTCCCCAATCCACTCAGATTTATGACAGAAACGGAAAACTTCTTTACGCAATTTATGCCAACAAAAATCAGAGTTTTGTTTCTTTGAACTCAATACCCAAATATATGCAGAAAGCAACAATTGCTATAGAAGACAGAAGTTTTTATCAGCATGGGGCAATAGATATAAAAGGAATTGCAAGGGCGGCTTATTCAATTGTTTTTAAAAAACAGCTTCAAGGGGGTTCAACGCTAACTCAACAATTGGTTAAAACAAGCCTTCTTACACCGGAGCGAACCATAACAAGAAAAATAAAAGAAGTGATACTTTCTTTTGCAACCGAAGCAGTTTACTCCAAAAGCAAGATTCTGGAAATGTATCTAAATCAAGTTCCCTATGGAGGAACTGCCTATGGAGTTGAAGCAGCATCTCAAATGTATTTCGGAAAACATGTACAAGAACTAGATATTGCAGAAAGCGCACTTCTTGCAGGACTCCCAGAAGCACCAACCACCTACTCTCCATTTGGAGCACATCCGGAATTGGCAAAACAAAGACAAGAGGAAGTTATTAGAAATATGTATGAGCAGGGATACATAACCCGTGATGAACAAGAAAAAGCTTTAAAAGAGAAACTCAACTTCCAAAAATTATCAAATAATATTAAAGCTCCACATTTTGTTTTATATGTTAAAGACTTACTTGTTAAAAAATATGGACAAAAAGTAGTTGAGGAAGGCGGACTTAAAGTGACAACCAGTCTTGACTTAATACTTCAAGAGTACGCGCAGGCTTCAGTTTCGGCAGAAGTTACAAGTCTTAAAAGATATAACGCTTCAAATGGTGCCGCGGTAATAACAAGTCCCAAAACAGGCGAGATATTAGCTATGGTTGGGAGTACGGATTACTTTTCTCCAACAATTGACGGAAACGTGAATATCGCCCTGGCATACAGACAGCCAGGTTCCTCCATAAAACCAATTAACTACGCTGTGGGCTTGATACACAATTACACGGCAGCAACGCCTTTTATAGATGAGAAGATTTGCTATCCGAATATTGGAGAGCCTCCATATTGTCCTGTAAATTATGATGGAAAATTTCGCGGAGTAATCCAAATGAGATTTGCCCTTGCAAACTCCATAAATATTCCGGCTGTAAAAATGCTTAAGCTAAATGGCACTCAGTCTATGATTTCAACTGCTTCGGCTATGGGAATTTCAACTTTCACAAATCCTAGCCGCTATGGTCTTTCTCTAACACTAGGAGGGGGAGAGGTTACCATGCTTGATATGGCAACAGCTTATGGCGTCTTTGCAAACGGAGGATACAGAATTGACTTACATCCCATTATTAAAGTTACCGATAGTAAGGGAAAAACCTTGGAAGAATATAAACCTTTGACTTCTCCAATATTTGGTAAAAAGGCTTTGCCGGAAGGCGTTTCATATATAATTTCAAGCATCTTATCTGATAATGACGCCCGCGCTATGGCATTTGGAACAAACTCTCCACTTAGAATTGGCAATTTACCTGTTGCAGTAAAAACAGGAACAACAAATGACTATAGAGATAACTGGACAATCGGATATACGCCTTCTTACGTTGTGGTTGTCTGGGTAGGCAATAATGACAATAAACCTATGAGCGGACTTGTATCAGGAATTACAGGGGCAGCTCCTATTTGGCACGTCTTAATGGCGCACATGCTGGAAAAAAAGACTGCTGAACCGTTTCAAAAATCATTTAATATTGTTCAAAAAGCTATTTGCTCAATATCAGGACTTTTACCCGGCAACAGCGGCTGTCCTACAAGATTTGAATACTTCATAAAAGGAACGGAGCCTAAGATGACTGATCTTGGAAATCAAAAGATTTTCATTGATAAAAAAACAAATACACCCGCAAAGGCTGGACAGACAGAAGATGTTGAGGAAAAAGAATCAGTCCTAGTGACAGAACCGGGAGGCGGAACATACTGCGTAAATTGCGCTCATCCGGATCAAGCTACTCCAACGCCAACACCTTAAGCTTTTTTACCTACCCATAATATAGTATAATCTGGCTAATCCCGATTGAAGCGGGTCCCCTGCCCTTATTTTTATTATCAATCTACGTTTTATGCTGTTTTTAATTGATGTTATTGCCTTACTATTAAAAACTCTTATCTACATTGGAGATTTTGTACTTCTTCTGGGAAAATTCACAAATAATTTATTTAGAAAAGTATATCTTTTTGTAATTTATTTATTAAAAGTTGTCAAAAACAGCTTTAAAATAAAGTCAAAATGGCACGTTTCTCAAAAAAAGAAAAAATATAAAGAAATCAAAATCTTTCCTCTTCCAATTGGCATAAAAATAAAATACTTTACCTTTGGGACTTTCTTTGCCTTTCTTTTTATTTTCGCTCCTCTTCTAATACTAATCTTTGTACAAGACTTACCTAATCCTGTTATTCTTTCAAACACGCAGAGTACTCAAACAACAAAAATCTTTGACAGAAAAGGGAAACTTCTTTTCCAGATTTATGCCGCACAGAATAGAACATCTGTTCCACTTTCCTCTATTCCCAAAGATTTTCAAAACGCAACAATATCAATTGAAGATAAAAATTTCTACAAAAATCCGGGATTTGACGCAATGGCAATTACAAGAGCTGCAATTTCAGATTTACAGGGAAATCATCTTCAAGGCGGATCAACAATAACTCAGCAATTAATTAAATCAACGCTACTTACTCCTGAGAGAAGCATAAAAAGGAAAGTTAAGGAACTAATCTTGGCACTTTGGGCCGAGCGCATTTATAGTAAAAGTCAAATTTTAGAAATGTATTTTAATCAGGTTCCATATGGAGGAACAGCCTGGGGAGCGCAGGCCGGCGCGCAAACCTATTTTGGAAAAGATGTAAAAGATTTAAATCTGGCTCAAAGTGCTTTTCTAGCAGGCCTCCCCAAAGCCCCCTCCACTTATTCTCCTTACGGACTTTATCCCAATTCATGGCAAGAAAGACAAAAAGAAGTCTTAAGGAGAATGAGGGAATTGGGATACATAACAAAAAATCAGGAAAAAGATGCTCTTTCCCAAAATCTGGAATTCAATACGCCGCAAATTCCAATACAAACTCCTCATTTCGTGATGTACGTAAAAGATCTATTAGTACGCAAATATGGACTTGAAATGGTTGAAAAAGGAGGACTGAAAGTTACAACCACTCTAGACCTATCCTTACAGCAAAAAGCTCAGGATATAGTAACCGATGAAGTTCAAAAAGCTTCAAGTCTTAATATTTCAAATGGTGCGGCTCTTATAACAAATCCTAAAACCGGCGAGATATTAGCTATGGTTGGGAGTAAAGATTATTCAGATCAAAACGGAGGAGCTGTGAATTTAACAACATCACTAAGGCAGCCTGGTTCTTCCATAAAGCCCGTAACTTACAGCGTTGCACTTACAAATGGCTACACAGCCGCAACAATTATTGATGACTCACCTATTACATTTCCTAATCCAGGTGGTGCTCCATACTCACCCGTTAATTACGATGGTCAATTTCATGGGAGAGTTTCTTTAAGAATTGCCCTTGCCAATTCTTTTAATATTCCCGCCGTAAAGACTATTGATAAAATAGGCGTTGCAAATATGATAGATTTAGCCAAAAAAATGGGGATAACAACATGGAATAATCCGGAAAATTATGGTCTTTCAATAACACTCGGGGCAGCTGAAGTCAAAATGACAGAAATGGCCCAAGTTTATGGAGTTTTGGCAAATGCAGGACAAAGAGTAGACGTAAATCCAATTCTTGAGATTACAGATCCAAAAGGAAATATTGTTGAAAAAAAAGAACTTAAACCAAAAAACGTACTTGACCAGGGAGTTGCCTTTATACTTTCCAATATCCTGGCTGATAGAGGCGCCAGAGCACAAGCGTTTGGGCCAAATTCAATCCTTAATATTCCCGGCCATACTGTTTCCGTTAAAACCGGAACATCTGACAACAAAAGAGATAACTGGACAATTGGGTATACTCCTTCATATCTGGTTGCCACGTGGGTAGGAAATAATGACAACAGCCCCATGAGTCAGGCCTTAGCTTCCGGAATTACGGGAGCAACCCCAATATGGAATAGGATTATGACAATGCTTCTCATAAAAAATCCTGATGAGAAGATTGCCACACCTGCAAATATTGTTCAAAAATACTGCATTGGAAGAAATGAATATTTTGTAAAAGGGACAGAAAATACTGTCAGTTGCGGCGCGGCTCCTGTCCCCTCTCCAACAACAACTGCTTTAAGATAAACTTTGGAGTTTCTTGTATTGATCCTGTGGGTTTCCGCCAAAAATAAAACCTGTGGAAACACAGCTTAATACTCCCGCTTGCTTAATATCAAAGATGTTTGAATCGTTTATTCCGCCGTCAACTTCAATTGGAATAAATGTTTTGTCCGTGACTTCTTTTATTTTTTCTATAACCGCTGGGTTAAACTTTTGCCCTGAAAATCCGGCATTAACAGACATAAGAAGCATGCTATCTAAATCTTCAAACGGCACTTTTATTTCTTCTATCTGAGTTTTCATGTCTATTGCTAACCCTACCTCGCCGAGCAGCTGCGCTTTTGCAACAAATTCTACTTGATCCGTCATTTTCTCAATATGACCTAAAAATCTCCCAAAACCTGCCTCTGCCCACTTATCCAGATACGAAATCGGGTCTTCTACCATCATATGAAGTTCAAAAAATAATCCTGAGCCCGCCGAAGGACTTGTATATTTTTTAAAAGGAGCCGGGTCCAAAAAAGTAGTATTAGGAGCAAATTTGCCGTCAATAATATCTATATGAATAGTATTTGCAAATGGACGGACAAGCTCTATCTTTTTTTCAATTTCAGACCAATCTTTTTCTAAAATTCCGGGAATAATCTCCATAAGTAATTCTTAATGTCATTCTGAGTGCCAACGAAGAATCTTCTTGTTACCGATGGGATCCTTCGCTCTGCTCAGGATGACACTCGCTCTAGCTCGGTAATCTTTTCTATTCTTCTCTTGTGTCTTTCGTCACCCGAAAATGGTGTTTCTAAAAATAACTTTACCAACTCTCTTGCCTCTTCCTCATTTACAAAAGCAGACCCCAAAGACAAAACATTTGCATCATTGTGAGTCCTTGCAAGTAAAATATTTTCCCTATTAAAACCTAAAACTGCGCGGATGCCTTTTATTTTATTTGCAACAATTGCCTCCCCTGCCCCTGATTTTCCCAAAACAATTCCAAGAGAGCCTTCGTCCTTGGAAACTTTCTCTGCAGCGGCTGTTATAAAATCTGGATAGTCGTCATCCTTATCAAAATCAAAAGCTCCACAGTCAACTACCTCATATTCTGCTCCTTCAAGATAAATCTTTATCTTATCTTTAAGTTCGAGCCCTGCATGATCTGATGCTAAATAAACCTTCATATTGTCAATTGTTCTTTAGTAAGTAGACCTGTTTGCGCTCCTACTTTGCTGATAACAGATGCCGCATTTTTAGTTCCCCATTCCATTGCCTTTTCCAAATTTTTCCCTGATAAAACAGCGCTCAAAAATCCACTTGAGTAAGCATCTCCAGCTCCGGTTTTTTCAATAACTTGAGTCTGAACGATTCCGTGCTTTAAAACCTGACCATCCTCCGACAAAAGAAACGAGCCATTCTCACCATCTGTAATAACAACAATTTTTGGTCCAAGTTTTTTAAGTTCGTCAAGAGCTTCTTCGATATTTTCGCTTCCAACTAAATCTTTTGCTTCGCTTTTGTTAAAGAAGACAATCTCTGCGCAAGATAAAACATCTTCAAGAGCTTCCTTTCCTGCTTCCATCTGAAGAGTCCCCGGATTATAAGCAAGCTTAGATCCGCTTTTTTTGACATACTCCAAAACATTTTTATACGCATCCCTCCACTGTTCACCCAAAGAGGTTAAATAAACCCATTTTGTGGAAACATTATCGAATGAAAAATCATGCTCTTTTTTAACATGCTCCGAAAAAATGGTCCTTTCTCCCGCAAAATTTAAAATTACACTAAAAGATGAGGGAAGATTTGGATTCTTCTTAATTAAACTCTCCGACACTCCTTCTTTTTTAAGACCATTGGTAATTTTTTCCGAAAATTCATCTGTTCCTATTTCAGCCACAAGTGCCGCTTTAAAACCTGCTCTGGCAATTCCAACTGAAACGTTTGAAGCATTTCCTCCCAAAAGAAACTCGCATGAATCAACGGGAATTTTTTCTCCTGCTTTTATTTTTAATTCGCGAGTTGATGAATCTAGGCTTATATAATCCGTAGCGTTATGAAGAGTTAGAAACTGATCGATAGTGGCATTACCAACGGCAATAAGGTCAAAATCCATAACCTAATATTACACTATTTTCCAATAACAACCAATGCATCAGTCGAGGAACTTGCAGATAGATCCGAAGAAGTGGTTCCAACTGTATATTTTGCGGACAGGTCGTTTTTAAGAAGAGTGAGAAAACCGCTCTTTGTAGTGCTTTTTACCTGAATGGTTATGTTTGTAAAATTTGTCGTTGCTGCATTTCCGGTTGACACAATATTATATCCAAGGCCGGAAAGGTAATCCGATGCAGTCTTGGCGACTCCCGTTTCCCCACTTCCATTTTGAATGGAAACATCCAATGTACTTCTATCAAGTCCGGTTGCACTATCTACCGGATTTGCCTTAACTGTTGGAGTAGGAGTCTTTGTTGCTGTTGGCGTTGATGTTGGTGTTGGTGTTGTTGACTCAGTTGGAAATGGAGTTTCCGTTATAAATTCTGTTGGAGTAGGAGTTATTTCTGATGTTGCGGATTTATTGCTTCCTCCAAAAAGTTTAAATCCTCCAAAAAGCAAAAGTCCAATTACGACAATTGTGGCTAAAAGGTAAAAAAATCTCTTTGCATTTCTTTTAGGAGATCCTATTGGGGCAGAAGGTGTTTGTTCAAAAGTTAAACCTTCCATGATTTCTGGAAAAAGTATAACATATTATCTTGTCTTGTCAAGTAAAATAATGAGTTTTGCTATAATAGAACCCTCATGAAAAAGCTTTTACCAATCTTCTTAACGAGCATTTTCTTAGCATTTGTACTCTTTTTAAATGTTTTTGTTCCCACACTTGCCCAAAACAGTAGATGCGCCGATCCAAACGCCGTAAAAGACATGAATCCAAGCGAACTAAGCGATTGCATCGGCAATTTAACCCGGGCAAAAAATCAGTCTGTTGCGGCAACAGCAGGAGTTAAAAAACAAGTCGACGGCATAAGAGCAAGAGTAGCCCAAATAGAAAATGATATTCCGATAAAACAAAAACAAATATCAGACGGGGAGGCAAGATTGGTAAAATTAATGGAAGTTTTAAATGATGCTATAAGAAAATTGTACATAGCAACTCAGGGAGATTGTCCATTCTGTGAGCTCCTTCTAAGTCCTTCAATATCTGACTTCACTAAAATTAGGGCATATCAACAAGTAAGCATAGACCAAAATAAAGCGCTTATCACAAATGCTGCAATTTTAGTAAGAGAACTTCAGGTCCAAAAAAAGGATTTGGAAGCAGAAAAAATAGGCCTTGCAGCTGTAAAAGTAAAATTGGACAAAGTAGTCGCCGATTCCCTTGCCTACCAAAGTACCCTTTCAAGCCAAATCGCATCTTTATCTGCACGCCAGCAGCAAATCTTAGCCCAAAGACTTTCAAGTCTTGGAATTCCTCTTTTTGCAAGCTCGGGAGGAAGTTGCTCAAGCGACTTAACAAACGGTAAAAGCGCAGGATTCAGCGGAGGATTTGGACTATTTACATATGGAGTCCCAAACAGAGTTGGTCTTAATCAGTACGGAGCATGGGGGAGAGCAAAAGCAAAACAAGGTTATGAAGAAATTCTTAGAGCTTATTATAACTTTGATTCAATAGAAGTAAGAGATGCGCAAATAAATGTACAGGGATACAGTAGTTATTCTTTGGATGAATATGTGAAGCGTATTTATGAAGTTCCAGATTCATGGGGAGATCAGGATGGCATGGAAGCGTTAAAAGCCCAGGCGATTGCCGCAAGAAGTTATGCCTTAGCATATACAAATAATGGTTCTGGCTCTATTTGCACAACCGAACAATGTCAGGTTTTTAAGCCAGACCCTAAGGGAGGAAATTGGGAGAAAGCAGTCAATGATACAGCGGGAAAAGTAATGGTTCAAGGAGGAAGCCCTATTAAAGCATGGTTCTCTTCAACCCACGGAGGATACATTCATTCATCAGGAGATATCGGATGGAACGGGACTTCATGGACTAAGAATGCTCGAGACACGTCAGGAGACGTCTCTAGTTTTTCAGATCTAAAAAACAATGCATATGACAGAGATTCTCCTTGGTTTTATTGCGACTGGGGCTCAAGAAGTTCTTATGGAGGAACAGCCTGGCTTACTGCCACCGAAATGGCAGATATTGCAAATGTTGTAAAGCTTGCTTCAGTAGATTCATCTATTAACGAACACTTATATCAAACGGATAAACCAAATCCGGCTGGAACAGACACATGGGATGCCGGAAAAATAAAACAAGAATTAAGCAATAGAGGAATTACTCCGTTTAATTCCGTATCGGGAATTAGTGTAGACGTAGACTGGGGCAGCGGAAAAGTTTCAGCAGTTCATATTAGCGGGAACGCCCCCGATCCAGCATTTTCAGGAAGCTTCTTTAAGACATACTTTAACCTTAGAGCGCCTGCTAATATACAAATTGTTGGTCCGTTGTATAATATAGAACTAAACTGATTATGGAGGATATATTTGTATCGCCTCATCATTCAAAAAAAGAAGACGCGCCGATGACCCGCCAAGACATAGAGCCTGAGCTAATAACAAAGCATCACGCTCATCTATTTTCTTCTTTTTGTACAGATCCACATGATGTTCATTTTGAAAACCAGGAGGAAGATGAAAAAATACTTCTATTTCTGCGTAGACATTTCATTACCAACATCTCCTGGATATTTATAACAATTTTACTTACTCTCATTCCTGTTCTTATTCCTTTTCTCTTCCCGCTTCTTAATCTGAACATTTCCTTTGTTCCCACCGGCCTTATAACAATATCTTTCCTCTTTTATTATCTTGCTATTTTTTCCTACGCTTTAGTGAGTTTTATGACTTGGTTTTACAATATTTTTATTGTCACGGAGCAAAGGATTGTGGACATTGATTATTCAAATACTGTAATTCACAATGTTGCAGAAACTAAAATGACTCATATTCATGATGTAAATTACACCCAAGTTGGATTCATAAGCTCCATTTTTAACTATGGGAATGTTTTTGTTCAAACAGCAGGAAGTGAAGTAAATTTTGAAGCATTATCTGCTCCAAAGCCTAGAGAGGCAACTAAAATTATTGCAAATCTTATTGGAGGAAAAAAATAATGGAATTAACAGCCCTTATTGTAAAGATAACAACTCTCACTCTTATTGGTTTTTATGTAATATTTACACTCGTTATTTTTAATCAGGTACTAGTTATGAATAGGATAGTGATGCTAAATCATGCCTCAAATTTACTTAAAATTATTGCTACTGTTCATATTATTCTTGCTGTTTCGCTTTTTATTGCGGCTCTTGTTATACTATAAACAATGCCAGAAGGTAGTGTAGTTTTTAGCAAAATTGCCGCAACATCCACAGACACTGCATGGTCTCAAGCATACAGTGCAGGGAAATTATTTACTGTTTTATCTCTTAAAAAAGAGGCTTCTGAGGATTCACCAGAAAGTGAGAATCCGCCAGTTGGCGGATCTCTTAAAGCATCAGGCAAAAATATCCTAGATGCTCTTGAAACTGAGTTTTTCTCTTTAGAGGAAAAAAATCTTGAAAGCGTAAAAGCTGCAATTGAAACCACTGTCAAAGGAATACCTGAAGATTTGGAATTCTCTTTTATTGTGACGGTTCTATCAAATAACATTCTCTACTCCTACATATCGGGCGTTGGAAGAGTATTTATAAAAAGAGGGGATAAGTTTGGAGTTATTCTAGAATCTACGCAAGATGCAAGAGAAATAGTATTGGCCTCAGGATTTTTGCAAAACGATGATTTAATAATTCTTGCAACAGAAGGCTTTTCAACCATAATCCCAAAAGATCAATTAATAGCATCCACGGAAAGCATTGTGCCATCTGAAATTGCGGAAAATTTAGCTCCTACAATTCATGAGTCAGATGAAGCAGGAGCAGCGGCAATAATTCTTTCTTATAAAGAGGAAGCAGAAGCACACGTTGCAGTATCGGAGGAAGACACAGAGATAAACACCATATCCAGAGATGAAGATATTGAAAAAGCGAGCGAAGAGGATGAAAGCAAAAAAATGAATCCTCTCGGTTTTATATTTCCCCTATTTGGAGTATTTAAAAAAATAATTCCGGAACGCTTAAATCACTCCAAAAAAATCTATCTGACAATTGCAACTTTAATACTTTTAGTACTTGTTACAAGCGTGATTTTGGGAGTAAAAAAACAAAATGATAGAAAAACAGAAACAGCTTTTAACGCTTTCTATCCGCAGGCGCAGAAGAAATTTGAAGAGGGAGAAAGCCTTAAAGATTTAAATAAAAACCTGGCAATGGATAATTTTTCCCAGGCCCAAAAGCTATTGGAAGAAAATAAAAATAAATTTCCACAAGGATCAAATCAGGAAAAACAAATAGCTACACTTCTTGATAAGGTTAATACCGAGCTTAAAAATAATTCTCCTGCAAATAATGCTGCAAATCTTGATAGAAGTAAGTTGACAATCACTGTTGAAAACGGAAGCGGAGCGGAAGGAATTGCAGGAAAAGCCTCCACATTCCTAGAAAGCTTGGGATACAAAGCTTCCACAACTGCAAATGCAGACAATTACAATTACACGGGCGCAACAATAAAAGTTAAAAGTGATAAGAAAGACTATTTGGATCTTCTAAAAACAGATTTGTCTAAAAATTACACTATTACAGCATCTTCTTCCGATTTGTCCGCTGGTTCCCCCACCGACGCCGTAGTAATTATTGGAAAGTAAACCCCCGAGTGGTATTATAGGGGTATGAAAATTATAAATAAGAAAGCGTTTTTTGATTATCAAATTGCCGACCGCCTTGAGGCCGGAATTAATCTTATTGGCGCAGAAGTTAAGGCTATTCGCTTGGGGCATGCGGATTTATCCGGAAGCTTTGTAAAAATAATAGGAAATGAAGTATTCT
>CALRGR010000001.1 GCA_943357985.1 Candidatus Levybacteria bacterium GW2011_GWA1_37_16 | reverse complement strand
TTTTTCTTTGCTGCCATGTGAATCACCTCCTTTTTCCTATCCCTATTCCACAAACGAAAGTGGGGCAGGATTACTAAATTTATCGTGAATTATTTTATATTTTTTGTCAAGGCTTTTTCCTTGCTTCAAAAGTAGAAGTTTAGGCTGTTTTAACGGGTAAAATCAAAGAAGATATTTGCTCACTTTTATTACAGTTTTTCCTACATATTTTTGCAAAACTTTTGGCACTAAGACACTTCCATCTTTTTGCTGATAATTTTCTAAAATTGCAACAATAGTTCTCCCAATTGCAAATGCTGTTCCATTTAGAATATAAACAAACTTTTTTTCTCCGCCAGCTGGCGGATCATCTTGATATTTAATATTTAATCTTCTGGCTTGAAAATCTGTGGTTGTAGAGCATGAAGTAACTTCTCTATATTTTCCTTCTGACGGAATCCATGCTTCTATATCAAATTTACCGGCAATCGGAAATCCTAAATCACCGGTTGCCATTTTTACAACCTGGCATGGAATCTCTAAGGACTGCCAAAGCTTCTCTTCAAGAGATAGTAAGAATTTATGCTCTTCCTTGTCATTCTCCTGCGCAACAAAAGAAACCATCTCTACCTTGTCGAATTGATGAACGCGTAAAATTCCCCTTGTATCTTTTCCATAACTGCCTGCTTCTCTTCTAAAAGACGAGGAAAAACCAACGTATCTTTTTGGCAAGTCTTGTTTAGCAAAAATTTCATCCTTATACATAGGCACAATGCTTTGTTCAGCAGTCCCTACAAGAACCATGCCATCTTTATCGAGCCAAAACATATCTTCTTCCCCTCCATTTTCCATATAGCCGAGCGCTTGCATTGTTTCTTTCTTAATAATTGCAGGAGGAACAACAGGAGTAAATCCTTCTTTTATCAAGGTTTCGAGAGCAAATTGAACAATCGCAAATTCTAAAAGAACACCGTCATTTTTAAGATACGCAAACCTTGTTCCGGAAACTTTTGCAGCTCTTTTTACATCTATTATGTCCAAACGTTCTCCAATCTCCAGATGGTCAAGCGGCTTAAAATCAAACTTCTTAATTTCTCCTACTTTTCTTACAACTTCATTTCTAGACTCATCTCCGACAGCTATATCCGCAAGCGCCGGATTAGGAATTCTATAAAGCCACTGCGTCCGCTCCTGCTCGACTGCTTTTAGCGCTTGCTCTTCTTTTTCCAGTTTATTTTTTAGTTCTTTGCCTGCTTCAATATTTCTCTCTTTTGCAAGCTTATTTCTTTCTTCCCGCAATGCCTGAACGGACGAGGAAAGTTCTTGATATTTAGTATCAATTTCTAAAATATGAGTGACGTCTATTTCTACTCCCTTATCAATTGAGAACTTTCGAACTGCTTCCGGATTTTCTCTCAAAAATTTTATATCAACCATGTTTGTATTATATACCGTAATTCTCTTTTAGAAAATCACTAAGTTTGTCAAGAGCCTTCCTTCTGTGGGAGACTTTGTTTTTTTCATCAATAGACATCTGAGCATAAGTTTTTTCTTCCCCATCGGGAATGAATACTGGATCCCAACCAAACCCATTCTCACCTCTTATTTCCTCGGCAATCTTTCCATTAACTTCTCCATAAAAAACGTGTGCTTTCTTACCATCGTGGAATCCTATCGCAAGCCTTGCTTTTGCTTTCCTATTCTTTTCTCCTTTTAACATCTTTAGTAATAACTTAGCTGAATCATTTTCGTTTTTTAACATCCATTTTATTAGAGGCCCAGGAAAACCTTTCCATGCATCTATTTCTACTGATACATCGTCTACTATTACAGGCTTCCTAACTAATTCATAAGCCTGGTTTATTTTGTGAACCGCAATTTTTTCTAAATCCAGCTCTTGAATCTCATCTAAATCAATCGACTTTATCTCCAATGGAATATTTAATATTTTCTCCGCTTCCCTAACTTTTGCCTTGCTCCCTGTTACAAAAGTGATCTTCATTTTGAGGATTCTTCAAATCTTTTCTTAACGAATTGCTTGTCCAGAGATAATATAAGCCAGGCGGCTTTTGGACCGTGGTCTTTTCCAAGAAGTGAAATATAAATTGAAGCGAATGCATCTTTTGATGGAACTTCGAGCTGCTTGGATAATTCATAAATTTCTGTCTGAAATTTCTCTGCATTGCTGTTGTCAAGTTTTTCTGCAAGAGCGGCTAAGTATTTTTTCTGGTCTACAGATAGGCTACTTGTTTTTTGAGGTAGTTCTTTTTGAACAGAAAACTTTTCGTCATCCGGAGCATATTTTTCTATCCAAACCTTTGCATATTTTGCCCATGCTTCAAGACCTTCTTTTTTAATTTCATCTTCCATGTTGGGCATTTGCACCCACTGAGCCAAAACCTGGAATCGGACCGAAGGAACTTTCTCCGTTTCACCCGTCTGAGACAAATCGAAAGCACGAGCCATGTCTCCTTCTTTTTCCAATGATGCTTTTTGATAGTCATCAAAAAGCTTGGGAATAATAAGTGTTCCATAGGGATTAAATTCAACTTGCTGATTTGGATCTGTTTTAATCATTAAAAATCTTGCAATTTGAGGAGGCAAAACTTCCAAGAGATCTTCCCCATTTACTCCAATTCCTTTTGAGGATGACATTTTCTTTCCGCCTGACAAGAAAAATTCATAAACAAGCTTTAATGGTTTTTTCTTTTCAAATACTTCTTCCAATATTTGCATAGCTACATCATAACTCCCCCCCGCAGAACCATGATCCTTTCCAGCACCCTCAATTGTTACTCCAAATGTGTACCATGCTGCTGCCCACTCCACTTTCCATGGCATCTTTCCATTTCCTCTAAAAGGAGACATTTTTCCTTTTTCTCCACAGCCCTTCGCCCATTTGACTAAATCAGACAAGCATTCAAACGAAACCTCTTTTCCATCCCAACCTGTTACTTTTGTAGTGCCTAACTTTCCGCAATTTGGACATAAAACCTGAAAAGGGAACCAGTTTTTATCAATTTCTTTTTTGTATATTTCTGCATATACTTTTCTGACCTTATCTACTTTATCCAAAACAACTTTGATTGCATCGTCGAATTTACCTGTCTTATAAATCTCTGAGGTTTTGTATATTTCTGGTTTTACGCCAAGTTGGTCGAGCAGTGATTTCATTTTACTTCCATAATAATCCCCAAAAGAACCATTTCCGTCAGGAGATGGGGCAATGGAAATTGGCACCCCCATATACTGCTCAAGCTTCGCAAGATCAGAAGGTAATCCGTCGATTGGATCGAAGTCATCAAGTCCATAAATAAATTTTACATCCTCACCTTTTTCCTTAAGAATCTTAAAGATCACATCATGAATAACAGGCCCTTTTAAAGAACCCATATGGACAATACCCGATGGCGTAAATGCATCCTCCACGACTTGCGAACCTTTTATATTTTCTAGAAGTTTATCAGCCCAAAACATGAGGTAATTATACAAGCTTTACTTAGTAAAAGCGATTATTACTTAGAAGAGAGAACCGCGCGATTTTGCCACATCATTACAACGCCAAAATCCTTACTTTGTTCGTCTGGTTCAAAATTTGGGATAAGCTTCATCCATTCAAGACCCTGTTTTTCATAGAATCTTATTTCAGGATCAAATCTCCTGTGATCTTCCCCGCCTAGCTCCAGATATTCCTGTGCTGGAATTTCACCATGTGTTTCGCAATATTCATTATAGCCTGGCATTCTAGCGCCCAAATATAAGTACTTTAAGCCTAACCTTTCTGTTAGCTCCTTTTGAGCTTGTACTAATTTCCCCCCAACTCCGTCACCCTGAGCATCAGGAGAAACTCCCACGGAAACTACATATAATCCTTCTCCAGTAGGGTTATGAGTTCCCTCAATCATTCCATTATCGGTAATTTCATCCCAGGTCTTATGCACAGATGCTTCATAGTTAGTAATTTCAGCGGTACTTACTCCCACGATTTTCCCATCTTTTTCTGCAACGACAAACCCCTCAGGAAAAAGATCAAATCTTTTTTCAAATTTAGCCCTGGATGCCTGCAATTCTTCAGGCCATGCTGCTTGCTCAACAGCCATAACTCCATCTAAAAATCCTTCTTTTTGATCAAGCGGAATATCAGTAGCACGCACCATTTTTATTTGATTTATTAATGGTTCCTTTGCTGTTTGATTCATGATATTTTCTGGCATAGGTATCTCTTTTGACATTATAACATTTCCTCCTTGTCTGACAAGTATGATACTTATATCTAAATTTAGAGTCAATTTCTAGGTAAATTTGATAAATTTATTAGAATATGTTAAAATTTAAACATGATTACCGTGCCTGAAGCAACCAATAAAATTGTGATGCGTTCCAGATATCTAGCAGAAGCTATGTCAAAGGGAATTATCAATAATTCCTCCTTAGCCCGCTATATTAAACCTGAAATTGAAGAAATGCTTATAAAACCAGTAAGCCAATCTGCAATCATCATGGCTTTAAATAGAATGGAAAAAGAAATAAAACCCAAGTATTTTGCTGGTAATATCTTCAAAAATTCACCTCAAATAACAGTTCATTCAGATGCTAGCACATCCTCAATAACCATTTCTGTTCCTAAAGAGGCAGTTAAGACTCCAGGAATCCTTTATTTCTTTATCAAGTCTCTAGCGTGGGAAGGGATTAATATTCTTGAAGTTAAAACGAGCACAAATGAGATAACAATGAATTTCGAAAAGAAAGATATAAATAGAGCTTTTGCTATTATCCAATCTCTGTTTGAGAAATCTGTCTGAGGTTACTCTACGGAGACAATTGTGTAGGCTACTTTTCCAGCAGGTGCCTCTACTTCTACTTTTTCTCCCACTTTTTTACCAAGCAAAGCTTTTCCAAGAGGGGACTCGTGAGATATTTTCTTTTCTTTTGGATCGGCTTCCCATTCTCCTACAACTGTAAAAGTCTCATGCTTATCTTTTACATTAAGTTTAACCGTTGAACCCAGCTTTACTACATGATTTGAGCTTTTAGTAGGCTCGGATATTAAAGTTACCTGCTTTAAAAGTTCTTCAAGCTCATCAATTCTTCCATCTATAAAGGAAAGCTCATCACGAGCTGCAGTGTATTCTGCATTCTCAGACAAATCTCCCATATTTCGAGCTTCGGAAACCCTAATCAACACCTCAGGACGTCTAACTTTTGCAAGCTGTTCGTGCTCTTTTTTAAGCTCCTCAAGACCCTCTTTAGTTAAGTAAATTTTCTTAGTATCCATATATGCTCTTTTATAATAAAATCCCTCAATCGTTGAGGGATAAGTTAAATTAGAGTATGGCAAATATATATAAAAATGGCTCTTTTGTCAATATCCTCTAGTATTAAAGCCTATATTAATTTGTAGAACTTTTGTCTTCTTTTTCTATTCTTCTAAGTGCCACTATATACGCTGCTTCTCTTAAAGAGACTTTATATTCAAGTGAAGTTTTGTAAATATCTTCAGCTGAAAGTTCCATTTTTTCTTTAAGTTTTTTAAATACTTCTTCCTTAGTCCACTTTTCATTATGAATATTCTGATACCATTCAAAATAACTTACTGCTACTCCTCCGGAATTTGCCAATATATCCGGAATTACCAGTACTCCCTTTTCACTGAGTATTTTATCCGCTTTAAGAGTAGTTGGTCCATTTGCCATTTCTAAAATTATTTTTGCTTTTATTTTATCTGCATTCTCCTGCGTAATTGAATTCTCCAAAGCTGCAGGAACAATAATATCAACCGGTAATTCAAGCACGTCCAACGAAGATATTGTTTTTCCTCCGAGCTGTTCTCTATTGCTCAAATCACATACGGATCCCACACAATAGCAGCCAGCGACATAGCCACTATCCCTTTTACATTTTTCTACAACTTCTATATCTTTTATCCCTTCTGGTACATATATTCCTCCTTTTGAATCAGACAAAGCAACTATTTTAAATCCCGCCTCATGAAGATATTTTGCAACAAAAACACCAACATTTCCAAATCCCTGAACCGCCACCGTCATATCCTTTGACTGAATATTTCGTTTTTTCAAAATTGCCTGCAAAGCATAACTTCCACCTAAGCCCGTTGCTTCTGTTCTTCCTTGGCAGCCGCCTTTTCCAATCGGCTTCCCAGTTACAACACCTAGCTCTTCATGTCCCTTAACTTTCCCATACTCCTCAACTATCCACTCCATAATTTTTGAATTTGTATTTACATCTGGCGCTGGGATATCAAGATTTGGTCCGATTACAGGAGAAAGTTTTTTAGTAAATTCTTTTGTCAGATTTTCCAGCTCTTTTTCAGACAACTTTTTTGGATCAACATTAATTCCTCCTTTTCCCCCTCCAAAGGGGACATCTATTACGGCATTTTTCATCGTCATCCAAAGAGCCAGTGCTTTAACTTCATTCATATCAACATTTGGATGGTAACGCAATCCGCCCTTGTAAGGTCCCCTAATATTATTATGCTGAACTCTAAATCCCTGAAATACTGTCACTTCTCCATCGTCCATCTTCATAGGCATTAAAACTTCTATAACTCTATCAAGGCTAAGAAGCTTTGAAATTAGTAATTCATCTAAAGATAAACGCGTGGCAACTTCTTTGAGTTGTGATTTTGCTCTTTCCCAAGGATTATTGTCCATAGTCTTTAATTATGAGCTTCTTTTAAATTCTGTCAATAAGCTATATGCTTTTTGCTTTACTTCTTCCGAAACAACGACCTTAACAATTCCCTTTCCGAGCCCGCCTCGACTCGCCAAGTTCGTCTCTGGCGAGGCGGGTTGTCCATAAAAAACAACTACATCAAGAGGCGCAGCCAATATTACCGGCAAAACTGCCAAATCTTCTTCTCCTAAAACTTCTATTACTACTCTTCCTTCTTTTGAAAATGCCGTAATAACCGCTTGGAAAAGCTCTGGAGTAATTTGTCCCGCGGGATTTTTAACTTTAATAATTTCCTCATTACCCAAAAATCCCAATTCCGAAATTTTATCAAATCTTTTTTTTCTACCTACATTAAAATCGACTACAGAAATTTTTTGATTTAAAGATAATTTATTAAACTTTTGGGTAGTAATGTCTCCAACCGTTATTAACGATTCTCCAAGATTTCCCAACTCCTCATTTTCAATAAGCTCACACAGCGGTTCCGACAGTTCCTTACGCAGACTTTCCGGCAAAATTAAGATTCGTGTTAACCACAGTGGGTTTATATATAGTTTTCCATCTCTGTCAATTTCTCCATTCCTAATTCTGGCTGATGAGATTACTTTTCCATCTTCTCCTGTTTCCAAAGGAGCAATTACTATCTCAAGTGGCAAAAGACCGAGCTCTTTTCTCTTATCACTTACCGCTTGTGCCCCCTCTAAAGTCTTTTTCACAACTATAAGCGCATCTAATTTATACTCTGGAGAAATCGCTATACCATAAACATCATTGATCAGAATTATCGAACCTCTATCGACTACCTTTTCTTGGCTTAAAAACTTTTCGAGATTTGTTTTTCTATCTTTATACGATTCTATACTTGATACTTGATACTTGATACTTGATACTTTTCTTATATATTCATCGCTAGTTATACAAATGATAACTTTTTCAGATTGCGAGAAAGCAAATTTTAAAAATTCTTTATGTCCTTTATGTAAGTGATCAAAAGTTCCACCCAAAACCACTGTTTTAAATTTCTTGTTCATATTTTTTTATTCGATTTTTATAAGTCTGCATTACAACGCTTTTATAGTCTAACGGATGGAATGCAAGGATATGATCTGTTATTGTTTCTGAAGTCATGTGCTTTCTTATATACCAAAGTTGAGGAAATTTTGCAAAACAATTTAAAATCTTCAAAAATAAATTTTCTTTGTTATCTGTTTTGTATTTACTGGAAAATATTTTTTTATCGACACTGTTTGGTAAGTAATTTTTGATCCAACTATTAGCGGCAATAAATTTTTCATAAGTTTTGTTCCTATTAAAAATAGGAATCATTTGGGAAATTTCATGTGCCGTATATAAATCTTGCCTGTTTTTATCAAACGGGAGACTACCTTCATCCACTAACATATTAAGGCAAATTTTATTAACTACTCCCTTATCATTCCTTCCTCTATATTTTCCTATCAATTTTAAAAACAATACAATAAAAAATCTCGTTACCCAAATTGAATTATTTTTTGTAACAACAAAGATATCTATATCATCATATTTGTCTGCATTCTCCATTGATAATCCACCGCTTACTCCTATAAAAAGAACTGTTGGAAAAATTGATAGAAATTTAGAAGCGCTTATGACAATAGGAACTTTTATCTTAGCCTCTTTTTTTCTTGTTAGTCTTTTTTTTATGATGTCCTCCCGACCTTTAATAAAATGCCATTTACCTTTTTTTGAAATAGGACCTTTAATATTTCCTACAACTTTCTCAAACTCGGCCCTGCTTATTCTTTGGGGGGTATCTAAATATTTCCAAATTTCTTCCGAATCTAGAGGGTAATCAAAAATATCAAAATAGAAGACAGTCTTAATGATTGACTGTCTTATTTTACTTTCCATACTTCTTCATAATCTGAGTTACTCCTTGTATCAGAGTGTCCGCGGCAGTGGCAGGAGAGGCATCGTTGAGCATTGACCGCACAGCATTTCCAAGATAAACATTCATTTGAGAATTAAGTGCATCATCGTATGTATCTGAAGCAAAATATGAAGAAACTGCATCAGGAGCTTGCGAAACAAACGGATAAACGGAGGGGTTATCCTTAAGACTTTCTTTCAAATCAACTCTGGCATAAGGCTGCCCAAAAAATCTTTTTTTTGACTGGGTGGCATACAATTTTTGTTCTGTTTCTTTCCTTACTAAATACTTCATAAAAAGAAATGCCTCTTTTTGGTGCTTGCTCTTAGACGAAACTCCCTGTGCCCAATAACTTGCTATTGTCTGACTCTGTCCTGGAAGATGAGGAACTGGAACAACGGAGAATTGAAGATTTGGGTTTGCTTCTTTTATTGCAAAAAAGTCCCAAGAATAACCAAAATACATTGCCAGACTGCCTTTTGCAAAAGAAAGGATTGAAGGATCAAGCGTTGTATCCCATACATTTCCTTCTCCTGTTGCAAAAGATGTATAAAAATAAAGCGCATCACCTACCTGCTTTGAGGTTGAACCAAGATCTGCAAGATTTGCTCTATTTTGAACAAGGAGTAAAGACACAATATCCGGTGCGTGAGTAATATTATCATATGTACCAAGAGCTGCTCCTGCTGTTTGTATTTTTCCACTTTCATCTTTCACAGTAAGTTGGCGGCTAGCAGTAATAAAATCTTGCCAATTTGTTGGCACTGGCAGACCTGCTGCCTGCAAAAGATCGGTATTAACATACATGGCAAGAGTATCAATTCCTAATGGTACGGCATAGATTGCCCCATTTTGGACCAAATCTTTTTGCACAGTAGGATAAAAATCTCTAGTAAATTCTTCTTTTGTTACTGCGTCCGAAGGCAGAGGGGCAAGTGTGGCTTTAAACATTGGAAGCCAAGTATTATGTATTGCAAAAATGTCAGTACCGGTTCCATTTTGTATTCTAGTTGCAATCTTTTCTCTATACTGTTTTACATCCTGTTTTGAATAATTAATTTTTATATTTGGGTTTTCTTTTTCAAAATCTGCTATGACAACTTTCATTGTAGATATATCCTCCCAAAGGCCCCAATAAGTTAACGTTACATTGTTATTTCCTTTATTAAAAAGACCGGGAATAACTTTGAAAATAAGCAAAAACAGGATAACAACAACCGCAATACCAACTAAAATTTTTACGATATTTTCCAGAGATAAAAACGATAAACGGTTAGATGGAGGAGGCGGCAGAGATTCGCTAGATGAAGGACTATAAACTTCTTGCTCTTGTGGACTACTCAGATTACTCTCCTCAATGTGTGGAGAAACGGAAGGATTTTCAATTCTTTGTGGCTCCCAAATTGAACTTGGCTTTTGCTCAAACGGAGTACTTGTTACAGGCTCAGTCGAGACATCCTCGGGATTCGATACAGAAATAGGTGCTAAAGGCACATCCGTAGGCTGCGGTGTAGGAACCGAACCTGAATTATTTGAACTACTAAAAACTGGCTTATCGTCCATGTGTAGATTAAATATAGTATAATATACGTAGCGCAGTCAATGAAGCTTCCCCATGTTAAAAAGAAACATCTTAAAAATCTGTCTAAAGAAGCCTTTTGGTTTTTGACAGGCGCTACTATTGCAACGATCTTACTTGTAGGCTTTTCCATTTCAATATTTCAAACCGTAAATAAAAATGTTGTTTATCCTGGAATTTTTATTAATGGCATAAGCTTTGGAGGAAAAACAGAAAAGGATGTCAAAGGTTATTTTGACAACAATAATAATAGAATTGCAAACACCAAGTTTATTTTTATCAGCCCGGCAGGAAATGTAGAAAGCAGTGCAGCACAACTTAATTATGGATACAATTCAAACCTTTTAGCAACACAGGCTTACAGCATAGGCAGATCCAAAGACATATTATCTAATGTCAGCCTTGTACTTCAAGCATATATAAGTGGTATTAATCTATCCCCTTCATATAGTTATTCTCAAGATAGCATAGATTCTCTACTTGCTCCTCTTGAGGAAAAAATAAATATGGAAGCTGTTGAAGCATTATTTTCATTTGAAAATGGAAGAGTAATAGCTTTTAGACCCTCTACTCAAGGAAAAGAAATAGATAAAGAAAGCATAAAAAAACAACTAGATGCTCGCTTTGCAACTATTCTTTCAAATAAACCTAAGACAGTTGATATAGAAATTCCCATAAAAAACATAGAACCAAAAATCACAACAGACAAAGCAAATAATTTAGGCATCAAGGAACTTATTGGAATGGGAACTTCTCTTTATCAACATTCTATTCCAAACAGGATCTTCAATGTTAATCTTGCAACGTCAAGAATAAATGGTGTTTTAGTTGCACCTGGCGACACCTTTTCCTTTAACCAAGCACTTGGGGATATATCAGCATTCACAGGATACAAACAGGCCTATGTTATAGAAAATGGCAAAACAGTGCTGGGGGACGGAGGAGGAGTTTGTCAAGTTTCTACTACATTCTTCAGATCTCTTTTAAATGCCGGACTTCCAATAATAGAAAGGCGTGCTCATGCTTATAGAGTTGGTTATTATGAACAGGATTCTCTTCCGGGACTAGATGCGACAATTTACTCTCCAACGGTTGATTTGAAATTTAAAAATGATACCGGGAATTATATATTAATTCAGTCAGCAATTGACCCAATTCAACAAAGATTAACATTCTTTCTATACGGAACAAATGACGGAAGAAAAACAGAAATTTCTACCCCTGTAATAACAAGTCAAACGCCAGCACCTCCTCCGCTCTATCAAGACGATTCAACTCGTCCAAAAGGCAGTCTGGAACAAACAGATTTTGCAGCAGCTGGCGCAAATGTTTATTTTACGAGGATAGTTAGCAAAAACGGAAAAACTCTAATCTCAGAAAGATTTGATTCTAAATATAGACCTTGGCAAGCAATTTACATCCGAGGCACTAAAGAATAAGCTAGCGTATATTTAGAACAAATCGTCACTTTTTGCGAAATTCTTGAGAATCGAAAGAGTGAAACAGGGGGAGGTCCGAGGCAAAACGAAGTTTTGAACATGGAGGGGGCAGACTTTCCCCCGTTGAGCGAATGAGATTCGAACGAATGGAGCAAAACTTGTGACGACAGTTTCCGCTTCTCTTTGCTGTCAAAGAGAAGAAAGAGTGTTTTGTCGGCGCAAAAGAAGAAAGAAAAAATGAATAAATTATTAACTATAAACCAAGCAATAAAAACCTCAGAAGAACTTCGTAAAAATGGCAAATCGATTGTTCTAGCGGGAGGGGTTTTTGATATTTTACATATTGGGCACATAAGATTTTTAAAAAAAGCAAAGAAAAAGGGTGATTCTCTTTTTGTGCTTCTGGAAAGTGATAAAACCGCAAGGAAAAATAAAGGAGAAAACCGTCCCATAAATACACAGTCAGCAAGAGCTGAAGTTTTATCTTCAATTGAATTTGTTGATTGCGTAATACTTCTGCCTGAGATGAAAAAGGATAGAGATTATGATAGACTTGTAACTCACATACAGCCTATGTACATAGCAATAACGGAAAAAGACAAGGGAATAAAACATAAAATGCGACAGGCGAAAACTGTTGGGGCAAAAGTTTTATCCGTAACTCCTGAAATTAAAGATAAATCAACAACAAAAATTGCAAAAATAATTGAAGAAGAAAATAATTTATGAAAAAAATATTAGCGCTTGTAATCTTTCTTTTTGCATTAATTTTTGGAATTGTATTGGTACAAAATTCTATAGAAAACAAAGGATCTCTATTTACAAAAACACCAACAGCTACTATAAATAACCATAAATTCAACCTCAAAGTTGCAAAAACTGCAAAAGAAAAAGAAGTGGGGCTATCAGAAACAAAAAGCTTATCGGCAGATAATGGAATGTTTTTCTCTTTTGACAAACCTGATTATTATTCTTTTTGGATGAAAAATATGAATTTTCCTATTGATATCATATTTATTAAAGATAATACAATTGTAACTATATATGGAAACGCTAAGCCTCCACAAAATTCAAACGAGAATATCCCAATTTACCAACCCAAAGATTTAAGCGATGGCGTGATTGAGATAAACTCAGGACTGTCTTCAAAATATGGATTTACCCAAGGAGACAAGGTAAAGTTTGAAAACCTCTAAAAACCCTTAATGAGAATACTTGGAATTGAAACAAGCTGTGACGAAACAGCTGCTGCAATAATTGAAACTACTGACAATAAGATATCACTTCTATCAAATGTCATTTCTTCTTCTCTACCATTGCACTCAAAAACCGGTGGTATAATCCCCGAGACTGCAGCGCGCGAGCAAGTTAAATTTATTATTCCCGTTATTGAACAAGCCCTAAAAGAGGCTAATCTCCATCCTCCCGCTATTGATGCAATTGCTGTAACTTTTGGTCCGGGACTTATTGGATCTCTTCTTGTGGGAGTTGAAACCGCAAAAACCCTTTCTATGATTTGGAATAAGCCACTAATTCCCGTTAATCATTTATATGGCCACATATACGCTAATTTTATTAGCGAAATTCATAATTCAGAATTCATAATTCAGAATTCTGCTGCCGAAATAGAATTTCCGTTGATTGGCTTAATCGCATCCGGAGGCCACACTGATCTTATTCTAATGAGAAAACACGGCAGCATTAAATGGCTTGGCGGAACTCGCGATGACGCGGCAGGTGAAGCATACGACAAAATCGGCCGGCTTTTAAATCTTTCTTATCCTGCAGGACCAACAATCGAGGAATTGGCGAAAAAAGGAAATCCAAAAGCTTTTAATTTTCCACGTCCAATGATTGGCTCTGCCGATTTTGATTTTTCATTCTCGGGACTTAAGGCTTCTGTGTCTCGAAAAGTTCAATTAATGGGAAGATTGGACGATAAAATAACTGCCGACATTTGTGCATCTGCACAAGAAGCAATCATAGGAGTTCTTATTAGGAAAACTTTAAAAGCGGCAAAAAAATATAAAGTAAAATCAATTTTACTAGGAGGAGGAGTTGCAGCAAATCAAAAACTCCGAGATTCATTTGAATTAGAAATTAGAAATTTGAAATTAGAAATTCCTCTTTTCGTACCCGAGAAGAGCTTGTGTACCGACAATGCCGCAATGATAGCAACCGCCGCATATTTTAATTACCGAGCGGTTCCTTGGCAAAAAATAATGGTAAATCCCGAATTGTATTTTGATTAGAAACTGCTAGAATATAAATCCTATGCAAAATGAGCTGCTCCTTATTATTGCAGTTGTAATCCTCGCTTTCGGCGGACTTTCCTATTTCCTCAACAAAAAACTTTCCCAGCTTAATAAACCAAAGCCAGATGAAGCACTTCTGCAGTGGCTTCAAGCAATGCAAAAAACTGTTGACGCAACTAATCAAACCGTTAATGAATCCCTTAGAACAAGTTCTACTTCAATGATTAAAACTCTTCAGGAAAATTCAAAACAACTAAATGAAAGGCTTGATAAAGCAGCCTCTGTTATAGGAGGCGTTCAAAAAGAGGTCGGGAAAATGAGCGAGATAGGCCGCAATATGAGAGAACTTCAGGATTTTTTAAAGAGTCCAAAACTTAGAGGAAATATTGGAGAACAAGTACTTAAAGATTTAATAACGCAAATGTTTCCCAAAAATAGTTTTAATCTTCAGTATGAATTTAGAAGTGGTGACAAAGTAGATGCTGCTATAAAAACAGATGCGGGAATTTTGCCAATTGACTCAAAGTTTCCAATGGAAAACTTCCAAAAATGGGCAAAAGCAGAAGATAAAGCAGAAAAAGAAAGTTTTGAAAAAGAATTTGCAAGAGATGTTAAAAAACACATAGACGCTATTGCCAAAAAATATATTTTGCCGGAAGAAGGAACTATGGATTTTGCACTTATGTATGTACCAAGTGAATCAGTGTACTATGAAATTGCCAACATGACAGAAGTCTTAGATTATGCTAGGAAAAAAAGAGTATATTTAGTATCCCCAAATACTCTATATACACATCTTCAGACAATTTTACTTTCTTTTGAAGGAAGAAAAATAGAACAAACATCAAAAGAAGTCATGAAAATTCTAAGAGCTCTTAAAATAGACTACGGAAAAGTGGAAGAGAATATGGGAGTTTTGGGAAAGCATATTAACAATGCTTCATCTCAATTTGCAAACGTAACAACCGGGCTGACACACCTTGGGCAAAAAATAAATTCTGTTGATAGACTCGAAGAAAAAACTCAGGAATTAATAGAAGAAAAAGCTTAAGAAGGAGGTGATAAATATGAATAAAATTTTAATTGCTGCTGTTGGAATAATAGTCATTATTGGCGGAGTATTTTTACTAAGCTCAAATGCAAATAAAAATTCAACCAGTACCCAAACAATTGTTCCAACTCAAACAGAAACTCAAGCAACGACATCTCCAACAATACAGGAAGATACTGCAAGCGGTGCAGCCGTCACTTTAGCATCAAATGGATTTAACCCAACTACTTTAACTGTTAAAGTGGGGACAAAAGTTGCTTGGACAAACAAAAGTGGAGAGAACGCAACGGTAAATTCCACCCCGCATCCAACTCATACGGCTTACCCACCGCTTAATCTCGGTAGTTTCGCTGATGGAGCAAGTGTATCCTTGGTTTTTGATAAAACCGGTTCATACGGATATCATAATCATCTAAATGCTAGCCAGACAGGAACGGTTATAGTTGAATAGCAAGGATTTGGAAATACTGCCCAAATAGACCCTCGTAACTTAAAACGTGGTTTTTTGCTGTGCTACAATACAATCTAAATGAGCGAGCAAAACATACTAAATGATAAACAGAAAGAAGCAGTCTTGCACGCAAATGGTCCCCTTTTGATAATTGCCGGTGCAGGAACAGGAAAAACTACAGTTATAACAGAAAGAGTTAAGCATCTTATTGTTGATAAAAACATTCCACCATCAAACATTCTTGCTTTGACCTTTACGGAAAAGGCTGCATATGAGATGCAGGAAAGAATTGATATATTACTTCCTTACGGATACACAAATCTCTGGATACATACATTTCATTCATTTTGCGACAAAATTTTACATGACGATGCACACCAAATAGGACTTGATCCTAATTACAAACTCCTTAGTGAATCTGAGTCAGTTCTTCTCTTACGTCAGCATATTTTCGATATAAAACTTAATATTTTTAGACCCCTTGGCAATCCTACAAAATTTACAGATGCTCTTCTTTCTCATTTTTCAAGACTTAAGGATGAAGATATTTCTCCTGAGGAATACATAATTTGGGCAAAGAAAAATAAATCTGATGAGAAAGAACAATATCTTGAGTTATCCAATGCTTACCAAGAATATGAAAAGCTTAAAGTAAAGACAAGTGTAATGGATTTTTCAGATCTAATCTCAAATACCCTTATTCTTTTTAGAACCAGAAAATCAATTCTCAAAAACTATCAAAAGCAATTTCAGTTTTTGCTGGTTGACGAATTTCAAGATACAAATTATGCACAAAACGAACTTGCAATTTTGCTTGCCGGAGACGACCACAACATTACCGTTGTTGCAGATGATGACCAATCAATTTACCGCTTTCGGGGAGCAGCCGTTTCTAATGTTCTACAATTTAAGAAAAACTTTCCGCAAGCAAAAATAGTAACATTAACAGACAACTACAGATCAACACAAACTATTCTTGACGCATCTTACAATCTTATTCAACATAATAATCCAAACAGACTTGAGGTTGTTGAAAAAATTGATAAAAAATTAAAAAGTCATTCCGTATCACCAGAAAAGGCTATAGAAATTATTCATGAGATACGCGCGGAAGATGAAGCAGACTCAATTGCAAGAAAAATAGCAGAGCTAAGTAAAAAATATGACTATAGCGATATGGCGATTTTAGTTAGAGCAAATAACCATGCTCAGCTTATAACAACCGCTTTTATTCGCCACAAAATTCCATATCAATTCCTAGGACCTGGATATTTATTCCAACAAGCAGAAGTAAAAGACTTAATTTCATATCTTTTTTTTCTTGCCAATCTTTCCGATTCTGTTTCTCTTTTTAGAGTATTGTCTATGGATATTTTTGATATTTCCTATATAGAAATTAATTATCTACTAACTTTCGCAAAAAGAAAAAGCATAACTCTTTTTGAGACACTTAATTTTGTAGACCAGATTCAAGTAAAACCTGAAACACAAAAAAAATTATTAGCTATTAAACAAATGGTTGAGAAACATACAAAGCTTATTAAAAAAGACAGCGCAGGACAAATCCTATATTACTTTTTAATTGATTCAAAACTTTTTCAAACCCTTTTAAATACTAGATCTGTAAAAGATGAGAGACGCGCGCAAAACATAGCAAAATTTTTTGATAGAATTAAAAATTTTGAGACAGATCGAACCGATGCAAATATTTTTACGCTTGTCGATTGGCTTACTCTTATGCTTCAAATGGGAGATAGTCCTACCGCTGCAGATATAGATACAAGAGACAGAAATGCCGTAAATATTCTTACTGTTCACGCGTCAAAGGGACTTGAATTCAAAGTTGTATTTTTAGTTAATTTAGTTTCAGACAGATTTCCATCCCGCGATAGAAAAGAAAAAATTCCGCTACCAAAAGAGGTAATTAAAGAAAATATTCCTGAGAATATTGATTTCAATGAACAGGAAGAAAGAAGACTTTTTTATGTTGGCATGACTAGGGCAAAAGAAAGATTATTTTTTACAGCAGCAGATTTCTACGGCTCTGGCAAACGTATTAAGAAGCTTTCTCCTTTTATCTATGAAGCATTGCCCGAATTTAATAAACAAAAGACATCAAAAGAAAAAGAGCAGCAACTTTCATTTTCCGAAGTACTTTCTGTATATGAAAATATAGAAGATAAACCGGAAGAAAAACAGCCTTTCAAAATAACATACATAACATTTTCAAATCTTCAGATGTTTGATATTTGTCCACTTCATTACAAAGCAAAAGCAATACTTGGAATTCCAACTCCTCCGACAGCAGTCCAAAGTTTTGGGATAACAGTACATAACACTCTCTACTCATTTTATAAAAAGGTGCAGGAAGGAACTATTCCCTCCCTTCAACAACTGAAAAAGATTTTCAAAAACAATTGGATTTCAGACGGATATGATGGCAACAAAAAGCACGAAGAAGAACGTTTTGCAAAAGGTACTGAAATGCTTAAGGAATTTTATAAAACAGACTGCAATCCTCCCGTCAAACCATTAGGAATGGAACTGCCTTTTTCTTTTACTTTAAAAAATGGAGTAAAAGTTTTTGGAAAAATAGACAGAATTGACCTAACCAAAAATGGTATTGAAATAATTGATTACAAAACAGGAAAAGATAATCCAAAAGCAGATAAAGCTCACGAATTTCAATTGAAAATCTATGCTCTTGCTGCTGTTAGGGTAAAGGATCCAATTTTAAATAAAGACCCAAAAGACATCACTCTAACACTTCATTTCTTAGAAGAAAATACTAAAAAATCTATGAATTTTAAACAAGAAGATTTAGATAAATTGGAAGATGATCTTACCCAAAAAATTGAGGAAATTGAGAAAAGCGACTTCAAATGTAGTAAAAGCGTTCTTTGCGTAAACTGCGAATATAAAATGCTCTGCAACACTATATAAATTGCTCCTAGGAAGAGAATAAGCCAGATTCTGTTTTTACCGCAATCTGTCTATGCCCTCAAACTTCGATGCTCCCCTAAAGCAGAGTAGTAGCGCATCATTCGGAGGTTGCAGCAGGTAGGATTGCCCGTTTCACACCCACTCGTCTCTGTTGCTCTCAAGTCTTGTTAATTCAAGACCTGCTCTAATCTCCACATGTGGGTAAAAAGATTAGAGACCAGCTATTTCTAGTCGGAGCTTACGCTCCATCCCCGGCTTTAAACCTGTCTGGACTTTCCTCTATATTCATATAAATAGAATACAGTAGCGGTCCTTCTTCCTAAGAGCTATGGTATTTTACAGAAACTGAGGTTAAAAATCAAACTTATTTTCTTTCGTTTATCTTATCTAGGGAAAACTCTAAAAGTATTCTTATAACTGCTGCAATAGGCACTGCTAGAACAAGCCCTAGAATACCCGCTATGTGCCCACCGGCCAAAACCGCAAAAAGAATAACGAGCGGATGAAGCTTAACAACCCTCCCCATAATAGCCGGTGTAACAACATAATCTTGTATTTGACGAATAATAAAACTACCGACTACTACAAGAGCCACCGCTTGCAAAGGATTTAGATTAAAATTAGAAACTCCGGAAAGAAGAACCACGATAACTGCCAATACTCCGGCAACAAGCGGTCCTATTAATATAACCACCTCCAAAAATCCTGCTATAAGAGCAAGCATCAACGCGAATTTAACGCCAATTATAGCGTAGAAAGAGAAGAACAATAAAAATGAAGTTAGAATAACAAGTAGTTGTCCTCTTAAATAATCGCCCAAAACTTCATTAATTTTCCTAAGAAGAATTTCTGTTTCTAGTCTATAATCTCGTGGTATTAAATTTAAGAATCTGTCAAAAACATTCCTTCCTTCCTTGAGAAAATAAAAAGAGGATACAAGAAAAATGAAAAAACTAATAACTCCTGATACAGCTTGCGGAAAAATAACAAAAAGAGATATAGAAGTCGTAAGGATAGTTTTTTGCAATGAGGAAAGAGTCTCGTTAAGGGTTGGTCTGAAAAATTCAGGCAGGGCAACAGCTTGTGTTTTTGCCATAGCAGTCCAATCCCGTACATATTCTTTAAGGCCAGCAGACTCTGCTATAGCGCGCTTCACAATAAACATCCCGCCAACAGTAAGAATTCCAAGAATTATTGCCCATATAAGAATTATAGATATTGTTCGGGGAAATTTTATCCTAGATGACAGAAAACTAACAACAGGGTTAAAGACATAGGCGAATATTGCAGCAAGTATAAAAGGTGAAAGTATCTCTCTTTCAGCATAAAAAAACCATAAAGTTAAAAGACCAAGAATTATAAAAAAAGCCGTGCGAAGTCTAATGATCATGTCTTATTTAGATAATTATAGCAGATTCCTACTAAGTCTTTATCTTACTACCTTTTTTAATGTCTTACCGGGAGTAAAGCCTGGCGCCTTTCTGGCAGATATTGTTATTTTTTCTCCAGTCTTTGGATTTCTCCCCACTCTTTCCGCTCTGCTTCTTATACTAAAAGTTCCAAAACCGGTAATTACAACTTTTTCTCCTCTTTTTAAAGAATCACGGATGGAACCTATAAATGCTTGCACTGCATCTCTTGAAGCTTTGTTTGTTAAATTTGCTTTCTTTGCGACTACTTCAATAAGATCTCTTTTTGTCATTAGAAATCACCTCCCTTTAATTTAGCTTAACAATACAATGAAAACGGAATGTTGTCAATATGTAAATTAAAGTTTTTTTTGAGGATTAGGAGTTTTCGGCAGATACTGCACGGAATTCTCTAATTGCCGTAACCTTAACTTCTCCGGGGATTGCCAAAGACGCTTTATTTATGTCATCTCTTATTTTGTCTGCTACAACAATTGTCTGAGCATCATCCAAAGTCCCGGGATCTATAATAACCCTAAGCTCTCTTCCTGCCTCAAAAGCGTAAGCGTCTTCTACTCCTTCATGCTTTTTAGCAATTTCTTCCATTTCCCTAAGTCTTTTTACATAACCTTCATAATCCTCATAACGGGCTCCAGGCCTAGCCCCAGATATTGAATCTGCTATGGAAACTATAACTGACTCCAATGATGAGAAAGGCTTATCTTCATGATGCTCCGCAACACAATTTACAATTGCGTCAGAAATATTGTGGCGTTTTAAAAATTCTACTCCAAGAGTTACGTGGCTTCCTTCTCCCTCTATAACTTTTCCTATATCATGAAAAAGACAACCCAGTCTAACAATATTTTCGTCAGCCCCAATTTCCTGAGCAATATGGATTCCTATTTTTGTCTCTTCAAGGGTATGAACTACAAGATTTTGTCCATAGGATGTTCTAAATTTAAAACGGCCTAGAACAGATAAAATCTCTGAAGTTAAATTAAAAACACCGGCTTCTTGTGCAAGCTTTTCTCCCTCTTCAAGAAGAACCTTATCCAGCTCTTGTTTTGATTGAGCAACGATTTCTTCAATTCTAAAAGGTTGGATTCTTGCATCTTTAACAAGTTTCTCAAGAGCTCTTCTTGCTACTTCACGTCTTATCTGATCAAAAGAAGAAAGCCTAATGACACCTTCTTCATCCAAATCGACATCTACGCCAGTTGCTTGTTCAAATGCACGGATATTGCGTCCCTCTTTCCCAATAATTCTGCCTTTTATGTCTTCATTCTCAATTTGGATTGTAGATACAGTATATTCTGCAATGTAGTTAAGTGCTCCATGACGCATGCTATCTACTAAAATTTCTTGAGCCTTTTTGTCTGCTGTAATCTTGGCTTCTTCTTCTCTTTCCTTAATTATCTTTGCAATGGTCTGGACTTCCTTTGATTCTATTTCTTCCAGAAGCTTTTTCTTAGCTTCTTCCTGGGTAAGAGAAGACACTTTCTGAAGTTTATCTGAATATTCCTCCTTTAAGCGATCTATCTTTTCTTGCTCTTTTTCTAATTTTTCTTTTTGAGATTCTAATTTTTCTTCTTTTTCAAGAAGTTTTTTCTCAAGTGTTACTAAATCTTGGTCTGCCATAATAATTTTTGCAAAAGAGGATAAATCCGAGTTATCGGATGGTCGAAGAAGATATGTAATTCAAACTCTTCATAGACATATAATCTCTTTTGTCTGTCTGCATTATACAACTTTACCAAAACTCTCGTCAATCGCTTTTTTTATTGTATCCCAATCAAAGCCGCGGCGGGCAAGAAAACTTCCGAGCTTTTTATAAATTTCATCCCTATCCAGATTTTTGTATCTTGCTAATTTTTTATCGAGTAGCTTTTTCGCATTTGCCAGCTCATCTCCTGTTTCAAGATTTTCAAGAAACTCGCTGGCGATTCCTTTTTGCTTAAGTTCCATTTTTATAACTCTTCCTGCTTTGGGCTTGACCAAATTTCTACTTCTGACAAACCACTGCGCAAATTCCAAATCATTTAAAAACTTATGCTCCTTAAGTCTATCAATTATTTGTTCGATTATTTCTGTGGAGGCTTTCTTTTTAGTGAGACTGTCCCTTACTTCTTTTTCACTTCGCGGACGGTATGAGAGAAACTTTAACGAGGAATTAAAAAACTTATCAAAATACAGTTCACCCATTCTATTTAACAAATTCTCCTGCTTCTAAAGCATGCAGTTGCGAGGGTTTCTTGTCGGGGTTTTTCTTAAGATATTCCGCTACTAAATTGAAACCCAAAGCGTAACCTGTCCATCTTGGAATATTTTTATCCTTTGATCCAAAAAACCAAGCAGTGTGATCATATTCTTTATTATTAAATTCATCTTTAGCTCTTTCCATAAGTCTTTCTGTTTGATCTTTATCTAATGCTACGCTCCAGGGATGAGGATTTCCACCATAGATTTCCAAATCGAAGTGATCCGCAAGTCCTTCAGTTATCAATACCTCTAATAAAGTCTTCCCATAACCCGGTCCCCTCCATCTCATGCAATGATGCATCTCGTGAGCTAATGTTCTGTTAAATTCGTCTCCAATTAACTTGGAAAAGCTTGGAGAGCCAGGATCTAATGATATAAATATCAAATTAGAATTAGGAGTATATCCTGTAATTCCTGATTCTGGTATTACTTTATCCTTATCATCGCAAACAACTATGTCTATATTAGAAACGGGAATTTTTTCAGAAATCTTATTCAGAGAGTCTTTAAATACTTTCTTGATGTCTTCAATGTACGGAGTTAATCTTCCCGAGGCTTTAAGAATGTATAAATTAATATTCTGGTTCTTCACTGCTAGATTATATCACGAGGCGCTTAAACAGTGGATTCTTTTTCTTCTGCGCCTACTACTACCGGAGTTGTGGTTGAGGATTTGCTTGCCTTCATAATTTCATCAACAATTTTTTTAGATACATCGGCTTTTTCTTTAAGGAAAATTTTCGTGGCTTCTTTTCCTTGCCCTAACATTAATTCTCCATATCTGAAGAATGCTCCGGACTTCTGAATTATTCCCATCTCAACACCCACATCTACAATTCCACCCTCCCTTGATATTCCGTCTCCCATAACATCAAACTCCGCAATTCTAAAAGGAGCGGCTACTTTATTTTTTACAATCTTAACTCTGTGACGCGAGCCAATAACTTTATCCCCCTCTTTAATTGTCTCTATTTTTCTAACATCCATTCTCACAGATGAATAAAACTTAAGCGCCAGTCCTCCTGTTGTAGTTTCGGGATTTCCAAACATGACTCCAATTTTTTGTCTAAGTTGATTTGTAAAAATAACAACAGTCTTAGATTTGGAAATAACTCCTGTTAATTTTCTTAAGGCTTGAGACATAAGGCGTGCTTGGAGTCCCATCATTGAATCTCCCATTTCTCCTTCAATTTCCGCACGCGGAACTAAAGCCGCAACAGAATCAATTACCAAAACGTCAACTCCGCCACTTCTAATAAGCGACTCGGCAATTTCAAGTGCTTGTTCACCTGTGTCCGGTTGAGAAATTAAAAGCTCTTCAAGCTTTACACCAATCACTTCTGCCCATAAGGGGTCAAGAGCATGTTCTGCGTCAATAAAAGCTGCGATGCCTCCATGCTTTTGAGCTTGGGCAATAATTGAAAGAGAAACTGTAGTTTTTCCTGAAGCCTCAGGACCAAAAATTTCCACTATTCTTCCCCTTGGCACTCCTCCCACACCAAGCGCCAAGTCTAAAGGAAGACACCCTGTGGAGATAACGGAGATATCAAGTTTTGCGGCACCCTCTCCAAAACGCATAATGGAACCTCTGCCGTATTGTTTTTCTATCTGCTCCATTGCCATACGGACTGCTTCTAATTTATGGGAAGATTCCGTGATTGCTGCAGAGGATTGTTTCGGAGTATTTACGTGCTTTGCCATGCCCCAATTCTAGGTAAGTCTGTGTTAAAATACAAGTGGTATTTTTCGGGGTGTAGTATAACGGTAGTACGCCGCGCTGGGGGTGCGGTAGCTGGAGTTCAATTCTCCACACCCCGACATACCTCCTAGCTTGCCACAGTAGGCTTTTTATAGTAAAATAAAACTTCCGTATTATGACTATTCATGAAGGCATATCGCCAGCTCTAAGTGTCGAAGACAGATACCCAAGGCTTAAAGAAGCTCCATCAGCAAGCCGCCCCAAGGTTGTATTTTTTATTCCTGATGGAAATATTCGTTGGGCGCAGGGTCTTGGTATAAAAGACACTATAGAAGGACACAGAGCTGGAGCAAGAAAAATGTTTGGGGCACTTGAATTAATTACCGCAATTCCGGAAATAGAAACGGTAATGACGTGGGGATATTCTCACGACAATTGGAATAGATCTAATCAAGAGATAAGAGGAATAATGAAAGTATTGGAAGAAACTACCAAAAAAGCTTTGCCTATTTTTCATGAACAACAAATAAGATTCAAGAGGTTAGGTAGACCAGAAAAAATTAGATCACAATTTGGAAGCCTCTGGAAAACTTTAGAAACGGTAGAAAGAGAAACCGAGCATTATACAGATAGACGATTTGGACTTCTTCTGGATTTTAATGGAGACGATCAGGAAATAAGAATGGCGCAGCAATTATCTGAGATGATAAAACAAAATCCTGGATTGGATGTAACGACAAAATTATGGAACTCATTAAGAGATGGCTGGGCCGAAGGTTTTAGGCCTGCTGATTTAGTAATTAGAACATCAGGAGAAATGAGAACATCAGGTCTTGGATGGCCGGGAGACAGAGCAGAGTTTGTATCGATTGCCGCAAACCTTCCTGACATGAAAAACGAGGATATCATAGAAACTATAGTAGAGTACTCACAAAGGGACCGTCGTTTCGGAGGGAGACCTGCTCAGATTACCTCTTAGGAGATTGTTTCTGACGTCTTGCTTTTCCACCTGTACCAACTGTTCTTCTTTGCCTAATTCTTGCATCTCTAGTAAGCATTCCTTTTTTCTTTAAAATCGGTCTAAATTTTTCTCTATCGATTTCTGAAAGGGCACGGGCAATTCCCAAAAGAGCAGCATCCAATTGTCCCTTAAGGCCTCCGCCCATTACCCTAATAGTAACTGCGTATTTATCCAAAGTGTTTGTTGCAATAAAAGGTTCTTTATAAAAAGCCATCATAACTTCTCCGCTAAAATATTCTCCAACTGGTTTTTTATTAACAAGCACTTTTCCTTTTTCAATTTTTTCTTTTCCCCAAACAAGACCTGCTTTAATGATCTTGTATAACCTAACTCTTGCAACCGCTGATTTTCTTCTTCCTACAGCGTATGTAAAATCTTTATTTGTTGACTCTGCCATATTAATTTCCTACCTCTTCTGAGTTTTCTACTTTTATATTCTTACCTCTAAATTTATCTTCATACTTATGCGCTTGCCCTGCAAAAACAAATAACCGCTTAAGCATTCTATCTCTTAATTTGTTTTGTGGCAACATTCCTTTGACTGCATGGATTATTATATCTTCCGGCTTTCTTATTCTAAGCTTTCCCAAAGTTTCTTCTTTTTTTCCACCTGGATATCCTGAATGTCTGTGATATATTTTGTCAGTTTCTTTCTTTCCTGTTACTTTAACTTCTTTGGCATTAATAATAACAACATAATCTCCTAAGTCAAGGTTTCTAACAAAATAGGGTTTCCCTTTTCCCATAAGTAGTTTTGCAATATCTGTTGATATTCTTCCTAAGGTCTTATCTTTAAGATCTATCAAATGCCAGTGCCTCTTTATATCTTCTAATTTTGTTGAGTGTGTTTGTTTTTGCATTATTTTTTTGCTGGCTTTTTAGTTTTGGCAGGTATTTTTTTCACTACTACTTTTGTTGTTCTTTTTGGTTTTTCCGCAACTTTTTTAGAAGTTACTTTTTTTGTTGTTTTCACCTTTGGTTTAACGTTAGCTATAACTTCATCTGTCCATGTCATTAAAACCAAAGACGCATTGTCCTTAAGTCTATTCCCAAGCCTTACTGTTTTTGTAAATCCGCTATTTCTGTCTTTAAATACCGGTACAACATCTGATACAAACTTCTTCAAAGCGGCAGCTGTTAGATGGGGCTCCAGGAGCCTTTTTGCAAGCTGTGAATCTCTTCTTGCTCTTGTAACCAACTTATCAACCTCACCTTTAATGGCCTTAGATTTTGCTTCCGTGGTCTTCAATTTTCCATACATTACCAAGGAAGACATTAGGCCTTTAAATAAAGCCTGTCTTTGATTTTTGTCTCTTTTAAGTTTTCTTCCAAATACATTCTTTCTCATACAAAATTACCAACACTACAAACATCAATTTCAATTTTGGGCCTATTGGTAGTATTGGTATTTATTGGTACTATTTGTAGTATTTATCTATTTAGCTCTATTCCTTTTTCTTTAAGTTTTTCTTCAACAATTGCTATAGACTTACTTCCCATATTTCTCATGGAAATAAGTTCTTTTCTTGGAGTTTCTAAAATTTGACCTATTGTTTCAATTCCACCGTTTCTCAAACTATTGTAAATTCTTGTTGGCAAATCCAACTCATCAACCGTAAGCTTCAATGCTCCGTCAGATACAGAACTCTTTACTATTCCTTCCGCAATTACAGCTGTTGGATTATAAATTTGAGAAAAATAAGATGCCAATATTCTTCCGGCTTCATTTAATGCATCTCTTGGAGAAATTGCTCCGTTTGTCCAAACAAATAATGTAAGTTTATCTAAATTTGTTTGTCTTCCAACTCTAGTTGCTGAAACTTCATAGCTAACTCTTCTAACGGGAGTGAATATTGCATCAGTTGAAATTTGGCCTACGGTTGAACTTTTTCTTTCTTCAGACAAAGAATATCCCATTCCTTTTTCAACTGACAATTCCATCTCTAGTTTTGCTTTCGCATCTCCAAGAGAACCCAAGTAATGATCTTTATTTATAACTTCAATATCTTCAGATCTTTCTAAATCACCTGCTGAAATTTTTTTCTCACCTTTAACTGAAAGGGAAAGCTTGCTTGATGTTTTGGATCCGGATAAACGAATGTTTAATCCCTTTATGTTTAAGAGTAAATCAACAATATTTTCCTTTAATCCCGGAACCGTTGAAAATTTATGTTTAACTCCTAAGATTTTAATGGAAGTCACAGCAGCTCCAGGAATAGATGCAAGAAGAACTCTTCTTAAAGCATTTCCCAAAGTATGACCATAACCTGGTTCTAAAGGCTCTATGACAAATTCCCCATAGGTCTCATCAGCTTTTATTTCTTTAACATTTAACATTGGGTCTAACATACGAATTTATATTATACTACTATCTTGAATAATATTCAATAATTAGTTGTGCGTTAAAAGGGACTTTAATATCATCCTTCGTAGGAAAACGTAAAAGCGTTCCTTCATCTTTCTTCCTCTCCAAAAATGGAGGAAGCACTAAGTCTTTCTGATCCGGAATTGCAGAAATTTCTTCAAATTTAATTTTTAATTTTGATGAAAGAGTAACAACTTCATCTTTTTTGACACCATATGAAGGTATAGATAACTTCTTTCCATTAATAAAAATATGTCCGTGAGAAACTAGCTGACGAGCCATATATCTTGTCTTCGCAAAGCCAAGTCTATATACAACATTATCAAGTCTTGTCTCAAGATTAGCTAAAAGTAATTCTCCTGTGTCTCCTTTTCTTTCCGAAACTTGATTAACAAGCTTCTTCATTTGCTTCTCTAAAAGTCCGTAGATAATCTTAGCTTTTTGTTTTTCTCTAAGTTGTATTCCATATTCCGATAGTCTCCTCTTCCCTTTTTTACCATGCATTCCCGGAGGAGTATTAAGGCGTCTCTGCAAAGATGCTGATGTCTTGTCAAGAATATTTTCCCCTTCTCTTCTTGCCAATCTATGCTTAGGTCCTCTATATCTTGCCATTAAACCCTTCTCCTTTTCTTAGATCTTGGTCCATTGTGTGGAATTGGTGTTATATCTGAAATCATAGATATAGAAAGCCCTGCGCTTCTTATTCCACGAAGAGATGATTCTCTTCCGGGCCCTGGCCCTTTAACATATACATCAACTGTCTTTATTCCTTTTTCCATTGCTTTTCTTGCTGCATTTTCCATAGCAGTAGTTGCTGCAAATGGAGTTGACTTTCTTGTTCCTTTAAATCCCGCAGCTCCTGAAGAATTCCAAGACACAACATCACCAGTGCTATTTGTTATGGTAATTAAAGTATTGTTAAAAGTTGCAGCTATATATACTCTTCCCTGACCTGTAACTTTAACTTCATTCTTCTTTTTAACTTGTACTTTCTTTTCTGTTTGTTTTTTTACTATTAGTTTTTTTGCTGCCATATTAAAAATTATTTATTATGCTGTCGTTATACCCATTTTTGCTGCAACTTCTTTTTTAATTGCTCCGATTGTTACTCTCTTTCCTCTTTTTGTCCTTGCATTACTTCTTGTTCTCTGCCCTTTTACGGGAAGATTTTTGCTATGTCTAATCCCTCTGTAAGAGCCTATTTCCTTAAGTCTTTTAATATTATTTGACACTTCGGATCTTAAATCTCCTTCAATTTTGTACTCTTCCAAAGCCTTCTGGATTCTTTTTTGCTCGTCTTCAGATAACGCCTTAACTCTTTTAGCTGCGTCAACTTCTGCCTTTTTCAATACCGCAATAACATTCTTTCTTCCTATCCCATACAGATAGGAAAGAGATACATCAACTCTTTTTTCATCCGGTATATTTATTCCTGAAAATCTCATATTATTTTACGTTTGTCATCCTGAACAAAGTGAAGGATCTTTTCTTCATAGTCTTACAGATTCTTCGTTACTCTCAGAATGACATAACCTCATTATCCTTGTCTTTGTTTGTGTCTTGGATTTTCACACACAACCCTAAGTACTCCCTTGCGTTTGAGTATTTTACACTTTACACATCTTTGTTTTATGCTTGCATGTACTTTCATAGTTCGAATTCCTCACTATGATACTGAGCGATAGTCGAATGTATCATAATTATTAATTTCTCTCCCGGTATGTAATTCTTCCTTTTGCTTTATCATATGGAGTCATTTCAATTCTAACCCTATCTCCCGGTAAAATCTTTATAAAATTTACCCTCATTTTTCCAGACAAATGACAAAGAACCAAATTTCCATCTTCAAGTTCTACTCTAAAAAGAGTATTGGGCAAAGACTCTTTAACAATTCCTTCTACTTCAAAACTTCCTTGATGAACCATAAATAATAGCGCATAGTTAATTAGAAAGTAGCGTTCAGTTAAAAAACTAGACGCTAAATCCTAGCCACTAGACGCTTTCTGAAATTATAACAAATTAGCCTTAAAATAACAACTAGGAAGTTAAAATTAAAGGATATTTCTCCGAGATATCAATTGTCCTCTCAAAAAGTCCTGCAAGGCTGCCATCCTTGGTCTTAATCGTCCACCCATCAGTTCCGGAATAAACCACGTCTTTCCCTCCATTGTTGTATATAACCTCAACCGCAAGAGTCATACCAACCCTGAGAAGTGGAGTATCTGCAATTTTATCTATCAAAAATCCCGGAACTTCAGGATCTTCATGTAAGTCTTTTCCGACCCCATGTCCCACTAAACTCTCAACTACAGAGTATCCGATCCCTTCAATTATATTTTGAATTGCCTGTGAAATATGTCCAGTATGATTTCCTGCGCGAGCCGCATTTATTCCTGCCTCTAAAGCTAATTTTCCTGTTTCCAAAAATTTAAGTACTTCCTTACCGACATCCCCAACTGCTACGGTTTCTGCCATATCTGTGTGAAATCCACCATAGAAAACTCCACAGTCAATTCCTACTATATCTCCTTCCTTTATCTTATAATTTGTCGGAATTCCATGAACTACAACATCATTAACAGAAATACAAATTGTATGCTTGTATCCCTCAACTAGCTTAAACCCAGGCTGTCCACCTTTTTTTATTATTAACTTTTCTGCAATATTATCCAACTCAAGCTCTGAAACTCCTGGCTTCACGTTTTTTAAGGTTTCAAACAGAACTTCGGCTAGTATTTTTCCACCATGGCACATTATCTCTATTTCTTTATCAGTTTTTATCTTTATCAAAGCAACCCCTTTTCTCTTAACTTATCTTTTACTTTATGCACAGTGTCTTCGATACTATCATTTGTCGTATCAATAACATATGCATCTTCAACTATTGTTAGAGGAGACGCCTCTCTTTTAGTATCCATCTCATCCCTTCTCTTAGTATCTTCAAGAACTTCTTCGTAAGTTTTATGCATTCCTTTTTCTTCAAACTGAAGAAACCTTCTTTTCGCTCTCACATCAACATCTGCGGTCAAATAAATTTTAAGTTCTGCATCAGGCGCAACAATTGTTGCTATGTCACGTCCTTCGACAACTGCTCTTTTATCTTCTATAAGTTCTTTCTGCCTGGCAACCATCTTTTCTCTAACCTCTACCATTGCAGCAACTATAGGTACTGCATTTCCAACTTCTGGTCTGAATATTTCATCCGTAATATCTTGTGAATCTAAAATTATCTTAGGACCGGAAGATTCGGTTTTTACATCAATGACTATTTTCCCTAAGACGTCTAAAACCCGTTGTTTATCATTCAAATCAACACTTGCTCTAAGACATGCCAGAGCCAAGGCTCTATACATTCCTCCTGTATATAAATAAAGTGCATTAAGCTCTTTTGCTAGCTCAATACTTAAGGTTCCTTTTCCAGAACCAACAGGACCGTCTATTGCTACCACAAAATTTTTATTCTCCATATTTTTTAATAACTCTTCAAGTTTATTTTTAAAATCTTCTTCACTGTCATTATTTTCAATCGAGTAATCTGCCAGCGTTATACATTTATCTACTTGCAAACCTGTTTCTTTTTCATTTAGTCCCGCATCACGACTATCCAGATTTTCAAACAATTCCCAAGTCAGAAACTCTCTTCTTTTAAGTTTTATTAATCTTTCAAATCTTACTTTTTTATCTGAGACTATTGCAATAAGTTTAAAATTACCGGAGTTTCGAAGAAATTCTATTTCAGAAACATTTCGTATTCCATCTATTACAGTTTTGCCGGAAGCATCTTTCGATACTTTTTCAAGAGCTTTTTGGGCAAGTATTTCACTTCCATATTTTTCTCTCCACTCATTTCCTATATCTTGCAAAATTTTTCTTGTAACTTCTAGTCCTCTTTTTATTGCTTCTTCTTCAAGAAATTGAGAAAGGATAATTTTCTTAAATCCCGCGACTTCCAAAAACACAGATGCGGTTGATTTGCCGCTTCCGAATGCGCCAGTTACTCCAATAATTTTACTCACTTTTTCCAATGCTTTTTAATATCTCCTCAAGCACCTCTTCGACCGGCTTTTCTCCATTCACTTCAATGAACTTTCCTTTTTCTTTGTAATAATCCAGAACTGGTTTAGTAAGCTGATTGAATAGTTCTATCCTTTTTCTTATTGCAGCAAGCGTTTCATCCTGTCTTTCTCCCTCTTCTCTATATGAAAGTCTCCATAGTGCTTCTTTGTCAGCAACTTTTAGATAAATTACCTTATCTATTCCATTTTCAAATGCCTCAGCTTGAGTAAGGGTTCTGGGAAATCCGTCCAAAATATATCCCTTTTGATATTCCGGTCGATGCAGGTAGTCCGTTACTATTTCAATGGTTCTAGCATCCGGAATAAGGTATCCAGCGTTCATAACTTCTTTAATGTAACGACCCAACGGATCTTTTTCTTTAGAAAGCTCTCTAAAAATATGCCCTGCTGAAAGATAGGGAAGGACTAACTTTTCCGAAAGTAAGTTTCCCTGCGTTGATTTTCCTGCTCCCTGAATTCCAATTAAAATTATTTTCATAAATTATTTTACGAATGAATCATAATTTTTCATTACAAGCTGTGCCTCAAGCGCCTTAATAGTTTCAAGTATTACAGACACAACGATTAGTATACCAGTTCCACCTATAAGAAGTGTCTGCATACTGGTAAACATTCTGGCAACTGTTGGAAATATGGCAATAATACCTAGAAATACTGCACCAGCCAGCGTGATACGAGTTAAAATATAATTTAGATAAGAAGCTGTTGATGCTCCGGGCCTAATGCCTGGAATAAAACCGCCATATTTTTGTATTTCATCTGAAATCTTTTTTGGATTAAATACTACTGCTGTATAAAAATATGTAAAAGCTACGACCAGAGTAAAATAAAGAAGATTATAAAAAAATCCATTAGGATCAAACCATACAGTTATAGTTGTAGAAATATTGTGAAGAAAAATATTTTTTGATGCAGTTAAATAATTGGCAACAAGAGACGGAAGAAGAACTAAAGATACTGCAAAGATAATGGGAATTACACCCGCTTGATTAAGTCTTAACGGTAGATGAGTTGTTTGTCCTCCATACATTTTATTTCCCCTAACTCTTTTTGCATAAAATACAGTTATCTGTCTTGTTGCTTCATTTATTAAAACAATTGAGGAGATAACAACAATACCAACTAATATAAAAGTAACAACGTTTAAAAAATTTGTACTATTAATCGTTGAGGCAGTTTGACCAATGGTTATAGGAAGCCGCCCGACAATTCCGGCAAAAATAATAAGAGATATACCATTCCCCAATCCTTTTTCCGTAATAAGTTCTCCAAGCCAAACCAGGAGCATACTTCCTGCTGTCATGGTTAACATAAATGCAATAAGATCCGTTGGAGCAAGAACAGCAATAATTCCCTGACTTCTAAGAAGTGCATACATTCCAATTGCCTGAAAAAGTGCCAAGGGCACCGTAAACATTCTTGTATATTGATTTATTTTCCTCCGTCCCGTTTCTCCTTCTTTTGATATCTCTTCAAGCTTTGGAAAAACCATAGTTAAAAGCTGTAAGATAATTGAGGCATTAATGTAAGGATTAAGACCCAATGCCATAACGGAAAAGTTAGCAAGAGTTCCACCAGAGAATATATCTAAAAGTCCTAAGAACTGATTCTGGGAAAAAAGAGTTTTTAAAGCGTCTAAGTTGACTCCCGAAACGGGGATATGTGCAAATATTCTGAATATTAAAAATATTAGGGCCGTAAATATGATTTTTTGTCTTACACTTTTAGTTTTTAGGGAGTTTTGAAAAAGTGCTAAAACATTGTTCATAAATTTTAAATTCCCACAGTGCCACCTGCTTTTTCAATTTTTATCTTCGCACCCTTAGAAGTTTGCAATTTGACTACTAAAGCAACCTTTAATTCTCCGTCTCCTAAGATCTTTACTCCATACATTTTAGCATCTTTTGAATCAACTATATGATTTTTAATAAGAACTTCTATGTCAACAATGGAATCTTTTTTAAGAAGCGCTAACGCTTTTACATTTAGACCTATTGGCTTAGATTTAAAAGCCTTATTTCTTCCTTTGCCGCGCCTGAATGGAAGACGTTTTATAAGAGGCAATGCTCCTCCTTCAAAAGAGAGAGCTCTGGAACTTCTTGAATTTTGACCTTTTGTTCCACGTCCAGAAGTTTTAACACGCCCTGAACCATGTCCCTGCCCCAATCTTTTTTTCTTTATTTTTGTAGTTTTGGAAAGTGTATTAAGTTGCATATTATTTATTTTTAACCTGGTACCTTTCTGCCAAAATTCTAAGAGCCTCTATTGTTGCGTAAACATTACTTGCCTGATTATTGGTTCCTAAAACCTTTGAAGAGATATTTTCAATTCCTGCTGCAGTTACAACATTCCTTACTGCTCCTCCTGCAATAACCCCACTTCCTCTTGGTGCAGGCTTTAGCATTATCTTTGCAGCACCTAATTTTACATCTATTCTAAAAGGAATTGTAGTGTTTACAATTGGCACCTGTATTAAATGCTTTCTTGCAACAGATGCTCCTTTTTTTATTGCTGAGCTTACATCTGGCGCTTTTCCAAGCCCCACTCCTACCTTACCATTTTTATTACCAACAACCATAAGGACAGAGAACCCTCTTTTATTCCCTCCCTTAGTTTTTTTAGAAACTCGGTTTACCTGAATAATTTTTTCTTCAAAACCATCTGCACTTGGTTCTCTTTGAAAGTTATTGTTTCTCATTAAAATACAAGTCCTCCTTCACGGCAACCTTCAGCTAAAGCTCTTACTCTACCTTTATAGACATATCTTCCTCTATCAAAAACCACTTTTTTAATCTTTTTTGAAAGAGCTTCTTTTGCCAAAAGGATACCTAGCTGCTTTGATTTATCAAATTTTGCGCCCTCTGTTTGCTCTAATTTTGCCTCTGAAATTCCCAATATTGTCTTTTGAGACTCATCATCTATGAGCTGTGCGTACATATATTTATTTGAACGGAATACGGAAAGTCTTGGCATTTCTTTAGTACCAGTTATTTTTCTTCTTACTCTTCTAGTTTTTCTTAATATTCTATCTTGATTCATATTTTATTTAGCTCCTACAGCTTTTGCTGCCTTTCCAACTTTTCTTCTAATTCTTTCATCTTTATATTTTATTCCTTTTCCTTTATAAGGCTCTGGTGGCTTAACTGCTCTTATAGCTGCTGCAGTATTACCTACCACTGCCTTATCAATTCCCGAGACTATAATGTTATTTTCAACAACTTCAAATTTTATTCCGCTAAGCGGAACAAATTTTACAGGGTGGGAAAATCCAACAGAAATTACCAAATCACTACCCTGAACTTGAGCCCGATAACCAACTCCTGAAAGCTCAAGCCTTCTCTCAAAACCGGATGAAACTCCTGTTATAATATTTGAAATCATAGCACGTGTCAGTCCAAACAGTGCTCTTACTTTTCTATCTTCCATCTTACCCTTCTGAGCAACTTCAATTCTGTCCTCCTGTATTTTAACCTCTATCTCTTTTGGCACAGAAAAAGAAAGGCTTCCCCTTGGACCTTCAACCATTACAACTCCGTCCTGTAGAGACACTTTTACTCCTTCTTTAATTACTACTGGCATTCTGCCTATTTTTGACATATTAGCTATTAATCGTAAAGAGAACTTCTCCTCCGACTCCAACCTTTTGCGCATCTCTGGCTTCCATGATTCCTTTATTTGTTGAAAGTATTACCTTGTGTCTTCCTCTCCTTTTAATATCAGCAATTTTTTTGGAACTACTATAAATTCTAAGTGATGGTTTTGAAATTATATTTACATCTCTTACAGCCGGCATTCTTTTAGTGAATTTAAGCACTGCAACAAGAACCTTTTTTCCGTCTTGCTCTTCTTCTTTTATGCTTACCAAAAATCCTTCTTTAACAAGAACATCTCCTATATTTTTATTGACTTTAGAATATGAAAGAACTGCTGTTCTTCTTCTTGCTGCCGCACAGTTTTTAATTGTTGTAATAAAATCTGCAATTTTATATGCCATATAAATTTACCAGGTTGATTTTGTAACTCCCGGCAATTCTCCTTTCAAAGCAAGTTCTCTAAAACAAATTCTGCAAAGACCAAATTTCCTCATATAAGCCTTGCCCCTTCCACATATATTGCATCTACTGTGATTTCTGCTTGAATATTTTTGTTTCTTTAAAAGAGAAACTACATTAGATTTTTTTGCCATATTTTTATTTTACAAAGGGCATCCCCAGTACCGTAAGCAATGCGAGCCCCTGATTATCATCTTTTGCACTTGTTACTATTGTTATTTCAAGTCCTTGAGCTTTTTCAATTTTTCCTGGATCTATTTCCGGGAAAACTGCAATTTCAGCAAATCCCAAAGTAAAATTTCCCTTACCATCAAAGCTATTTTTCTTAATTCCATGAAAATCTCTAAGTCTTGGAAAAACAACATTTGTTAACTTCTCATAAAAATCGTACATTCTTTTTCCCCTAAGAGTTGCAACGAGTCCTATTTTATCCCCTTCTCTAAGTTTAAATGCGGCTATGGATTGCTTTGCCTGCGTTACTTTTGGCTTTTGCCCGGCAACCTGAGTGAATTCTAAAATAGCAATTTCCATATTTTTCTTGTCTGCAACTGCATCCCTTACTCCCATATTTATAACTATTTTTTTAAGTTGTGGGATCTGATTTATGTTTTTAATTCCCAACTCTTCTTTTAGTTTTTTGGCTATTTCTTTTTTAAATCTTACTTTTAAGTTATCCATATTAAATTTCCTTTTTGCATTTTTTGCAAATTCTAACTTTTCCTGTCTTTTGAACAAGATATCCAACTCTAGTCAACTTTTTGCACTTTGGGCAAACAAGTTTTACGTTTGCAACAGAAACTGGCTTTGTGATGATTGTAATTTCAGATTTTTGTCCCCCTGCTCTTCCTTTTATGTGTCTCTTGAACTGATTTACTCCCGTTATTAAAACTTTTCCTTCTTTCGTAAAAACTTTCTCAATCTTTTCTGTTTTTCCTTTATCTTTACCTTTCATAACTGTAACTATATCGTTTTTCTTAAGTTTCATATTATATAACCTCACTTGCCATACTTGCAATCTTTGCAAACCCTTTTTCCTTTACTTCTCTTGCTATTGGCCCAAATATTCTTGTTCCAACAGGATTTTTGTCTTTTGCATTATCTATTACAACAGCCGCATTATCTGAAAATCTAATATAGGAACCATCATCTCTCCTGTATTCTTTTCTAGAACGCACGAGGATTGCTTTGACTATTTGACTATCTTTTACAGTACCCGTAGAGTTGGCATCCTTAACTACACAATTTAATACGTCACCAATAAATCCAAATTTTCTCTTAGATCCGCCAAAAACCTGTATCACCAAGAGCGATTTCGCTCCACTATTATCCGCAACTGTTAAAATACTCCTGTGTTGAATCATTTAATAACCTCCATTATCTTAAAATGAGTATCTTTTGAAATTGGACGCGTTTGCGCAATTCTAACTTTGTTTCCCAAAGATACTTCTATATCTCCAACTTGGGCTTTGTATTTTTTACTTTTGTTAATAAGTTTTTTGTAAAGAGGATGAGGAATTTTTCTTTTTACCTCAACCACTACAACACTTCCCATTTTTACCGAAATTACCTTACCTTCAATTAGTTTTTTCATCCATAAGCTCCTTTTCTTTCAAAATTGTTAAAATTCTTGCAATGTCTTTTTTCTTCCAAAATATAGACCTTGTATCTTTAAGTTTATTTTGTGCTTTTTCTAAATTAAGCTGCAAAACCTCATTTTTTAAATTTTTATACATGCCTTTAAGCTCTTCAATTGTCTTTGTGTGTAAATCTTTAATATTTCTTGATTTCATTAAATTTGATCCTCCTTGGCAACGATTCTTGTTAATACCGGCAATTTATGAGAAGCAAGCCTTAATGCTTGAAATGCCGTCTCTTTTGAAACTCCTCCCATTTCAAAAAGCATTCTTCCTGGCAAAACTCTTGCAACATGTTCGTAAATATCTCCCTTTCCTCCACCCATTCTAGTCTCGGCCGGTTTTTTTGTGATTGGCTTATCCGGAAAAATTCTTATCCAAACTCTTCCACCTCTTGCAATGTAATGAGTTATTGCACGTCTGGCTGCTTCAATTTGCCTACTAGTTATCCAGCCCTGCTCTTCCGTTAAAATACCATACTCTCCAAAAGAAACCTTAGTTCCAGAATGAGCATTTCCCTTCATACTTCCTCTTTGTTGTTTTCTATATTTTGCTCTTTTTGGTGCTAACATATTATTTATCTCCCCTGTTTATCCAAACCTTCACTCCGATATAACCTTTTTTAGTAAGAGATGGAACGCTTGCAAAAGTTACGTGTTCTCTAATTGTTGAAAGTGGAACCGTTCCTTTTTGCATCTTCTCCCGTCTTGCAATCTCTGCTCCGTTTATTCTTCCTGATAAAATAATCCTTACTCCTTTGGCGCCTGATGACATAACTCTTTCAACTGCTTGAGTCATAAGTCTTTTATGAGGCATTCTCCTTATCAGCTGGTCAGAAATATTCCTAGCAACAAGATAGACATCAAGATTAGCATCCTTAATTGGCTCTACTCTAATATCCAACTTTGGCACATTTTTTACGGTTTTTCCTTTTGCAAGAATTGTTGTAAGAAATTTTCTCAAATCCTCAAGTCCGGTTCCTGCTCTTCCAATAACCAACCCAGGACGCGAAACATAAATAATAAGGTTGATATTATTAATGGACCTTTCAATCTCAATATCTGAAACTCCCGCAGTTTTAAGTCTATCCATTAATATTTTTCTTACTTTGTAATCTTCAAGCAAAAGATCTTTGTATCTTTTATCATCAAACCATCTACTGTGCCAGCTGTAAACTGGACCAAGACGCAATATATTTGGATTAATTTTTTGTCCCATTATTTTCTTTCCTCCAAAACTACTTTTATATGAGAGCTTTTTCTTTTGTACGGATGTATTCTTCCCCTGGTCGATGGGTGATATCTTTTAAGAGATGGTGCTTGATTAATCTCCAAGCTTTTTATATACAGCTTATCTTTTGCCATGCCTTTATTTGTTGCATTTGCAACAGCACTTTTAATAGTTTTATCCAAAGAAACAGATCCTCTTTTACTAAGCTGCGAAAGAGTAGCCAACGCCTGTTCTATGCTCATTTTTCGAATTAAATCAGCAACAAGTCTTACTTTCCTTGTGCTAACCCTAACTCCCTTACTTTGCGCAACTGCTATATTAGTTTCCATATGTTATGTTTTTGATACTTCTCTTGAAACAACTCTTCCGTGACTTCTAAAAGTTCTGGTTTGCGAAAATTCTCCAAGCCTGTGTCCAACCATTCCTTCAGTTACCAAAACGTTTATAAAAACTTTACCATTATGAACTCCAAATGTATGCCCAACAAATTCTGGAGGAATTTGGCTTGCTCTTGCCCATGTTTTAATTACAGACTTATCTCCTGTCTCTTTTTGTTTTAGAATCTTTTTAGCAAGATTTTTATCTATGTATGGTCCTTTTTTAGACGATCTACTCATAATTACCCTGAGCCCGTAAACGGGCTATTTCTTTCTTTTTGTAACAATATATTTATTTGAATATTTCTTCGGTCTTCTTGTATTTCCAACTGCAGGTCTTCCGGCAAAAGTCTTAGGCGTACTCATTCCAATTCCGCTTTTTCCTTCTCCCCCTCCATGGGGATGACTTCTAGGATTTTGGGCAACTCCTCTAACTGTTGGCCTAATTCCCATGTGTCTTTTTCTACCGGCTGATCCTATAACTTCATTTTTCCAATCTATATTTCCAAGCTGGCCAACGGTTGCAAAACATTGCTGTCTTACTTTTCTTATTTCTCCGGATGGAAGTTTCAAGTGTACCAGACCAGCCTCCTTGGCTGCAACAACTGCCGATACTCCTGCGCTTCTTGCAAGCTGCCCTCCGCGGCCTGGCATAAGCTCTACATTGTGAACTACCGTACCAATTGGCAAAAATTCCAACGGCAAAGCGTTTCCTACTTTAATTTCAACTTCTCTTCCGGAAATAACAACATCTCCCAAATTTAAACCCTCAGGCCGCAAAATATATCTTTTTTCTCCATCTATATAATGCACAAGTGCTACATCAGCGGTTCTGCCTGGATCGTATTCCATTCCAACGACTTTTCCTGAAACGTCCTTTTTATCGCGCCTAAAATCTACATTTCTGATAAATCTTTTATGCTGTCCACCCTGATGCCTAACTGCAACTCTTCCTGCGCTGTCTCTTCCTGACATTTGCTTTTTAATAGTTTTAAGTTTTCTCATACATTCAACTCCGTTCAGTATGACCCTGAGTTTATCGAATGGGTCATAATTATTTTGACGCCGGAACTTCAAATAAATCAATTTTTTCACCAGATTTAAGTTGTACTATTGCTTTTTTCCAAGAAGGAAGTGTAACTTCAATTCTTCTTGCTCCAAATCTTTTCTGTCTACCTTTAACGTTCATTGTTGAAACTGATAAAACAGTAACTTTAAACTTGTCTTGCACTGCTTTTCTAATATTTTTTTTATCTGCTCCCGTTGCAACTTTAAAAGTAAAACGGCCCAAGCCTGCGTCTTTCATAGACTTTTCACTAATTACTGGTGCGATAATAACTTCTGCTATATTCATTCTTTTTCCTTTGTTAAATTTTCTTTCAAAGCATCAATAGAAGCTTTCATAAAAAGAATCATCTTATTATCCAAAACTTCATATGCATTAAGTGTTTTTGAGTTCAAAATATTTAGATTTTCTATATTTCTTGATGCTCTGTAAACATTTTCGAATCCTTTTTTAACTCCTTCTGGAATTATCAAAAGCACTTTGCTATTTTCAAGTCCTAGTTTTTTAATTAACGCTGCAACATTTTTTGTCTTTGGCTCTATTTTTTCAAGTCCTGCTAATACTTTTATATGCCCATCTTGCTGCTTTGCAGATAATGCACTAATAAGTGCAAGTTTTTTCATTTTTTTAGGAAGTTTTAGAGAATAATCCCTTGGCTTTGGACCATGAGCCACTCCTCCTCCAACAAAAATAGGTGCCGATAATGCTCCATGCCTTGCTCTTCCTGTTCCTTTTTGTCTCCAAATCTTCCTTGTTGAAGCAGTAATTTCTCCTCTGGATTTGGTTGAAGATGTACCCTGTCTTTGATTTGCAAGATATACTCTGACAGCTTGCGCAATAAGAGGCTTGTTAACCTCTGCTCCAAAGATTTCTTTTGGTAATTCAAAAGATCCTGCAGCTTTTCCTGTTACATCAAAAACCTGTGCACTCAAAGCGTTAACTTTTTTTCTAGCAACTGCTTTTTTTGTTACTACCAAACTTTTGACTTTTGACTTTTGACTTTTGACTTTATTAACTGGCATTTTCCTTGTCCTCCATAACTTTAGTGTCGGGGGATGTTTCCTCCGATTTTTCTTCTGAAACTACAGGTGGTTCCTCAATAACTGGCGCAGCGTCATCTGAAACGGAAGTGCTACCGGCGGCTTCATTCACACTTTCGATAACTGGTTCAACTACGACTTCCTCGGCCGATACCTCTGGTTCTTCACTTGGCTCTTTGTATAAAGGCACAAATTTTTTAGATTCTCCAACTTTTTTAATCATAATAAGATTATTAACTCCTCCCGGAACTAGTCCTTTTATCAAAACTCCATCATCTGTCACTTCAACAACTTGTAAATTCGCAACTGTCACTCTTTCATGTCCCATTCTTCCTGCCATTCTTTTTCCTTTATAAACTCTTCCCGGAGTTGTAGATTGTCCAATAGATCCAGGCGCTCTTTCTCTGTCACTTTGTCCGTGAGTTCTGGGTCCACCTTTAAAATGATGCCTTTTTACTCCTCCCGCATATCCTTTTCCTTTTGAAATTCCAATCACATCAACTATGTCTCCAGGCTTAAAAACATCTGAGGCCTTGATTACACTTCCAATTTCAGGGAAATCTTCTCCCTCGACCTCTACCTCTCTTAAAAAAAGAGGAGCCTCATCAAGTGAGGCTTTCTTTACATGTCCTATGAGTGGCTTATTTCCATTTTTTTTGCTTTTAAAACCAAGCTGAATTGAATTATATCCTTCTTTTCCAACGGTTCTTGTCTGCACAACAACATTTCCGCCGGAAATCATAATCTCTGTTACAGGGATTCTTCTTCCGTCTTCCAAAAATTTCTGTGTTTGACTGACTTTTTGACCAATTATTGCTTGCATATCTTACTAAGTCCTGAGCCTGCCGAAGGATAAAACCAAAAAAACGGCTACATAGAGCCGCCGTGTTTTCAGGAAAATACTTTCCTAAAAATGAGCTTTATGTAGTCAAAGGAACCTCCTTTAGGTTTATCATGACTTAAACTAGGGTAATTATATCTAAACTCCTGCCTAATTGCAATAGAGAACAAGGCTAGGAGAAGACTACATGCGGATCTCAATAGAAACTCCGGCGGGGAGTTCTAGGTGGGTTAAAGAATCAATTGTTTTGTCTGTTGGGGAAACTATATCAATAAGTCTTTTGTGGACACGCATTTCAAAGTGGTCACGTGCGTCTTTATCTATAAAAGGAGAGCGGTTAACTGCATAAACTGTTCGCCTGGTTGGAAGAGGTACCGGGCCCACGATTTTAGCTCCGGTTCTTATTGCCGTATCTAAAATTTGCTGAGAACAAAGGTCTATCACCCTTGCGTCGTAACTTTTTAGTCTTACTCTAATTCTTCCTTTTGGCATATGCTTCTCCTTTTAAAGTGCGTAATGTGCATTTTAGCAAAAAAAAGATCTTTCGGCAAGCTCAGGACTAAGCCCATGTGAGCAAACCTTCAGATCGTGTTCCGAGCTTATTTGAGTATCTTGCTAATAACACCTGCTCCAACTGTTTTTCCGCCTTCTCTAATTGCAAATCTAACTCCTTCTTCCAAAGCAACTGGCACTATAAGCTTTGCAGTCATTTTTGTATTGTCTCCTGGCATAACCATTTCAACGCCTGTTGGAAGAGTTACTTCTCCTGTTACATCAGTTGTTCTGATATAAAATTGAGGTCTATATCCTGTAAAGAAAGGTGTGTGACGTCCGCCTTCTTCTTTTGCCAAGATATAAATTTCTCCTTCAAAGTCTGTGTGAGGAGTAATGCTTCCTGGTTTTGCGATAACTTGTCCACGTTCTACATCTGCTTTTTCAACTCCACGGAGCAAAAGTCCAACATTGTCTCCGGCTTGACCATCTTCAAGTTGTTTCTTAAACATTTCAACTCCTGTTACAACAGAAGATTTTGTGGCTTTAATTCCAACAATTTCAACTGTTTCGTTTATTTTAATCTTTCCTCTTTCAATTCTTCCGGTTACAACTGTTCCGCGTCCTTTAATTGAAAAAACGTCTTCAACAGGCATCAAGAATGGCTTATCTGTGTCTCTTACTGGGGTTGGAATATATTCGTCAACCTTATCCATAAGTGCCATAATCTGTTTTTCTGCTTCTGGGTCGCCCTCTAAAGCTTTAAGAGCACTACCTCTTATAATTGGTGTTTCAGCTCCCGGGTATTGGTATTTTGTAAGAAGTTCGCGGATTTCCATTTCAACCAAATCTAAAAGCTCTTCGTCGTCAACCATATCGCATTTGTTAAGGAAAACTACAATTGAAGGAACTCCAACCTGGCGTGCAAGTAAAATATGCTCTCTTGTCTGAGGCATTGGACCGTCTGGAGCAGAAACTACCAGAATTGCACCGTCCATTTGAGCGGCACCCGTAATCATGTTTTTAACATAATCTGCGTGACCTGGAGCGTCAATGTGAGCGTAGTGTCTTTTTTCTGTTTCGTATTCCTGGTGGGAAATATTAATAGTAACTCCACGAGCTCTTTCCTCTGGAGCATTATCAATATCTTCATATTTTTTAGCTGTCGCCATTCCCTTTTTAGAAAGAACGGTTGTAATAGCTGCGGTTAATGTGGTCTTTCCATGGTCAACGTGACCAATGGTACCAATATTTAAATGTGGTTTTGTTCTTTGATATTTTGCTGCTTCTGCCATATATTAAAAATAAAAACCTCTCAAAAAGGCTTAATTTAATATACAACATTTATATGCCTGCGTCAAGAGGGAAAATACAACGACTTTATACAGAAATGTGTCTACGATCCTTAGGAATAGAAGTTACATTTCTCATTATGATTATATTTAATGCAAAGCTTTCTGTTCTAATTTCATGGGCGGTACCGGGCAAAAACAAAAACGAAAGAATATATATAGACCACTTCCTGCTTTTAGTTACTCTAAGCAGCAGCTGGCCCAAATCCGCGATTAAAATTTTGGAAAGAAAAAACAGAAAGACAAGTTCGCCAAAAAAAATTAGAAAGGGTTGCATCTAATTCCATTTTACACCGATTTTTTAACTGGAAGTTTATCTATTGGGCCGGTACAGGCACAGTCGCTTCATTTTGCTGCTTAGCCAAAGTCAAAATTTGATCCCGATCTAGACCAAGACCCTCATAGAAATCTAAAACACCTTTGGCGTACTCTTGTTCGCTTTGATTACCTTTTAAATACGAAGAAGTTTTCCATGGCGGTTAATAACCTTCTGGATTGCTGAGCGGCCACAGATAATACCTTCCCGTTTTAGCTCTTCCTGGATTTCGTACTTACTCTTCTCCCGATCGAGAAAGCGAATATCATAGATACGCGCAAGAACAGCTGGTGCTGTTGTCATCTCCCGCACTTTATGTGGTCTTCTGCTGCTCTTGTCATCCTCAAGGGTTTTAAGATTGTAGGGCTTGTATCGATTCTTCCAGCGGTAAAATACACTTTTGGAGATACCAAAATGCCTACAGGTACCTTCGGCATTCTTACCATGAGCTTGGTACCAATCCATCCAGTATAGTCTCTTAAGAGCATCTTTGAAAGATCGGCAGTACGAATAACATTAACTGGAAGTATTGTGTAGGCTCGCATATACGAGCCACTGTAAGCTCCTTTAATTTGTACTTAAACCGTTCTCAATGTATCGCGGTCTAGACACGACTGCTCCATGTCCAATAATTGCTACGGTTTTCCCAACATTGTCATCCATAATATGAGAGACTACACGTATTGTTCTTTCGGCTGCATGCTTTGCTGTTTCCCAACCCTTATAGCTACTATCAGAATAAAGATAAAATTCTATCTAATAGCTCTTACTTGCTCTGAGGGTATAAGTGCGGGTAAAATGGTCAATGATCCAAATGCCTTGGTTCTTTTTTGATAGAGGGACCAATTATCGATCTACTAATAATTAATGCGGGCTTGTCGCTTGTATATATTCTATGTTGATCTGATGGAACGGATTTAGCATCAACAGCATCGACTTCCTGAAATTTTCCGTCTATGTCCAAGGTCATCTTGCCTCTTATTACACGATATTGTCTGAATTTTTTTCTTTCGCGCTGATTAACTTCGCTATTAGGAGGAAGAATAAATGCTTCAACATACTGATTGCCTAAAATTCCTTCAAAAATAAATATATGGTCTTGTCCATCATACCGATATAAAGGTTCGTTAAATTCTCTATCCTCAGCTACCCCTCCTATTGCCCATTTCACATCATCGCGGAAATCAACTCCTATTGCCCGGTGCAATTCAGAAGAGATTAGAACTTCTTTTGGACCTCTATGCCGATCTTCTTCTGGAATCTTCGCTATATTTACCATTTCTATAACAGTGAGAGAAAAATTGTCTGTGCTAAGTTGATGCTTAACCCCCGGAGGAACAATCACAACTGGATTTTCTTCGCTTAGATCAACTTCATCTCCCTCCATATTTAATTTTGCTTTACCATCAACCCAATGATATATCTCACTTACATCAGTTATACCGTCGGGATGTAAATGAAAATGCGGCAAGCTCCGTTTAGTAGCTTGCCCCCATGATACCAGCAATTCATTTTCTCCATGATCTCTTTGATAAGGATACACAAAACCAGAAACTTTTCCTCCTCTCTCATGCTTTATAGGTGGATTATTAAACACTAATTGTTCACCTCGAGGAATAGCTCCTAACTCATAAAATATTTCATGTATCCTATCGAAAGAACCTGGTCTAACAATTCTAGATATTTCTTCAAGCGTAACGTCTGTGGTAATTGGAGAATGTGTTGCGTCAATCCGAGGACCAATTTCGTGAATTTGCGCCATAAAAGCCATTATAGGATATTTCTTAGGCAAAACACAAACGAGGTTATTACTGGGCGTTGATGCGGCCTGTAAATGTAGACTTTTCAAGCATTTCCGCTACTATATTTTGTGGGACTTCTTGATAATGCGATGGCTCCATGTAGTAAGAAGCACGACCTTGAGACATGCTTCTAAGTGTCGTTGCATATCCAGAAAGCTCTGCAAGAGGAACAGATGCTAAAACAATCGTCGCCTTGCTTCTTTCTTCTGTGCTAATAATTTGTCCTCTTTTTGCAGACAGATCTCCAATCACATCTCCTAAAAATTGAGATGGAGTTGTAACTTCAACTTTCATAATAGGCTCCAAAAGTCTTAGCTCTGCTTTTCTGGTTGCTGCTTGAAGAGCTTGAGATGCAGCAATTTTAAAAGCAATTTCAGATGAATCAACATCATGATAGCTTCCGTCATAACATGTAACTGCCATATCTACCAAGGGATATCCCAAAAGAATTCCGTTTTCCATAGCCTCAACAATACCTTTGGCAACCGCTTTTATAAATTCAGCAGGAATTGCTCCGCCTTTAATTGCATTGACAAATTCATATCCTTCACCACGGGGCTTTGGTGTAACTCGAAGGAAACAATGCCCATATTGTCCGCGTCCACCACTTTGCTTAATATATTTTCCTTCGGCTTGCGCTTCCTGTGCAATAGTTTCTTTGTAAGCAACTTGAGGCGCTCCAACATTTGCCAAAACTCCAAATTCTCTTTTCATTCTATCAACCATAATTTCAAGCTGAAGTTCTCCGACTCCTGAGATAATTGTCTGTCCTGTCTCATGATTTGTTTTAACAGTAAAAGTTGGATCTTCTTCCATAAGTCTTTTAAGAGAAAACCCGAGTTTCTCTTGGTCTGACTTTGTTTTAGGCTCAATTGCAAGAGAGATAACTGGCTCAGGAAATGTAATTTTTTCCAAAACTATTGGATTTGCCTCATCACAAAGAGTATCTCCGGTTGTTGTTTCTTTTAGTCCAACCAAAGCAACAATTTCCCCGGCTGTTGCTTCTTTTATTTCTTCTCTTGTGTTTGCGTGCATTAAAAGTATACGGCCGACTCTTTCTCTTGTATTTTTTGAGCTATTGTAAATATAAGAACCGGATTCAAATGTTCCTGAATAAACTCTAAAATATGTAAGTTTTCCTACATGAGGATCTATTTGAATTTTAAAAGCAAGCCCAGCAAAGGGTCCTTTTGGATCAGGCGCTCTCTCAACTACCTCACCTGTTTTAGGATTTATTCCATTTCCCTTTGCAGACGAGGTATCTAAAGGAGAAGGAAGGTAGTCAATAACAGCATCCAAAAGTGGCTGAACACCTTTGTTGCGAAGGGAAGATCCTGCATAAATTGGAACTAATTTATAGGCAATAACTGCACGTCTTAGCGCTGCTCTTAATTCATCTACGCTTGGCTCCTCTCCTGCCAAATATTTCTCGAGGAGTGCGTCATCTGTTTCTGCAATTTTTTCAATAAGCTTGCTGCGGTACTCTGCAACTTGAGCTTTCATATCTTCTGGAATCTTATCTGTTGTTTCAAATTCTGCTCCCAAATCATCCGATCCCCAAATAAAACATTGCTGAGTTAGAAGATCTACTGTTCCCTTAAAAGTATGCTCTACTCCAATTGGCAAGACCATAATTGCGGGATTTGCACCAAGCCTATCCTCAATACTTTTTATTGTTGCCAAAAAATCAGCTCCAAGCTTATCCATTTTGTTTACAAAGCAAAGTCTTGGAACTTTATATTTATCTGCCTGTCTCCAGACAGTCTCAGATTGGGATTGAACTCCTTCTTCTGCGTCTAAAACTGTAATTCCACCATCCAAAACTCTAAGTGACCTTTCAACTTCTGCTGTAAAGTCAACGTGTCCTGGGGTGTCTATAATATTTATTCTGTGCTCTTTCCAAAAAGCGGTTGTAGCAGCAGATACAATAGTAATACCACGCTCTTTTTCCTGCTCCATCCAGTCCATCTGAGTATTTCCTTCATCAATATCTCCGATTTTGTAGGTTTTTCCTGTGTAATAAAGGATACGTTCCGTAGTTGTAGTTTTACCCGCATCAATGTGGGCAATAATACCAATATTTCTAATTTTATCTAATGTAAAATTTCTGTTTGTTGCAGCCATATGTCAATCATCCTTTGGATGAAAAAAATCTTCCCCAGATCTTGCGGGAAGACACAAAAATTATACCACACTAGCCGTACTCAATCAATTAGGCTATTGAAATTGATTTTTATTTCTGGCAAAATAACAAAGTATCAAATGATGAAAGCTGTTATTATAGTCTTGGCAGTAGCGATTCTAGGATATTTTGGAGTAGCCATGCTTGGCAACCAAAGTATTAAACCAAGTCAAGCGGATTTAACAAACATGACAACTACAACTCCCACACCAACCCCAACTCCAAATGATTTTATTTCCGCGAAGAAAGCGACAATAACCACCGCAAAGGGCATTATCGAGATAGAATTGTATCCGCAGGATGCGCCTAAAACAGTCACAAATTTTGCAACACTGTCAAAAAGAGGATATTACAATAATTTAACTTTCCACCGCGTTGAACCAAACTTTGTAATCCAAGGCGGAGACCCAAATGGAAATGGAACCGGAGGAACTTCAATCTATGGAGCAAAATTTGAAGATGAATTAAATCCAAATACGCCAAGTTATAAAGCAGGTTATAAAGAGGGCGTAGTTGCTATGGCAAATTCCGGGCCTAATACAAACGGCAGCCAGTTTTTTATAATGCTTGCAGATAATGCCTTGCCGAACAATTACACAATTTTTGGAAAAGTTACAAAAGGAATGGACGTAGTAAAAAATATAGTTGTCGGCGACAAAATCCTAGAAGTCAGTGTAGAATAATACGTTTAGACCAAGGGCGTAGGAAATTCTATAACTTTTCGGTCTGTGTTTTAACTTGAACCTCTTCGACTAGTCCCAACGGACTTTATAGCCTCATGTTGATAGACAAGTCTCAAGGTAGGATTAACTATCCTTAGTGGTTTACCATTCCTAGCTATCTCACGAGCAACCCATCGATCAACAAAAATTTCCTAAGTAGTTATATTATGTGGGGTTTCTGTATTCATGCTTCTATTAAATACCTAAGAGTAAGATTTAGACAAGTGAGACTTTACCAGCGGAAATGACTAAAAGCCTTATTTGCTTCTGCCATGCGGTGGGCTGTGTCTCTTTTCTTTACCGCTTCACCTTTATTTTCAATTGCATCTAAAAGTTCTGCTGCAAGTTTTTCTGAAAATGTGTGATATTCTTTATTTGGACGTGCTTTTGCAGCTAGAATTATCCAACGGATAGCCAAGGATGTTTTTCTTTCTCCTCTTACTTCAATAGGAATTTGATAAGATGCTCCTCCAACTCTTCGGGGTTTAATTTCCTGTCTTGGACCAACATTTGCAACCGCGCGTTCAAATAATGAAATTGCGTCCTTTTCTTTTTCCTCAATTCTCTTTATTGCATCATAAAAAAGATTTTCGGCAATAGTCTTCTTTCCATCTTTCATCATGGAATTTATAAACTTGCTAGCCAATCTGCTTCCGTAAATCTTATCTGGGACCGTTTCTCTTTTTTTAACTTTTTTGTGTCTCATATTATTCTGTTGGTGCGGCTGCCGCAGGCGCCTCGGCGGCTGCTGGTGCTGGTGTTCCTGTTGCTACTCTTGGAGCAGCTGCTCCTCCACCGCTTCTTTTTGCTCCATATTTACTTCTTGATGTCTTTCTTCCTTCAACTCCCAGTAAGTCATATTTACCACGCACTATGTGGTATTTAACACCCGGTAAATCTTTAACTCTTCCTCCACGAACCAAAACGATTCCATGCTCGGAAAGACTATGTCCAACTCCCTGAATATATGCTGTAACTTCCATACGGTTTGAAAGCCTCACACGCGCAACTTTGCGAAGTGCGGAGTTTGGCTTTTTTGGAGTCATTGTTTTAACTAAAGTCACAACTCCTCTTTTCATAGGTGCTACCAAATTCTTGTAGCGCTGTTCTTTTGCATTATAAAAACGCCGCATCGCAGTTGAGCGTATTTTCTTTACCTTTTTAGTTCTTCCTTTTTTAGCAAGCTGTGATAATGTTGGCATACGAGTATGTATTATACCTCATCCGAGACGTGACCTTCAATTCCGGTCTGGCCGGAGTCAACAGGAATAAGGCGGCCGATAATAACATTTTCCTTAAGTCCAATAAGCTTGTCTTCCTGTCCCTGAAGAGCTGCTTCTGTTAAGACTTTGGTTGTTTCCTGAAATGAAGCTGCAGAAAGCCATGAATCAGAGAATAGGGATGACTTTGTAATTCCAAGTATCGTTTGCCTTGCAGTTGCCGGTTCTCCACCTTGAGACAACACTTCCGCGTTTATTTCTTCAAATCGAGACTTAGTTATAAAGTCTCCTGGAATTAACGATGCATCTCCAACTGTTTCAACAATAACCTTATCTGACATTTTTCTAAGAATTACTTCAAAATGTTTGTCTGAAATTGCAATTCCCTGAGATTCATAAACTTTTTGAACTTCTTTTAATATATAGAACTGAGCATCTGTTAATCCCTTAATTTTAAGAATTTCCTTAGGATCAAGGTATCCTGCCGCAAATGGAGTTCCAGCAGTTATGTCTTGGCTGTCTTTAACAATTAATTCTGCAGCCAAAGGCACAAAATATTCCCTCTCATCTGCTGGCTTCATCTTGTTATTTCTTACTGTAATTACATAACCTTCGTCATTTGTTTCAATCTTTACCCTTCCTGGAATTTCTGAAACAGGAGAAAGATTCTTGGGTGTTCTCATTTCAAAAAGTTCTTCAACACGCGGAAGACCTTGCGTTACGTCTCTCATTACAATTCCACCAAAATGTCTTACCCTCATAGTAAGCTGAGTTCCCGGCTCTCCGATTGATTGAGCTGCTATAACCCCAACAGGAACTCCTTGCTCTACTTTTGTCTTAACAGAAAAGTCCCAACCATAACACTTAGCACAAATTCCATATTCTAGCTTACATGTGAGAGGAGAACGTACAATTACCTCACTCACATCTGATGCTTCTATTTCCTTTGCCTTTTCTTCAGTTATTTCTTCTCCTGCCTTAAGAATAACTTTTTTTGTTTTGGAAAGCACATTTACTGCGGCAACTCTTCCCATGGCCCTAAAAGAAAGTGACGCTTCTCTCTCTTCTTCGTTTCTTAAAATTGTAATTCCAACAGTAGCTCCACAATCCTCTTGTCTTATAATTACATCGTGAGATACATCAACAAGTCTACGGGTTAAATATCCTGCATTTGCAGTTTTTAATGCTGAGTCTGTTAAGCCTTTTCTTGAACCACGGGCGGATGCCACGTATTCAAAAATAGAAAGACCTTCTCTGAAGTTTGATTTGATAGGAAGCTCAACAATCTTTCCAAGTGGATCCAAGATGAGCCCTCTCATAGCTGAAAGCTGCTTAAGCTGTTCTTTTCCAGCCCTTGCACCCTCTGAGTCAATAATAAGCTTGATTGCGTTTTCTTTCTTAAGGTTGTCCCAAGTTAAATTCGCAATTTCATCTGTTGTCTTAAACCATGCATCATTAGAAAGTCTTTTTCTTTCTTCGTTGGTAATAAGTCCCTGCTGATATTCCGATTCTATTTCCTTTATTTTCTTATTAGTAACCTCAATCATTCCATCTTTTTGCGGAACCATTTTATTATCAAATACGGAAACTGAAATACCTGAAATCATAGAAGCATAAAATCCAAGCTTTTTGATTCCGTCAATTAAAGCTTCTACTTCATCTGCGGTTTGAGTTTTTATGGCTTCGGTTATAATCTTTTTAATACCGGACGCCTTAATGCTTTCATTTATAAATCGCATTTTCTCAGGCAAAAGCTCATTAAATAAAACTCGTCCAACCGTAGTCTCAATAATCTTATTATCTACTCTTAGCTGAATTGATTGTCTAAGAGCTATCTTTTTCAAAGTATGTGCAAGTATTGCCTCTTGGTCTGAGACAAAAACCAGGGCATCTTCTTTCTTCAAATCTTCATTCATTGATGTAAGATAGAAAACTCCAACTGCCATTTCTTTGTTTGGAAGAGTAATCGGGCTTCCGTCTGAAGGCTTTAAAAGATTGTTTTTTGGCATCATAAGCTCGATTGCTTCTTCTTGAGCTTTAACAGAAAGAGGAATATGTACAGCCATTTGGTCTCCATCAAAATCAGCGTTATATCCAGTACAAACACAAGGATGAAGTTGAATTGCAGCACCTTCAATAAGAACCGGATAAAATGCCTGGATACCAAGCTTATGAAGTGTCGGAGCACGGTTTAGAAGAACTGGATGATTCTTTGTAATCTCTTCCAAAATATCAAAAACCTCAGGTGGTCTTTTCTCAATAAATCTTTTAGCGCTCTTTATGTTTGGCGCAAACCCTCTAAGAATTACTTCGCGAAGAACAAATGGCTTAAACATTTCAAGAGCCATTTCCTTAGGAAGACCACATTGAGATAGTTTAAGCTGAGGCCCAACAACAATAACGCTACGTCCAGAATAATCTACTCTTTTTCCAAGCAAGTTTTGCCTAAACCTTCCCTGTTTTCCTCTTAACATGTCTGAAAGAGACCTAAGAGATGAGGTAGCAATTTGAGATGTTCGTTGCGAAACATCTATCAAGGAATCAACAGACTCCTGGAGCATTCTTTTTTCATTTCTCAAAATTATTTCAGGTGCGCCAAGAGAAATTAAGTGCTTAAGTCTGTTATTTCTGTTGATAACTCTTCTGTACAAATCATTAAGATCGCTTGTTGCAAAACGTCCACCTGCAAGTTGAACCATTGGACGAAGATCCGGAGGAATAACTGGCAAGACTCCAAGAATCATGGCAGAAACATCAATTCCTGCTTTTCTCATTGATTCAATCAGTCTCAGTCTCTTAATAAGCTTTAAATACTTTTGTCCCTTTGATTTTTCAATTTCTTCTCTGATTTGCATAATAACTCCTGGCAAATCAACTCTGCTTAAAAGATTTAGAATTCCCTCTGCTCCTGTTTTAATTGTAAAGAAAACAGGAATATCGTATTCAAGAATTTTAAAATATTCGTCTTCAGACAAAACCGAACCCACCTGTAGGCTTTTAAGAAGTCTTAAGAGTGCATCTGAAATTTCATCCAATTTTTTCTCTTCCGCTGCAATTCTTTCAGTTAGAGCTGCAATTTTTTGTCTCTTCGTCAATTCTAATTCTTGATCAATAAGCTGTTTTTGCTCTCCCTTTTTGCTATTTGCAGTTACAGTTTCTTTTTTCTTTTTATCCAATTCTTCATTTATTTTCTTTTCTTCAGATGCAAGTTCTTCTTTTTGAATATTCTTTCTATCATTTATGTTTTGAGCAAACTCAGCTAATGCTTCTTTTTTCTTTTTATCATCAACTTCAATAACAATATATGAAGCATAATAAATAACAGATTCCAGCGCTTTCTGAGGAATATCCAAAATCAGAGAGAGTGGGGAAGATGAACCCTTAGAAAACCAAACATGTGACACAGAAGATGAAAGAACGATATGTCCCATTCTTTCTCTTCTCACCCTAGAAAGAGTAACCTCAACTCCACATTTATCACAAACAACACCTCTGTGTCTTATTCTCTTATATTTTCCACAATAACATTCCCAATCTTTAGTAGGACCAAAAATGCGCTCATCAAATAATCCGTCTTTTTCAGGCCGTAGGGTTCTATAGTTGATTGTTTCAGGCTTTGTAACTTCTCCGTATGACCAGTCCAAAATATCCCGCTGGTTAGCAAGAACAATTTTTAAAGCATTAAAATCAACTATTGTTATATCTTTTTGTTTTTTGTTATCGTTATTCATGTACTTCTGGCTCCGTTCCTTCTTTTGACTCTTCAATTAGTTCCTTCTCCGCTGTTAATGTTCCTTCTGCATTTTCCGGAACTTCTGTTGCTCCCAATTCTTCCCTTAATTCTTTTGCCTCTTCCTCAACTGCCTTGTCAATTTTTTCCTCAGCAATTGCCAGCGGTAAAGGCTCTGCAAGAAGAGGCTCTGCTACAACTGTTGCACCAACAGGAAGAACATCGAGCCCAAGAGCTGCTAATTCTTTTATCAAAACCTTGAATGATTCAGGAACTTTTGGTGTTGGAATATCTGTTCCCTTAACAATTGCCTCAAAAGCCTTGGCGCGTCCAACAACATCATCAGATTTGATTGTAAGCATTTCCTGAAGAGTATATTTTGCTCTATGTGCTTCAAGTGCCCAGACTTCCATTTCTCCAAGCCTTTGTCCTCCCATTTGTGCTTTTCCGCCCAATGGCTGTTGTGTAACTAAAGAGTATGGCCCGGTTGAACGTGCGTGAGTCTTGTCTTCAACCATGTGTATGAGTTTCATAATATATTCAATTCCAACAACAACAGGATTCTCATAAGCTTCCCCGCTGCGACCATCATATAAGGTAACTTTTCCATCAATCGGAAGTCCAGCTTGCTTTAAAAGCTGCGTAATTCTATTTTCTCCAACTTCTTCAAAAACAGGAACTCCAATTTTCATGTCCAACTTCTGCGCAGCCCATCCAAGATGAGCTTCCAAAAGTTGTCCCAAATTCATACGCGCAAGTACGGAAATTGGAGAGATTATAATATCAACCGGCGTTCCATCTGCTAGATAAGGCATATCAGATTCTGGCAAAATCTTTGAAATAACACCTTTGTTTCCATGTCTACCTGCAAGCTTATCTCCAACAACAACGTGTCTAAATTGTGCAACTTCTACAATTATCTTCTTAAGTGCTCCAGGTTCTAATTCATCTCCCTTTTTCCTATCAAGGATTTGAACATTTATAACGGTTCCGCGTTCTCCATTTGGCATTCTAAGAGATGTGTCTCTTACTTCCCTTGCTTGTTCTCCAAAAATAGCTCTTAAAAGTCTTTCCTCGGCGGTTAATTCTGTTTCTCCCTTTGGAGCAATCTTACCAACCAAAATGTCTCCTGGACTTACTTCACTACCCACTACTATAATTCCGTCTTCATCAAGATTTGCCAAATCATCTTCTGAAACATTTGGAATATCTCTGGTTGTCTCTTCTGGTCCAAGTTTTGTTTCAACAACGGATGAATCGTGTCTTTCAATATGAATTGAGGAAAGCAAATCCTGCTTTACAAGTTTATCTGAAATCACGATAGCATCTTCATATCCAAGACCGTCTAAAGATGCATACGCAATGAGAAGATTTTTTCCAAGCGCTAATTCTCCATCTTCAGATGACGGACCATCAATAAGCAAATCTCCTTTTGTTACTTTTTCACCTGAGGAAATGATTGTTTTTTGAGTGTAAGCAGTTGCATTTGATGTTCTTTTAAAAGAATTGAGAAGATATGTTTCTTCTTCGCCTTTTTTATTTCCGCGAACTGTAACTTTTCTTGCATCTGCGTAAACTACTTTACCATCGAATGGTGCCCTTATAACTCTGCCCATAACTTCCGCTACTGCTTTTTCCATTCCTGTTCCAACAATTGGGCTATCGGGTATTACAAGAGGCACTGCTTGACACTGCATGTGAGTTCCCATAAGAGCTCTGTTTGCTTCATCGTGTGATACAAATGGAATAAGAGATGCTGCCGTACCAACAACTTGACGGGGCGCAATATCAACAAACTCTATCTTGTCTTTATCAATTTCAATAAATTCTCCTCTGTAGCGGCTAGGTACTCTGTCTTGCGCAATTGTGTCATCAGGAGAAAGAACACCGGAATGAGTTACATAATGCTCTCTTTCATCATCTGCCATCATATACGCAAATTCTGAAGTTGCTTTACTTGTTTCTTTTCTTCCATCTTTTTTGTGCTCAACTTTCCTAAAAGGTGCTTCCAAAAATCCGTGTTCGTTAACTCTTGCATACAAACTCATATAAGTAACTAGTCCTATATTTGGTCCTTCGGGACTTCTGATTGGACAAATTTTTCCGTATTGAGAACTGTTTATGTCACGGATTGAAAAGGCTGCTCTTTCTCTTGAAATTCCGCCTGTTCCCATAACTGTTAAGCGGTTTAAGTTATCAATTTCAGAAAGCGGATTTGTCTGATCCAAAATAGCTGAAAGCTGTGAAGTTCTAAAGAACTCATTAATTGAAGCCATAATTGGACGTGCATTTATAAGATTTGCAATTGAAACCGGAGTTTCAGGCTGGATAAGGCTCATTCTCTCTTTTACACTTCTTTCAAGCCTTAATGCTCCAACTCTAAAAGCGGTACTTGCAACTAATTCCCCAACTCTTCTTACGCGTCTATTTGCTAAGCTGTCAATGTCATCTACTCCGTTAAACCCACGTGCTAAAAGAACAAGAAATTTAAGCGTTGCAACAATGTCTTCAATTGTCAAAACTCTTTCCCCGGATGGTACAAATCCTGGAGCATCTTTTAGTTTTTTGTTCATTTTGTATCTTCCAACTGCTCCTAAATCATACCTTCTGTTATTGAAGAACGTTCCGTAGAAATTTTCTTTTGCTTTCTCAATAACTATTGGTTCTCCGGGGTGCATTTTCTTAAATATTTCCAAAAGTGCGCTTGTTGAATCTCCAGTTTCGTCTTTTAGAAGTGTGTTTTCTATAAAAGACGTTCCGCCATCTGCTTCCATATCCTTAAACTTTTCCCTTATTTCATCGTTTGAGGAAATTCCAATAGCTCTTAAAAATGTTGATGTCAAAAACTTTCTTCTTCTATCTATTTTAACTGTAATTGTGTCATGTCTCGTGGTTGAAAATTCAAGCCAAGAACCATGAACCGGTCTAATTTCTGCAACATATAAAGTTTTTCCTGTTACATTATCCTGAACCGCTGTGAAGAAAACTCCAGGAGAACGTACCAACTGATTAACAACTGCTCTTTCAATTCCATTTACAATAAATGTTCCCTGATCTGTCATTTGAGGAATATCTCCCAAGAAGACTTCTTGGTCAATTGTTCCGCCTGTTTTTTTGTTAACGAGTGTTGCTTTGACATATAGAGGCGCATCAAAAGTAAGACCTTTTTCCAAAGCCAATTCTTTTGTAATCTTTGCTTTTCCAATTCTGTAGTCCTTAAAAGTAAGTGTCCAGTTTTTTTCTGTAAAATCATCTATTGGGGATATTTCCTGGAGAACTTCGCCTATGCCTTTTTCAACAAACCACTTATATGATTCTTTTTGTACTGCTAGTAAATCTAACTGAGGTAAAAATTCAAAATCTCTTCCCCAGTTGTTTCTAATTTTCTTTGTATTTTTTGTTTGTGCGTCTTTAGGCATCTGGAAATAATAAATGAGTTCGGCAGTACCTCAACAAAAAAAATGCAGAGGGCACAAAACCCCCTACAAACGAGATTGTTTAAAGTGAATTATTTATATCACAGTATCACCACTCTGTCAATAGCCCATTGACAATACTCTCTTTTCATGCAAAGATTTATTAAATGGAACCACAAGGACCAGGAGCAGATGGGATAAGCCCACCAGCAGAAATCACTGAACAACCTAAAAAACCAGGGACAATATCTCCTGATATTCTTTCTGCTCTTGCAATATCCCAGCAGGACTTAGATTCTCATAAAGAAGTCTTAAACCAACAACTCCTTGAGAAAATAAATGCAAATGGCAAAAGCTATTATGAAAATTTTGATGGCCAAGATATAAATACCATCCAATTAATAAGCGACGCAGATGTGAAACAACTATTTGGGCCAAATGCTTATGGCGATAACTTAGCTATTGAAAAAACTGGCGTGGGAGAATACAAAAGATCTGATCTACCAAGAGATTTATACAAAGCTTGGCAGAAAAGGGAAAACCATCTCAGAGAAAGCTATGGAAAAAGAGAACAACCATATCCAGAAGATGATACATACTATAAGGACAATACTAGAGCTTTTCTTGAAGGATTTGGAACCGGAGCTTTAGAAGCAAATGATTGGGATACTGCTATTAATGCTTTTGATCTCACAACTGCAGGCGGTGTGATTCAGAATGAAGCTGCAATTTCTAAAATGAAAGAGTTACCCATTGAGGACAAAATTAAAATTGCTACAAAACTTCAAGAGAAAACTACAGCCAGAGAGCAAAGCGGAATTCCGGCAGGCGCCCTTGCCCCAATCCAAAAAGCATCATAATTGATATAATACCTCTGTGAGCAAAGAAGACAAGGCAAAAGAAATCTATACAGTTCTTAAAAAATTGTTTCCAAATCCCAAGACTCCCCTCATCTATTCAAACCCATGGGAACTTTATGTTGCAGTTGCGCTTTCTGCACAACAAACAGATGTTGGGGTTAATAAAGTAACACCCATACTATTTAAGAAATACCGAACTCTTGATGACTATAGGAAGGCGACTCTCGAGGAATTCTCTAACGATATTAAAAGCATTAATTTTTATAAAGGCAAGGCAAAAGCAATTAAAAATGCTGCAGATATTGTTGCGCAGAAGTATAAAGGGAAAATGCCGGAAACTATGGAAGAACTAATCGAGCTCCCATTCATCGGTAGGAAAACCGCAAATGTAATTTTACAGGAAGCATTTGGAAAGACAGAAGGAATAGTTGTGGATACTCATGTTAGGAGATTGTCAAGTCTATTTGGGCTTACTTCCAACCACGATCCCGTGAAGATAGAAAAAGATTTAATGGAATTGCTGCCAAAAAGCGAATGGCGCCACTTTGCTTTGGGATTAATTTATTATGGAAGAGAATATTGCACCGCCCGCTGCAAACATTTAGATTGTCCTCTTAGAACTTATATTGTATAATTCCGCTCATGCTTAGAGAGATTACAGAAGGACAACCAGTTGACATAGAACCCATCATGCAAGCCAGAGAATCCAAAAGGGACATGTCGCCAATAGAGTTCTTGGCTCAATTCATGCTAAAGGAAGCTCATGAAGAGCAGAAAAAACTGGCCCAACACTTTGAAGGCAATTCAACAGTTACCCACAGACCAACAAGAGAAGAAGTATATAATGGCCTATCTCATCACGACAGAAATCTTTTTCTTATAAGTCAGGGCGGAATTATATTTGCCAGCCTACTGCCAGAATTAGAAGCAACTCTCATAGAGGGAGAGTTTTCTACAAAAGGCTTCTTTGACAGATATAATAGCGCAACAATGAGAACGCTCTTGCCCCAATGGAGGACACCGGAAAGCCATATAGAAACCATACAGCCTGACTCTATGCAAAGAATGTTTAGAAGAGTAAGGGAAGACAAAACATTTTCAAGCTTCTTTGACAAAAAAGGGGTTTTGGATTTACCGCAAACTGCAAGGGGAAAATTGGAAGAAACGGAACTTCTTGAAACAATAGTTACTCTTATTATCCCTTCTTACTATGAGGCGGCAAAAGGACTAATTATCTCCCGTTAACAACGTTAGCTTAGAAAAAGTAAAATTCTGCTATAATAGAGCTCACGATGACAGCCTCGCAAATTATTGAAAAGTATATTAAATTCTTTGAAAGCCGCGATCATATTAGAATTCCAAACTCTTCACTAGTTCCGGAAAATGATCCAACAACTTTATTTACCAGTTCCGGGATGCAACCTCTTGTTCTATATTTATTAGGAGGAAAACATCCTGCAGGCAAAAGACTTGTTAATGTACAAAATTGTTTTAGGGCACAAGACATTGAAGAAATTGGAGACAACAGACATACAACCTTTTTTAGAATGCTAGGCAACTGGTCTTTGGGAAAGCCCGCCTCGCAAAAGACAACGAGTCGAGGCGGGTATTTTAAAGCAGAACAAATCCCATGGCTTTGGGAATTTTTAACAGATAGGTTAAAACTCCCCGTAGAAAAATTATACGTAACCATTTTTAATGGTTTTAATGATATTGAAAAAGACAACGAGTCTTATGAAATCTGGAAAGAAATTTTTGAAAAAGCAGGACTTGATGCACGCGAAAAAATTTCTTTTTATGGAGTTGATAAGAATTGGTGGTCAAGAGCGGGACTTCCCCAAAATATGCCGGCCGGCGAACCCGGAGGACCAGACACAGAAATATTTTTTGATTTTGAAACAGAGCATGACAAAAAGTTTGGACAAAAGTGTCATACAAATTGTGATTGTGGAAGATATCTAGAAATTGGAAACTCAGTTTTTATGCAATATCAAAAAAAATCAGATGGATCATTTGTTGAACTTCCACAAAAAAACGTTGATTTTGGCGGAGGACTCGAAAGATTATTAGCAGCAACGGAAAATCAAAATGACATTTTTCAAACATCTCTGCTTAGTCCTGTTATTAAAACTATCGAAAAAATTACAAGAAAAACATACGACGAAAATAAAGAAAAGATAAGAATTATCGCAGATCACTTCGTAGCATCTTCGTTTATAATTTCTGCCGGCGTTATTCCATCAAACAAAGAGCAAGGGTATATTTTGAGAAGACTTTTAAGACGAAGCTTAGATAGTTTATTCCAACTTGAATCTTCCGATATCTCCCCAATCATAAAGATTATCGTTGAGCAATATAAAAATACAGATGGAAAACTAGCGAAAGATTTTGAAAAAATAAAAAATGTAATTTTAGAAGAACAGCAAAGTTACAATCAAACTCAAAAAAAAGCTAAAGAATTTATGCACAAAAAATATCCGCCCCTGCCTGCCGGCCCGCTTCGAAGCGAGGCGAGCAGGAAGGTTGGAGATGAACTTATGGGAATATCAAAAATTTCAGCAGAAGATGCTTTCATTTTATATTCAACGCATGGATTATCTCCTTCGCAAATTAAGAGTCTTGGTTACACTTTTGACGACCGGGCATTTGCAAACAAAATGGAAGAACACCAAAAACTCTCAAGAGAAGGTGCTGCGCAAAAATTTGCTGGCGGACTTGCCGACACAAATACGCAAACTATAATGGGACATACAGCAACTCACTTACTTCACCAGGCAATTCGTGACGTACTGGGAGATCATATTCATCAGGCCGGATCTAACATAACCTCGCAGCGTGTAAGATTTGATTTTAATTACGATAAAGCCCTGACGGAAGAAGAAGTTAAAAAAATCGAGGAAATCATAAATAAGAAGATTAAAGAGAATTTACCTGTTCATTTTGAAATGCTTCCACTTGAAAAAGCAAAAGATATTGGAGCCATTGGACTCTTTGATGAAAAATATGAGGATAATGTGAAAGTTTATTTTATAGGTGGTTCGACAAGCTCACCACAAGAGGCTTATTCTAAGGAGTTTTGTGGCGGGCCTCATGTTAATTTTACAGGAGAGCTAAAAAGGTTTACTATATTTAAGCAGGAAAATCTTGGGCGCGGCCTTAGAAGAATTTACGCGAATGTTTAGGTTATATGAAACTATCTCTCCAAATTTTCGCAAAAAAAGAAGATCTTTCATATTTTTTAGTCCTGGTGCTAAGACACAATAAGGCAAACGCCGTCATTTTTGAAGAATCAGGCGGAACAGTAAAGATTATAAATCAAGCCTCTGAAAATTTTCAAGATTCCATAGAAACAGCAACAGATGAACAGCTACTAAACGTAGTGGATAAGACAATTTCAAAAGCAGAAAGTGTACTTCCTGGGAATGTTGAAACCCAAAAAACAATTTTTGGATTAAAAGAAAATTGGATTGAAGACAGTAAAATTAAAAAAGAATATTTAGGGAAACTTAAAAAAATAAGCGAGGAGCTTGGACTCGTACCAGTCGGTTTTCTTATTACTACGGAAGCCGTAGCACACTTCCTGGCAAAAGAAGAAGGCGCGCCTGTTTCTGCAGTTTTGGCAGAAATTGACAAAGACTACGTTTCAGTTTCTTTAATTAGGGCCGGAAAAATTATTGAAGTAAAAAGCGCAAAGCTTGAAGGAAGTACTACCCAAACAGTTGATACACTCCTCAAATATTTTGAAGACGTAGAAGTACTTCCATCCCGCGTAATCATTTTTAATGGAGAAAAAGATCTAACTCAGGAATTTATCGGACATACATGGAGCAAAACTTTACCTTTTTTACATCTTCCTCAAATAAGCAATCTTGAACAAGGATTTGATGCAAAGGCAGTTTTATCTGGCGCTGCATCAGAAATGGGATTTCAAATTTTAGGTGAAACACCTAAGGGGACTACTTCTAAAATAACAGAAAAAAATACCAAGGAGTCTCTATCCGTTGAAAAAACATCAACAGAAATTTCAGAAGACTTACCGGAAGAACCTTTTGGATTTGTCAAAGATAGAGATGTTGCAAAAAACATCCAACAAAAAACTGAAGCAGTAGAGGAAAATATGGCTGTTTCAAATATAATAGACGAGATACCCGACCAACAACAAGTCATAGAAGAAAGAAAACCTTTATCTACAAACGCAAACGAAGTACTTTTAGGAGCAATAAGTATATTGCCAAAATTATTTAAAGTACTAAAAAACAGCTTTTCAAAACTTCCCATTATTTCATCTATTTCCATTCCAAAAGGAAATAAATTTATTGCTATTCCAGCTCTTTTTTTAATACTCTTCTTACTTCTTCTTTCTGTTTATCTCTTTGGCAGAAATGCAACAGTCACACTTTCTTTGGAAGGCAAAAAGGTAAGCGAGGAAAAAGACGTAGTTTTTAGTACAAGCTCCTCAACAGATGCCAGTAAAAACATAATTGCGGCCGAGTTTGTAGATGTAACCGAAAATGGGAGTACGACAACGAATGCAACTGGAAAAAAAAATATTGGAACTGCTGCAAAAGGAACTGTAACTATTTTTAATCAAAATCTATCTTCGATAAATATTCCAGCAAATAGCACAATCACCTCTTCAAATAATCTTAAATTTATAATCGACAAATCGATAACAGTTGCATCGGCATCTGCTAAAGACCAATTTTCACCCACTAATCCTGGTACAACAAATGTAACAGTTACGGCAGCGGATATTGGAACTAACTATAACCTGCCGTCCAACACCAAATTTTCTTTTAGCGACTCATCAATCGCTGCAAAAAATGATAATCCTTTTTCGGGTGGAACTAAAAAAAGCATAACTGTTGTTTCAAAAGATGATGTTGCAAAACTTGAAAGCGATCTTATTAAAAATTTAGAAGAAAAAGCAAGAAATGATGTTTCAAAAAAGGCTTCGGGGGATAGAGTTATTCTTCCTGTATTTGTAAGTGAGACTCTAGGCAAAAAAGACTTTGATAAGAAAGAGGGAGATGAGACAAGTAAAGTAACTCTAAAAGCAGACGTTAGTTATAAAAGCATTACTTACAATAAAAGTGACTTAATTTCTTTTGCCAAAACAATTTTACAAATCCAAGACAGTCTCATTTTTGATGAAAGCAGGATAGCAACAAATGCAAAAAATATTAAAGTAAAAAGTGGTAGTGAAGCAGGGACAACTTTAGAGATTTCCGGCTTTCTTCTTCCAAAGATTGACGAGGCAAATCTTGCAAAACAAATTAGTGGAAAAAACATTACAACTGCTCAAAATATTTTGACAAATATTTCTCAGATATCAAATGCTAATATTAACATTTCTCCCAACATCCCCCTTTTCCCAAAAACTCTTCCTACAGCAGGAAAAATAAAGTTTTCAATTAATTCCAATGAGTAAAATCTACTATAAAAAGAGAAACAAAATAAATTTAAAAAAATTTATAAAAGGAGTTGGTCTCGGACTTTTTACAATTGGTATTTTAGTATGCTTATACATATTCTCTCCTCTTATTTTATGGCAAATTTATTCTGCTCCTGCTCTTACATCTCAAAACATTGAAGCTCCAATTCCCAGAAAAAACGTTCTTAATCCGGCACTTATTCAAATGCTTATTGCGCAGGCAAAAAGTTCAATATCCGGAGTCGATTACACAAATGCCCAAAACTGGTTTCCCGGTTTTAGAGTTCAAGCAAACTCCGGCAAATCTTTATCCTATACTCTCTCAATTCCTGCCCTCAATATTAAAAATGCAGAGGTTTCAACAAGCGACTATGACCTTTCAAAACATTTAGTTAATTACATGGGGACATCAACTCCACCAAATGCAGGAAATGCTGTAATATTTGGGCACTCCACACTTCCTCAGCTTTATGATCCGAATGATTACAAAACAATTTTTGCACATGTATTGGATCTTAAAACGGGAGATCAAATTTTTACCAATGTTGGTGGTGTTACTTATTCATATAAGATTTATAATATCTACGTCGTTGATGCCAATGATACATCTGTGTTTACCCAAAATTACGACAACTCATATTTAACCTTAATTACCTGTACTCCGCCCGGGACAATATGGAAAAGACTTGTTATAAAAGCAAGGCTTGAAAAAATATAATGACAACATCTGACGAAGCACAACTTCAAGCAAGAGCTCTAGACGCAATTAGAAAAAAATTAGTTGGAAAAAAACTAAATTATAAAGATGTCTACTCCATAATGGATGAGATAGTGAATAAAAGACTTGGCGATGTCTTAACTACCTACTTTGCCGCCTCCGGATATTCAAAAGGGTTTAGTAATCAGGAACTCTACTTTCTTACAAAGGCGATGGTTGATACAGGAGACAAACTAGAATTCAAAGGGATAGTTGCAGACAAACATTCAATTGGCGGAATTGCAGGAACAAGAACTACTTTAATAGTTGTCCCAATTATCGCAGCCGCAGGATTTAAAATTCCCAAAAGTTCATCCAGGGCAATAACTACCCCAACAGGAACTGCTGACGACATGGAAATACTTGCTCCTGTTGAACTTACAAAAGAAAAAATTTATGAAGTAGTTGAAAAAACCAACGGTTGCCTTGTGTGGGGAGGAAAATTTAATCTGGCCCCCGCAGATGACATTCTTATCAACATTGAGAGACCTCTTCTTTTTGAAAGTTATGATAAGGTACTGATTTCTATAATGGCAAAAAAAATTGCCTTTGGGTCAAATCATGTTGTAATTGATGTTCCATACGGAAAAATGGCAAAAGTCCATAACGTTGACGATGCAAAAATTTTAAAAAATAAGTTTGAATATTTAGCAAAAAGGTTTCATATAAAAATTAGGGTTCTAATTCACAGAACAGATGAACCTGCTGGACGAGGAATTGGTCCGGTACTTGAAACCCGCGAAGCATTAATGGTATTGGAACAAAAACCTAACAGAGCGGCAGATCTTGAAACAAGAAGCCTAAATTTGGCAGGCAACCTTTTAGATCTTTGCCTTACGGATTCTCCAAAGAAACTACAAGATGAAATTAAAGAGGAATATGGAAATGGTTTTGAGTGGGCTACAAAACTCCTACAAGATGGTAGTGCTCTTTTAAAACTTAAGGAAATTATAAAAGCACAAGGAGGAAATCCAAGAATAAAAAGTGGAGATTTAAAACCGGGAAAATTTTCTTTTGAAGTAAAGTCTCGTGGACGTGGAGAAGTTAAGCAAATCAATGGCAAAAACCTAACTATCATAGCAAAATTACTAGGTGCTCCTATAGAAAAGGCCTCAGGAATTTACCTAAATAAAAAGATTGGAGAAAAATTTGAAAAAGGAGAAACGGTATATACATTATTTAGTCAAACCGTGTATAATTTGAACGAAACAAAAAAGGCCTTAGAAAATTTTAAAATAATAGGCATAATATGAAAAGAATATTAACTTTAATTGTCTTCCTTATTTTTGTTACAGCAGCCTCTATAGTATGGTGGAAGAATGGAACTATGCCTGCAAACTCCAAAGACCATACTGCCCAAATATTTGTAATTGATAAGGGTGAGGGCATGAGAAAAATTTCAAATGACTTAAAAACCAAAGGTCTTATTCGCGATCCAATTGTATTTTTCTTACTCACTAGAAAATTAGGGCTTGATACAAAAGTTCAAGCTGGAGACTTTAGATTAAATCCCTCAATGAGTGCATATGATATAGCTCAGAATTTGACTCATGGAACTCTGGATATTTGGGTAACAGTTCCAGAAGGAAACAGAGCTGCAGAAATTGCGGATATTTTAGAAAAAAGTATTCCAACCTATCAATCTTTATGGAGAACAACTCTTGCAGCAAATGAGGGATATCTTTTCCCGGATACATATCTTATTCCAAGAGAAGCAACTATAGATCAGATTGTAACTCTAATGAAAAATAATTTTAACAATAAATATGCTGCTTTAAATGGACCACAAAGTAAAATTTTTACAACAAATGAAATCGTAATAATAGCATCACTTGTTGAAAGAGAAGCAAGATTTGCAAGCGATAGGCCAATGGTTGCATCTGTTATTAAAAACAGGCTTGATTTAGGTATGGCTCTTAATATTGACGCAACAATTCAATATCTCCTAGGATATCAAGCAAGCGAAAAAACATGGTGGAAGAAAAATCTCACTTTTGCTGACTTAAAAATTTCCTCACCATACAATACCTATACAAATGCAGGACTTCCGCCATCACCCATTTCAAATCCGGGAAGCGCAGTTCTAGAAGCAACATTAAATCCTGCAAAAACAGACTACCTTTACTACCTATCAGATGAGAACGGGGCAAATCACTACGCAAAAACTTTGGAAGAACATAACCAAAACGTAAAGAAATATATAAAATAATTAGGATTTTGGAGTGCGGCGGAAGAATCTTCTTTTTATAACAGGCTCATACGTGTGGCCGTTGCTTTTTACTCCATTACTGATAGGCTCTTCAAATTCTTCTTCGATAACCTGCCTCGCGTCGTCAAGGCGGGCTCTTGCTTTTCTAACTTTAGGAACTGCAACCTCATCCTGATCTTCAATCTCTTCTTCGGCTCTTTCTATAAACTGTGAAAATTCCCCAAATCCTTCTTCGGTCAAAGATTTTAAAATCTTCCTTCCCTTATCGGTACCCAATAAAAATACAGCGGCTCCGCCTATAATAAGACCCAATATAAACCCCGAAGAACCATTTCCTCTATTGTCATTCATGATGTTTTTTATTAGAATTTCCTTTAAAAAAGCCTGCAAGAGATGCTCCTGTTTTAAGTCCCATTGCTAAAGCGGATATGCTTGATAAGGGGGCTGAAACACTTTCTGTAATTAGTCCTGCCTCATCTAAAACTTTGTTTGTTTTGGCAATTGTTTGCCTAAGGTCTTTAAGAATAAAAAAGACCTGAATACCTAAAACCAAAAGGAGGATGGTCAAAGCTATTATTACTAAAAATAGTGCTACCTGGGCAGGATCCATAGTATTAATACATTAACATCCCAAGAGGAGAGTGTCAACATTATCAAACATACTCACTCCGCCTTTACATCTCTTGTAACCACAGTTTCACGGCCAAATCTGTTAATTGAGCGAATAGTGATTTTATTATCTCCGGGAAAAACATTTATCTCCTTCTTAAAAGATCCATTGCCTGTTACTGCAACGGGATTATCATTTACAAAAATCGTAGACTCAGGAGACGTCTTGCCTGATACTAAAACATTTGAAGAGGAAACTACTGCCTTATCCTTGGGACTTGCTACATCTAGAGTTGGACCTAAAAATGCAAAACGGTATTGAAACAGGATGTAAAAGGCTAAGACCGCAAAAAATAAAACTCCTAAAATAACAGCTTGTTTGAGCTTAAGCCTTCTTAGAGGAAAGTCTTCTTTCCTGGGCATCCCCTGTGGTAAAACTTTATATGTTTTATTTTCATCAAATTCACGCCTAAATAGCGCCAGTATTTCTTTTTCCGGTAATCCTAAATAATCTGCGTAATTCCTAACAAATCCCGTAGCGTAAGCAGCTGAAGGAAGTTTTCCATATTCACTTTTTTCAATGTGAGACAAAAATGAGAAACGGATTTTTGTCGCTAGGGAAGCTTCTTCTAAAGTTATTCCCTTTGCCAATCTTTGCTCCTTGAGTCTTTCTCCTGCTTTTAACATAAAATAAGTTGAAACTATTGCTCATGTAGGCTATTTATAAATTCTTCAGCATTGCCGGAGAGCACATCTCTTGGTTTTGAACCTTCAGCATGCCCAACAAGTCCTACTGATTCAAGCTGGTCCAAAATTCTGGCAGCTCTTGAATAGCCAATTGATAATTTACGCTGAAGAAGTGATGCGGATGCTCTGTCATATTGACAAACTACACGAATTGCTTCATCAAAAAGTGGGTCATTCCCACCGGGTGATGTACCCACCATTCCTTTTTTAAGAACTAAAGGCATAGACGTAATTTCTTCAGTGTACTCAACAGGCGGATTTTTTGATTTAAGAAAATCAACAAGCCTTTTAACTTCTTTATCAGATATAAATGCACCCTGAATTCTTGAAGGTTTTGCCTGATCCGGCGGGACATAAAGCATATCTCCACGACCTAGAAGTTTTTCGGCACCTGGAGTATCTAGGATAACCCTTGAGTCAATCATTGAAGAAACGTTAAAAGCAATACGGCACGGAACATTTGCTTTTATAAGCCCTGTTATAACATCAACAGAAGGCCTCTGCGTTGAAACAACAAGATGAATACCTGTTGCTCTTGCCATTTGAGCTAGGCGTGCAATTGCGTCTTCAACATCAACAGGGGCAAATGACATAAGGTCTGCAAGTTCATCGATAAAAATAACAATATAAGGAAGTGCCTGAAAACCCGCAAGTTCATTATAAGAATCAATATTTTTCACTCCCCTTTCTGCAAAAGTTTTATAGCGTCTATCCATTTCATCCATTGCCCACTTAAGCGAGGCTAGTATTTTTTCAACTTCAACAATAACCGGTGTCATAAGATGCGGTATTCCGTTATATCCGGTAAGCTCAACTCTTTTTGGATCTATCATAATAAGTTTTACTTCAGAGGGCGATGCTCTAAAAAGAAGAGTTGAGATAAACGAATTAATAAGCACAGACTTACCGGAACCTGTTGTTCCCGCAACCAAAACATGAGGCATTTTCGCAATATCCGCAACTACAGGACTACCTGAAACATCAAGACCCAGAGAAACTGTAAGCTTTGACTTACTTTTTCTCATAATGTCTGACGCAAGCATTGTCTTAAGGGGAACAATTTCAAGTGATCTATTCGGAATTTCTATTCCCACTAAATTTCTTCCCGGAATAGGGGCCTCAATCCTAATCTGACCCGTTGGAGCCTCCGTAACAAGAGCCAAATCATTTGCCAAAGATGTAATTTTTGAAACTTTTGTACCTTGAGCAATTTCTAATGCATATTGAGTAACAGCAGGACCTAAATTTACTTCTGCAACACGCGCACCAATTCCAAAACTTTCAAGTGCCTTTTCAATTGTTGCTGCTGTCTTTTTAATATCTCCTCTATTTGCTTTCTGTGATTCCTCAGAAAGAAGATCTAAAGGTGGATATTCCCATATTCCGTCTGCCGCCAACGTATTTACCACTAATCTATCTGAGATAAGATTTGGCTGCTTCTTAACAATTGGAGGTGCTGATGACATACCGGTTGCAAAATTTTTGTCTCCTTTTATCATCAAAGATTTATTGCCAAGAAAAGGCTCATTTTTAGTCTTAAAAAAGGAAAGAATCTTTCTCGGAAGAAGCCTTTGCACTACACCCCCAACTGCTACCCCAAAAGCAACTAATTCATCAACCGATGTATTAAAAAGGACAATTATCCCAACAAAAATTCCAACCAAGAAAACTAGATATGCTCCAATATCTGTTAAAACATCTGAAAGATTTTGAAAAAGATAGTTGCCTAAAATTCCACCCTTCAATAGACCATCTACTGCTACAAAGACTATTATAAATCCTAGAACAACATGTGGGCGTGAAAGAAACAATTTAAGGCGCAAGAATAAAAACCCAAATAAAATTAAAACCAGTGGAAAAAGATAAGCTGCTGTCCCAAAATAACTTTTTAAAATATCATTTACTGTGGTTAATGATCCAGCACTTCTGCTAAAAGAAATCCCAAGCATTATTCCGGCAAGTATAAGTCCAAAAGAAAAAATTGAATAGATTGTTTCATTCTTAAGCTTTAACTTGAATTTTCTTTTTCTGTAATGCCTTCTTGCCATACGGATATCATACTATAAAAAGCCTCATCAAGCCAGGTATGATTTTCGGAAAAGCTAATAATCAAGAAGACAAAAATCTCAAAAAAATAATTTCCTATTTCCTGGGAATTTCTACCAGAGAAGCCAACCCCAAGCGCGGATGGACGCCGTCGGGAAGAGCGAAATTGACATGCAAACCATCAGTCTCGTGCCAATTTCCTACAGCGGCACGGTCGGCGCCCGGTTCGTCAGATTCATAAGCGTCTGTCCAAGTCGAAATATATACATAGTCTCTTCCAAAAATACGTACCCTTCCATCGGTTGCTTTAAAATGTTCATAAGCCACTTCAGCCCATTCGGAAGGCTTACCAACTCTAGCAACAAGGCTGGCGCCAGGATATTGTTTTTCAACTCTTTCTTGTTCTTTTTTAAGAAGATTAAGCTGTGCCTCGTACGGAATCCCCTGACTTCCTTTTAGGAAAAACTCTGAAGGATTAGGTCTAAATGCAACAAGAGAAGGAAGAGTTGAAGCGTTCTCAAGACCTGGATTTATATACCGAAACGACATGCCTTCTGTTCTTAGAGTTACTGGAGTTTTCCCTACAAGATCATAGATAGCGTATCCTTCTTGTTTTAATTGTTCAACAAGTCTCTGAGTTTCGGCGGACAAAGGTGCCTTATAACATCAATTCTTGATTCAACTTGAGTTCCTGGCTCTTGATTTCCTGCAGCATCTAGTCGATCCATCACCATGGCAAACTAGATACTATCAAAGCACGAAATGCTTGTCAAACTTCAATCACGACAGGGATAATTAGAGGGCGGCGTCTTGTAGCCCTAAATATTACCGTGTTTGAAACTTCATTTATAAACTTTCTTATATTAAGAAGATTTGTGACTCTCCCACGGTTTTTAGATAGTGCTTTTTTAAGTTCCCTTGGCACTCTCTCATTTATTAAATCAGAATCCTTCAATGGAAGACCTCGTAAAATAATTGTTGGCTTATTTACTATTTGTCCTGTCTGCACATCTACTTCCGCCATTACAACCACTATTCCCTCCTGGGAGATTTTTTGCCTGTCGCGAATTACAAATTGTTCAATTTCTCCACCTGAAATCTGATCCACGAATACATTTTTAATAGGAATTTTTCTTCCTTGTTTTGCTAAATTTCCCGAAAAAATAATTTCTTGCCCATCCTCAATTAGGAAAACATTTTGTCTTCTAAATCCATTGCTTTCTACCAAGCTTCTATAAGCAGCCATATGCCTAAAATTTCCGCCAATTGGTATTAAATTGGCGGGCTTCGTCAGAGAAATAAGCTCCAACATTTCCTCTTGTGATGCGTGCCCTGAAACATGGACATTTTGAGTATATCCAGAATACAAAACCCTACACCCCTTTTTAGCAAGCGTATCTATAAGTTCATAAACCAAGACTTCATTACCGGGAATTGGGTCTGAAGAAAAAATAATCGTGTCATTTTCGGAAAGTTTTATATCCCGATGTTCTCCATTTGCAACCCTTGCCATCCCTGAATTTTCCTGACCCTGGCTTCCAGCAATAACAAGCGTCAATCTATTGTCCGGATAGTTTCTTATTTCCCCTATCTCAATTTCCGTTCCTTGTAAAATATTAAGATATCCTATTCTTTTTGCGACTTCTTTTGTTCTTATAAGTGAACGGCCCACAAAACACACTTTTCTTCCTATCTTTTCCGATGCTGAAATGATTTGATTAAGTCTTGCAATATTTGAAGAATAAGTCGTAACTATAAATTTTCCCTTACATCTTTCCAGTTCTTTCTGAATTATTGGAGGTATAATAATTTCCGAGTTTGTACGGCCTTTTCTTTCAGATCCCAAACAATCCGACATTAAAGCAACTATTCCCTCCTGGCAATATTTTTTAATTTTTTCATAGTCACTTACTTTCCCATCATGTGGCGTGTTATCAAATTTAAAATCACTACCATGATAGAAATTACCTACAGGAGTTTTTATAAAAATATGAGAAGTATCCGGCACGGAATGAGTAACTCTTATAAAAGAACATGTGAAAGAGCTAATTGAGACCGTATTATTTTCAAAAGGCACAGCATTTACCCTATCAACTATTCCAAATTCTATGAGTTTTTCATTGGCCAGAGCTGCTGTTAACGGAGATCCATAAACCGGAATTTTTGGCAGTTGAGGTAAAATAAAAGGCAGTGCTCCTATGTGATCTTCATGACCGTGTGTTAAAACCATTCCCACAATTCTTTTTTTAGTCGCGGTTAAATACGATATGTCCGGCAAAAGAAGATCAACTCCAAGCATTGATTCATCAGCAAATCCAAGGCCACAATCTACAATGAGTATTTCGTTTCTGTACTCATAAAGATACATGTTGCGCGTTACATCACCGGGGCCTCCAAGAGGTATAAAAGATATTTTATTGTCCATAATTAAGAGGTCTAACTTTAGTATATCACGAGCAAAGCTTAGTAGTGGGGCTTGCGGTCACGGTTACCAAATCCCGGGCGACGTCCTGGTCCGCCTGGTTTTGAAAATCTTTCCCTTCTAAATTGCTGTACTAACGGATGCACTTCTCCTGCTTGTGGCACTTCAGGCTGTCTTTGATCTGGCTGTCTTTCTTCGACTTCTTCCCGAGAGCCTTCGTCTCTTCCATGCCTGCCCGAAGCCTGTGTTTCCTTTTTCTCTCCATCCATAAGCATTGAAAGATTTATTCTTCCCTGCTCATCAACTTCAAATACCCTAACTTTAACTTTGTCTCCAATATTAACAACGTCACGGGGATCTTTTACAAATCCTTGTGACATTTGAGAAACGTGTACCATTCCTTCTTTCCCTGGTAAGAATTCAACAAATGCTCCAAAAGGAAGGATTCTTTTTACTTCTCCTTCAAAAATTTCCCCAACTACAACTTCTCTCATCATATCCCTCACCCAATTGGCTGCTTTGGCAACTGCTTCTTGTTCAACTCCGGAAACGGTAACTTTTCCATCGTCTTCAACATCAACTTGTGCTCCAGTTGTTGCAATTATATGTTTAATCATTTTCCCGCCGGGTCCAATAAGTTCCCCAATTTTATCAACAGGAATATGAATTGTTTCAATCTTAGGCGCATACTGAGAAATATTTGCTCTTGGTGCTGGAATAACTTCTAGCATCTTTTTAAGGATTTCTAGTCTGGCAGTCTTTGATCTTGCAAAAATAGCTTTAATTTGTTCAACTGTAAGCCCCGGAATTTTTACATCCAGTTGAATTGCAGTAACTCCTGCATCTGTTCCTGCAACTTTGAAATCCATGTCTCCACAAAAATCTTCAATTCCAATAATATCTGTCAAAAGCTCATATTTGCTTTCATCCGATATCATTCCAATTGAAATTCCGGCCACAGGTTTTGTAATTGGCACACCCGCATCCATAAGAGCAAGGGTTGAACCGCAAGTTGATGCCATAGAGCTTGAACCGTTCTGCGACAAAACCTCCGAAACTACGCGAATTGTATAAGGAAAATCTTCCTGACTTGGAATAACTGGAATGATTGCTTTTTCAGCAAGTGCTCCATGTCCTATTTCACGTCTTGAAGGAGTACCAACTCTTCCTGTTTGACCAAATGAATAAGGAAGTCCCGAATAGTGGTGCATATATCTTTTACTTACTTCGCCTTCTGCAGACTCTATCAATTGCTCCATTCTAGGCGATCCTAAAGTAACAACTGACAAGGCTTGTGTAATTCCTCTTTGAAATAAAGCAGATCCGTGGGTCCTAGGTAAAAGTCCAACACTCATATCAAGAGGGCGGATTTCATCCATTTTTCTTGCGTCTGCGCGTCTTCCTGTTTTTAGAACATTTGTACGGATTATCTTAAACATTACTTTTTCAACAGCTGCCGCTATTGTCTTTTTATCTATTTCCGCTGCAGGATCTTTTAACTTTGTATCTTCGTAAATTTTATCAACTAGAGAATGTGTTTCATTTCCACCGCCTTCTTTACCAACCCTAAGTTCAATTAATTTTTGAACTTCTTCTTTATAAGATTTTTCAACCAAGGCTGTTATTTCATAAAGCTTAGTTTCTTCCGGAACCGTAAGCTTTGCTTGTCCAGCTTTTTTTACTAATTTTTCAATTGCCTCAATAATTTTGATAGTTTCAATGTGTGCCTTTTCAACTCCTTCAACCAAAATTTCCTCCGTTATCTGATTTGCGCCAGCCTCAATCATGACAGTTTTATCTTTTAATTGGGAGACAACAAGATCCATATCTTTTGATTGTTCTGCACTTGGATTAATAACAATATCCTTCCCGTCATATCCAACTCTTACTGCTGCTATTGGACCGTTCCATGGAATTCTGGAAATTGCTATTGCTGCAGATACTGCATTTAAGGCTAAAATATCCGGATCATTCTCTCCATCAACAGACAAAACTGTAACAATTATTTGTACTTCGTTTTTGAATGCTTTTGGGAAGAGAGGACGTATTGAACGGTCAATAAGTCGCCCAGCAAGAATTGCTTCATCAGATGGTCTTCCTTCACGTTTTACCCAACGCGAACCTTTAATTCTTCCTCCGGCATAAAGCCTTTCAACATAATCAACCGAGAGAGGGAAGTAGTCTAAGTCACTTTTTCCGCCTTCAACTACGGTTACTAAAACCACAGTATCTCCAAGACGCGCCAACACTGATGACGTTGCTTGAACAGCCAACATTCCTATTTGGAAAGTGAGAGTTTTTCCTGCAATTTTGAGGGTTTCTTCTATTTTATTTTTTTCCATTAATTATCCTTAATTCCAATTTTCTTAACAATTGTGGTGTGGCGGGTTTTATCCACCTTTTTTAGGAAGTTCACAAGTCTTCTTCTTTTTGCAATCATAGATAAAAGTCCGCGCCTTGAGTGTACATCATGAATGTGCATTTTAAGATGCTCTGCAAGTCTATCAATTCTAGTAGTTAAAAGAGCAATTTGCACTTCAGGACTTCCCGTGTCTCCCTCTACGGTTTGAAATTGTTTTATAACTTCCTTTTTTACTGTTGGCGATAGCGGCATAAAGTTAATTTATAATTTAAAATTCAAAATTTATAATTTCGTTGAACTAAGAATGTATTATACCAGCTTCTTACGCTTATCTCAAGAGTAGATTTACTAGACGTTGGTGGAACCTTTGTAAACTTTTGGCGTAAGCCATTCTTCGGGTGGATTTTTAAGATCCTGCCTGCCGACAGGCAGGTCTGGGTTTTGGGTTTGCTCCTGAGATTGAGGTTGCTCTTGCTTTTGTGGTCTTAATTGATTTTGTTGTACTTTTTGAGGGAAATTTCCCTGCCCGCCACTAGATGCGCCGCGAGGCGATTGCAAGCGGGTTCCCTTATTCTCAAATCTCTTTTGTTGCTGTCCACGATATCCTTGTATTTGAGACAGTTGTTGTAATACTTCTCCCGGATTTTGGGGTTCAAATAAATTTTCTTCCTGAGACTGAATAGTTTTTTCCATTCTTTCAACTCTTTGCCTAATTGCGCCTTTATTCATAAGCATTCCAGCCATTTCAAAAGCTTGAGGAGATGTACTTATATCCTGAAAGTTGCTTGTACCCTGTGCGATTCCAGAAAATAAGTTTTGAGCAACATCCAAATCTATCTCAAATCCTAAAGATACTATAAGTTTTGTAACTTGTTCAGAAACAGAAGAAGAGTTAAGGTCAATAATAACTACGTCCCCATATCCCTGATTTTCCGCACCGTTATCTATATTAATAATTTGGGTATCTTTTAAAGCACTTATGTCAAAAACAGAGGAAAGGTCAGAAATTCTAGGCACTCCAACTGTAAAAATAAGTCCCGGATACTGTCCTTTTCTTCTATAGATTACATCCTGTTCCGTAAAAGAAAGTCCTAATTCTCCGGGCTTTACAACAATATTAAGAAAACCTTCTTCAAGAGTATAGGAAACTTTATCTATTTCTCCTTCTTTGTAAGGAAAAGATACTATCAAATCCCCGCCTTCTCCCTCAAAGCTATCCTTAACTTTATCAATTCCAACAAGATTTGAAAGTTCTACAATAGGCTGTGTTGCAGATGCTATGAAAACTTTCTTACCGGAGGCTTGGAGAGATAAATATAGAGCAAGAGCGGCCCCCATCGCATCCGTGTTGGGATTTTTTCCAACAACTATTCCAATGGCTTCATTATTATCAATAAGTTCTCTTGCTTGAGAAAAGCTAGGCTCATTCATGTTTAGTCATGGGATATTAGCATATCGCCAACATTAAAGTCAATTTGGGGAGAAAGTATTACTCCCGCTTCCTGACCCCCTTCTACTTTAGAGAGGGTATTCTTCCCTTGCCTAAGAGATGTAACCGATGACTCTCCAATAATATTTTCCCCTCTGACAATTCTAACTTTATCTCCCTTTGCAATTCTGCCGTCTGTTATTTTAATTCCAATAACTATTTGTTTATCAAATGGGAAAGATGCCAGAATTTGTGCGACACCGAATATCTTTTCTTCAAATGAAAGCTTCTTACCAACAAGTGCGTCTTTTAATTCATCTATTAATTCATAGATTAGATTATAATTTTTAGCAATTATTTTCTCTGTTCTTGCCAGATTTGCAACATCACCGGAAATCTTTTTATTAAAACCGATAACTAATGCCTTTGTTGGTTTTGCAAGCAATACGTCTGCAGTAGAAATATCGCCGGTTTTTGCAAGAACAATATTTATCTCAGGCGGCAAAGCATTTAAAAGTGCTTCAAGAGAACCTTGAGTGTCTGCTGCTAGAATAATTGAAACAGGATGCTCCTGCTCTGAAAAATTTGGATTATACGCTGCAGGCTCTTGAGTTGCTTCAGTCTGTATTGTTGACGTGATAAAGCCTTTATGAACTACGGATCCAACTGGCGGAACTTTTTCAAACCCCAAAATTTCAACCGCTTCCCCAATGGTCACACTTTTAACCTGATCTCCTTTATCTGTAATCAAGGCTCTTATTTTTGCTTTTGCGTCTCCTGCCCAAACCTCATCTCTTACATTTAAAGTTCCATTTTTAACAACAACGGTGGCTTTTGGGCCTGACTTTTGATCAAGCCTTGATTCAATAATAATAGCCTCAAGCTCTCCATTTTCGGATCCTTTTTTCTCTCCTGACATTTCCATAACAAGCAAAATTAAATCCAAAAGTTCTTTTATGTTGTCACCTTTCCTTGAAGAGACTTCAATAACAGGAACATCTCCACCGTATCCCTCAATCATTACTTCCTCTTTTACCAATTGCTGTTTTACCATTTCAATATTTTTATCAGGTAAATCGGATTTGGTCAAAACTACAATAAAAGGAACTTTTGCTGCTTTTATAATTTGGATACTCTCTTTTGTTTGTGGCATTACTCCATCAACGGAAGAAACAATAAGAAGAGCCAAATCCGCAGCTTGTGCGCCCCTTCCTCTCATTTTTGCAAAGGCTTCATGTCCAGGCGTATCAATAAAAGTTATAAATCGTTTCTTTCCTTCATGGACAAGTTCTATTTTTGAGGCACCAATACTCTGAGTAATTCCCCCATGCTCGCGACTTGCAATATCGGTTTTCCTTATTGCATCAAGAAGTGTGGTTTTTCCGTGATCTACGTGACCCAGTACTGCAACAACGGGAACTATCAAAGAATCTGAAGTTGTAGATTTATCTGAGTTTTTATCCATATTTTTTGATAAGACAAAGAAGTTCTCATAGCTTAAGACTGACTAGCTTGAACTTCTTCTTTCTTTACTTCTTCTTCATTTGCTTTGGAGACGACGGGAACATTTTCACTTTCAGATGAACTGGAAACGGGTTCTGAGCTTGGTGCTTCCACTGGAGCTGGCTGAGAGTCATCTAAAACGTGCGAAGTGCTACCAGCAGCTTCTGAAATCTCCTCCTCTTTTCCTTCTATTTCAATTCTGTATCCAGTAAGTTTTGATGCAAGACGGACATTTTGTCCTTCTTTTCCAATAGCAAGTGACAACTCCTCTTTAGGTAAGATAACATGGGCAGTTTTGCTTTTCTCATCAACCGTAGCTTCTACATTTTTAGCAGGAGACAAAGACTGAGCAATATAATTTTTTGGATTTTCATGCCATTGAATAACATCTATTTTCTCAAAACCGGAAAATTCCGCAATGATTGCTTGGATTCTTACTCCTTTTTGGCCAACACAACTTCCAACAGGATCAATTCCGCTCTGATTTGAAGCAACTGCAATCTTAGTTCTACTTCCCGGCTCTCTCGCTATCTCTTTTATAACAACACTTCCCTGTGCTACTTCCGGAACTTCTCTTTTGAAAAGCCCTTCAATAAGTCCACTATTTGCCCTTGAAACAATTATTTCTTCGCCCTTTATCCCTTCTCTAATGTCAAGAATATAAACCGTAAGTCTTTGATTTAAATGATATTTTTCATTTGGAATCTGCTCTTGAGGCGGCATTAGAGCTTCTGTTTTTCCAATATCTACAATAATATTTGGCCCTGCAAATCTTAAAACCATCCCATTTACTATTGCCCCTACTTTTCCTTTATAGTCTGTAAGAATTGCTTCTTTCTCTTTTTCACGGATTTTTTGAAGTATTACCTGTTTTGCAGTTTGGGCCGCAATTCTTCCAAATCCCGGAGGCGTTACGTCTTTTTTACCTTTGTTAAAAATTTTTGCCTCTCCTGTATTTCTATCTAAAGTTGCTTCATATTCTTCAACTTCAGCTTCAGGATGATCTTTTTTATAGGCTGCCAAAATTGCGTTTTTAACTGTATCTAAAACGACGGATACATCAACGCCCCTTTCATTGGCGACTTGATTTAATGCTAACTCAAATTCACTTCTTCTTTGAACTGCTGGCATAGTTTCGCTAGTATATCAGAATTGAGGCTCGGCTTCAATGATAGGCAGCGTATAGAGAATAGCGTATAGCTTTTAGTTAATTGCGAGCGAGCATTAGTCTGAAAATGTCTAACTCACTCGTTTGCGGGCGAAGTAGAAATGAGAAGCAAAAACTAAAAGACCAATAACTGTAAAAGCAATTGACTTTTCAAGATCATCAACTTTTGTATTTTTTCTCTCTACTTCAAGACTATCTAAGCACTCTTTCTTAGCTTTTTCTTGATCCACTGTGTCCGCTGGTGTTTCTGCGCTAATTTCCTTGGCAGGAATCGGCATGTATTGACAGCGGGATTCATTCCCATATTTTAGTGGATACTTATCATAGGCTGTTATACCAACAACATAATGAAAACTATTGAATACTCCAATTATAAGAAGCACGATGCCGACTGCGGATAAAAGGTAAAAATAGATTGTAGAATTAATTTTTGCATTAGAACCAGGTTTTCTTATTTTTTGTTCCTTCAAACTCGCGGAGCAACTCTTTTTGACGGGATGTTAAATTCTTAGGAACAACTAATTTTATTCTAACATAATGGTCGCCGTGTCCGGAACCCCTAAGATTTGGCACACCTTTTCCTCCAAGCCTAATAACAGTATTTGGTTGCGTTCCTGAAGGAATTCTTATTTTTAATTTTCCATGAATCGTCTCAACTTCTGCTTCTATTCCTAAAGCTGCATCGGCAAAAGAAAGTTCTTGCTCGGAGATTATGTCATTTCCTTCTCTTTTAAATTTTGGATTTCCTTTTACTTCAAAGACAACATCAAAATCTCCAAATCTCATTCTTGAACCATTATCAACTCCTGCCGGAATTTTTATATTTTGAGTTTTACCTCCAATAGTTACTTTCTTCTCCGCGCCATGAACAGCATCCTTAAAATCTATTGTTAAAGAGTAAGTCTGTCGTCTGCGAGCTTGAGCTCCGCCGAAGGGATTTGCGCCTCCAAAAAATTGCTCAAAGATATCAAAAGGGTCAGAAAATCCTCCAGAATCAAAATCAAATCCTTCTGCTGGTCCTCCGCCGTTAGTCGTATAAGAATATGTGAATGGACCATAACGACCACCCTGTTGTCCACCCTGCCCAAAAGGTCCTGAGCCTGCCGAAGGATCAAAAGCAGAATGTCCATATTGGTCATACGTCTGCTTCTTGCCCGCATCTGATAAAACTTCATAAGCCTTGGTTACCTCTTTGAATTTTCCATCAGCCTCTTTAGATTTATTCCTGTCCGGGTGGTATTGAAGCGCTAATTTTCTGTAAGCTTTTTTTATCTCATCTGCAGATGCAGATTTTGTAACCCCTAAGGATTGATAATAATCTTTTGCCATAGGTTATCTCCTTCGTAATTCCTCCATATAATATTGAGCTACTGTATGAGCAAAACGTGGTAAACAAATTACTTTCGCTGGTAATCCTACAAAAAGCGCGCGAATATGACGAAAGGCGTTTTTTCCAGAAGGCGTAGGCAATAAATCTAATTCGGATTTAATTGGTACACTTGTTCTGTTTTCAAGCGATAAATAAAAATCAGCAATTGGATCATTAGAAACGCACGGGATGAGAGTATAAAACCGTCTTCCAATGTTTCCTGTATGATCATCTCCTGTGCCAACTTCTGCAATATTAAATTCTCTTGCTACACTTTTAGCTTTTGATCTATGTTTTTTTGTATAAAAAGTATGTTCTGCTTCAATCCCATTAACAGAATAGCCGGCGTCATATAACCTTCTTAGGGCATTCAATGACACTGATGCAGGAATTGGGCCAAAATTCATATGAGGAACTATTACTTTGTATCCCTCCCCCTGAACTCTCCTAACTGTTTCTACCAAAGAGTATCCCATTGGAATTTTTTTTGGGTCTGTTCCTTTTGGCGCATATACCAATAAGTGCCCCATTCCTGTTGTGACCTCTACTCCTTTTAGGCGAGGGATTAGTTCATCGTATGGCTCTTCATCTCTTGCCCAAACATCATGGTCTGTTTCTCCATATCCATCAAGTCCTGCTTGGTAAGCCAATGTTGCGCGTTCGACTAGAGATATGCTTCCATCGCTCCTTATCGAATGGGCATGTGGGTCTATTTTCCAAAATCCTTGTTCTAACATAGTTATATTATACTAAAAAAGCGCTTTCGCGCTCAAAACTATACGCTATACGCTAATCTCTATCCGCTAATTAACTACTTCTCCTTCAACGGGCTCTTCGTCCTTCTTGTCCTCCGAAGCTTTATCGGAGGAGGATTTTTCTTCCGAGCTGTCCTCCGTTGATTGTTGTTCGTTAGAAGTTGACTGTTGTCCTTGACTGGACATTGCCGCTCCTACTTTTTGTAAAGCGTCCGATAGTTCTTTAGTTTTTGTTTCCAAATCTTCCTTAGAGCCGGTGTCGAGAATTGACTTAAGTACAGCAATTTTTTCTTCAACCTCTTTTTTATCTTCTTCCGAAATCTTTACTTGCCCTGAGCCTGTCGAAAGGTCTCCGGCATCTTTCAAGGTTTTTTCTGCTGTAAATATAAGAGAATCGGCCATGTTTCTAACTTCAACTTTTTCTTTTTTCTCTGCATCTTCTGTTGCATGAACTTCTGCATCTTTTTGCATTTTTTCAACTTCTTCTTTTGAAAGTCCAGTTGAACCTGTAATCTTAATGCTCTGTTCTTTTCCCGTTGCTTTATCTGCCGCCTTAACAGAAAGTATTCCGCTTGCATCAATATCAAATGTAACTTCAACTTGCGGGACTCCTCTTGGAGCAGGTGGAATTCCGTCTAATGCAAAACGTCCGAGTGACTTATTATCTGCTGCCATTGAACGCTCTCCCTGCAAAACATTTATTTCAACTTGGGTTTGATTCTCTGCAGCAGTTGAGAAAATCTGAGATTTTGAGGTTGGAATTGTTGTATTTCTTTCAATAAGAGGTGTTGAAACTCCACCCAAAGTCTCAAGCCCCAAAGTTAGCGGTGTTACGTCCAAAAGCAAAACATCTTTTACTTCTCCGCCCAAAACTCCGCCCTGAATTGCTGCTCCAATTGCAACAACTTCATCCGGATTAACAGACTTATTAACCTCTTTACCAAAGAATTTAGTAACTACCTCAACAATCTTTGGCACCCTTGTCATTCCACCAACTAAAACCACTTCATCAATATCAGTTGCTTTTAACTTTGCGTCTTTTAAGGCCAGCTCAACCGGCTTTATCGTTTTGGCAATTAGATCATCAACTATCTGCTCCATCTTTGAACGGGTTAACTTCATGGTCAAATGAAGCGGTCCACTTGCTCCTTGAGTTATAAACGGTTGGTTAATTTCTGCTTCCTGCGAAGTTGACAATTCTATTTTTGCTTTTTCAGCAGATTCACGTAGCCTTTGAAGTGCCTGTGGGTCGCGTCTTAAATCTACATCATTTTCTTTTTTGAACTCGTCTGCAAGGTAACCAATAATTGCCTGATCAAAATCATCTCCTCCCAAATGTGTATCTCCGTTTGTTGACTTTACTTCATAAACTCCTTCTCCAAGCTCCAAAATTGAGATATCAAAAGTTCCTCCACCCAAATCATAAACTGCAATTGTGTGAGCATTTTTCTTATCAAGTCCGTAAGCCAAAGCTGCGGCTGTCGGTTCATTTATAATACGCAGAACTTCCAAGCCTGCAATTTCTCCTGCCTGTTTCGTAGCCTGTCTTTGTGAATCATCAAAATATGCAGGGACTGTAATTACAGCCTGTGTTACTTTTCCGCCAAGATAGCTTTCTGCATCTGCTTTAATTTTTTGCAAAATTACCGCTGATACTTCCTGAGGAGTAAGAGTTTTTCCATCAACTTCAACAACAGCCATTCCATCCCTACCTGATTTAACTGTGTAAGGAAGCCATTTCATGTCCCTTTGAACTGACTCGTCTTTAAATCTTTTTCCCATAAGTCTCTTTATGGAAAAAATGGTTGTTTTAGGCTTTAATATTAATTGTCTTTTTGCAACATCTCCCACAATATGAGAAATCGGGTCAACAACAGATGGGATTACATTACGACCTTCTGCAGAGTGAATAACTTTTGGTGATCCACCCTCCATAACAGCTACTGCACTATTTGTTGTTCCTAAATCTATTCCTATTATTTTTCCCATAATTTTAATTTAATTAGTCAATCGTCAATAGTAAATGGTCAATTTGTGTTCTGCTTTGCAGAACCAACAAGGACTTGTGCCGGTCTTAACACTGCTTCACCATTATATCTGAATCCTGCTCTTATTTCATTAACTACTTTTCCTTCCCATGGCCCTGAGCCTGTCGAAGGGTTTCCTTCTACAAAGCCTACTCCTTCCATTGTCACAGGGTCAAAAAGCTGCCCTTCTGTTTCTATTTTTTCAATTCCCTCATTTCTTAATATATCTAAAAATTGTTTAATGCTCAACATCAAACCTTCATTTTGTACGTGCGCATTTGCAAGCATTAATGTATCTAAAACCGGCAAGAGTCTTAAAACTAAATCCTTATTTGCTTTTTTTATCCAACTTCCTCTTTCTTCTGCCGTTCTTTTTTCAAGGTTCTGATAATCCGCCAAACTTCTCTTAACCTGCTCTTCAAGCTCTATAATTTTCTTTTGCGACTCATCTATTTTTTTTGTTTGTTTCTTTGCCATCTCTGTTTTCAATTCTTAATTCTTAATTCTTAATTACCAATCTACCATCCTAGTGCAATTTCAGATGTTAAATCTCCAAAATATCTAACCGTTGGCACAATATTAGTATAATTTAGACGGGAAGGTCCTATAACTCCAATTTCCCCTGCATGCTTTGGTGATTTATAATTTGCAAAGACACATCCGTAAGGTCCTTTTAGTCTTGGGCCTAATTCGTCTCCCAAAAGAATATGTATAGTTTCATCTCCTATAACTCCTGCGAAAATGCTTTGAATTACTCCCAATTCATCAAGTGTTTCAAGTAAATTTTTTGTCACGTCAATATCAAAAAACTCCGGCATATCTAAAATATTCGCGTATCCTGATATATATACGTCTCCGTCCTCAGTTGTGGCAATTGCCAAAGCTTTTGTTCTATCTGCTAAAGACTTTACCAAAGCTCTAAGAAATCTGTCTGATCTTTCTCTGTAATCCCAAACTTTTTCTCTCATGGCAACTTCTTCGACAACGGAAAGTTCTTTCTCTCTCATAAGTTGCTTTACATAAAATTGCATTCCCTCGGATGTTGGAACACGGCCTGCAGAAGCATGGGGCTTTTTAAGATACCCCAAATCTGTGAGCTTTACCATTTCATTTCTAATAGTTGCGGGAGATGCACTAAGATTGTGCTTTTTCTCAAGCGTTTCAGAACCAACAGGCTCTGCGGTTTCTATATATTCTTCAATCAAACTCTTAAGTATTTCAACTTGCCTTTGAGTTAAATCATGCATAGACTATTTCGAGATTAGCAGTATTGTATTATGACTGCTAACATTTGTCAAGGGTCAAATTTTAATAAATTTACGACGAAGAGCCCTCTGAAATCGCAGCATGCCTGCCCGCCTTTGGAGGGAATAGATTAAAAGTGTTAAACTTAAATTGTGAGGAATGAAAAAAGAAAGTTGTGGCAGTTAATACTTGGGATATTGTTTTTTAGTGGATTTATTTATGTCGCACTGAACTTTCCGCCGAGCCTAGACATTCCCGCTATCGCCTTTTTCTCTTTGCTTTTTTTCTCTCTCTGGTTCTTTGCAGAATTTACTCTCAAAAGCAATATTCAGGCAACTCTAATCAGCGTTTCCGTTGTATCTTATTTAGTAGTACGAACCTTGGGGCTTAAACAACCATTTTTCCTTCTGCTTTTTATAATTCTTTTCATAACCTTGTATTTATTTTTCAAACGCAACTAAATTTATTATGTATGGTTCAATAGTTTGAACCATTGAATTAAAGGTATTTCGAATCTTTGCGAAAGGTAGCTGCTCTCTGTTAAAATGGCTGCATGAATAACAAATTTTATATTACAACAGCTATTGATTATGTCAATGACACTATTCATATTGGGCACGCCTTTCAGAAAGTTGCAGCCGATGTTTTGGCCCGCTACCAAAGAACTATTCTTGGAAAAGAAAATGTTTTTTTCTTAACAGGTACGGATGAATATGGCAAAAAGGCAGAGCAAGCCGCAGATAAAGCAGGTATTTCTTCTTCCGAGTTTGTAAAGAAAATTTCTGATTCAGACCAAAAGGAACAAGACGCTCTTAATATTTCCTACGACCGTTTTATTAGAACAACCGACAAAGATCATACAAAAGTAGTTGAAGAAATCTGGAATAGAGTTAAAGATGCCGGCAAAATTTACCCCGGGGAATACACCGGCCTTTATTGCGAGGGATGTGAAGCTTATTATAATCAGAATGAATTGGTTGACGGGAAATGCCCAATTCACCCAAATGGAGAGATAAAGAAAGTAACCGAGAAAAATTACTTTTTCAAATGGTCTGACTATAAAGATTTTCTGATAAAACACATAAAAGACAACAAAGATTTTATTTTCCCAAGCTACAGAGCAAATGAAATGCTCGAGTTTGCAAAGAATATTACGGATATTCCAATTTCAAGAAAAGATTTTACTTGGGGAGTTCCAGTTCCTGAAGATAAAGAGCAAGTTGTTTACGTTTGGTTTGACGCACTGGCAAATTATTTAACAGGAGTTGGATTTTTGAAAGATAAAAAGCTATTCGAAAAATTTTGGCCCGCGGATATTCATATATTAGGAAAAGATAATCTCCGTTGGCACGCACTTTTGTGGCCGGCAATGCTAAAAGCTGCAAATATAGAACTGCCAAAAACAATTTTGGTAAACGGCTTTCTTAATATAAACGGTCAGAAAATAAGCAAGTCTTTGGGCAATGTAATCAGACCTTCAGATTTGGTTAAAAAATATGGAGCAGATGGTGTCCGCTATTATCTTTTAAGATACACAAACATTACAGAGGATAGTGATATTTCTGAGGAAAAAATAAAGCAGGCTTATAATTCAGACTTGGCAAATGGATTGGGAAATTTAATAGCAAGGGTGGCAAAACTTTGCGAAAACTCAAACTACTCTCAACGGGTTCCTGAAAATGATACCTCTGTACATTTAATAGAAGTTGAAGGATATTCGCAGGCTCTTTCCGAGTTCAAATTCAACGACGCTCTTGCCTTTGTTTGGACAAAAATTACGAATCTTGATAAATATATTAATGAAGAGAAACCTTGGGCACTTAGCACAGGAAATTCAAAATTAAAATCAGTTCTGGCTCACGCGGTTGACCAAATTCAAGAAATTGCAGCACTACTTGAACCGTTTTTACCTGAAACTGCTAATAAAATTGAGGAACAATTCAAAGGAGAAAAAATAAAAAGCTCTGCTCCCCTTTTTCCAAGAATAAATTAGTTCTAATCTAAAAATATGGTTGATGTGCATTGTCATTTAAATTTACACGCATTCGATAGTGACTGGGAAGAAGTTGCAAATCGGGCTTTCGATTCTGGGGTTACAAAAATTATAAATGTTGGAACAAGCATTCCGTCAAGTAGACGGGCAGTTGAGCTTGCTCACAAGTTTCCAAACATATATGCAATTGTCGGAGTCCATCCCCACCATGCAGATAAAACAGACGTAGAATTTGAAGGAGAAATACAAAAAGATTGGCTAACGGAGCTTGAAAAAATTGCAAAAGATGAAAAAGTTGTTGGAATTGGAGAAATCGGCCTTGATTATTATTCTTATAAATCAAATGGAATTGTGGATAAAAAAGTGCAAGTTGATGCATTTGTTGCCCAAATAGAACTTGCACATAAACTTAAGCTTCCTCTTCAAATCCACAATCGCCATGCAGGAATGGACATTATCGAAATACTCAAACAACACAAATCCGAACTTCTCAAAATTCCAGGAATGTTCCACTGCATGTCAGGCAATTTGGATTTCCTAAAAGAAGTTCTCGAGCTTGGATTTTATGTGGGTTTTGACGGAAATATCACTTATCCAGGACTAGCACCGGGCGAAATTACGCAGCTTTCCGAGTTGGTTAAATATACCCCAATAGAACGGATTGTCACAGAAACAGATAGTCCGTTTTTAACCCCCTTGCCCCACCGTGGTAGCAGAAATGAACCCTCCCATGTTATAATAGTAGCTAGGTTTATCGCACAGACAAAAGGCATTCCTTTTGAAAAGATTACTAAAATAACGAGTGAGAACGCGAGTAATATCTTCAAACTAAACGCTAATCACTAGTTGCTAGTCGCTAATTTTATGACTACATTTTTTGACAAAGTTTTCTCAAGATACCCTATAAAGACAAAGAGGGCTCTTGAAATTCTACCGGGCTTTGTATCATGGACATTAATCTTCTTCCCAATTTGGGGATCTTTATTTATCCCATATACCCTTGCTTACTTTATTTTGTTTTTTGATGTCTACTGGCTTTATAAATCTTTCTCTTTGGCAATTACTGCCTACATTGCTTCGACCAGAATTAAAAGAGCAGAGAAATTAGATTGGGTAAAACTTGGACAAGAAAATAATGATTTTAAAAAGGTAACTCATGTTGTAGTTATTCCAAACTATAAAGAAACTTTAGAGAAACTAAGAAAGACTTTGGAGCACATTGCTTCTCAGACTTTTCCTGCTAAACGTATTTATGTAGTTCTGGGAATGGAAAAAAGAGAAAATGGCGCAAGAGAAAAAGCAGATATTTTAACCCGCGAGTTTGCAAAAGAATTCGGCATAATATTTTCAACATTTCATCCGGATATAGAAGGCGAAGTAAAAGGCAAATCCTCAAATGAGGCATTTGCAGGAAAAGCCGCATATCAAAAACTAGTTAGAGAGAATATTATCGATCTTGACTTTGCCACAATCTCCTCTGTTGATGCTGACTCTATTTTTGACAAGCAATATTTTGCATATCTTACATATAAATTCTTAAATGATCCAAAGCGCTATCATAAATTCTGGCAGTCGGCAAATGTTCACTACAATAATTTCTGGAGCGTTCCTGCTCCTGTTAGAGTTATTGCTTTTTTTGGAAGCCTGCACAGAACCGCGCTTCTTATTCAAGGCGACCGAATGGTAGCAAATTCAACATACTCTCTTTCTTTTAAACTTCTTAAAAATATTGGGTTTTGGGATACAGATGTAATTCCGGAAGATTACAGAATATTCTTTAAGGCCTTCTACAAACTAAAAGGAGAGTGTTGGGTTGACCCTATATTTTTAAGAACGTCTATGGACTCTCCAAAATCCTCAAGCTTTTTAAAAACTCTTGCAAATAAATATGAGCAAGAAAGACGCTGGTCATGGGGAGTATCGGATGATCCTTTATTTATTAAGTGGTGGTTTACAGTACCGGGCGTTCCATTTATCAGAAAAACAATAATGCTTTACAATGTTTTACTTGATCATTTCCTATGGCCTGTTAACTGGTTCATAATTACAATTGCCGCAAACGTTACAACGTTAGTCAATCCGGTTTTTTCAAGAACTGCCTTGGGTTACAGACTTTCAAGCATTGCAGGAATAATTCTAACCTCGTGTCTTCTAGCGCTTTTTGCAATGGTTCTTATTGACTACAAGCACAGACCAAAATACGCAAAGGCATCTCTTTTAAGACACATCCTTTTCCCCCTTGAATTTATACTTCTTCCGATTGCAGGATTTTTCCTTTCAACACTGCCAGCTCTTATTTCTCACACACAACTTATGTTTGGAAAAAGGTTAGAATATAAGGTAACGGAAAAACTATGATGAAAATCATATCAAAGGCTGAGCAAAGTATTAGCTTTTGGTTTCTTATCATTACTTCATTTTTCTTTTTTTTACTTCGTCTTCCTTCACTTTTTGAACCTTACTGGTATGGAGATGAGGGAATATATCAGGTCTTGGGATATGCCATAAGAAATGGAAGACTTCTATATGCGGATATCTGGGACAACAAACCTCCTCTTCTTTATCTTATTTACGCATTTTTCAACTCAGATCAATTTGTTATAAGATTTGTTTCTCTTCTTTTCGGAATTGCATCTGTTATAGCGTTTCATACCCTTGCAAGGGAACTTTTTAGAGAAAAGTTTAAAATTACACTATGGACAACCGGGTTATTTGCCCTTCTCTTTGGCCTTCCGCTTCTTGAAGGCAATATTGCAAATTCAGAAAATTTTATGCTTCTTCCATTAATTTTGGCAGGACTTATTCTTGTTAAATCGCAAAGATACAGACTGCTTGCGGGGCTGCTGGTGTCTCTTGCATTTTTAATTAAAATTGTTGGTATTTTTGATTTTGCTGCTTTTTTTCTATTTCTGCTTGTTATAAGTGCTCCTCAAAGCCTGAAAATTACTAACTTTAGAGAAGTAAAAAAATTTCTGATTCAAGAAACAAAGAATCTTTTTCCTTTTTTAATTGGGTTTATTCTTCCTATCTTAGGCACAGCTATATACTTTCTATTTAGAGGCGCTATTGGTGATTTTATCGAGGCTTCTTTTTTACAAAATGTAGGGTATGTCGGATACGGAAATAAATTTATAATTCCCCAGGGGCTACTTATATTAAAACTAATTATTCTATTTGGGGGCACACTCTTTCTTTTTATCAAAAGGGTTAATTTTTCAAGAACTTTTATTTTTATTTCTCTTTGGTTTGCCTTTTCTCTTTTTAACGCATTCTTTTCCGGACGCCCATACACACATTATCTCTTGGTGCTCTTACCTAGTTTCTGTCTTTTTATTGGCCTTATTGCAGCAGAACAAAAACTTAGGAAATTTACCCTTCTAATTTTTGTCATAAGTTTTATTTTAATTTTAAAAAACTTTGGATATTATGGAAAAACAGTTTTCTACTATCAGAATTTTATTTCATTTATCACATCCAATAAATCCATTACGCAGTATCGAGCGTTTTTTGACAGGAATATTCCAAGGGATTATCAGCTTGTTCAATTTATAAAGATGCATACAAACAAAAACGACAATATTTTTATTTGGGGGGATAACGCACAAGTCTATGCGCTTACAGGCAAACTTCCTCCAGGAAGATACGCAGTTGCATATCACATAACAGGGTACAAGGACGGCATAGAAAATACAAGAAAAGGCATTGAGCAGAATAAACCTAAATTTATAATAACAATGCCAAATGTTCCGCCTTTACAAATTCCGCTTATGGAATACAAGGAAGTTAATAATATAGGGAACGCAAAAATTTATGAGAGAGTTTTTTAAACCGGCAAGAACGGATAATATCATTAGTAGAGCTTTTTTAGCATCGTGCTTTATGATAGGAATAACACTTCTTTACATAGTTTTACGTTTTTTTAGTCTTCCTCCCTTCATTCCCATCTTCAACCAACTTCCTTGGGGAGATAACAGAATTGGATCCAAAATTTTTATATTTATTCCTCCTGCAATAACTATTCTTATAATGGCAAGCAACATAACTCTATCTTCATATATGTATGACAAAAGTCCTCTTCTTTCTCGTATTCTTGCTGTTACAAGTTTGCTTGCAACTTTTTTAATACTAATTTTTAGTTTTGTTATTATAAGTTTGGTAATTTAAATGATTTATTCTAATAGCAGTATAATTTTTCTTCCATTGGTTCTTTCATTTTTGGCAGTAGTAATTGCAACCCCCCTTTCTTTAATACTTATTAAAAAATTTGGCATAATAGATGATCCGACAAAACATAAACATCCGGCAATAATTCATAAAAAACCAATACCAAGAGGGGGAGGAATTCCGCTTTTTGCGGGAGTTTTAATAGCAAGCATATTTCTTTTACCAATGACCAACACCGTTATGGCGCTTCTTCTTGCGGGATTTATAGCACTACTAATAGGAGTACTGGATGATAAATTTGATCTATCCCCATACATTCGCCTACCAATAAACATTCTGTGTGCAATTATTGTTGTTGCAAGCGGAATAAGCATTCCGTTTATAACAAATCCGCTTGGAGGAATTGTGTATTTAAATAGTGTCATTCTGCCTTTTAATATTCTATTATCACAAGTTATCGCGGTTATATGGATTGTCTGGGTTATGAATATACTTAATTGGAGTAAAGGTGTAGATGGACAAATGCCGGGAGTCGTTGCAATATCTGCAATTGTAATTGGGCTTTTGAGTCTTAGGTTTGGCTTTGATGATTTATCTATTCTTTCAGCAAAACTCTCTTTTATAATTGCAGGTTCATCACTTGGGTTTCTTATTTTTAACTTCTATCCTGCCAGAATTTTCCCGGGGTACGGAGCAACGGCAATTTATCTTCTTCTTGCAGCAGTATCTATGCTTTCAAGCGCAAAACTTGCCACAGCAATACTTGTTATGGGAGTTCCCATGATTGATGGTATGTTTACAATTTCAAGACGAATCTTAACCGGCCGTTCTCCTTTCTGGCATGATAAAAAACACTTACATCACTTACTTTTAGATATTGGATTTAGGCAACCACATGTTGCATTGTTTTACTGGATGATTTCTGCTATATTGGGCTCACTTTCATTACTGCTTGAGAGTCGTGGAAAGTTATTTGCGCTTATCATGGTAGGCATCATAGTTGGCGGAGGACTTCTCTTTTTACATATTACAATTAATAGACATAATGACAACAAACAGGCTTGAGCTAAATATAATAAGACTTTTGAGACCCCGGCAATGGATTAAAAATATTGCCATTTTTGCGGCGATTACATTTTCCGGACAATTATTTGATTTAGATATTTTAGGACGCGTAACAGCAGGTTTCTTGATTTTCTGTGGACTATCTTCTGCGTCTTACATTATTAATGACGTTTTCGATATTGAAAAAGATAAATTACATCCTTTTAAAAAATTCCGTCCGCTGGCACATGGAGATATTTCAACACCCGTAGCCATTTCCATTGCTATAGCTCTAATGATTTCTTCTATCTATTTTTCTCTCTACATTACTCCTTCATTTTTTGTAGTAGCCGTTGCATATTTTGCAATTCAACTTTTTTACTCAATGTTTTTTAAAGGCATCACCATTATAGATATTTTGGCAATTGCCTCAGGATACATAATAAGAGTTTATGCAGGGGAATTAGCAGGTGAATCTCATATTTCCGTCTGGCTTCTTTTAACAGCAATTTCCTTAGCACTTTTCCTGGCAATTGGAAAAAGACGAAGTGAGCTTACTCTTATTTCTCAAAACAAAGAAACAAATATAGCGGCTATTAGAAAAACTCTTTCCCATTATTCCGAAAGGCTTCTTGATGTATATGCATCTATCTTTGCAACATCAATTTTTATTTCTTATTCTCTTTTTACTTTCCTTGAAAATCCTCAAGGATTTAAGCCTGGAATAAATATTATTCTTCCTGATTTTTTGCCGGCGTTTTTCCAAAGAAAGTGGCTTATGATAACAATCATCCCTGTTGTTTATGGACTTATGCGCTACCTTCAAGACATTTATGAGAAACATGAAGGAGAAAGCCCAGAGAAGGTTCTACTTTCAGACAAGGCACTTCTTTCAACCGTTATACTCTGGATCATAATGGTTCTAGTAATCGTTTATATTGTTGGTCCTTAATCCTGCCGACAGACAAGCTACTGCTTTGAGGCGTATGAAGAACTAATCCATCCTGTTTTCACTCCGTCAGCTGGGGACTCAAGCTTTATCTCATACCATCCGCTTACTTCTGAAACAAGTTCGAAACTCTCCCCGGGATTTACTTTATCAACAATTGCACTTGACAAAGAAGAGGATGCTCTAACATTTAAAAAACCTGTTGGAGTTGCAAGAATCAATATTTTTGCGACTACAGGCACAGCAGATGAAGAAGCAACTGCTGAGGGACTTGCTATAGCGTCCGAAATTCCCAAGAAGACAATTGAGCTAAGCTTGTATCCCTTAACAGCTCTCAATCTAATTATTTTATCTTTGTATCCTTCCTTTTTAAAGGTTACTTCATGATCCGATGGACTAATGTTTGGTAAAAGAAGTGCTGTTTTTCCAACAGGACTTCCGTCAAGAAAAACCTGTGCCTTATCCGGAAAAGAAATTGAAAAAAATTGGGAAGCATTTTTATCCGAAATTGGGGTAAGGGTTATAACTACTCCCTCAGATGACGCGCCGTTTCCAAAAGTTCTATCTAAAACCGTGAGAACTGATTTGTAAATTGTAATTTTTTCCTCAAAGGGCAGAAAATTTCCACTTGACGGAACAAGTCTTACAGCATAGTCTCCAACAGGAATCATGTCCGCGGTCTCACATTTGCAAAGCGGAGTTTTTCCAATTAATTTTCCGTCAAGATAGACTTGACTACCAGGAATAGATGTAACTTGAAGCGCACCTTTTCCTGTTTTTTGAGCCAAAATTACAACCGTTCCTATAAAAACAGGGATTGCTATAAGAAGAGGAACAACCCACATGAGAAATCTTTTCATAGAAAAAGCCCTGCCCGCGCGGCAGACAGGAGTCAGAATAATATAACACAAAGAGGCTAACGGGACAATCTAGTCTATTCCCAGCTGTGTCCCAATTCAGATAATTTCAACCAAACTTTTACATTACCAAGGCTTGGTTTTTTATTTTTTAGATAATTCATGACCTCCAGACAAATCTCATCCTGCTTCTTTACTCTTTCTTCAAAGGCATGTGCCGAAATCTCAAGTTCGATGTCTCCGATCATTTGTCCCCCATCGATTCTAATAAATCTAACGCTTATTTCCTCAGGGGTTAATTTAATATCTCCACAAGTAAGCTTTTCAGCAATAAATTGTTTAAGGTCTGGGGTTAACGATTATAACTCAGGATTTTCTTCAAAATAGATATTTACTGTCGGCATAAAACGATTATATCAGAAGACCTAAAAGATTTTAGTAGTCCATGCCCATGCCGCCTGGCATAGCTGGTGGTGTTGAGTTTTTTGCAGGAATATCCGTAACTAATGCTTCTGTTGTTAAAACCATCATACCAACACTTGCCGCGTTCTGCACTGCGCTTCGTGTTACTTTTGCAGGGTCTACAATTCCTGCTTTTATCATTGAGCCATATTCTCCTGTCATTACATTAAACCCAAAATCAACAATAGTAGATGCTTCAACTTTTTTCAAAACTTCCGCTTCATTTTCTCCGGCATTTCCTGCGATTCTTTTGAGAGGTTCCGCAAGCGCTTCAAATAAAATATCAAGTCCAATTCTTTCATCTTCATTTGCTAATTTTGCTTTAACTTTAGCAAGGACTCTCCTTGCACGAAGTAAAGTTACTCCGCCACCTGGAACAATTCCTTCTTCCAAGGCTGCTTTTGTTGCAGCAACTGCGTCATTTACTCTCTCTTTTTTGTCTTTCATTTCAACTTCTGTTGCTGCTCCAACATTTATAACTGCAACTCCGCCTGAAAGTTTTGCGAGTCTTTCCGAAAGTTTTTCTTTATCAAAGTCAGAAGTTGAAGTCTCAATTGCTCCTCTTATTTGTGCAACTCGGCCGTTTAATGCCTGCTTTGAACCTTTTCCTCCAATAATTCTTGCGTTTTCTTTGTCTGCCCAAACCTTATCTGCTCTTCCGCACTGCTCAAGTGTTACATTTTCAAATTTTACTCCTGTGTCTTCAGAAATTACAGTTCCACCTGTTAAAATTGCTATATCTTCAAGCATTTCTTTTCTTCTGTCTCCAAAACCCGGTGCTTTTATTGCTAAAGAATTAAATGTTCCCTTTAATTTATTTACAACGAGCAAAGCCAAAGCTTCTCCTTCAATTTCATCTGCGATTATAACCAGGTTTTTAGAAACTTTAACTAAGTTTTCAATAAACGGAACAAATTCAGCAATGCTTGAGATTTTTTTGTCTGTAATTAAAATATATGGATCTTCAATTTCGGCTTCCATTTTTTCAGGATTTGTTACAAAATAAGCAGATGCATATCCTTTATCAAATTCCATCCCCTCTTTGTAATCAATAGACATTTCAATTCCCCTGCCTTCTTCTACTGTTACAACTCCATCTTTTCCGACCTTAAGCAAAGCCTCTGAAATAAGTTTTCCAATTTGCTCATTTTGAGCCGATATTGTTGCAACCTTTGTAATATCTGCATCTGTAACTTTTACTGCCATTCTCTTAACTTCTTCCATTACTGCTTCTACTGCTTTTTCCATTCCGGCCTTAAGAATCATTGGATTTACTCCACCGTTAACCTTTACAAAGCCTTTGTTTATAATTGACTGTGCAAGAAGAGTTGCTGTGGTTGTTCCATCACCTGCTACGTCATTTGTTTTTGAGGATGCTTCTTTTACAAGCTGCGCTCCCATATTTTCAAATGGATCTTCAAGTTCTATTTCTTTTGCAACTGTTACTCCGTCATGCACAACATTTGGAGCTCCCCACTTTTTATCCAGCGCAACGTTGCGTCCTTTAGGACCAAGAGTAGTAACAACTGCGTCTGCAAGTTTGTTAATTCCCTTGATGAGTGACTCGCGTGCGTCTTCCGCGTATTTAATTTGTTTTGCCATAATTATTCAATAACTGCCAAAATATCTTTTTGCTCTACCAGAACCCAATCTTCACCATTTACTTTAACTTCATTTCCACCCCATTTTTTGTACATTACTTTCTGTCCTACTTTAACAACCATTGGCATTCTTTTTTCTCCATCTTCGTCAAAAGAACCTTCCCCAATTGCCATTACTTTTCCAATCTGAGGTTTTTCTTTAACAGAATCAGGCAAGAGTATTCCGCTTGCGGTCTTAGCCTCTGCTTCAAGAGGTTTTATAAGAACGTTATCAAATAAGGGTTTTATGTTGTTGTCTATTTTAGTTGCCATAGCTTAAAAATCAGTTGACAGAGTATAACAAGAATGCTTCTTTAATGTCAACCCGCCTTGCCGACAAGGCAGGAAGTTGCTTGACACCCACCTCTTTCTTATATACGATAAATCTAGGCGTTTTTGTATCGCAAATATGTCATTATTTTCAGGTAAAAAAATCTTCCTCCTAGGTTTTATTATTGTTCTTCTTTTTGCAATTCCTTTAACCGTGTTTCTGACTCAAAAAAGCCAGCAAGTAACCAGCCAGGCAGCGCCGGCCACAACTCTTATTCTTACGCCTCAAACCCAACCCGCAAGTATTGGAGATATAGTGAAAGTCGATGTGACGATGGATCCGGGAACAAATCAAGTTTCCTTTGTGAAATTAACTGTTAAATATGATGAGACAAAATTCAGCATAGACCAAAGTAACGGTTTTACCTGGAACAAAGTAGCTTTCGGCGATACTGCACTTCAAGGGCCAACCTACACCACCGGAAATGTATCCATAACCTTATCTGTTGGCTCAGATCTGACAAAAATTATTTCAGCATCAACAAAAATTGCCACTATTAATTTAAAGGCAATCGCCGGAACGAATGGTGCAACAACATCTATCGAAGTCGTCAGGACACAGACGCAAGTATTATCCGTAGGAGCAAAGGACCAGGCAAATGAAGATGTACTTGTTCCAGGCCAACCAACTCCTGCAACAGTTACTATCAAAGGCGGAAGTTCCGCTACAACATCTACAAATAAGGATCCTATTTGTAGTGGCCTTGTCCTTGACAGAAGCGCAACTGGCGCCGCTCCTTATTCATTAACTCTTACGGCAACGGGGAAAGATGATGATGGAACAATAACTAAAGTAAGCTTTGCTTTTGGAAATGGAAAAATAGGGGATGTCACACAGGCAGGAGGAATTGGCACAAATAAGGTTAATGCGCAAATCTCTCATACATATCAAAATGCAGGAACATACACTGCCTCGGCAGTACTAACCGATAATCAAAATTCAACAAGCGCCACTACAACGTGTACAACGACCATAACGGTAACAGGAGGAACAAGCGCAGGAGGAACAAGCGCAGGATCAACGGGTGGCTCTGGCGGTGTAGTTGTAGCCCCAACAGCAATACCAACAGTGGCACCAACTGTGGCAGAAACTACGCCTATCCTTACAGTTACCCCCCCGCCCCCCCTAGTGGTAGGTCCAGGAGATAAAATTGTAGGAATTGGAGCCATGGGAATAATGCTTTCTATATTAGGCGCGCTTCTTCTTGCTTTCTAAACTTTGAGGACGGATAAAAATGCCTCTTTAGGAATTGAAATTTTTCCAATCTGTTTCATTTTCTTTTTTCCCTCTTTCTGCTTATCTAATAATTTATCTTTCCTTGTTCTATCTCCACCGGACATCTTAGATAGAACATTCTTTCTAAGTGTTCCTATCTTATCGCTTGCAATAATTTTTGCTCCCTGCTGTGCCCTAACAGAAATAACAAATTGATGTTTTGGAATTGCCTCGCATAAAACTTCTACAATTCTTCTTGAAAAACTTTCCATCTCGCTCTTGTGAACTATAAAAGAAAGTTCAGGAATTATATCTTCATTTACAGAGATATCCACACGGACAAGATCCGACACTCTATATTCTGATATTTCATAATCAAAAGATGCAAAGCCGCTGGAAGCGGATTTTAGTTTGTCATAAAAATCATAAACAACAGAAGCAAGTGGAATTTCAAAAATAAGCTTTGCCTGAGAACCAAAGTAGAAAACATCTTTTTGTCTTCCACGCCTCGCATTTATAATTTCAAGAAGTCCCCCAACATATTGAACCGGTGTATAAATCTCACCTATTATATAGGGCTCTTTTGTTTCAAGAGCATCATTTCTAAAATCTTTAGGACTTGTTACAGATTTACCATCAACAAGATATTCAATTGTTGGAGGTGCTGTAAATACATCAACTCCGCTTTCTTTTTCTAACCTTTCTATTACAACTTGAGAATGTAAGAGACCTAAAAATCCACATCTAAAACCAGGGCCAAAAATTATTGATTGCTCAGGTGCAGTAACAAGTGAAGCATCATTAAGTTTGAGTTTATAAATCGCTTTCCTAAGACTTTGATACTCGGAATTTGAGGTTGGATAAATAGATAAATATACAAAAGGCTTAAGACTTAAGAATCCCGGAAGCGCGGCGCCTCTATTTTTAGTAGTCGTAATTGTATCTCCTACTTTTGCTTGCTCAATATCTTTAATATTTGTAATTATGTACCCAACCTCCCCATTTAGTAATTCCCCACAAACTTCAAACTGTGGCTTCATAAAACCAACATCTAAAACAAGTGCGGAGGTATTGTCCGAAAGAAAAATTATTTCATCTCCCTTTTTTATACTTCCGTTTTTAATTCTTACAAATATTACAATTCCTCTATGCTCATCATAAATAGAGTCAAAGATATAGGCCTGTGTTGGAAACTGAGATGAACCTGAAGGAGTGGGAATTTTCTCAACAACTGCTTTTAATATATCCTCGGCTCCATCTCCGGTTTTTGCGGACACCAAGAGAACTTCTTCTTTTGAAAAACCAAAGGTATCTAGGAGTTCTTTCTCTACCTCATCAATTCTGGCAGACTCCAAATCAATCTTATTTATTGCGGCAATTACAGTAAGCCCCTGGTTCTTTGCAAAATTGTAATTGGCAACAGTCTGAGCCTGAATTCCCTTGGTCGCATCGACAAGTAAAACCGCTCCTTCGCAAGCATAAAGAGTTCTAACAACTTCATAAGAGAAATCTACATGCCCTGGAGTATCTATCAAATTCAGTTCGTAATCCTCTCCGCCGAGCGAATAGTTCATACGCACTGGAGCAAGTTTTATAGTTATTCCGCGTTCTCTTTCGATTGGATTACTATCTAGATACTGCTCCTGCATCTTCTGCTTTGAAACAGTTCCCGTAATATCCAAAAGTCTATCCGCAAGCGTGGATTTACCGTGGTCAACATGCGCAATAATACAAAAATTCCTAATTTGAGATTGATTCATTGGGAGATTATAACATTTAGGGGTTGGTTCTTGGAGGACCGATGACTTCTTCACTTTTTCCCAGAATTTCTTTCCAGCCCGCCTTGCCGCGAGACAGGTTTCCGATTTTTCTAAACACATAAAGAAAAGTTTTTGCCTCCTCAACATTCAAAATCCATGTTAAAAAAAGATAAAGACTAAGTCCGGCAAAGCTTGCAATCCCGGTTAATATTAGAAGATTTACAGTTCTGGTTGTATCAAAAACCAATTGATCTAAAAGTTTTATTGGAATATAAAGAGCAAATCCTGTAAAAAAAGTTGCTACAAATATTTTAGTAATAGAAATACTCATGGAAATTTTGTCAAAATTAACTTTCTTATCAAGAAATATAAAAAGAAGAAGAAAGTTAATAATGTTTCCAATTGAAAAAGCGAAAGCAATTCCCTCAACTCCAAAGTGATAAAAAGAAATTAATAAAAATCCAAGAGAAAGCATTAATGCTGTACTAAAAACACCAACATAAAGGGGCGTTTTTGCATCATGCATTGCATAAAACCCGCGTGACACAAGATACACAAGAGCCTGTGCAAAAAGTGATATGCTAAAAAAAGCTAACGTTCTTCCTGTTAAAACTGTTGCCTGCCAATCAAAAGCCCCTGCTCCAAAAATAAGTCTGACAATTGGAATCCTAAGAACCAGAAAAAGTGCGGAGATTGGAAGCATCAGGTAAAGTATCTGGTTAAAGCTGTTCGTAAAAACAGTTTTAAATTCTGAAAGTTGATCTTTCTCTTTGGATAAAACCGGAAAAGCCGCTTGCGCTATTGACTGACCAAAAAGAACAATTGGAGCAAAAGATAAAATCTGTGCATAATCAAAAATTACATAACTTCTACCTGGATCCGGAAGTAATGAAACAAGAGTCACGGTAAGAAGCGCTCCAAGCTGGAATATAGCTATCCCAATTGTTCTTGGCCACATAAGCTGTATAACTTCTTTCATGCCGCTTTCTCTAAAATTTAAAGACGGCTTAAAGGAAAAACCAACTTTTAAGACTCCTGGAATTTGTGCGCAGACAAATATGAGAGCTCCTAATACCACACCATAAGCAGCAGAATATATTCCAAGGATTGGAGAAAGTACAAATATCCCAATAATTATTCCAAGATTATATAAAGCGGCTGCAATACCTGCAACAAAAAAATGATTATTAGACTGGAGCACTGCTGACAAGAAACTTCCAATCATAAATAAAATTTCTCCAAAAATTATTATTCTTGTTAAATTTCCCATTAAAATAACCTGGTCATGGGAAAATCCGGGAGCCATAAGGTTTGAAAAGTATTCAGCGAATATAAAAAGTATAACTGCCAGAATTGAAAAAATTAGAAGGCTAAAAACAAGAAGTGTTGAGCCAAGCCTATTTGCCTCTTCCCTTTTATTCTTTGCCAAGTATCCCGAAAAAATAGGGATGAAAGCAGATGATAAAGCGCCTGCAATAACAAGCTGAAATAAAAAATCCGGAAGCCGGGATGATGCAAGGTATACTCCCAAAATATCTGATGCCCCAAATATGGAAGCAAGCAATCTTTGCCTAACAAGACCTAATGCCTGAGACAAAATGACAGTTATCATGATTACAAATGCTGCGGAAATAATATTAGTTTGGCGGGCAAGAAGAAGATTAAAACCTTTTTTGAAAAAATCAGTAGGCATAATAATACCTGCCGGCAGGCAGGCTTGTGATTTACAGTATATCATGGTAAAATCTCCACATGCCAGTAATAAAATCAGCCAAGAAAAAATTAAGACAGGATAAAAAGAGAACTATAGCAAACAAAAAGCTTAAAGAACTTCTAAAAAAAGCCATCAAAAATGCTTCTAAGAAGATAGATGAAAAAAACTTCAGAGAAGCTGTGAGCATTGTTGATAAAGCCGCAAAGAAAAATATAATTCACAAAAACAAGGCTTCTCATTTAAAATCGGCTCTAGCTAAAAAATTATCAGGAAAATCGCCAAAAGCAACCACTTCTACTAAAACCACCAAAACAATTAAAAAAAAGAAAAAAGTCACCAAAAAATAGTCTCCATTTTCTTTGACAAATGAGCTAATTTCTCCTAGACTAAAATTGTATGCCAGAAAGTTCCTATTTGGATATAAATTTAGTTAAAAAGCGGGTTAGCTTTACAGACAAATTCTTAAGCTGGGCTTTATCCGCGGGAAGAGTGGTTATTATAATTACCGAGATCATTGCTCTTTCCGTATTCCTTTATCGGTTTTTTCTTGATAGACAACTTATAGATTTACACACAAAAATAAAACAGCAACAAGCAATCATAGCTTTTTCAAAAACAAATGAAGATAAGTATAGAAATCTTCAAGACAGACTATTTGTATCTGCAAGATTTTCAAAATTGGGACAAGATGAAGTAAAAATCTTAAAAGATATTATTGCGCTATCTCCCGCCGACGCTACCCTTGATAACATTACAAATTCCGATACAAACGTTAAGATTAATGCCCGATTTTCCCAAATCTCAACTCTTGGAACTTTTGTAGACTCTTTAAAAAGCTATCCGGGCATAGCCGGAATTAGCGTAGACAAAATAGAGAATATCCCCTCAACTTCCTTGATTACAGTTAGTGTAACGGCTACTTTAAAGCCTAATAAAAATTCCAATGCAACTACCCAACAATAAGATCATACAAAACTTAAGGCAAAGTAAATACCTTGAGCTTTTTCCAAATTTAAAAGAGGAAAAAGCTCAAAAATTCACAAGCGTAATACTTACTTTCATAGCTCTTTCGTTCTTTGCTCTTTTTGCTATAAATCCTACTATCTCAACTATTCTAAGACTGCGGCGTGAACTTGCAGATAATCAGCTTACGCAAGAACAGCTCACGCAAAAAATTAATAACCTTTCATCTCTTGGCAAACAATACCAACAAATAGAAACAGACATTCCATACGTATTGGGGTCATTACCACAAGATCCACAGATTTCGCTACTAGTTGCGCATCTTCAATCTATAGCAAAGGATGCAAGTGTCACGCTTATAGGAATTCAAACCTTTGAAGTAGAAATTACAACTCCAAAAACAGCTCAAAAAAAATATTCATCTTACTCGTTTTCTCTTTCATCTGAAGGAGACTACAACAATACATTGAAACTTATTGATTCAATATCTACCATGCAAAGAGTGGTTTCTTTGGATCTTATTGGACTAAATAGAAAAGCAGATCAAAGCGGAATTATTCAACTAAGCCTTAAAGGAACTGCTTATTTCAAAAATTAATATGAAACAAAAAGATATTCTTCTTTTAATTGTATCCAGTTTTGTTCTTATAGTTTTCTGGATAATATTTAATATTTATCATAACATTGTTACATCTACAATTCCCGAATCCTTAAATGTACAGATTGCCCCAATTAACGCAACTTTTGATACGAAGACAATTTCTTATTTGAAACAAAGAATCCAAGTAATTCCTATTTATAACTATATTGCCACCCAAAGTGCACCAATTCCAACTCCTACTATACCTCCGGCGTCACAATCTGCTTTAATACAAAATACAAGCACTCAAAGCGCTTCTACATCAGGAGGAACACTTAAATAAATGAATAACATTGGGAACAAACGTATTCCTACTCTATTTGGACTCTTGGCAATTGTTGCAGGCATTGCAATAACATCTTTTTTAACAAAAACCGGAGTTAATTTTATAGGTCAGGCAAGCCCATCGGATGAGCCCAAAAACGTACAAATTAGCAATGTGACAGATACATCCTTTACAGCTTCCTACACAACGGACGGCAAAGTTTTTGGATCTTTAAGTGTTGGACAAAATGCAAGTCTTGGCACTACGGTTCTTGACGACAGAGACAAAACTTTAACAGCACATAACACACACGTTATGACAGTCAAGAATTTAAATCCGCAGACTTCATATCTATTCTCCATAATTTCTGGACAAAATACATATCTTAAAAACGGTGTTTTGTACGATGTAAAAACAGGACCACCTCTTGACTTATCTCTGTCAACAGAAAGGAGAAATCTTTCAGGTAAAATTGTAATGCCCGATGGGAGCAACGGTTCGAATAAAGTAATCTATTTAAATATTGCAGGAGCACAAACTCTGTCAACATTAACAAAATTAGACGGAAGTTACAATTTACCCCTAAATTCAATAAAAACCGCGAATCTTGCTTCTTACTATGACTTACTTCCGGAAGAAGTTGCAAAACTTTCAATATTTGGAAATTCTGTAAGTTCCCAGGCTTCCATTAGAATTGTGGATATAAGTGATGTTCCAACAATCACACTATCTAAAAATTATGACTTTACAATAAGCAACTCTCCTTTACAGGATAGTACGGCAACTCCCTCTGCTAACCAGGTTTTTCCAAGTACAGCTCCTTCGTCCTCCAATACAACACCTCAAATATTAACACCGAAAAAAGACCAAGGTTTTTCAGATGATCAACCTTTATTTAAAGGAAAAGCTACGCCAAATGGAGACGTGGAAATCTCCATACATTCAGACGGTAACATAAGCGCAAGGGTTGTAGCTGATCAGAACGGGAATTGGAATTATAGACCTGACACTTCTTTAACGCCCGGCACGCACACAATTACAATTAAAACAAAAGACTCATTTGGAATACTAAAAACTATAACTCAGCAATTTACCGTATACGCTTCCGGTTCCCAGGTGAGAGAAAGCGCAACACCTTCTGCAACCCTAACTCCAATACCTACTCCAACTCTGACAATAACTCCGGTTGCTACTATTACTCCCACAGAAATAATAACGCCCAGCCAAACGCCAACTTCAACACCAACACCAACGACAATTCTTCCTCCCGCAGGAAGTTCTACTCTTCCAACAATAGGAATCCTTGGTGCTACTCTGATATTTATCGGTGCTTTTCTTTTTATTTTTACCCGCGTTAGAATATAATAAATCTTCCTTATGCCGATTAACGATATTTTACTGATTTTGCAATGGTGGTTTATGTTACTATTAATCGGTTTCTCTTTTCTTCCTCTAACTTTCAAAATATTTTCTAATTTCATAGACCATGGATATATATTTTCAAAAATATTAGGCATTGGAGTTTTATCCTACTGTGTTTTTATTCTAGGAACTTTTCATATTCTTCCATTTACCAGACCTTCAATCATCCTTTTACTTATATTTATCCTAGCGATCAATATGATTTTTATTAAGGGCGTTAGAAAAATACTCAGAAGGAATTTTAGAATTATTATTTTTGAAGAATTTATTTTTATATCGGCACTTTTGATTTGGACTTTTATCCGCGGCACAAATCCTGATGTACGCGGACTTGAAAAATTTATGGACTTTGGATTTATAAACTCAATACTTAGATCCGAATTTTTCCCTCCAAAGGATATGTGGCTTACTCCGTTTTCTATAAACTACTATTATTTTGGGCATCTAATGATCGCGTTGCTAAGCAGGCTTTCAGACATTAAATCTGCAGTAACTTTTAATTTATCCGTTGCAACAATTTTTGCTTTTACATTTACCTGCTCATTTTCAATCGGAGCAAGCCTTTTTTATCACCTAAAAGATAAGGTAAAGAAACCTCAAGCAATAATTGCCGGACTGTTAACGGCCATCTTTGTAACTTTGGCTGGAAATTTGCAAACAATTTATGCATTCTTCTTGCCCTATTCGAGTGAAAATTCTATCCCCTTTTGGCAGCTAATTTTTTCACCAAATTCTTTCCCAAACTCATACTGGTATCCAAACGCGACCAGATTTATTCATAACACTATTCATGAATTTCCCATTTATTCTTTTGTAGTATCAGACCTACATGCTCATGTACTTTCTATACCATTTGTTTTACTTACTATAGCTCTTCTTCTATCAATCTTTCTTAAACAAAAGCTTAAAGTTATAAGTTTTAAATTATTAGTTTTGAGCTTATCGCTTGCGATACTGTATATGACAAATACATGGGATACTGTTACTTATTTTTTACTTACTGCACTTGTGATTTTTTACATCCAGTGGAAAAGGAATTCTATCTTCTCCGCCTTCTCGTATTTACTTGTTATTGCTGTAGCAACATTTATATTTATTCTTCCTTTTAGTATTAATTTTAAACCTTTCACTCAGGGCATTGGAATAATATGCCCTCCCCAATTTTTAATAAATCTTGGCAATATTGGCCCTTTTATATTTGAAGCAGATCATTGCGGGCGCTCTCCCATCTGGCAACTTTTAATTCTGTATGGATTTTTCTTTTTCTGGATAACAGCTTTTATTTTATTTATCAAAAAAGCGAAGACGAAAACAACAGACGCGGATATTTTCATATTACTTCTTATAATTTTATCTCTTGCTCTCATAGTTTTATCTGAGTTTATCTACATAAAGGACATTTACTCCGGTCACTACAGAGCAAACACTATGTTTAAATTTACATATCAAGCATTTATTATGCTTCAGATAAGTAGTGCCTATATAATCTTTAGAATATTTTCCAAACTTAAAGAAACAAAAATAATACATCCTCAGACTTTATTAATTTTTGTTTTGGGTGCATTTTTGTCATTTTTAGTTTTATCCTATCCCGTATTTGCAATTAATTCTTATTATAATAATCTTAAAAATTATTTTGGGCTTGATGGAGGAAGATATCTTAAAACTTTATATTCCGATGACTATGCCGCGATAAATTGGATAAATAAAAACATAAAAGGAAGCCTGGTAATTTTAGAAGCACAAGGAGATTCATATACAGATTTTGCCAGAATTTCTGCAAACACCGGGCTTCCTACGGTGTTGGGCTGGACAGTACATGAATGGCTTTGGCGAGGAAACTACAGCATTCCAGCACCAAGAATTACCGATGTTAAAACTCTTTACGAAACTGCTGATATAAACACAACTAGGCAATTACTTAAAAAGTACAACATCTTATATGTTTACGTTGGGAATATGGAACGCCAAAAATACCCAAACCTAAGTGAAAAAAAATTCTCGAGCTTAGGAAAAGTAGCTTTCACTTCTGGTACAACAAAGATTTATAAGATAAATAATTTCTAACATCCCCTATTGCTCGGAGTTATTTAGCGGTTGGGGTTTGGGAGACTGGGCAATTTCCTTTTGTTATTTCACAGGTTACATATTTTTGAATTTCGGAAAAATCTCCACTACCAACTCTTGGAATAAGAACCCAGGCAAAATTGTAATCATCAGATGGCACAGGATTGATTAAAAGCCCCGCACGTCCATTTTGTTCATCTCCATAATCCAAGACTGCACTTTTTATATCTGCATTTTTTAAATTTTGCGCAAGCCTTATAAAATCATCAAACTCATCTTGCTTTATGTCTGTATCAATGCTAGTTTTCAAAATATCATAAAGGCCCAAAACTTTTGCTGGATTTATAAGCGTTCCTACGGAAAGCACCTTATCCTTAAAGCCTTTTATAACTTTTTGCTGTCTTGCGCTCCTTGCAAAATCTGTTCCCTCATCTCCTAGAGCATGCCTAGAACGCACGAACTGCAAAGCTTGCATACCATTCATGTGATTTTGACCTTTATTAAAATGTATATGTTCATAACGACATGGGAAAAACTGCGCTAAATCTTGCTCAGTAGAAACAGAAGATGTCGCAATGGTTTCCGTAAAAACTTTTATCTCCTCATCGCTTTTTTCACAAGAATTACCCTCTTTTCCATCAACGGGATAAATATAATCATCCAAAACATCTCCTACGCTTATATCAAGTCCTCCTACCACATCTATCGCTTTAACAAATCCTGCAAAATCAACACGTACTCCATAGTCAATTGATTGACCAACAATCTTTGAAGCAACAGCTTTTGCTAAAACCAAACCCCCACCTCTTGTTTGATTTTCCCCTTGAGCATACGCAACGTTTACTCTTGCAGAAAGATCAGGCACCCAAAGATCACGCGGAATAGAAACAAGAGTAATTTTATTTTTAGGCTGACTAATACTTGCAAAAATAATAGTGTCTGAAAGATTTGGCCCATCATGTTTTCCGCCACCAATTCCCAAAAGCAAGATATTTATATTTTCATTGGATGTTTTAAGTGATACTTCTTTGTTAAAAACAAGCTGGAGTAGAACCGGAGAATATTTAACAGCCAATAGTAAAACTTTTCCTAAAATTAGAACAGCTATTAAAATACCTAAAATTACAATAAGATTTTTGTTATTTCTCTTACGCATTTTGGACAATTTTTGAAAAATCAGAAGCATCAAGACTTGCCTTACCAACTAAGACCCCATCTATATTTTCCATTTTTGTAAAATTTGCGACATTTTCCGGCGTCACACTCCCCCCATATAAGACACTCGTAATGTTTGCGTTTGCGTCTTTAATGGCTTTTGCAACCGAATTGGCATCTTCTGGAGTATCGGAATTTCCTGTACCAATTGCGGACAAAGGCTCATATGCTACTATCTTAACCTCTGAAGGAATCTTCATGCCTACATCAGAAACACAATATATTGGAATTACACCACTAGAAACTGCTATGGAAACCTTATTTGCCAATACATTATCATCTTCATGGAAATTTTCTCTTCTTTCCGAATGTCCAATTAGTACATACTTTGCAAATTCTTTTATCTGAATCGCATTTATCTCTCCTGTATAAGATCCTTCTTTAAAAGGAGACACATCCTGAGTGCCTATTTTTACAGGCAGGCTGTTTTCTGCAACAAATTTTGAAACTTCCTGCAAAGCCGTGAATGAAGGACAAACAATAACTTCTTTATTTTCAAGATTTGTTTCTGAGATATTTAACATTTTAAGCCACCCTAGAGCCTCTATTACTGACTTATTTGACTTCCAATTAGCTAAAATTAAGTGGTTTCCCATGTGATACAATTGAGAACGCGAACCTCTTCATTATAGCTCATGCAAAAAGATTTTCTCAAGGACTTAAACAAAGAACAAAAGGAAGCAGTAATACAAACAGAGGGCGCGGTTATCATCTTAGCAGGTGCAGGAAGTGGAAAAACCAAAGTACTAACCTCAAAGGTAATTTATCTTATGGAAGAAAAGGGCATCTCTGGCACCAATATTCTAATGGTAACTTTTACAAATAAAGCAGCAGCCGAGATGAAGGAAAGAGTAAGAGTAAATCTTTCAAAAGGAGACGGACAACCTGTCTCGTCGAGCCAAGGCGGACCAACCATTGCGACTTTTCATTCTCTTTGCGCCAAGATTTTAAGAATTGAGGGAAAACATATAGGACTGTCAGATAAATTTATAATTTATGATACTCAAGATCAACAAGACGCAATAAAGGAAGCATTAAAACATTTATCTCTTTCTACAAAAGACTTTAAGCCAAATTCAGTTTTATCAACTATATCCCAGGCAAAAAATCAACTAATCTATGATGACGACTATAGATCTTTTGCAAGAGGCTATTTTCAGGAAACTGTTGCAAAGATTTATCCTCTCTATCAAAAGATTTTAAAAGAAAATGATGCTGTAGATTTTGATGACTTAATGCTTAAGACCATAACTCTTTTAAAACAAAACCCCGATATCTTAGAAAAGTATCAAAATCGTTTCCGTTATATTTTAATTGATGAATACCAAGATACAAACCATGCTCAATACACATTGGCCAAAATGCTATCCGGCAAATGGAAAAATATTTGCGTAGTAGGAGATTTTTCCCAAAGCATATATAGTTGGCGGGGAGCAGATTTTACAAATTTAACAAAATTTAAACAGGATTTTGAAAACACAAAGACTTTTTCCCTATCTCAAAACTACCGATCAACTCAAAACATATTAGATACCGCCTATTCTGTTATTTCAAAAAATACTTCCCATCCAATCCTTTCCTTGTGGACAGAAAATTCAAAAGGTGAAAATATAGTTTTATATGAAGCAAGAAATGAACAAGATGAAGCAAAATTCATAATAAGACAGCTTTTTAATTTCGTAGATAACATTAGGCTTAATTATAATGACGTTGCAATTTTATACAGAACTAATGCGCAATCTCGTGTAATTGAAGAGGTCTTACTACACTTTGGAGTTCCATATACCTTAATAGGAGGAACAAGGTTTTACGAAAGAAGAGAAATTAAAGATATTCTCTCTTATCTTAGGGTAATATCTAATCCAAAAGATATGGTTTCTTTCAACAGAATTAAAAAACTAGGGAAAGGAAGACTTGAAAAATTTGAAAAATACAGGGAGGAAACTATTGAAATTAACAAGGATAGCATCGACTTATTGGATTCTATAATGCAAAGAACAGGATATTTATCTTTGTATGATGAAAATGATGAAGAAGATAGGCAGAGGCTTGAAAATATTAAGGAATTGCGCTCAGTTGCAATCGAGTTTCCGCAAATTTCTAATTTTCTAGAAAATGTTGCCCTTGTTGAACAAGAATATATGCCGGATCATCCAAAAAACGGAGAAAAGAAAAACGCTATTACCCTTATGACGCTTCACGCCGCAAAAGGTCTTGAGTTCCCAATTGTTTTTATGGTTGGCATGGAAGAAGGACTTTTTCCACACTCAAGAGCCCTAATGGACAAATCAGAACTTGAAGAAGAAAGAAGACTTTGCTATGTTGGAATTACTCGAGCAAAAGAAAAACTTTTTCTAACGTATGCCAGAAAAAGACTTTTTTTTGGGACACGGACATCAAATACTATTTCTAGGTTTATACTTGATTTGCCGGAACATTTAATTGAACGGGACTTTTCAGGAAGCGAGCTTGGTAACGATAACGAATATCTATGAGAGCTAATACAAAATCAAACCACCCTTTACAGTCATTTGAATGGGGACAGTTTAGACAGAAGTCTGGCGTAAAAGTTATTAGAGAAAAAAATTATCAAATAACAATTCACGCAATTCCTCACACCTCTTTTAATATTGGCTATTTCCCAAAAGGAGAAATGCCTAATAAAGAAACAGTCTCAGAACTTCGCAGAATTGGCAAAGAAAACAGTTGTGTATTTATTCAACTCGAACCGAATACTATAACCTCCTTAACAAGAAAAAGCGAGATTATAAAGCTGGGTCTTGCTCCAGCTGCTCATCCTCTTTTTACAAAGTATACTTTTATTTTAGACCTTACAAAAAGTGAAGAAGATCTTTTAAAAAATATGCATTCAAAAACCCGCTACAACATAAGAGTTGCAACAAAGCATGGCATAGAAATTATCGAGGATAATTCAAATGAAGCCTTTGAGCAGTATTTGAAACTAACAAAAGAGACAACCCAAAGACAAGGCTTTTTTGCTCATACAGAAAATTATCACAGATTAATGTGGGAAACCCTTCGGCAAGCTCAGGGCAAGCTCTCAAGAGACAGATTAACGGCACATTTGTTTTTAGCCAAATATAAAGATGAAGTTTTAGCTGCCTGGATTTTATTTGTTTTCAAAGATACGCTTTATTACCCATACGGCGCGTCTAGTTCTAAATACAGAGAAACGATGGCATCAAATCTTATGATGTGGGAGGTAATAAAATTTGGTAAGAAATTGGGTCTTAAAAATTTTGATATGTGGGGAGCATTAGGTCCAAACCCAGATGAAAAAGATTCTTGGTACGGGTTTCATAAATTTAAACAGGGATATGGAGCACAAATTGTAGAATTTATTGGAAGTTATGACTTAGTTATAAATAAACCTTTATATCAGCTTTATAAAATTGCAGATAAACTCCGCTGGATATTTTTAAGACTTGCCAAATAATGTCAATACCATATTACTTTTGCCAAAATATGTTTTCTTGAAATCTCACCAAACTTACGACTGTCTAAGCTGTCACTTTTATTATCTCCTCTCAAAAAATACTTTCCATTTGAAATCGAACTTATTCTCTTTACAAAGATTCCATTATCTAATTTAGAAGCAACAATGTCATCTATTTTAGGCTTTGAAAAGAAATAAGGAAGACTACTAACTAAAACTTTTTGCCCGTCTAAAATCTGTGGTTTCATGCTATGTCCGTGAATTCTAAGAAGCTTAAGAAGCATTATTTTTGCTCGCCTCGCTGCGAAGCGGGTACAACTATGTCCAGACCTGTTGGATAAGGGGCTTTGACCCGAGCCGATTCTAACCCTTTAGTTTTGTAAAAAATCTCTGCAATTTTCATTACAGTTTCCAGAAGCTGTTTTGCCTTTTCCATATCTACATGCTGCCTTACCTCAATAGAAAGCTTTACGCCGGTTACCAAAAGTTCTTTCAATTCCGGGTAAGTTTTATAATGTTCCGGCTTGAAATAATCATTCTCTAAAGTACCAAGCTCGTCTTCAACCAGATCTCCATGATCTTCCTTTACGTGGGTTATTCTTGCAATATCATGCTCTGCCTTAGTTTCATCAGTTCTATCAACTTCGGAAATAAGTTGAAGCATTCGGATTACAGTATGTGCTGCCATTTGCGCACCATGAGGATCATAAATACCACAAGGAATATCGCAATGAGCAAAAGCATCGCCTATAAAAAAGTTTATAAATCTCATGACTAAAGAATAGTACTACTGGGCCTTTCTGTCAACTCAAATTTTCTCTTAGATATTCCAAAGTCCCATTTTCGTATAAACCTCTTGTTCTGATTATTGGAAAAGAAGCATTTACTCCTTCAATATCTTCTAGCTTACCTACAAAAACCATCTTTACGCTAAATCCATTTCTTGCAACTTCCTCAGCCATTGGAATATCAGATTTACTGTCTCCAAAAGCAACAAACCTTGAGGGACTAATGCCCCTCTCTTCAAGCCAATCTAAAACTCTCTTTGCAGCAAAATTCTTGCCGACGTTTTATTTTGAATATCTGTTGCAATTGTGGTCGGGTCAACTTCCAATACATCTTCCAATCCGCTTTGCACTACAAGCTGAACTAGCTTTTCGTTTAGAATTTGCTGATCTCTCTGGTAATTGTCTAAATCCTCTCCGTCTTTCATTTCTGTTGAAATCATAGTTTTTTTAGTTTCATCAAAAAACGTGACATCCGAGAATTGATCTTTTATAAGTTCTTTAGTTTTTCCTTAAGTGGCTTTATTACCTTGTCTCTCATAAAATCAACTGAGCGTCCTGTGACAAGAGCGACCGGCTCTCCCTGCTCGAGCCTCTTTGCTATCTCGGAAAGTATTTGGAGATTTACAACTTTCTCTACCGGATTCGTTAAAACTCCATCTACGTCAAAAAACTAGGCTGTTTTAATTGAATTCATAACGAAAGTATACCATGCTAGTCATATGCTTTATAATACGAAATTATGGAAGACATACTATTAATAGACAAGCCAAAAGGAATAACTTCTTTTGATGTAATAAGAATTTTACGGAGAAAATTAGGCATTAGAAAAATGGGACACGCCGGCACGCTGGACCCCCTTGCGTCGGGGCTTATGATAATTGGAATAAATAAAGGGACAAAGAAATTAAATGAATATCTTAAACTTCCAAAAGTCTATGAAGCAGAAGTGCTACTTGGTCAAAAAACAAAAACCGGAGATTTAGAAGGAGAAGTATTGGAAAGAAAGATTGTTGATGCAATCGATATTAAAAAAGTGAAAACCATTATAAAAGACATGAAGGGAAAAATAACCCTACCCGTCCCTCTATATTCTGCTATTAAAATAAAAGGCACGCCACTTTATAAACACGCAAGAAAAGGAACAGACATAAAACCTCCTGAAAAAGAAATGGAAATCTTAAATATTAAACTTACCAATAGCTTTAAGCATGAGGATTTTTATATTTTGGCGCTGACTATTGAGGTCTCAAGCGGCACCTACATCCGCTCAATCGCGGAAGAGTTGGGAAAAAAACTCGGGATTCCGGCAACCCTTGCAAACCTAAGAAGAACAAAAATAGGAAAATTCAAAATAGAAAATGCTACAAAACTTGATACCTCTGATAGAATATAAATATGGAAACTGCAACTTTGGCAGGTGGATGTTTTTGGTGTACGGAAGCAATATTTAAAAGATTAAAAGGCGTTGAGTCAGTTATATCAGGGTACACCGGCGGAAATCCGCCAGCTGACGGAGAAAATCCAACATACGAAGACGTCTGCTCGGGAAAAACAGGACACGCAGAAGCAATTCAAATTGTATTTGATCCCAAAATTTTATCTTTCGTGAATCTTCTCTGTGTTTTTTTTAAACTTCATAATCCTACAACTCTAAACCAGCAAGGAAATGACATTGGCACCCAATATAGATCTGCGATTTTCTATCATGACAAGACGCAAAAAGAAATTGCGGAAAAAGTTTTAGAAGAAACAGAAAAATCAGGAATATATAAAAATAAAATAGTTACCGAAATCACTCCTTTTGATAAATTCTATGAGGCTGAAGGATATCACAAAAATTATTATGATAGAAATCAAGATGCCCCTTATTGCCAATATATAATAGATCCCAAAATCCAAAAACTCTATAAGGAATTTAAAAACGAAGTTGTGTAAATTATTTTGCTAAAAGCACGAAAGCAACAGTTCCATCTTTTCGAGTTATTGCTTTTATTTTTTTAAGTCCTCCAAAGTCCACACACTGAGCACCGTCATCAATTACCAAAGTCTTGGCGGGCAAGTTCTTTGCATTTATCGTTTTAGAAGGACACCAACTATCTGCAAATCCTACATTGCCGATTTTAGAAATTACAATGTTCTTTCCAAATTGGCCAGCGTGAGATTTATTAAAGTCATTTGTGTAAAAAAGATAATACAGAGGAAGAGTGTCATAAACAGGCATAATAACTTTAGAAAAAGAGGTTTTATTATTCTTTAAAAATAGCATCAATTCTTTATCTCCTCCATTTCTTAATATGCTTTTAACTGACGCTTCATGAGCAAAGTATTGGTGCAAAAAATATGTTGATTCAAAGGTCAAAGCAATCATTACAATAACAATTGCCAAAGATATGGACTTGTATTTGTACTTTAGAAAATCTTCCAGATTTGCCAATCCGAGCCCTGCCAGAAATGCCAAAGGCAATATCATAAAAACAGCCCTGTGTACATTTGGTACATCATCTACAGTAAGAGCGGCAGGAATTGGAGCAATAAGAAGAAGCCATATCAGATAAGAAAAAAAACTTTTATTTATTTTCTTTTTAGTAGGCAAGAATGCGGCAATGATTAGAAAGAAAACTGTTTTATATAAAAGACCTTGATCCGGTACGTTATAACGGAAAGGCAAACCCCCCTTGGTAAAAAGGAATTCAGTTGAAAAATAGCTTAAATACTGACTGCTGAGTATATTAAAATACCCTGTTATCTTGTTATGGAAAACTCTTGCTATAAATACCGAGTTACTGCCTTCATCGTTACTTAGAGCGGCGTTGCTGATATTAATACTTTTTGCAATGTCTTGATTGCTAAAAACGGACGTTTGCAAAAAGCGGCCTTTTCCCCAAGTAGTGAAGGCTATCATAAGTGTTAAAAGAGTAAATATCAGAAACGATCCAATAAGCACAGCTCTAATTCTTTTTGTGTTTTTGCCAATAAGAAAAGGTGTGGGAAAAAGAGCAAGCGGAGTAAGTACACGAAATGAAGGGTACAGAAAGTATGTAATAAAAAACGGTATTAAAGAGAATAGAACCAAAGATCTATTCTTCTCCTTTATGCCTTTTAGAATCATTAAAAGAGCAACAAAAAAAACTGTTAAACCCAAGATTCCTTCTGCTGTTGCCCGAGATAAGACGATATGCCAAGGAAATATTGCAATAATGAAACTGGAAAATAAAGCTGTTTTAAAATCCTGGAAAATTAATTTTCCCAAGAAAAAGGCAGGAAAAATCAACAACGATCCAAAGAATGCGGAAGGAAATCTGACTGCAAATTCATTAACTCCAAAAATAAAAGTTGCGATACCGGATAGATACATAGGCAGAATCGGAGGATAATCACCAAACCTATTAAAGTATAAAAGCGGCCAGCTGTTTCCATAAATATCTTTTCCATTAAGCAAAACAAACCTGCCTACATAACCATTCATTACTTCATCCTGATGAAAATAAAGAGGAGTTTGTCCTAAATTATAAAAGCGGAACAAAACTGCCAATAAAAATATACAAAGCAATATTATATGCTCTCTTTTTAGATTGCGAATATAACTAATTAAATTATATGCTCTTATACCCACTAGCATACTACATAATAGTAATTTTAAAAATAACTGTTTTAGATAGAGTTAAGTCTGGATTTAAAACCGATTTGATGATAAAATCGAATCTGTAATCCTTGGTAGCTCAGTGGTAGAGCGGTCGCCTGTTAAGCGATTGGTCGTAGGTTCGAGTCCTACCCAAGGAGCCAAATTGTATGTTGCGAGTTTGTTGCCTCGGCACTTCGCGCCTCGGCAGGCAGATTATATAGTATTTGCCAAGATATTTTGGGTTCAATCGCCACCTTTTGCGAAAGCAATACGCGGTTGGAGCCAATGATTGCCGTTTCGCTCAAGGCACTTCAATTTTTCGAAAAAAAATGAAATAATATAACTATGAGGTTAAAAACATTCCAGAAAATTATCATTCTTTCACTCCCTTGGCTCTTTCTCGTGCCCGCTTTCGCCCTAGCCCATCAACCACGCATCACCGAGAGTCGGTTGACGGAAGTTCCTAGTCCAGAAGTTTCTAAGGCGTATTATGGCAAGCTTTCGGGCGAGCC